>CAYZXS010000011.1:57406-62493 GCA_964482495.1 uncultured Planctomycetales bacterium
CTCGGCCGTCGGCGGCATGGCGTCGACGGCCGCGCGCGCCAGGGCCTCTCGGCCTTCGGGGTCGAAGCGGCCGTTCTCCGGCCCGGCGAGCTTCACCGGGTTGCCTTGGGCGTTGAGGAGCAGCAGCTTGCGGTCGTCGGGCTGGAGCAGGGCCTCGTCCAGCACCAGCTCGGCCGCCCAGCCCGCGCCGCGTCGGCGGGCCTCGGCCAGGGCCGACAGAGCGCCGTTCAGGATCCGCAGCGGACCGCCCGCCAGCGCGGGCGCGTGGCGGACCACCAAGGTCCCGCCGCCGACCGCGTTCACGACGCCTTGCCGGCGCCGGCGTGCAGCGGCGCCAGGGCTTCGATCATCTCGTCGAGCGCCGCCTCGACCTTTGCCTCCCAGGTCGGCTGGCCGGCCAGGTCCTCGCGCTCGTGCGCCCAGAGGATCGAGCGGCTGGCGTTCACCACGGCGCCGCGGCCGCGGTCGTCGAAGGCGTGGTCCAGGCCTTCGGCGGAGCCGCCTTGGAAGCCGAAGCCCGGCAGCAGGATCGGCGCGCGCGGCATCAAGCCGCGGAAGTGCGCGAGCTCCTCCGGCCGGGTGGCGCCGACCACCGCGCCCACCGACGACCAGCCGTCCTCGTCGTGGAGCTGGTCGCCCCACTCGCGCACCATCTGCGCCACCCGGTCGGCCAGCGGCGGCTCGCCGTGCTCTTGGAAGAAGCCGGCGCCGGGGTTGGAGGTCTTCACCAGCACGAACAGGCCGGCCTGGTAACGCCGCGCCGCCTCGAAGAAGGGGCGGCAGGCGTCTTCGCCCAGGTAGGGGTTCACGGTCAGGGCGTCGCAGCCAGGGAAGGCGGCGCCGGACAAGAAGGTCTCGGCGTAGGCCTCGCTGGTCGAGCCGATGTCGCCTCGCTTGGCGTCCATCAACACCAGCAGGCCGCGCTCGAGCGCGTACCCGGCGGCGTCCGCGAGCGCGGCGAAACCGTCGGGCCCGAGCTGTTCGAAGAAGGCCGACTGCGGCTTGACGATCCCGACCTTCGGCGCGACGACGTCGATCAGGGCGCGGTGGTAATCGACGGTCGCCTGCGCCGCCTCTCGGCCGCCGGCCGCGGCGCGGGCCCGGAAGGGCTCGGGGAAGTGGTCGGGCCGCGGGTCGAGGCCGACCATCGCCGGCGTGCCCTTCTGCTCGAGGGCGCGCCAAAGTCGGGTGGAGAAGCTCATTCAGATTCGGGGAGTTCGTTCTTGCCGTTGCTGGCGACGGCGGCGACCTTCTCCGCCAAGTCCTCGGCGTGCTCCGCCGGGATCAGGACGCCGCCGGAGACGACCGTGCGCAGCGCCTCGTCGACGGTCATGTCGATCATCACCAGGTCGCTCAGCGGCACGAACAGCGTGTAGCCGGTCATCGGCATCGGCGAGGACGGGATGAAGACCGAGACCAGGTCGGTCTCGGTGGCGCGGTTCAGCTTCCGCAACGAGCCGCCGGTGAGGAAGCCGAGCGAGTACAGGCCCTGTCGCGGGTACGGCAGCGCCACCACGCGGTCGAAGGGCAGCTGGCGCTCGTCGCCGCCGAGGAAGAAGTCGACGACCTGCTTGATGTGCGGGTAGATCGCGCTCACCAGCGGCAGCCGGACCAGCCAGCGCTCGAAGATCTGGACCGCGCGCCGGCCGAGGAAGCCGCTGAACCACCAGCCGACCAGGAGCACCAGCAGCACGCTGACCGCGACCGAGATCCCCAAGCGCACGGGCTCCGGCACGAGGTCCTCGATCAGCTGGCTGATGTCGGCGGTCTGCTCCTCCTCCGAGCTCCAGAGCACGAAGCGCTCGATGACCCAGCGGACGAAGGAGTCGACGTGGGTGAAGACCTTCTCGGACAGGAACTGCCAGACCCAGATCAGCAGCGACAGCGTCAGGATCAGGGGCAGGACGAGCGCCAGGCCGCGCAGGAACAAGCGGGAGGCGTGCGATCTCGGTTTCACGGTGCGCGGTGGGGCTGGAACCAACCGGGATCATACCGGCGTGCCGGGCAGCAGGCGCTGGAGCAGGCTGTCGAGGATGACGAAGCCGGCCGGCGTCGCGCGGAGGCGGTCGCCGGTCAGCTCGAGCAGTCCTTCGGCGAGCAGCTGGTCGATCTCCTGCCGCCACAGCTCGCGCGGGTCCGCGCCCGCGATCCGGCGCACCCGGCGCAGGCACACGCCTTCCTGCTCGAGGCGCAGGCCCATCATCAGGCAGTCGAAGGCGGCCGTTCGAGGGTCGGGGGTCTCGCGCTCGCCGGCCGGGTCCTGGTCCTCGAAGACCGCCCGCTCGTAGTCCTCCGGCCGCTCGAGGTTGCGGCGGCGCTCGCCGCGCCCCCACGAGCTGGCGCCGGCGCCCAGGCCGAGGTAGTCGAGGTTGCGCCAGTACGCCAGGTTGTGGAGGCAAGCCTCCCCCGGGCGGGCGAAGTTCGAGACCTCGTAGCGCTCCAGGCCGGCCGCGGCGCAGCGTCGGCGGGTGCGTTCGAAGAGCTCGAGCCGGAGCTCCGGGCTGTCGGCGTCGCGGAAGCGGCCAGCGTCGCGCAGCCTCGTCAGCGCGGTGCCGGGCTCGAAGCTGAGCTCGTAACAGGACAAGTGCTCCGGCCCGAGCGCGAGCGCCCGCGCCAGGTCCTCCTCCCAGAGCGCCGGGTCCTGGCCGGGGAAGGCGAAGATCAGGTCGAGGTTCACCCGGGCGAAGCCGGCCCGCCGCGCCAAGTCGAAGGCGTCGAGCGCCTGCTCGGGGCCGTGGACCCGGTCGTAGGCGGCGAGCACCTCCGGCCGCAGCGATTGGACGCCGATCGACAGGCGGTCTACGCCGCCCTCGCGTGCCGCCGCCGCCGTGGCCTGGTCGAGCGACTCGGGGTTGGCCTCGAGGCTGACCTCGACGGCGCTGTCGCGGAAGCCCGTGCGTTGGTGCAGCCCGTCCAGCAGCCGGGAGAGGGTCGGCGGCGGCAGCAGCGACGGCGTGCCGCCGCCGATGAAGACGGTTTGCGGGGCGAGGCCGCCCGCGCGTCGCTCGGCCTCGAGGAGCACGGCGTCGACGTGGCGCTCGAGGTCTTGGCCGCTCCACGCCCAGGAGTTGAAGTCGCAGTAGCGGCACTTCGAGACGCAGAAGGGCAGGTGGACATAAAGGGAGACCCCGCGCTCTTCCAAGGAAGGGCGCGGGGTCCTCGTGCCTGCCCGGTCAAGCGGGCCGTCGGCCGCTGCCCCTTCGTCGGGCGAGGTGCGGGAGGATCTGTTCGGGCGGGACACCTTCGACGACGTAGGCGTGGAGCTTGCGGAGCGCTTCGCGTTCGACCTGGCGCACGCGCTCGCGCGAGATGCCGAGCGCCTTGGCGATCTTCTCGAGGGTCGCGGGGCTGTCCCCTTCGATGCCGTAGCGCATGCGGAGCACGGTGGCTTCGCGCTGATCGATCAACTCCAGGATATCCCGCAGCGTGCGCAGGGCGTCCTTCTTCAAGGCGATCTCGTCGGGCGTCAGCCGCTCGGCCGCCACGCCGGGGTGGTCCTCGGCGATGTTGCTGAGCAGCTCGTCGCCGGTGCCGCCCCCCGATGTGGTGTTGAGCGCCTGCTTCACCACCCGCAAGTTGGCCGCCGACAGGCCGAGCTGGTCGGCGATCTCTTGCGCGGTCGGCTTGCGGCCGAGCGAGTTCTCCATCTCGTTGGAGACGCGGCGCCACTTGGTCAGGATCTCGACCATGTAGGAGGGAACGCGCACGGTCTTCGCCTGGTTGATCAGCGCCCGACGGATGGTCTGCTGGATCCACCATGTGGCGTAGGTCGAGAAGCGGAAGCCCGCCTCGGGGTTGAACTTCTCGATGGCCTTGAGCAGGCCGAGGTTCCCTTCGGCGATCAGGTCCGGCAGCGTCAGGCCGCGGCCGGTGAAGCGCTTGGCGACGCTGACCACGAGCCGGAGGTTGGCGCGGATCATGTGTTCGCGCGCCTTGTCGTCTCCCTTCTGCACGCGGCGGCCGAGGGAGACCTCCTCCTCCGCGGTCAGCAAGGGCACCTGGTCGATGTCCTTCAGATAGGTTTCTAGGCAGCGATCGGAAGCGATGGTTCTTTCCTCCAGAAAGTGGGACGCGGGCATGGGGGGAATCGTTCCCTCGACCCTTCAGCGGAGGCCCAGAGCGGGTCTTGAGCCCCTCTATCGGTGTTTTTCGGCCGCCCCTGACCGGGCCGCGGCCCCCCTCGCCGGTGGCGCCGGGTAGAATGCCGGGGAATGTAGGCCTCAAGCTATGAACCGCCCCTCCCCGTGGACCGACCGGCGCCGACCGAGAAAGGAAATCGCCGTCGAGGAGTTCAAGCCGCTCCTCGCCAGCCAGGCTCAGGACTTCCTGAAGCTGGCCAACGGCCTGTTGGAGCTCAATGCCCAGCAGTGGAGCCAGCGGCAGCTCTACCACCTCTACCAGAGCACCACCGACCTCGAGACCTTCCTCGACGACTACGGCGCCCGGGAGAACCGGAGCTTCTTCCCGATCCGGGAACTGGTGGCCATCAGCCGCTGGCTGGCGGTCGGGATGAGCAGCCTGATCCACTTGGATTCTCGCCTGCCCACCTACGCCCCTTGCGACCAGGACTGGTCAGAAGACGTTTTGGCGCCGCAGGTTAGGAGTGGAGCGCTGCGCCTCGGGGAGATGATCATTCGGACCCTGGCGGCCCTCCAAGAGGCCTGGTCGGAGGTCGGCATGGCCTGGCCCGACGGGGTCCTCCGGATGGATTCCCTGCCCGCCGGCGGGGATCTGGTCCGCCTGCCCCGGGACGTGGTCGAACACCACAGCGGTGAGTCCGGCGAGGACCACAGCTCCGACGCGGCCTTGATCGCCTCCCGCTTCATCCGTCTGGTGAAGCACATGGAGCGGGTCAACCCCGTGCGGGTGGAGGGTTTGGAGAATCTGAAGCAGGTCGTCGCGGTCCACTGCACGGAGGCTCAGAGCCGCCGCTTCGAGGCCCGAGTCCACAACCTGCAAAGCACTTACGACAGTTTGGTGGCCGGGAGCAAGGAGGAGCGCAAGTATCCCCAGCTGTTCCAGATCCGCTCTGCCGCGAGCGCCGCCTACCACTTCTTCGAGGCCGTCACGGCCCTCGTGCACCTGGT
>CAYZXS010000011.1:62593-64407 GCA_964482495.1 uncultured Planctomycetales bacterium
CAACGGGTCTTGGCGGATATGGCCCTCTTGTTCGCGGCCAAACTCGGGGAAGACGGCATGGACCGGCTCCCTGGCGAGCTTTCCTACCTGTCCCCGTCCTGAGCGCTGCCTTCTCGAGCAGGGCGGTGGACGTCGGGTAGGGCGGAGGACGGCGGGGCTCAGATCCCGTGCATCAACCGGTCGCCCAAGATTGGCGGCAAACCGGCCTTCCGAATCAGCTTCTGCTCCTCCGCGATGTTGTACGGGGTGCGCAGCAGGCGGAGGTGGCGGCTTCCGACCTCGTAGATGCAGACGGGCGCCTGCGGGTTCTCGTCCCGAGGCTGGCCGACGCTTCCGACATTCACGACCGCCCGCTCATCCTGGCCGAGGTGCCAATCCGATTGGAAGTGCCATTCGAGCTCGGTCTCCGCGGGGCGCTCGATGAAGTTCATGGGGACATGGGTATGGCCGCAGAACCCGATCGGGGCATCGAACTCCGCCAGGGAGGCGCGGGCTGCCGGGAAGCTCTGGAGATAATTGAAGGCCTCGGGCTCGGGAAGGGCCCCATGGAACACCGTGAATCCACTGTCGTCGATCCGTAAAGGCAGCTCTTCAAGGAAGTTGAGATTGGCCTTGGAGAGCTTGGAGCGGGTCCAATCGAGGGCAGCCTGGGCGTATGGATTGAAGTAGTTGGCGTCGATTCGGCCCAGGAGAGCCCAGTCGTGGTTTCCGGCCACACATCGGACTTCGTTCTCCCGCACGAACTCGAGGACTTCATTCGGCCGTGGCCCATAACCCACGACGTCCCCCACGCAGTAATACTCCGTGACCTCTTCGAGATCGAGCACGGCCTTGACCGCCTCGAGGGCCGACAAGTTGGAGTGCAGATCCCCGAGGATGGCGATGGTGCGGGGGTGGCTCATGTTTGGCGCGGGCGGTGGCCCCGGATAGGCTAGGCGGGCCCGAAGGAGCAAAGACTACGAGCGAGCCATGGCAACCCGCAAATTAGGTAAGGGACTGGACAGTCTTCTTTCAACCCAGCACGCCAAGGAAAGCAAGCCTCAGGGCGGCGCGAGCTGGATCCCGGTCGGGAATCTGACCCCAAACCGGGTGCAGCCTCGGCAGGACCTGAAACGGGGCATGGAGCAGCTGGCCGAGTCGATTCGCCGGCACGGCATCATGCAGCCGATCGTCGTGACGGCGCTCGAGGGCGACCGATACGAGATCCTGGCTGGAGAGCGCCGCTGGCGTGCCGCGCAAATGGCTGGCCTGAAGAGCGTTCCGGTCCTCGTCCGCGAGGCCACCCGGAGTGACGCGGAGCGCCTGGAGCTTGCCCTGATCGAGAATATCCAGCGGGAGGACCTGGATCCGATCGAGCGCGCCAAGGCCTGCCAGCGGTTGCTGGCCGATTACGAGTTGACTCAGGAGCAGGTCGCTCAAGGCCTCGGCTTCGAGCGCTCGACCATCGCCAACCTCGTACGCCTTTTAGACCTTCCCGAGGAGATCCAGGACGCTGTTTCACGTGAAACGATCACGGCAGGCCACGGCCGGGCGCTGCTCCGGGTCGCCGGAATGCCCGCCCAGGCCGAGCTCTTCCGAAGGGTGGTCGACGAGGACTGGTCTGTGCGGCAAACGGAGGCCGCGAGCAAGAAGGCCGCCGAGGGCAAGCTCGAGCCCGCCCACCGGCCGCGGCCCCGTCAGCCCGCCTGGCTCTCAGATCTGCAGGAGAAGATCACGCGCGGCACGGGCTTGAGGACCGAGCTCCGGCTCCACCGCCGGGGCGGGGGCCGCGTGGTCTTCCACTTCCAGGATCTGGACGAGCTCGACCGCTTCAC
>CAYZXS010000011.1:64507-89792 GCA_964482495.1 uncultured Planctomycetales bacterium
AGCCGGCCGCTGCGCAGTAATGCCAGGAAGGCCGCACAGGCTTCGGGAGAGGCGTCCTCGTATAGACCAGCCTCGAAGTCGTAAGCATCTGTCTCGTTGACAGTTACGGTGAAGCGAATCTTGGTTCCCGTGGGCGCGGGGTTGGTGAACTCCCGTTCCGCTTCCGGGGCAAGGGCGCGATCGACCATCGCCAGAGAGTAGGCGAAGAGGCTCTCGGGGCCGGTCTCGCCGACCAGGCGATAGCCAGACAGATCTTCGTTGCTCGCAAGGACTTGCAGCTCGCTTCGAAGGGTCCGAAGGGCCTCCAGGTCGCCGCTGTTGAGGGCGTTGGTGACGCCAGCGTGGACCACCCAGGGGTGGACGCGATCGTCGGATCGGGATCGGGAGAGCGTCTCCTCGACTCGGTCCGCCTGGAAGTGGGCCGGGTCCGCCGTGAGCTCCTGGAACAGGCTCCAGGAACCGGTCAGGTTGTCCCGCTGGTAGCGCGGCCAGAAGTGCTGGTACGAGGCGATGCCCGTAATCACCAGGAGGAGGAAGGCCAGGTAGGCCTTGTTCTCCTTGGCCCAAGTGATGGCCGGGTTCTCCGGGCTGAAGTCCGGATTGTGGGCGCCCGGCGCTTGGCGGGCCTGGTTCGGGTCGGCTGCGTTCATCGAGAGCGGAGCGGGGGTCGTTCGGAGCGCATTCGGAGGTCGATCCAGATCTTCTGGAAAGCCTCAGAACTGCTTTTGTCAGCGTAGTTTACGGCTACTTCGAGCCGCGAGGGGCCGTTGCGCCAGCAAGAGGCCTGAAGGTCCATTTCCCATCCATGGAGGGGGAGCCGGTCCATGAAATAGCGCTGCACGGTCTCGATGTTCCCGAGGCCCTGGTAGCGGAGGTCCCCGTGCCGGAATTCTCCGACCTCGAGGGTCGCCTCCGTCGCCCGGGTGGTCACCGGCTCGAACCCTTGGGGAATGGGCACGTCTTCCCAATGGGTGATGGCGTTCGCAGACGCCTTCTGGGAAGGGGCCGTGCAAGCCGTCGCCAGCAAAGGCAGGACGAGCAGGAACAGGAGGGTCTTGGAAGACATCGGACCTCTTCGTGGATTCGGGAGGACCGCCGCCACGTTCGGCGGCGCAGAGTTTATCCCTGAAAACCGATCCCCACAATGGAATGCTCAGGCGTAGGATGGCGCCACCTTCCGCCCCGGTGGCGAGAAATACCGAAAAGATGAACCGAACTGTCCCCATCCTCCTTTTGGCCGGCCTGCTCGCGCCCTCAGCGACTGCCCAGCAGAGTCTCGCCGAGACTCTCCCGAGCGAGACCGTCCTCTACCTCGAGATCCCGGACGTCAAGCAGTTCGGCGACGGCTTCGCAGGCTCCACCCTCGGCCGCATCTGGAGTGATGCGCCGATGCAGGAGTTCCTCGCTCCGGTCCTGCCGATGCTCGACGGCGCGCTCGCCCAGGCCAAGATGGGCATGGAAGCCCAAGGCATCCCCGGCGCCCTGCTCGACCCCGCTAGCTATGGGCGGATCGAATGCGGATTCGCCTTCGGCGCCCTCGACCCGGCCACCGGGCCGGACATGGTGATGGGGGCCCGGTTGGGCTTCCACGACGCCGAGCTGGCCAACGGCGTCTACGGCATGCTGAGCGGCCTGCTCGCCATGCAGGGCGGCGAGGTCACCGAGACCGGCGTCAGCATCCAAGAGGGCCCGATGACCCTGAGCCTGAGCCTGCAGGGCTCGACCCTGGCCATCGATGGCCGCAAGGGCATGGCCGAGGCCACTGGCTCGCTGTCCCAGGCGCCCGGCTTCGTGGCCGCCCGGAGCACCCTCTCGAACGGCCAGGCCTTCGTCCACATCGACATCTCGCAGGCGATGGGCTTCCTCAACCAGGTCCTGCCCATGGCTCCGCCCGAGGTGCAGGCCATGGCCCCGATGCTGATCAGCGGCATCGGCCTCGACTCGATCGGCGCCATGAGCTTCACCACCGGTTGGAAGGGTGGGGAGAGCTTCGGCGAAGGCGTGATCTCCTTCGGTCCGGGCGGCCCCTCCGGGCTGGTCGGCGTCGGCCTCGCCGACGGCTCCGCCGCCAACGCCGCGCTGGCCGAGTACGTGCCGGCGAACGCCAACAGCTTCAGCATCGGCAGCGCCGACTTCAACGCCGTCTGGGCCTTCGTCACCAACACCGCCGATCAGATGATCACCATGGCGGAAGCGCAGGGCGAGGTCATCGACCGCAGCATGCCCGAGCTGGCCTGGCTCTACGGCGAGGACCGCGGCACCTACGACAAGGCCTTCGCGGCCATCGGGCCCGACGCCTTCTCCTGGGCCAAGGCTGAATTCAGCATGGCCGGCGGCGGCGGCGCCGGCGGCACCTTCATCCGGGTGCAGGACGTCGACGCGGTCCGCGCCATGTTCGCGGGCGTCATGCCGCAGCTGCAGAAGATGCTCGACGAGGTCGAGGCCGTCGACCTGTTGGTCAAGTCGGCCACCGACCGGAAGAAGGACGCCGAGGGCAACTGGACCACCGTCAAGCTCGGGGAGTACTACCAGGTGCGCCTGAACCTGAGCGCCCTGCCGATCCCGGCGGAGGTCCAGATGCAGATGTCGATGATGGCCAGCGCCATCCCGCAGCCTGCCTTCGGCATCACCGACGACGGCTGGCTGGTGTTCTCGATGAACGGCAGCTCCGGCGTGCGCAAGGCGATGAAGAGCGGCGTCTCCAAGCCGGAGGAGAACATCCTCAGCAACGCGGAAGCCGCCGACTTCCTCGGCCGCGTGCCGGAGAACGCCGGCTCGCTGCGCTGGAGCGACCCGCGCCCGGTCATCGCCGGCGCGGTCACCATGGTCAAGGGCATCCTGCCCATGATCGCCGCGCAGGCCGGCGACCAGATCCCGGTCGACTTCGACCTCCTGCCGGGACCGGACGACTTCACCAAGCACATCCGGACCTCCGAAGCGGTCAGCTGGTTCGACGGCAGCAGCATCCGCATGGCCAGCGTCGGCAGCTTCGACGGCGGCGATGCGATGGTCTTCGTCGGCATGGGCGTCGCCGCCCTGGCCGGCACCCAGACCATGATGGCGAGCTCCGCTCCTGAGCCCCTCATGGCGGAGGAGTTCGAGGTCATGGAGCCGATCGACGCCGGCGACCCCGCCGGCGCCACCACCATGGAGCTGCTGCGGCTAGACACCGGCCTCATGCTCTACTCGGCGGTCAACGGCAAGTACCCGGACAGCCTCGAGCAGCTGCTGCTGCCGCAAGAGGACTGGGAGGACGGCTTCCTGTCCGAGAAGGAGCTGGGCGTCGTGGCAGACGGCTGGGGCAACGCCTTCCTCTACTCGACCGCCGGGGAGTCCTACAAGCTCTACTCCTGCGGCCCGAACGGCGTCGACGACGGCGGCGCGGGCGACGACCTCACGGTTGAATAAGCCCATCCTGGGCTTCGTCTTGAGCGCGGCGCTCCTGGCTCTGCCGGGGGCGCCGCCGCTCCTTGCCCAGGCTCCGGCGTCCGACCTCGCGCGCGGCGCCGGCCAAGGCTTCGAGTGGACCGCCCCTGACGGTCTGGCCGACCTCGCCGGCCGCTACCAGGACGAGATCGACGGCATCCTGCGCGACGCGCGCGCCTGGACCGGCCTCCCGCCCGACCCGCGGCCCTTCCGGATCGAGTGGGTGGGCGACCGCGAGGACCTGGCCAAGGCCCTGCGCGTGCGCGAGCTGCCGGGCTGGTACGCCGCGGTCGCGGTGCCCAGCGAGCGCCGGCTGGTGATCGCTACCGAGATCGCCGGCAGCGAGGCGCGGCTGATGTCGACGGTGCGCCATGAGCTGATGCACCTGGCCATGGCCGACCTCGGCCCCGATGCCTGGTCGCGCTTGCCGTCCTGGTTCCACGAGGGCTGCGCCGAGGTCTTCGCCGGCGAGGTCTACCTCGGCGAGCTCGGGGTGTCGCTGTCCTGGCGCGCGGTGCTGGGCGACCTCGACCTGCTGATGGAGTACCGCGACGGCTTCCCCGACAGCGCCGCCGACGCCGCGGTCGGCTACGCCCTCGGTGAGCGCTTCGTGTCGACCTTCCTCCGCCACCACCGCTTACCCGAGCTCCAGGACGTCCTGGCCCGGGTGCGGGCCGGCGACAGCCTCGACCGCGCCCTGATCGAGGTCACCGGCATGGGCGTGGTCGACCACGAGGAGCGGATGCGCGAGGAGCTGGTCAACGCCTCCGGGTTGCTCGGCGAGATCTACCCGCAGATCTTCCTCGGCCTAGCCTTGTTCATGGTCCTCGTCTTCCCCTTCGTCCGCGCGGCCCGTCGCCGCCGTCGCGAGGAGCTCGAGGATCGCTGGGAGCGCGAGGACCACGTCGAGGATCTGGATCCTGTGCTGGCAACGGGGCAGTGGCGGCGGGTAAAAATAGACGCGGAAGACCAGGCCGAGGACGCCGAAGCCTGGGACGACTGGGACGACGAAGAGTTTTGAGCGCCAAAGCCCGCCCGCTCCGCAAGCGCTTGTTGCGCCGGTCCAGCTCCGCGTTCGCGCGCGCCTTCGGTCCGCTGCTGTTGAGGGCGCTGGCGCGGACCTGGCGCGTGCGCCGGCTGGGCGCCGAGCAGTCGATCGACTCCGATCGGTCGCTGACCTTCGGCCTGTGGCACGAGAACATCCCGACCGGGGTGGCGCTCCATCGGCGCCGCAGCCTCACGGTGATGATCAGCAGCCACCGCGACGGCGAGCTCATCACCCGCATCGTCGAGAGGCTCGGCTTCCGCACCGCCCGCGGCTCGAGCTCCCGCGGCGGCAGCCAGGCGCTGCGCGAGATGCTGCGCTCCGCCAAGGAGACCCGCGGCCTGGTGGTCACCCCGGACGGCCCGCGCGGACCGGCCTACTCGATCGCCCCTGGCGTCCTCTTCGTCGCCGGAGCTACCGGCCGCCCCCTGATCGCCACCGGCTTCGCCGCCTCCCGCGCCTGGCGCGCGGGTTCCTGGGACCGCATGATCCTCCCCAAGCCCTTCTCCAAGGTCGTGATCGCCTACGCCGAGGACCTCGAGGTCCCGCGCCAGGCGATGCGCGACGAGTCGGCGCAGGCCGAGTACCTCTCGCAGCTCACGGAGCGCTTCGCGGCCGCCCACGCCGCCGCGGCCGCCGAGCTGCAGCGCTGGACCGGAGCCCCGGGCTGCGTCGGCGGACCGGCGGAGGCGGCGGCGTGAGCGGCGGCGCCACTCTGGTCCTGAAGCTGGACGCCGCGGCCGGCGCCAAGCTCTCTGACGCCCTGACCCAGGCCGGCTACGAGTTCCGGTCGGTCGCCTACGCGCGCTTCCAGGCCCGCGGCGAAGGCGTCGTCGCCACGCTCTACGACAGCGGCAAGCTGGTGATGCAGGGGCGCGAGGTGCAGATGTGGGCCGAACGCTACCTCGGCCCGCGCGCGGCCGCCCAGGCAACCGGCAGCCGGAAGAGCAACGGCGGCGAGAACGGCAACGGCAACGGCAAGCGCGGCGGCCTGAGCGCCGACGAGGAGCAGCGCCTGGCCAAGCTGCCGGAGCAGGCCGTCGGCTCCGACGAGGCCGGCAAGGGCGACACCTTCGGGCCGATGGTGGTCTGCGCCATGGCCGTGACCGAAGACAGCGCCGTCGCGCTACGGGAGGCCGGGGTCTGCGACTCCAAGCGCCTCACCGACGTCCGCATCCGCACCCTCGCCACCTGGCTGCGCCAGGAGTACCCGCACGCCGAGCGCCTCGCGGGCCCCGACGAGTACAACCAGCTCCACCGCGACCACGGCGGCAACGTCAACCGGCTGCTGACGACCATGCACTGCGAGGTGCTGCAGAAGCTGGGCCAGCGCACCGGCATCGAGGCCTTCATCGTCGACCGCTTCGGAGCCGACTCGCCGGTCAAGCGCCAGCTCAGCCGCGAGGCTCCGAGCGCCAAGATCTACGAGGTCCCGCGCGCCGAGGTCCACCCGGCCGTCGCCGGCGCTTCAATCCTGGCCCGCGACCGCTTCCTCGAGGGGCTGGAGCGGCTGAGCGAGATCATGGCCGTCGACCTGCCGCGCGGCAGCGGCGCGCCGGTGCCGCCGGCGCTGCGACGCTTCCTCGAGATCCACGGCCCCGAACAGCTCGGCCGCGTCGCCAAGCTCCACTTCAAGAACGTGCAAGCGGCCGTCGACCGCCACCTGCGATGAGCATCCCCCCGAACGAACCTACCGCTCCGCCCGCCCGCGCCCACGACCACGAGGAGCGGCCCTTCGTGCCGCTCGGCGTCTGCGTGCTGGCCGTCAGCGACACCCGCGACCTGCAGTCGGACGCCTCCGGAGCCTACCTCGCTGAGACCCTCGCCGGCGCCGGCCACCGCCTGGTCGAGCGCGACCTGGTGCGTGATGAGGTGGCGCTGATCCAGGCCAAGCTGAAGGGCTGGACCGCCGACCCGGCGGTGCACGCGGTCATCGTCACCGGCGGCACCGGCCTGTTCGCCCGCGACGTCAGCCCCGAGGCGGTCGAGCCGCTGTTCGACAAGCGCATGCCCGGCTTCGGCGAGATGTTCCGCATGCTCAGCTGGGAGGAGATCGGCACCGCCACCCTCGAGTCGCGCGCCTGCGCCGGCGTCATCGACCGCACCGTGGTGTTCGTGATCCCCGGCTCGCGCGGCGCCTGCCGCACCGCCCTCGAGAAGCTGATCTTGCCGCAGCTCGACTCGCGCACCCGGCCGTGCTCGATCGGCGGCATGATCGACCGGCTCTAGGCGGACGGGAACGCGGGGTCAGCCGGCGGAGGCCGGCGAGTCGTCACCGTCGTCCGATCCGGGGTCTGCAGCCTCCCCGGGGGCATCCGCGAGATCCGCCGCTCGCTGCCGGTTGGGTGAAGTCGTCCGCTCCACCGGCCCGTCGTCCTTGGGCGCGTCATCGCCGGCCATATCCGGCTCCGTCGGAGCGACGCTTTCCGCGGGCTCCGCGGCTTCGGGGTCGGCGCCCTCCTCCTCCTTTCGGTCCCCCGGCCACGGCTGATAAGGCGGCGTGTTCAGATCCACCACCGGCTTGGCCTGCTCGACCTCGCGCTTGAGGTCGCGGATGGTCTCGTCGATCCCGGTCTCGCGCCGCAGGTCATTGACCGAGCGGCGCAGCTTGAAGAAGGTGCGGCCGATGTCCTTCGCCACCTCGGGCAGCTTGCCGCCGAACAGCAGCAGCCCGATGAGCAGGGCGACGAGCAGCTCGCCGCCGGACGGGAGGATCGCGAACACGCTCACATTCTAGACCCGTCGGGCCGCGGCGCGGTGTCCACCAGGAAGCGGGGCATCAGGTGGAAGAAGACGCCGCTGTTGCCGCTGGCCTGGTCCCGCTGGAGGCCGAATTCGAACACGAAGTCGTGGCCGTAGCGGAGCAGGGACATCTCGGAGCGCTTGCTGGCGCCGGGCCGGAAGTTGTACGGCTGCCGCAGGCGCAGGCCCCAGTCGTCGCTGACCCGCCAATTCATGGTGGCCTCGACCTGGCTGACCACGCCCTCGACCTTGCGGAAGGCCAGGCCGTACTGGACCCGCTCGTGCGGCGCCGCGATCAGACGCGCGAACTGCTCCACCAGCTCGGCGGTGTGCAGGTCCTGCCGCAGCCGGGTCTCGACCCGGACCCCCTCCAGGGTCTTGCCGTAGACGCCCGGGGTCCACGTCGCGCGCAGCTCGGCCGGCCCCCAGGCGGTGGCCGCCTCGCCCGGCCGGCGCACCGGGAACACCGGATCGAGCAGGGGTTCGTTCGGGTCGGTGGAGTAGGGCAGCCGCAGCTCGATGTCCGCCCACTTGCCGCCGCCGGGGGCGATCCACTCCTGGCGCAGCGCCAGCTCGAGGGCCTCGCCGGACTGGTAGCCGTCCCACTGGTCGAACTGCACCAGCCGGCCGGGGCGGTCGCCGTTGACGCTGAGCTTGCGGTAGCGCGCCAGCGGCAGCACCCGGTGTTGCCAGCCGTGCTCCCAATCCTTGAGCAGCAGGGCGCCGACCTCGACGAAGCCCTCGGCCAGGCTGCGGTCGGCGGAGTCGCGGCCCGAGAGGTCGGCGTCGTAGGCGATGCCTTGGAAGCGGGCGCCCGGCCGCAGGAAGACGCCGCCGAGGTGCACCGGCAGCGACAGCTCGGTCCAGGCCCGCAGGCGGTCGCGGCTGACCGCCGGGCTGCGACGGAAGGCGGCGACGCCGCCGGGGCCGAACAGCTCGCGGTCGCGCAGCCGGAAGCGGCCGAGCTCGGCGCCGTAGGAGAGGTTGAGGGGGAGCTCGCCGTCGACGCCGCCGAGCGGCCCAGCCGGGAGGCCGACCAGCGTCGACGGGTAGGCCTGCCAGCGGAGCACGGGCAGCGACTCCACGAACTGCGGCGAGCGGCTTCCGGGGGGGCCGAAGCCCTCGAGCGGCACGTAGCCGACCTCGTCGAGCCTGGCCTCGGCGCGCAGGTCGAAGAAGCTGTCGCCGCCGTCGTAGCGCAGGTACAGCTCGCTGAGCGCGTCCTCCTGCTCGCGCCACTGCTGCTCGAAGAACTCCGGGTCGACCAGGGCGTCGCTGGTCAGCGCCAGGTCGAGGTCGAGCCGCCAGCGCTCGCTGAGGTCGAAGCGGTTCCACAAGCGGCCGCGGTAGCGGCTGTCGCCGTCGCGGCTGACCAACCGGCTGTAGCGGTGGCGGTCGGGGCCGTTGTCGTCCAGGAAGAACAGGTCCCAGCTGCCGCGGTAGTTCGGCGTGCGCAGGCCGAGCTGGGCGCCGAGGGGGAGGCCGCGGCGGCTGCGGTAGCCGGGCAGCAGCCGCCAGCTGGCGCGGGTGTCCTCGTCGAAGGAGTGGCCTCCGCGCAGGTCGAGCTCGATGGACTGGCCGTCGCGCTTGTTGGAGCCGAGCTTGACCTGGTGCAGGCTGAGCAGGCTGTCGCCTTCGCTGTCGCCGAAGCTGGGCGTGGGCAGCGGGGTCAACCGGTGGCCGAGGATCGACAGCCAGCCGCCCTCGGGCTCCCACAGGTAGGCGTCGCCGTCGGGGGTGCCGCGCAGGCTGTCGACGATCAGGGCGTAGTGCGGCTCATGGGCGTCGCAAGTGCTGAGGGCGGCGTCGCGGGCCTCCAGGCTGCCATCCGGGAACTCGGCGATGTCGGCGGCGATCATGCGCAGCGGCCAGCCGTTGGGGCCATAGCCGTGCGGCAGCATCAGGTCGGCTTGATCGAGCCGGGTCCAGCCTTCGGCGACCTGGTAGACCAGCTGGTCACAGCGCAGCCGCAGCTCGGGGGTGTGCAGCTGGACGTCGCCCGTCATCACCGCCGAGCGCAGCAGCGAGACCGACTGCTGCGGCAGGCCGAGCGCGCCCATCAAGCGGTCGGACCACAGGGAGGACAGCGGCCCCGCCGGCGTCGGCGCCGGCGCCGGGATGCGCTGCATCCACTCCTCCATCGCCGCGCGGTCGCCCGACAAGGCGCGGTAGCCGAGGCGGTCCAGGCGCAGCTCCAGCATCTCGGCGCGGAGGTCGAGCACCTGACGCCGCTCCGCCGGGTCCTCCGGGTCGGGCTCGAACAGGGCGCTGGTGACGCCGCGGAAGCGGTAGACCACCTCGTCCCCGTCCTCAGCCGACTCGAGGGACTGCCACTCGGCCTCCAGCTGCTGTTCGGGGGCGGGCTCCTGCGGCGCGGCGAGCAGCGGGAGCAACAGGAGGAGGGGGTTCAAGGCTGGTCGTCCTCGGTGGCCAGGCGGCCGCTGCCGGTGTCGTAGAGCCGCGTCTGGAAGTTGTAGCGGAGCCGCTGGCCGACCAGCACCTTGCCGTCGGGCAGGCTCAGCCGCGCCGGGCGCTCGGCGCTGCCGGTCAGCTCCAGCACCGGACCCTCGCCCGCGGGGCCGCCCTTCTCCATGACGATTTCGGCGGCCTCGGCGCGGATCCCGCCGGTCTCCAGCCACGGCCGGCCCTCGGTCAGGGTCAGAGTGACGCCGCCCTTGCGGCGGCGCCAGTCGATCCGGTCGGCCCCGCCCTCGAGGCCGACGCCGGCGCCGTTCTCCTGGCGCAGCGTGGCGTTGTGGAGGAAGAAGCCGGCGGTGGTGGAGACTTCGGCGTAGCGGCCCCGGAACTCCAGGGTCTCGACCGACTCCAGCGCGCCGGGTTCTGCCGCGTTGGGCTCTGCCGCGCCGGGCTCTGCCGCGGGCTCGGCGACGACCGGGAAGGCCGCGGCTTCTCCCTCGCCGGCCAGTTCCAGGCTCATCTGGGCGTCGCCGTCGAGGACGCCGACGCGATCTTCCAGATCGACCCTCATGCTCCGGGCCTGGAGGTCGAACTTCCAGCCTTCGGCGGCCCCCTCGGTCTCCTCGGCTTCTTCTGTGCTCTCCGTCCTCTCGCCCGACGTCGTCGCCGGCAGGAGCTGGCCGCGCAGCTCCACCCGCTCGCTGGCTTCGGGCAGCAGGGTCAGGATCCGGTGCGGCTCCTGCTCAGTCTCCTCGAGCGGTTCCGGGCGCAGCCACTCGGCGGAGGCGGCGACCAACTCGAGCGCGCCGGTCCCGCGCACCTCGCCGCGCAGGGCGCCGGCGCTGCCGTCCTCGGCGAAGCGCATGCGCGCGGCTTCGAGCAGCACCTCGTCGCCGGCTAGCCCGAGCTCGGCGGCCGGGAAGCGCAGCCGCGGTTTCCCGACCGGCAGCACCTCGCCCTCGTGCAGCACCAGCCGCTCCGCCACCAGGACGGCGACGCCGAGCAGCTCGCCGAGCGGGCCGCGCCGCGGCATCTCGGCCCGGGCCGGGCTGCCGCGCAGCTCCATCCGGTCCTCCGCGTGGGCCGAGAAGTGCTCGCCGGTGAAGACCGCCTCGCCGCGCTCCAGCCTGACCTCGTGGCGGGCGTCGAGGCGCACGCCGTCGGCGCCGCCGGAGGCCTCGAGCGTCGCCAGGTCGACCTGGTCGAGGTTGCCCTTGGCGTCGAGCTCGCGGCTGCGGAGCACCGCCGGCTCGGCTTGCAGCTCCAACTGGGCGACGACGCCGCCCTCGGCGTGGAACTGGCGGAAGCCGGGCTTCAACTCGTCCTTGGCCCGCAAGGTCAGGGTCGGCGAAGCCACCGCCAGCCCGGGTGTGGGCCGGAACACCACCGCGCCGTCCAGGTGCTGGCTGCCGTTCTCGGCCGACTCGAAGCGGTCGGTGACGATCTGTCCGTCGGCGAGGGAGACGTTGCCCTCGGCGACCCAGCGGCCCTGACCGATCCGGTAGCGCTCGGTCTCGAACCAGCCCTGCTCGAGCTGGCCGCCGACCCCGCCGTAGAGCTCGAGGTCCTGCTGCCCGGCGCTGAGGTAGGCGCCGCCGCCGGCCGCCAGCCAGCCGCCTTCCTGGGCGCCGGCGCCCTCGCCCAAGGAGGCGAGCAGCGGCCCGCGCATGTCGATGCCGTGGAGGGGGATGCCATCCCAGACGAGCACCGCGTCCTGGCCGAAGACGGCGCACTCGCGCCCGTCGGCCAGGGTCCCGATCCAGCTCGACGGGGCCTCGCCGCGGCCGGTGCGGGGCCTCCAGCCAGCGCCGTCGAGCGCCGGGTCGAGCTTGAGTTGGAGGCCACGACAGCGGAAGAGCCCTTCCAGACCGGACTCGGCAGGAATTTGCAATTCGCAGAGCTCGTCCGCGGGCAGCTCCAGGCTCCGGCCGCCGTCCTCCAGCTCGGTCAGGCTGCCGCCGCCGTCGGAGGAGCCCCGGAACAAGCCCCCCTGGGCGGTCGGAATGCTCCAAGAGAGCGGCTGAGCTTCGCCGAAGTCCACCCGCCCGGTCTCGAGATCCAGCTCTAAGTCCATGCCAGAGAAGGTCATGCCACCACTTCGCAAAGTGAAGGCGCCGGTGCCCTCGAGCACGCGGTCGTCTGGCACCAGGGAGGCCGTCTCGACCTCCAGTTCGAGCAGACCCCGCGGCGTCGGCATGGTCAGCTTGGGCGCCTCCAGCTGCCACGGGCGGCTGGGGTCGGGCGTGGGCCGCTGCTGGCCCTCCAAACCCTGTTCGAGCGCCAGGACCGCCCGCGGCGACTCGATCCGGTAGACCTCGTCCTCGCCGGAGTCGTCCAGGGCCCGGATCACGGTCTGGTCCATGACCAGGTCCGATCCTCGCTTGCCCGGGTCGCGGCCGTCGATCGTCATCCGCGGCACCGCGACGGTCCGCTCGTCCTCCTCCACGGCCCGCGACAAGGTGATCCGCACCGGGCCGCGGATGCCCAGCCCGACCGCCCCGAAGCCCTCGACCGGGAGCTCGAAGCCCTCTGCCGGCGGCTCGTCGACCTGGCGCTTGGCCGGGTCGGGGGGTTGCAGGGCCCGCCAGCCCACCGCCGCCACCCCAGCGAGCAGCAGATAGGAACCGAGGCGGCGGAGGGGGCTCACGGAGCGGCGGGGTGCTCGCCGCGGGCGACGAGCAGCAGGTCGGCGACCTCGCGCAGGGCGCCGAAGCCTGCGCGCGCCCGCGTGACCCAGTCAGCCGCCGCGCGGACCGCCTCCACCCCCTCGGGCGGGGAGAAGCACAGGCCGGCGCGCTCGAACATCTCCAAGTCGGGAAGGTCGTCGCCGATGGCCGCGACCTCTTCGTGCATCAGCCCGCGGGAGCGGACCAGCTCCTCGACCAGCGGTCCCTTCTCGAAGCTGCCCATGCGCAGCTCCGTGATGCCGAGCTTCTCCACCCGCGCCTTCACCGAAGGGTTGTGGCGGCCGGTGATCACCGCGACCTCGATCCCGGCGCGGCGCAGCAGGACCATGCCGTAGCCGTCCTGGACGTGGAAGTCGGTGCTCTCCGAGCCGTCGGCGTGGACCGTGATCCGGCCGTCGGTCCAGACGCCGTCGACGTCCGAGAGCAGCAGCCGCACCTTGGCGGCGCGGTCGAGCAGTTCGTCGGGGAAGTTCAGAGCCTCACCTCGAGCAGGTCCTGGACGTCGATCAAGCCGACCACGGTCTCGTCCTCGTCCGCCACCACCGGGACCTGGTCGATGTGGGCGTCCCGGACCATGTGGAGGGCGTCCCCGGCCAATTGGCCCTGGCGCACGAAGCGGGGCGAGGCGGCCATGTGGTCGTCGATGGCGTCGTCGAGGCCGATGCCGTCCGGGGACTGTGCCAGCCGCCGCAGGTCGCCGTCGGTGAAGATCCCGAGCAGGCGGCCGCCGGCGTCGGCGATGACGGCGGCGCCGGGCCGGCCCGGGGTCTCGGTCATCACGGTCAAGGCGTCGCGCACGGTGGCGCCGGTCCGGAGCAGCGGCACCTCTTCCCCGCGGCGCATGATCTCGCCGACCTTGATCAGGCTGCGGCCGAGGTCGCCGGCCGGGTGGTAGGCGGCGAAAGCCTCGCGGGTGAAGTCGCGGCTCTCGAGCACCGCCATCGCCAGGGCGTCGCCGAGGGCGAGCAGCGCGGTGGTGGTCACGGTGGGGGCCAGGCCCAGCGGGCAAGCCTCGCCCAGCGGCCCCATGGCCACGGTCAGGTCGGCGTGGCGGGCCAGCGGCGAGTCCTCCGACTCGGTCAGGGCCACGACCTTGGCGCCGATCGCCTTCAGCGGCGGCAGCAGCTGCAGCAGCTCGCGGGTCTTGCCGCTCTTCGACAGCGCCAGCACCAGGTCTTCGGCCCGCACCCGGCCCAGGTCGCCGTGCAGGGCCTCGGCCGGGTGCAGCGAGATGCTCGGGGTGCCGGTCGAGGCCAGGGTCGCCGAGATCTTCTGCCCGATCAGCCCGGCCTTGCCCATGCCGGTCAGGACCACGGTGCCCCGGCACTCCGCCACCAGCTGCACCGCTTCCTCGAAGCTGGCGCCGAGCCGGCTCTGCAGGGTGCGAATGGCGTCCGCCTCGAGCTTCAGCACCTCGAGGCCGCGCGTCAGGGCGGAATTGCGATCGACGGCCATGGTCGCCGGGGCAAAAACCAACAAGAGGCCACCCCCGGGCGGACTTATTGTAGTGAGGCGCTGGTGTCAGGCTCCTTCGTCAAGTCCGCCCGCCACCCTCGGCCCGCCCCGCCATGGAATCCGATCCCGTCGTCCTCGTCGGCACCCTCGTCGCGGTGGTGCTCTCGATCACCAGCCACGAGGCGGCCCACGCCTGGGTGGCCGACAAGCTGGGCGACCCCACCGCCCGCCAGCTCGGCCGGGTGACCTTGAACCCGGTGCCGCACATCGATCTCTTCATGACGATCCTGCTGCCGGCGCTGCTGTTCATGACCTCCGGTTTCCTCTTCGGCGGCGCCAAGCCGGTCCCGGTGGCCGTGCACCGCCTGCGCCGCCCAGCGCGGGACTGGGCCTTGGTTGCCCTGGCGGGCCCCGCCATGAACCTGGTCCTGGCCCTGCTCTTCGCCGGCTTGCTGTCGGCCTTCCTCCACCTGGGCATCTTCGAGCTCGGGGTGAAGGGCAAGTACCCCAACGACCCCGGGGTCGACATCCTGCGCAACGGCCTGTTCATCAACGTGCTCCTGGCGGTCTTCAACATGGTGCCGATCCCGCCGCTGGACGGCTCCCGGGTGGTCATGTACGGCCTCAGCAAGCTCGGTTCGCGCCAGGCGCTGGCCTCCTACGTGCAGCTGGAGCGCTTCGGGCTGATGATCCTGCTCGTCCTGCTGTTCATGGTGCCGGGCTTCCGCCTGCTGCTCTCGGCGGTCATCGAGCCGATCTTCGGCGGCATGCTGACGCTGGTCGGGCTGGGCTAATCCGCGGCCCGGACAAGCTCACGCCCTAGAATGGCCCCCGCTCGCTCCTCCCCGCCGCTGTGATCGAACCCGCCGACCCCGACCTCATCCCCGCCGCCAAGATCCCGGCGCCGGAGGCCCCGGTCCCGGCCAGCGAGCAAGTCCCGGACTTCACCGTCCACCTCGACCGGGTCTTCCAGGGGCCCCTCGACCTGCTGCTGCAGCTGGTCCGGGACAAGGAGCTCGAGATCCACGTCGTCTCGCTGGCCGAGGTCTGCGACGCCTACTGCCAGTACGTCCGCTCGATGGAGCAGATCGACGTCGACGAGGCGGCCGACTTCCTGGTCGTCGCCGCCACCCTGCTGGCGATCAAGAGCCGCTCGCTGCTGCCCCAGGAGGAGCTCGGCGAGGACGAGGACCCCTTCGACCCCGGCGAGGAGCTGGTCCAGCAGCTGCTGGTCTACAAGGAGCTGCGCCAGGTGGCCGACTCCCTGGGCTCCTCCTGGCGCCGCCGCTCCAAGCTGCTGCCGGCCGGCGCCAAGTGGCTGGGCAAGTACAGCTTCGACGAGGACGAGGAAGAAGAGGAGTGGGAGCTGGGCGAGGTCTCGGTCTGGGATCTCCTCAAAGTCTTCCGCCGCCTGGAGAAAGAGACCGGCTTCATGCGTCCGCACAAGGTGCGCGAGCAGGGCCGGCCGCTGTCCTGGTACGTCGAGGAGGTCTGGAGCCGGATCGAGTCCGGCGGCAAGCTCAGCCTGAAGGAGGTCTTCACCCAGGAGCAGACCTTCCGCGAGGACGCCGCCTATTACCTGGTGGCGCTGCTCGAGCTGGCGAAGCAGAAGGCGATCGATCTGGAGCAGGAGGACAGCTTCGGTGACATCTTGGTGTCACGGAGCTCGGAGGACGCCGAAGTCCACCTCGACGAGCTCGATGAAGGTTTCGACCACCACGCCGACGAAATGGAGCAGGAAGTCGGCGATCTGCTCGAAGACGACGCCCTTTGACGGGGTCGACCCGCGAAGGCCTGGAAGGGTCCGCGGGGTTCACCTACATTGAGCGCTGGAACACGAGGAGGAACCCAATGTCCAACGCAGCAGACGTCGCCGATGCCACTTTCCAAGAGGAGGTCTTGTCCTCCGACAAGCCCGTCCTGGTCGATTTCTGGGCCCCGTGGTGCGGCCCCTGCCGGGCCATGGCTCCGGCCGTCGACAAGCTCGCCGAGGAGCTCGGCGACCAGGCCAAGATCGTCAAGCTGAACACCGAGGACAGCCCCGGCGTGCCGGCGCAGTATGGCGTCATGGCGATCCCGACCTTCATCGTCTTCAAGGGCGGGGAAGAGGTCGGCCGCCACACCGGCGGGATGAATTACGACCAGCTCAAGGGTCTGGTCGAGCCGCACGTCTAGGCGGCGCCAGCCGTCCGGCGCGGCCTCGCCGCGGCCGGCCGCGATCCGGAGCCGGCGACCTCGGTCGCCGGCTCCGCTGCTTTCCCACCATTCCTGGCGGCCCTGGGGCAGGACGGGGCTAAATTACCGGGTCCCGCGTCGCTAACCATGCGCCTGGTATTCCTCGGATCCCCGCCTTTCGCCACCGCTTCCTTCGCTGCCCTGTGTCAGCGTCGAGAACGGCCGGTCGCCCTGGTGACCGCCCCGGCCCGCCGCGCCGGCCGCGGCCGCAAGCAGGCCGAGAACCCGCTGGTCGGCCTGGCCGAGGAGGCCGGCGTGCCGGTGCTGCGGCCTCGCTCCGCCCGCGACCCGGATTTCTTGCGCGAATTCGCCGCCCTCCAGCCCGATCTTGGGGTGGTGGTGAGTTATGGGCAGATCCTGACCCAGGAGTTCCTGGACATCCCGCGCTTCGGCTGCGTCAACGTCCACGGCTCGCTGCTGCCCCGCTGGCGCGGCGCCAGCCCGGTCCAGGCGGCCCTGCTGGCCGGCGACCAGCAGACCGGCGTCTGTCTGCAGAAGGTCGTGCGCGAGCTCGACGCCGGCGCGGTGCTGGCCGAGCGGCCGATGCTGATCGGCGCCCGCACCAGCGCCGTCGAGTTGGCCCCGCGCCTGGCGGAGCTCGGCGCCCACTTGCTCGCCGACTGCCTGGACGAGTACGGCGACGGCCCGCTGCCCGCCGGCCGCGAGCAGGACGAGGGCCGGGTCACCGTCTGCCGCAAGGTGAAGCGGGAGCACGCCCGGGTCGACTGGTCGCAGAGCGCCGAGCAGCTCGACCGCGTCGTGCGGGCGATGGCCGGCTGGCCAGTGGCCCACGCCGAGTCCCCCGACGGCGCCGAGCTACGCCTGCACGAAGCCCAGGTGTCAGGCTCCTTCCTGCAGTCCGCGCCGGATCCGGGCACCATCCTGGAGGCCGACGCCCGGCTGGTCGTGGCCTGCGGCGACGGCGCGCTGGAGCTGACGCGGCTGCAACGGCCGGGCAAGGCCCCGCTCGAGGTCGCCGAGTTCCTGCGCGGCAGCTCCCTGCGAGCCGGCGAGCGGCTGCGATGAACGCCGCCGCCGACCCGCGCCGCCTGGTGTTGAAGCTGCTGACCAGCAAGGGCGACTTCCCGACCCGCCGCTTCGCCCGCGCCGTCGAGGAGGCCGGCCTCGAGGGCCGCGACCGCGCCTTCGCCCGCCACCTGCTCGCCGGCACGATCCGTCACCGCCGCACCCTCGACGCGATCTTCAAGCCCTACTGCAGCCGGCCCCGGGTAGACGAGGAGGTGCTGTGGACCCTGCGCATGGCGGTGTTCCAGCGCTTCTGGATGGAGCAGGTGCCCAATTACGCCGCCTTCGGAGCCACGCTCGAGGCCGCCAAGCCCCTGGTCAAGAAGGCGCTCGGCTTCGCCAACGCCGTCATGCGCTCGGTCGGCCGCGCCGTCGGCGACGAGCTGCCGGCCGACACCGCCGCCGCCGCCGACCTGTTGCCGGCGGCTGGCCGGTGCTGGCGCTTCGACCGGGCCCTGTTCCCCGACCCCGCCGCCGACCCGGTCGGCCACGCCGCGGCCACCCTCTCTTACCCCGACGAGCTCGCCGCCCGCTGGCAGGCGGCCGTCGGCGCCGACGGCATGGTGGCGCGCATGCAGGCCTTCAACCGGCCGCCGGTGCTGTGCCTGCGCGTCAACCCCGCCCGCGCCGACCGGGACCAGGTGCGCGCGGCCCTGCTCGGCGCCGGCTTCGAGAGCCACGACGGCCCGCTCGACGGCACCCTCTTGCTCGACCAGCCCAGCGGCGACCTGCGCCAGCTCCCGGGCTTCTCCGCCGGCCACTGGTCGGTCCAGGACCTGTCCGCGATCGAAGCGGTGCGCATGGCCGACCCGAAGCCCGGCGAGCGCGTGCTCGACTGGTGCGCCGCCCCCGGCGGCAAGAGCCTGGCCGCCATCGAGCACGCCGGCGGCGAGCTCGAGGTCCACGCCTGCGACGTCGACCACGTCCGCTTGTCGCGCGCGGCGCCCGAAGCGGCGCGGCTCGGCCATCCGCTCCAGACCACGGTGATCGGCGCCGACGGCGCTCACGCGCCCGACGGCCCTTGGGACCTGGTGATCCTCGACGTGCCCTGCACCAACACCGGCGTGCTCGGCAAGCGCCCCGAGGCGCGCTGGCGCTTCCGCCACGAGAACCTCGATGACGCCATCGCCACCCAGCGGCGCGTCGCCGACGCCGCCATCCAGGCGCTCGGCGAGGGCACGCGGGTCCTCTGGACCACCTGCTCGCTGGAGGAGGAGGAGAACCGCGGCGGCGCCGAGTACCTGGCTGAGCGCAGCGGGATGAGCATCGTCGAGGAGCGGCGCATGGAGCCCGACGAGCAGCGTTCGGGCGGCTACGCGGCGTTGTTGGCGAAGTAAAATGAGAGTAGGTCCGTTCCGGTGCTGCGATTCGCTCTGCCGGAATGCCTCC
Source organism: uncultured Planctomycetales bacterium (assembly GCA_964482495.1). Classification (GTDB taxonomy): domain Bacteria; phylum Planctomycetota; class UBA1135; order UBA1135; family UBA1135; genus J029. The sequence goes on from CAYZXS010000011.1 coordinate 82,931, forward strand.
CTGAATTCCGTGTTCCGCCTTCTGCTCGCGCTTTCCTTCTTCGGTGCGATCGCCAGCTGCGGCCGCGAGGGAAGTGAATCTCAACAGCATGCCGCTCCCCAGAACCTCTATCCCATGGAGTCGGTTCCGGAAGACACGCTCGCTCCGCTGTTGGAACCCCGACTCGTTCCGCCCCGGATGGTTGAGCTCCCGGCGGTGGTCGCTCCCACTCGTGACCGGGCGCCAAGATCGGCAACCGCGTCGCTCATGAGTGCGCCGGAGTTCGCGACGAATGGCGTCGGTTACAGCGGGAGTCCGCCGAGCGGAGCGGGCCCATGGGCAGACATCATGCGATCTCGAGATCGCTTGGAGCGTTTCCTCGAGGTGGCCGACCGCGGGAATGGGGAGGGGCGGCTCTTTGCTTTGTGTGGCTTGCGGCTCTTGAGTGATGAGGACTTCGAGCGCGAGGCCCGCGAGCTGGAAGAGGAGAATCCCACCATCGTTTGGGCGGTGAGCTGCTGGTTCCAGCAGTCGGAAGCTCGCCATGTTCTCGATGCTGCGAAGTGGCCGAGGCCTCAGTTGCCGCCCGCTGGTGGCGACGACATTCGCCACGGAGCACTCGTGCTCGAGCTCATGGAGTTCTGCGACCTGGTGGGTCCTGGCCAGTAGGCAGACTCCCTGAAGCGGTCAGGAGCTGGCGAGTTGTTCATGAGCCGGCCCTCTCCTCGCCAGCCCTTCGGTAGAGTGATCGGCGGCCCGATCGCGCCCCACCCATGGCCGAAGCGAAGAAGAAGCGAAAGAAAGCCCCGCCCAAGGACCCCGGCTTCCTGCCCGGCGCCGCCGCCGGTGTCTTCGTCCTGGTCGTCTGGGGCGTGGTCGCCTTCCAGCCAGACGGCGCCGGCGCCGCCGAACCCGCGCGCGCCGCGGAGAAGGAGCCGGTGACGCGTCTCGAGCCGCCCCCGGCGCCCGCCGCGGAGCCGTCCGCCGCCCCCGAGGCCCAGCCCGCCGTCCCCTCCTGGAAGCAGGACGAGCGCTGGAAGCAAGCCGGCCAGCTCGGCGAGGACGCGATCGACAAGATCGACGCCGCCAACGCTTACCACGAGAAGGAGGGCGACCCCTTCCGGCTGGCCGAGCAGATGGCGCAGGCCAAGGAGATGTTCGAGGAAGCCTTCGGCTTGCTGGATGGCTTGGCGGCCGACTACGCCGACGACGCCACCGCCCAGCGCCAGATCGAGACCCGCCGCAAGCGCTTCGAGAAGAAGCTGCGGTTCCCTCGGCGCTGACCGCGGCCGGCAGAGGCTCCCGTGGTCCGCATCGGCTACAACTCGAACGGCTTCACCAGCCACCGGCTGGAGGACGCCCTGCCTTGGTTGGCCGAGCTCGGCTACCGAGCCGTGGCGATCACCCCGGACGTGCCGCATTTGGACCCGCGCTACGCCACCAGCGCCGACGTCGCCAAGATCGGCGCGCTGTGCCGCGAGCTCGATCTCGAGGTGGTGCTCGAGACCGGCGCCCGGTACCTGCTCGACCCGCGCCGCAAGCACCGCCCGAACCTGCTCGAACCCGACGACTCGCGCGACATCCGGCTGAAGTACCTGCGCCACATGGTCGAGTGGTGCGAGCTGCTCGGCGCCCGGGTGCTGTCCTTCTGGTCTGGCGCCCTGCCCGAGGGCCAGACGGCGGCCGGCGCCCGCGACCGGCTGGCCGACGGCTGCGCCAACCTCGCCGCGCTCGCCGAGCGCCACGGCGTGGCCTTGGCGCTGGAGCCCGAGCCGGGCCACCTGGTCGCCACCCTCGACGATTTCCGCGCCTTCACCGCCGCCGCCCCCGGCCTGGTCGGCCTCTCCCTCGACGTCGGCCACCTGCTGGTCGCCGGCGAGGCGGAGCCCCACGAGGCCGTGCGCGAGTGGCGCGACCAGATCCGCTCGGTGCAGCTCGACGACATGAAGGCAGGCGCGCATGTGCACTTGGCCCCCGGAGAGGGGGAAGTGAACTTCCCTGAGTTGGCACTCGCCTTCAGGGAGTGCGCTCTGGACGTCCCTGCATGCTGGGAGCTGAGCCGCGACGGCCACCGCTTCCACGAATTGGCCCCGCAGCTGCTCGACCTGGTCTGAACCGGCGTCCGCGGTTCAAAGTGGTATGCTGCAGCCGGCCCCAGCAAGGAGGAGCCATGACGCATATCGAAGTCGCCCACGGCCTGAGCTCGGATCAGGCCACCGCCTTCGAGGCGAGGTTGCGAGAAGCACGCATCACTTACCTCAAGCAGGAAGGGACCGTGGCCCCGCGCGACCCCTTCTCCGGCTTCGGACCAGCCGTCGAGGCTGCGCATCAGGCCCGCGTGCGCTACCGCGTGCGCCGCGAGTCGGCCGAAGCCGCCAGGGCGATCCTGCACCGGATGCTCGAGGAATCCCTCGCTGCGACGCCCTGAACCCGTAGACCGATCGACATGAAGAACCCGGTGGAAGCCGTCCGCGACCTCAACCTGGCCCAGGCCCTGGCGGTCGAGGAGCGGCTGCAGAGCAGCGGCATCGACTGCTACGTCTCCCGGGACCAGGTGACGATCCCGAGCGCGCTGCACAGCGACAGCTTCCAGAGCGCGGGCTCGGTCGCCGCCCGCTGCCGGGTCTTCGTCCGCTCCGAGATGGTCGAGCTCGCCCGCGACCTCGCCGCCGCCTTCCTACGCGGCGAACGCGAGGGGGCGGTGGCCCAGGAGATCGAAGGCGGCGCCCGCTAGCGCTGCCACGTGATTTTCGGCGGTCAGGCCCGCGCCTCGAGCTGGGCCTGGAGCAGCGCCGGATCCCCCTCCCGCTGGAGGCGCTCCTTCCACTGGTCGAAGCGGGACGAGATCACGCCCACCGGAGCGAGGAAGGCGAAGCCCAGCAGCAATCCCGGGGCGGAGAGCGTGACCAGGGAGACTAGGACCAGGAGCAGGGAGCCGAGGCTCCAGAGCACCGCCGGCCTGACGTCGGTGCGCTCGCGGGTCAGCGCGGAGGTCGCGAGGCGACCGGCGGCGAAGGCGGCGATCGGGAGGAGGTAGGCGAAGCCGTATCCCCGGGTCGCGCCCGCGGGGAGGTGGACGCCGATGCGGAACAGGAGGAACAGGAACAGCCCGGCGCCGATCAGGAGCGCCAGGTTCAGGCGCCGCTGCAGCCGGCGAATCGCGGGGTTGAAGTTCCAGTAGCGGGCTCGGAAGGCCTTGCGGTCGGGCATGCCGCAGGCGCGGCACTCGTCGTCCTCCAGCGTCTCGAAGCAGTAGAGGCAGTAGCGGCGCATCGCGGGGGCCTCGTCGAGCTACACCGCGAGTCCGGTCGGACTTGGCTCCTCCTCTTGGAGGCGGCGCTTCCACGACCGGGCCAGCTTGCCCGCCCCTTGAGCGGCTCCGACGCCGGCGATGGCGAGCAGCCAGCCCGACCAGTGCGAGAAGGCCAGGACCCCACCGAGGCCGGCGGCGGCGACGCTCCACATGGCGGTCGGCATGAAGTAGGGCTGCTCGCGGGTGAGCCCGGAGATCGTCAGCCAGACCGGCGCCAGGGCGAAGATCGGCAGCAAGAAGAAGAAGCCTGGACTCGTGCCGCTGCCGCCGCCGACATCGAGGAAGGAGGGGATGAGCAGCGCCATCAGGATCGCGGAGAGGATCTTGAGGCCGGCCTGGAAGCGGCGCAGGCGGGGGCTGTGGTTCCAGTAGCGCTTCCGGTCGGCCGGCGAGCTGTGGTGGCCGCAGGCCGGGCACGGCTGGTGCTCCTCGATCGTCGCGAAGCAGTAGAGGCAGTAGGGGCGCATGGCTCGATACCACCCCACGATACGCCGGGGATCAGCGGCGCTTCGCCCAATCCTCCGGCGGCGTCCAGCCGTCCGGCGGTTCGGGAGCGCGCGCGCCCGCCGCTCCGCTCGCCGGCGCGCGCGCCCGCCAGGCGTCGACCGCCGCCGAGAGCTCCGCCAGCACCTCGGGGCGCTCCGCGGCGAGGTCGGTCTGCTCGGCCGGGTCGTCGCCGAGGTGGTAGAGCAAGTGGCGCTCGACGCTGCCGTCGAGCTTGAGCCGGCGGACGTACTTCCACGGCATGCGCACCGCCGTGGAGTTGTGGTAGTCGCCGGTGTGCGCGGCGCTGAACAGCGTGCGCGGCGGCGGTGGGCCGGCGAACAAGTCGTGGCCGTCGAGCTGGACTCGCTCGACCGGCTTGACGCCGGCGACGGCGAGCACGGTGGGCGCGAGGTCCAGCACCGAGAGCCGCTCGCCGCGCTGGCCGCCGGCCTCGACCCGCGCCGGCCAGCGCATCGCGGCGGGCATGCGGATGCCGCCCTCGAAGGCGCTGCCCTTGCCGCCGCGGAAGCGGCCGTTGTCGCCGGGCTCGCCCTTGGCGTTGCCGTTGTCGGACAGGAACACCACCATCGTGTTCTCGGCGCGCCCGGTGTCGTCGAGCGCGGCCAGGACGCGGGCGACGGCGGCGTCGAGCTCGGCCACCATCGCCGCGTAGAGCCGGCGGTCGCGGTCCTCGACCGCGGCGAAGGCCTCGACGGTCTCCTTGGGCGCCTGCAGCGGCAGGTGCGGCGCGGTGAAGGGCAGGTAGAGGAAGAAGGGCGTTTCGGGGTCGCGGCCGCGGATCCAGCGCTCGGCCTCGCCGGCGAACAAGCGCGTGGCGTAGCCCTTGACCGCCAGGCTCTCGCCGTCGCGCTGCCAGTCGTGGGCGCCGTCGCGGCTGCGGTGGCTGCGGTAGTCGACGTAGCCGTTCAGGCAGCCGTAGAAGCGGTCGAAGCCGCGGGCATTGGGGTGCATGCCGGGGTCGCCGTGGCCGAGGTGCCACTTGCCGACGCAGGCGGTGTCGTAGCCCGCGGCGCCCAGCAGCTCGGCCAGGGTCGGGACGCCGGCGGGCAAGCCCTCCTGGTCCCACGGGCGCAGCGGCGACTCCGCCAGCCCGAGCCGCATCGGGTCGACCCCCGTGAGCAGCGCGGCGCGGGTCGGCGTGCACAACGCGAAGGTCTGGAAGCGCTGGAAGCGCACGCCTTCGGCGGCGATGCGGTCGATCGTCGGCGTCGGGATGTCGCCGCCGTGGAAGCCGACGTCGGCCCAGCCGAGGTCGTCGGCGACGAAGACGACGAAGCTGGGGCGCGCGGCCTCGGGCCCGGCTGGCGGGTCCTGGGGGGCGCGGCGGGAGAGGGGCTTGGCGGCGTCGGCCCAGTCGGCCGGGGGCTCCCAGCCGGGCGGCGCCTCGGAGCGGATCTCGGGCGCCGGCCCGGTGTCGAGCCGCTGCCAGCGGTCGAGCTGGGCGCCGAGCTCGCGGGCGCGGGCGCGGCTGCCCGCGGGGTCGGTCTCGAGCAGGTTGTTGCGCTCGCCGGGGTCGGCGGCGAGGTCGAGCAGCCACTCCTCGGTCTCGCCGCGCGGTCGGGCGACGCCGAGGGCGTCGATCGCCAGCGGCTGCCGGCGCAGGAGCTTCCAGTCGCCGGCGACCACCGCCCGCGACAGGAAGCGCTCGTCGAGGGCGCCGAAGAAGAGCGGCCGGCCGGACGCCGCTTCGGCGCCGGTCCAGACCGGGAGCAGGTCGCGGCCGTCGAGCTCGGCCTTCGGCAGCGGAGCACCGGCGGCGGCGGCGAGGGTCGGCAGCAGGTCGAGCACGCTGCCGGGCGCGGCGAGGCGGTCGCCTCCGGGCAGGCCCGCCGGCCACCGGACCAGGGCCGGCACCCGCACGCCGCCCTCGAAGCAGGTCCCTTTGCCGCCGCGCAGCGCGCCGTTGCTGGCGCCCTCGCGCCGGGCGCCGCCGTTGTCGTTGAGGAACACCACCAGGGTGTCGTCCCGCTCGCCGGCGCGGTCGACGGCGTCCAGCACCTCGCCGACGGCGCGGTCGAGGGCGTCGACCATCGCCAGGTAGGTGCGGCGGCGAGGCTTCTCGACCGCGCGGTACTCGGCTTCGATCTCGGGCGGCGCCTGCAGCGGCGTGTGCGGCGCGTTGAAGGCCAGCAGCAGGAAGAAGGGCGCGTCGTCGTCGATGCCGCCGATCCAGCGCGCGGCCTCGGCCCCGAGCAAGGCGGTGGCGTAGCCTTCCTCCTCGACCGACTCGCCGTTGCGCTGCCAGTCGAGGGCCTCGCCGCGGCGGTGGCTCCAGTAGTCGGCGGCGCCGGTGAGCATGCCGTAGAAGTGGTCGACGCCGCGGCGATTCGGGTGCTGCTCCGGCGCGCCGTGGCCGAGGTGCCACTTGCCGATCACCGCGGTGTGGTAGCCGGCTCGCTTCAGCAGCTCGGGCAGGACCTGCTCGTCGGCGGGCAGTCCGCGCCGGTCCCACGGTCGGAGCGGCCGGTACTGCAGACCGAAGCGGGCGGGGGAGCGGCCGGTGAGCAGCGCGGCGCGGGTCGGCGTGCACAGCGGCTGGGCGTAGAAGCGGTCGAGCTGCAGGCCTTCGGCGGCGAGCCGGTCGAGGCGGGGGGTGCGGGCTTGCCCGCCGCGGTAGCCCAGGTCGGCGGCGCCCAGGTCATCCGTCACCAGCAGCAGGATGTTGGGGCGTCGCGGCGGCTCGGTGGTGCCAGGGACACCATCTTGGGGTCCGCCGGGCGAGGGAGCGGCTTCGCGGCCGGCGCTGGCATCGGCGGCGCCGCCTTCCGCGCCGCAGGCACCCGCGAAGCCCAGGAAGATCAGGAGGACGAGGAGCGGTGCCATGATGTCCGAAAGCCGATGATAGCCGGGTCACCGCTCGGCCCTTCTGCCCTAAGACCAAGCGCCCTCCTCGAGATGCGGATGCTCCGAAGCCTGATCCTCTGCTGCCTGCTGGCGCTCGCCGCCGGCTGCGCCGATGAGCCGGCGGCCCGGGGCGGCGGCCGCGGGCCCCCCCCCCCCCCCCCGGGCCCCGCCGCCCCCGCCCCCCCCCCCCCCCCCCCCCCCCCCCCCCCCCCCCCCCCC
>CAYZXS010000012.1:0-84997 GCA_964482495.1 uncultured Planctomycetales bacterium
ACCCTTTTCCACAAAGTCGATGTCCGACCCCGAATATCAATCGATGTCTGACCCCGTTCGTCGGAGCACTTCGGCCACGCAGCAGGTGAGCTTCTTGGCGCAGGGGATGTGCAGGAACTCGTTGGGGCCGTGGGCGTTGGACTTCGGGCCGAGCACGCCGGTGACCAAGAACTGGGCGTCGGGGAAGCGCTCGCCGAGCATGCCCATGAAGGGGATCGAGCCGCCCTCGCCCATGTACACCGGCTCGTTCCCGAAGTAGGCGGCGGAAGCACGGGAGACGGCATCCTCCAGCCAGGGAGCCAGCGGGGGCGCCTGCCAGCCGTCGGCGCCCTTGTCGGGCACGAAGCTGACCTCGGCGCCGTAGGGCGGGTCGGTCTCGAAGGTCTCCTTGAGCTGGGCGGTCGCCGCCTTCCAATCCGCGGTCGGCGGCAGCCGGAAGCTCAGCTTCACGGCGGTGAAGGGACGCAGCACGTTGCCAGCGTCCTCCAGCGCGGGCAGGCCGCCGGCGCCGGTGACCGAGAGCGTCGGCCGCCAGGACTTGCTCAGGACCTGCTCGACCGGGTCCTTCACCATCGGCCGGGCGCCCTCCAGGAAGGGGAACGAGCCCTCGAGCTGCCCGCCCAGCGCCGCCGCTGCCACCCCGGCCTGGTCACGCCGCGCCTCCGGGATCTCGACGTGGAAGCGGTCGAGCAGGATCTCTCCGCTGGCAGGGTCCTCGACCCGGTCGAGGAGCTGCCGCAACACCCGGAAGGTCGACGGCACCAAGCCGCTGGCGCCGCCGGAGTGGACCCCCTCGCTGAGGATCTCGATGCGCAGGTCACCGGCCACCATCCCGCGCAGCGAGGTGGTGCTCCACAGCCGCTCGTAGTCGCCGGCGAAGGAATCCAGGCACACGACCAGGCTGACCTGGCCGATGCGCTCGGCCAGCTCGTTGATGTAGTACGGCAGGTCGACGCTGCCGCTCTCCTCGCAGCCCTCGATCAGCACCACGCAGCGAGGGTGGCTGCCGCCGTGCTTCTGCAGCGCCTCGATCGCCGCCAGCGACGCGAACACCGCGTAGCCGTCGTCGGCCCCGCCGCGGCCGTAGAGCAGGTCACCCTCGCGCTTGGGCTCCCACGGCCCCAGGTCCTCGCGCCAGCCGACCATCTCCGGCTGCTTGTCGAGGTGGCCGTAGAGCATGACCGTCTCCTCGCCGGTCCCGGGGATCTCCAGGAACAGCAGCGGCGTCCGCCCCTCCGGCTGCAGCAGCTCCACCTTCAGGCCCGGGATGTCGCGCTTCCGGCACCAGGCCTCAGCCTGGGCGAAGACCTGGTCCAGGTAGCCGTGCTGCTTCCAGTCCTTGTCGAAGAGCGGCGACTTGGCCGGGACCTTGATGTAGTCGTGGAGCTCGGGGAGGATCTCCTCCTCCCAGACCCGGTCCACCCAGGCCATCAGCGCCGAAGAATCGAGGGCGGTGCTGCTTCCTTGCATCCGCGTCAGGATAGCGGCGCCCGGCGGGCCGGACGGGACCGGACCGAGCCGCTGATACCATGCCGCGATGGCGACCACCGGCCCCGGCGCTGCCCACTCCTCCCCCAAAGGCTGCTTCCTGTGGGGCTCGATCGGGGTGGTCTTCCTGCTGGTCGTCATCGGCGCCTTCACCTACTGGGTCTACACCCACTCGACCCAGGATCCGGCCGAGGCCCGCGCCTGGGCCGCCGAGATGATCGACCTGGAATTCCCCGCCGAGGCGCCGGCCTCGAGCGCCGTCCAGCTCCACGACGTCACCCTGGTCTTCGGCAGCAGCGACCTCGAGGATCCGATGAAGCCGAGCTTCACCCTGGTCGGCTCGCTCGGCGAGGAGCGCTTCGAGTACGACCAGCTCGCCAGCTACGAACACGACCCGGACGACAGCGAGGCCGAGCTCCTCAAGCGGGAGCACACCCTGTTCCAGGCCCGGGGGGACTCCGTGAAGTGCCTGCACTTGGTCTACGACGACGGCACGGAGGACTACTCCCTGATCCTCGACGGCAAGACCACCAGCGAGGGCGACACCTGGCAGTGCATGCTGATCTTCAAGGGGCCGCCGGCGACCAACACCCGGGCCTGGGTCCAAGGCGTGCTCGACACGGTCCGCTGAGGCCGTCCGCGGGGCCGGGCTACTTCTTCTTCGCCTTGGCCTTGGCCTTCGGCTGAGCCTTGGCGACCGGCACGCCCGCGCCGGCCTCGGCCGCCGCGGCCTCCTCCGGCTGCTCGGCGGGCTCCAGCACGCCCTCCCACCAGCCGCGCAGGACGCCGCCGTCCTGGCTGCCGATGATCACCTGGCCCTTCTTGCACTGCTTGTGGGCGCTGGTGAAGTCCTCGACCAGGTCCCGCAGCTGCTGCCGCGCCGACTGGTGAACGAGGGCGACGAGCACGTTACAGGCCCCGGCCAAGGTCAGCCGGGCGCCGAAGAGGCCCTCCTGCCGCCCGCCCTTCTGGAACTGCTTCATGAACTCGTCGGCCACCGGGTGCGAGATGCCGCACTTCTCCTGCAGCGAGCGGTGGCTGCTGAGCAGGCAGCGGCCGCCCTCGCCGAGGAAGGTCTCGCGCAGGGTGCGCGAGTACTCGTTGATGTTCGAGACCAGCCGCCGGACCCGCCCGCTCTCGCGGCACAAGTGCTCGGAGTTGGCCCGCATGCGGTATCTCATCGAAGGGTCGACCTGCTCCGCCGGTCCGGCGAACTCCTTGCGCCGCTTGAACAGCTTCAACCAGTCGGCGCCGTTCTGGCTCGCGGGGACGTGGTTGCGCAGGCCCTCCTCGAATTCGGTCGGCAGCACCTGGCCCCAGCTCCCGAAGAGCTGCTGCTTCTCCTTCCGCAGGGCGCTGTTCAGGTGGGCCAGCGACATGTCGGTCGTCAGCCGGACCTTCTCCCGCGCCTCGGTGCCGACGCCGTCCTGGTAGCCCAGGTCGACCGCGGCGAAGGAGCACTGCGGCGGCACCGGGATCCACTGCATGTCCATGTCGATGCCGTGGGTGACCGAGAGGGCGCAGTCCCGCCGGCCGAGGGCGCTGGTCAGCGCGTCGGTCATCGGGATGTCCTCGTCCAGGACCTCCTTGGCGCCCTGGACCACCGCCCGGGCGACCTGGACGCCGTCGACGCGCTTCTTGGCCAGGCCGGTGGAGGCCTTGAAGGCCAGCGCCACGGCGACGCCGAAGGCGGCCCGCTCGCCGAAGCCGAGGCCCTCGGGCACGCGGCTCCAGATCACCATGTCGAAGCCGGTCTTCGGGGTGTTCAGCTGGCGCGTCCGGCGCAGGCCGAGCATCGCGGCGACGACCCGTTTCATCCAAAGGTCGTCGGTCTCCTCAAAGACCTGCTCCAGCACGGCCAGGCTGCGCGGCGGCCCCTTCTTGGTGTAGAGGGTGTCGACGTCCGCCTCCCAAAGCTGGGAACCGCCCCACCGCTTCGGCAGCAGGCTACGAATCCGGATCTTCCGGTCCTCGCGGTTCTGGACCGCGCAGTAGACCGAACGGGCCAGGGGCAGGGTGAGGGTGTTGGTTCCAGGTCCCTCGACGATGTTGCCGATGATCTCGAGGCGGCCAGGGGCCTGCGTAAGCCAAAGCGGCTTATCGAGTTGCAGCAATTCGCCCGCTTCGCCGCTCAGGAGAGCAGCGAACGGAAGGAAGGAAGCGGGGAGTGCGGGCTCGGGCACGGAAAAACGGCTTCTTCACGGCAAGCCTCTCACCTTCCGCATGTTATGGCGATTTCCGCCCAAGGATGCAAGTGCCATTGTCCGAAAGATGAGGTAAGCTTCCCATTGAAACTGCCCCCGGTCTCACTGATTCGGGTCTGTTCCCTCCGAGGAAATGAGCGAAAAGACCGTGCCCCGCACTCTCGCCCTGATCGCCCTCATCGCTGTCCTGCCCCTCTCTTGTGGCGGAAGCGGTGGTTCTAGCAGCACCACCTCCGGCGCCACGGGCGGCGGCGGCGGGATTCTGCCTACTTTCCCGGGAATCGGCGCTGCTGACGCGATTTCCCCCACCGAGGTCCTGGTCGCCTGGCCGGACGCCGTGGGCGGCTCCGCCTCGTCCTCCCGGACGATGATCTACCGGGTCTACCGGGCCTTCGACCAGGCCTCGGCCCTGCTGCCGACCAGCCTGATCCACGAGACCCTGGCGGGAGTCACCTCCCACGTTGACAGCGGCCTGCCGCCCTTCAGCACGGTCTACTACCGGGTCGAAGCGGTCGATTCGCAGGGCAACGTCGCCACCAACGAGCTCGTCACCTCGGCGCGGACCCCGTCGACCTACGCCCCGGGCACCGTTGACTACACCAACGACGTGCTGCCCCTGTGGAGCGCCTCGAACCCGACCGGGCAGACCTGCATCGGCTGCCACGACGGCGTCAGCGGAAACGGCGGCCGGCTCGACCTGAGCACCGCCGACGGCCTGCTGGCCGGCATCGGCACCACCCAGAACCCCAACAGCTTCGTGGTCGCCTACGACGGCGAGGCCACCTGGAACGAGTTCGTGGCCCGCTTCGTCCAGAAGCCGCTCGAGCACGGCGCCTACTTCACCAGCCCCGGCGAGGTCCTGCTCATCGAAGAGCCGCTGGCCGCCTGGGTCGACGAGGGCGCCCTGTCGGTGCCGGACGCCACCCCGCCGATCTTCGAGTTCGACAACATCGAGAACGCTGGCAAGTACTACGGCCGCTTCATCGACTACCAGACCGCCGAGGTCACCTTCTTCCACGCCTCGGACCCGGAGAGCCTGCCCTTCACCGGCAACACCGCCGGCCAGCTCGAGTACCACGTCTACGCGGGCGAGGACACCGCCTCGATCGACTGGGAGACCCCGCTGGCGACGGTCATGAGCCCCGAGAAGTCGGTCGGCAATGACACCATCACCACCACCTTCCCGTGGACCGGTGACCGCGCCATCGTCATCATCCGGGCGCTGGACGCCTCTGGCCGCTCCGTCGAGCTGCCGGACCCGGGCGACCCGGGCTACCGCGACGCGCTGATGCTGCGCTGGCGCAACATGAGCCTGAACGAGCGCGAGATCGGCCTCTCCCGCTGAGCCCGCCCCCTGGGCGGAACGAAACCGGCCGCGGCTCCCGCCGCGGCCGGTTCTCTTTTGGGTGGAGGCGAACCCGCCTCCCTCCTTTACTGCCCCGGGTCCTCGTCGTCCCCTTCGTCGTGGACGTAGCCGAGCTCGCTGAGCTCACCGGCCAGGTCCGGGTCGTCGCCGACCTCGACCTTCTCGGTCTGCCGGATCGGGCGGCTGCGGAAGGCCTCCAGCCGCGCCCGCAGCTCCGCGGCCAGCTCGTCCCCGCCGCCCGCGGCCGGATCCAGCAGGTTCTGCAGCTCGCCGGGGTCGGCGTCCAGGTCGTAGAGCTCGGCGCCGCCGGGGCCGAAGATCAGCTTCTGGCGCTCGTGCACCGCCGCCCACAGGTGCCGCTTCTCGGGCAGGACCTGGAAGCGGTGGGCGTAGAGGGTGCGGCGGCGGAAGGCGGCGGGCGCGTCCTTCTGGCCCTGGATCAGCGGCGCCAGGCTCATGCCCTCGAGGCCGGGCGGGACCTCGACCCCGGCCATCGCCAGCGTCGTCGGCATGACGTCGATCAGGCTGACGTTGGTGTCGACCACCCGGCCCTCCATGCCGCCGGGCGGGCGGACCATCATCACGACCTTGTTGAGCTCGCCGTAGAGCGTGAACTCGTGGCCCATCTGGCCGTGCTCGCGGAACTCCTCGCCGTGGTCGCTGACCACCACCAGCAGGGTGTTCTCGTGCCAGCCGTATGCGTCGTGGAGCGCCCGGATCTGCTCGTCCATGTAGCGCAGCTCGCTGTCGTAGCGGGCCTTCATCTCGTGGACCGTGCCGCGCTGCTTCTCGTACCACGGCTCGCGCTTGCGGTAGGGCTCGTGCACGTCCATGAAGTGGAGGTAGACGAAGTCCGGCCGGTCGTCCGGCTCCAGCTCGCCGCGCCACTCGCCGAGCTTGGCGGCGACCGCCGCGGCGTCGCCCTTGCGCAGCTGGGCGAAGCGGTCGAAGCCGCGGTCGAGGCCGATCTCGGGCCCGACGTTCAGGTTGGTGGCGACGCCGAAGGTGTCGAAGCCGGCGGCGCGGAAGCGCTCGGTGAGGGTGCCGATGTCCTCGGGCAGCCGGTTCAGCGGCAGCACCTCGGCGCTGGTCTTCTGCTCGCGGCGCAGGAAGGCCAGGAAGCCCTCGATGACGCCGTGCTCGGTCGGGTAGAGCCCGGTCAGGGTCGAGGTCACCGCCGGCGCGGTCCACGAGGAGGTCGAGAGCGCGCTGGTGAACACGGCCGAGCTCTCGCCGAGCTCCGCCAGGAAGGGCGAGGTCTCCCGGTCGTAGCCGTAGTGCTGCAGGTGATCCGGCCGCAGCGTGTCGAGCATCAGCATGACGACATTGGGGCGCGGGTCGTCGGCCAGCGGCTGCGGCTTGGGCGGGGCGGCGGCGGATTCGCCGGAGCTCGCGGCGGCCTCCGCCGCGGGGCCAGCCGCGCCCTCCTCGGCGGCGTGCTCCCCGGACGGGCCGGACGCCTCGCCGCCGCAGCCGGGCAGCGCGCACAGCAGCGAAACGGCGAATAGGGGCCGCAAGAGCGTCATCAGACCTCCAACGGCGCTCCGCCGCCGGTCTCTTGTTCTTCCTTCCACTTGGCGATCTCATCGAGCAGGGCTTCGATCATGTCTGCTTCAGGGACGACCCTCACCTGCTTGCCGTGGCGGTAAAGAATCCCCTTGCCGCCGCCGCCGGCGATGCCGATGTCGGCCTCCTGGGCCTCGCCGGGGCCGTTCACGACGCAGCCGAGCACGGCGATCTTGACCGGCACCTTCTCGCCCTCGAGGCGCTTCTCCAGCTCCTCCATCAGCTCCTCGAGGTCGATCTCGATCCGGCCGCAGGTCGGGCAGGCGATCAGCTCGGGGCTGGTGACGCGGGCGCCGGTGGCCTTGAGGATGTCGAAGGCGACCGGGATCTCGAGCGCCGGGTCGGCGGTCAGGGACACGCGGATGGTGTCGCCGATGCCGTCGAGCAGCAGCGCGCCGAGGCCGGCGGCGGACTTCAGCGAGCCGTAGCCGGGGCGGCCGGCCTCGGTCACGCCGAGGTGCAACGGCACGTCGGTCTTCGCCGCGAAGAGGCGGTTGGCCGCGAGCACGGTCTGGGTGTCAGTCGACTTCAGCGACACCAGGTAGTTGGTGAAGCCCAGCTCCTCGACCGTCTCGCAGTGGCGGAGGGCGGATTCGACCATCGCCTCCGGCGAAGGCCAGCCGTGCTTCTCGAGCAGGTCCTTCTCGACCGAGCCCGAGTTGACGCCGATGCGCAGGGCGACGCCGGCGGCGTCGGCGGCCTTGACCACCTCGCGCACGCGCTCGAGCGAGCCGATGTTGCCCGGGTTGAGCCGCACCTTGTCGACGCCGGCGTCGATCGAGCGCAGCGCCAGCCGGTGGGTAAAGTGGATGTCGGCGACCAGCGGCACCGGGCAGTTGCGGCGGATCTCCGGCAGCGCGTCCGCGGCCTTGTCGTGGTTGACGGTGACGCGGACCATCTCACAGCCGGCCTCGACCAGCCGCTCGATCTGGTCGAGGGTGGCCGGCACGTCGTCCGTGTCCGAGCTGGTCATCGACTGCACCCAGATCGGGTGCTCGTGGCCGACCTGGAGGTCGCCGATGGTGACGGTGCGGGTCTTGCGGCGGGGCATGGCGTTACCGGGCGGTGATTCTACCGGGCGGCAGAGAGGAAGCCCCGGGGGGCCGGAGGACTGGGCGGGCCGGTGACGGTTGCGGCGGCGCCTAGAGGTCCAGCGGGTCGCCGGCGAAGAACAGGATCAGCCCCCAGATCAGACCTGCCGCCAGCGCCAGCAATCCGCCCCAGATCAGGATGCTCCAGCCGAGCTTGAGGCCGAGCGCCGTCACGCCCGCGCCGAGCAGAATCAACACGAAGGGCGCGAGGATGCCGACCAGGAACCGGCCGAAGTCGCCTTTGCTGCTCATGGGTTCTCTCGTGCCTCCGGTGCTTCTAGTTCCAGTTCGCCATGATCCGCCCCACCCACGCTCGCGTGCGCTCCCGCCCCTCCCCGAGCACCATCAGCTCCTGCATGCTCTTCACCAGCGGGTTGGTGGCGGCGTAGTTGTCGGGGACCATCGAGTAGAAAGCGAGCGGCGCCAGGCTCAAGTCGGCGGCGGTCGGGGCGTCGCCAAGCAGGTAGTCCTGGCCGTCGAGCGCCTCCTCGATGCGGGCGCTGTGCTCGCGCAGGGTGGCGTTGGAGCGCGCCGCGGCCTCCCGGTCGACGGCGCCGCGGAAGAGCATGCCGGGGATGATTTTGAAGTTCTCGTAGAACTCGCCGCGGGCCCAGCTCTCCCACACCTCGACCGCGTGGTGGCGCTCGTGCTCGGTGCCATAGAGGACCGGCTCCTGCGGCGCGATGGTGTCGAGGTGCCGGAGGATCGCGGCCGAGTCCCAGACGGCGCGCTCGCCGTCCATCAACATCGGCGTCAGCGGCTGGCCGGACAGGCGCACGATCTCGGCCCGCTCCATGTCCTCGAAGGGCACGTCGACGGTCTCGAAGTCGAGCCCCTTCAGGCGCAGGGCGATGCGCACCTTCATGTTGTTCGGCGAGGGGCGGAGCTCGAAGAGGCGGAGGGCAGCCATTGGTCCAGGATAGGGTCGAGCGGACCTAGAATGCGGCCTAGGGGTTCCTCCATGCCGATTCCGCTCCAAGATGGCTGGCTCTACGGGCCGATCGATTCGCGCCGCTACGGCCGCAGCCTCGGCGTGAACCCGCTGCCGCTCGACCGCAAGCTGTGCTCGCTGGACTGCTTGTACTGCCAGTACGGCTTCACCCGGGCGCAGGACGCGGCGGGGCGGGCGGAGGTCCCGTCGGTAGAGGACCTGAGCGCGGCCTTCGAGCGCGAGTTCGCGCGGCTGGCCGCGGCCGACGACCTGCCGGACCGGATCACCGTGGCCGGGAACGGCGAGCCGACTCTGCACCCCGACTTCCTGGAGCTGTCACGGGCGCTGGCGGCGGCGCGGGACCGGCATTTCCCGGGGGCGACCATCGGCATCCTGTGCAACTCGATGCACCTGAACCGCCCGGACGTGGTGACGGCGCTGAACGAGTGCTACGACGAGCCGGCGATGAAGATGGAGTGGGGCTCGCCGGCGGGATTCGCGGCCATGAATCAGGTCGCGGCCAAGGGCTACGACCGGGCGCTGGCGGGCCTGGAGCGCATCGACAGCTTCGTGGTCCAGGCGCTGTTCATGCGTAGCCCCGACGCCAACAACGCCTCTCCGGCGGAGATCGAGGGCTGGCTGGGAAATCTGGAGCGCCTGCGGGACCGGATCCGCTGGGTCGAGCTCTACTCCCTGGACCGCCCGCCCGCCGAGGCCGCCCGCGCCGAGCGCCTCAGCCCCGAGGAGCTCCGAGCCATCGCCGCCCAGGTCGAAGCGCGAGGCCTAGAAGTCCGCTCCTATTAGGGGTCAGACATCGATTGTTAGTCGAGGTCGGACATCGAGTTCGGCCGGTGGCGAAGAGCGCCAATTGGCAGGATTCTGCCGTTTTGGCGGGGAAGCCGCGGCCTCACCGGCCCCTAGATAACTCTCTAAACCACTTATATTTATGATGTTACGATTTTTCTCTCCGCTGGCACGCGGGTTGCTCATTATCGGACGTTCGCCAACCACACCACACCATGAGAAACCGAAACACCCTGACCCGCACCTGCCACCCCGTCCGCGTCGCCCGCCGGGCCCGCCCCTCCACCTGGGACGACCTGTTCGACGCCTTCTTCCACGCCCCGCTGCTCGGCGGCAACCCGCACCGCTCCACCAGCGGCGCGCTCTCGCCCCGCATGGACCTGACCGAGTCCGAGAAGGAGTTCACGCTCACGGTCGAGCTGCCCGGCATGACCAAGGACCAGCTCGAGCTCGAGCTGCGCGAGGATGCCCTGGTCCTGCGCGGGGAGAAGAAGCCCGAGTCGGAGGCGGACGACGAGACCGTCCTCCACACCGAGCGCCGCTGGGGCCGCTTCGAGAGGACCCTGCGCCTGCCCAGCGAGATCGACGCCGACGCCGCCCAGGCCAGCTTCCGCAACGGCGTGCTCTTCGTGCGACTGCCGAAGGCTGCGCCCGGCGACGGCCCGCGCAAGATCGAAGTGGGCGATTGATTCGCCCTGAGAGGACAAGGGGATTATTTCTTAGGGCCGGGGCGATCCGGGGGGGTCGCCCTGGCCCGCTTATGGGGTCAGACATCGATTGATATTCGAGGTCGGACATCGAATATCAATCGATGTCTGACCCCTTAACGGGCACCGGATTCCGGTTCTCGTCCACGGCCACGTAGACCACCGTGGCCTCGGTCACCTGGATCTCCTGGCTCGGGTCCTGGCGCCGCTGGGCCACCACATCAACGTCCACGGTCACCGAGGTCCGGCCGACCTTCTCCACCCGGGTGTAGAAGCTGACCAGGTCGCCGACGAAGACCGGCTCGTGGAACACGATCTGGTCCATGGCGACGGTCACCCAGCGATGCCCCGGGTTCAGCCGCTGGGGCTCGACCACCGCCGCTAAGTCGATATAGGACAGGATGATGCCGCCGAAGATCGTGCCCGCGGCGTTGGTGTCCTTGGGCATCAGGATGGTGCGGATCGCCGGCTCCCGTCGGTCGCTGCTCATGCCCGCATTCTGACGCCGCCGCGCCATCCGCACACCCGTGTGCGGGAATGCAACAACTCGCCCACGCAGATTCCCTCCTCGACTTGGCACACCCTTTGCACCTGTTCCCTCGTTCCAAATCTCGCTCGGAGAGGCGGGGCGGCCGTGGGGGCAGCCTCGCCGATCCTGCTCGCGAATAAGAACAGGGGGTGGCCCGGTCGACAAATCCGTTGACCGGGCCGTTTTTTATCCCGCCCAGCCGCCGGCCCCGAGCCAGCGGTCCAGCGCCCGCGCCGTGAAGCCCCGCACCTCGTGCAGCGCCCCCGGGAAGAAGTGGGTGACGCCCTCGAGCACCCGGACCGGCGCCCCGTGCCGCTCCGCCTCCCCCATCCGGTCGAGGTCGACGAAGTCGTCCTGGTCCCCGGTCAGGAACTCCGCCCGCGCCGGCCACCGCTCCAGTTCAGGCCAGGAGTAGTAGTGGGTCGGGAACGCCACGGCGAGGTATCCGGCCACCCGCTCCCCCAGCCGCCCTGCCAGCTCCAGCCCGACGCGCGACCCGAAGCTGAACCCCCACACGAACACCGGCAGCCCCGGCCCCTGCTCCTCCAGCCACTCAAACGCCGCCCGGGCGTCCTCGATCTCCCCCACGCCCTGGTCGTAGGCGCCGTCGGACCGCCCCACCCCGCGGAAGTCCACTCGCAGCGCCGCGCAGCCTGCCTCTAGCGACCCCAGCGCCCCGTGGCGAACGACGTTGTTGTTGCGCGTGCCGCCGTGCTCGGGATGCGGATGAAGGTGCAGCACCAAACCGCGCGCATTCCCGCCCGGCCGCTCGAAGGTGGCGTGCAGACGGCCGACGGGCCCGTCGAAGAACAGGCGCTCGGGCGGCGGGGTGTCGAGGTCGCGGGGCATCGGCGGGCCGTTGCGCCAAGCCGGGTTGGAGCCGGACGGCGGCGCGCTGGTAGTTTCGCCTCGCGGTGCCCCTCCTCGCCACGTTGCTGACCGACCTTCCCCTCCCGGATGAGGCCGCCTTCCGCGGTGTCCTGCTCGACTGCAGCCACACCGCCCTGGCTGGCTCGATCCTCCAGGACGGCATGACCGCCCACCACGCCTACGGCGACGCCCAGACCGACCGCGACGCCCGCGAGGTCCGCGTCGTCTGCCGCAAGGCCAACACCGCCCACCGCGCGGCGCTGGTGGAGCTCGAGAAGGTCGGCTTCCGCCCGGCCACTGCGGTCGAGTTCCACACCGCCGGCGACCACGAGTCGAACGAGGACGCCTGGTCGCTCGCCGAGGTCTACGCCGAGCAGCTCAAGGGCTGGCTGGTGACCGCCTACGTCGACTTCGAGACCGCCGCCGAGCGCATCGGCAGCGAGGAGGGGCTGATCCACGCGCCGGTCGGCGGCAAGCACAAGGGCGTCTTGATCGCGGCGAATGTGCTGCGGTTGCTGGCGTAATGAGGTTCTCGGATCCTTCAATGAATTCTCACCGGTGACGGCTTGCCCAGATAACGTCGCCTACCGTGTTTTCCTTTCCGACTCCTTCTCTGCATGTCCTGCCTCATTCAAGAACCCCGCCTCTCTGAAGCCGACCTCGTCGGCATCAGCGACATCATCGACTTGGGCCTCGGCACCAGCACGGCCATCGGGCTTGCCTGGATCGGACTGATCGCGCTCGGAACCGTCGCCGGCCCGGCGACGGTATTTGGCAGCAAGCTGAGCTGGCCGCCCAAAGCCCTCCACATGCTCCTTATTCTCGGAGTCGCGGGATTGGCCTTCAGCAGCTGGCGTGACGGCCTGCCGCCAGCCGTGCCCGCTGACCTCAGTAATGCAGAGCCTCGTGATTACGCCGAAGGCTTGCAGCGAGGCATGGTCGTGCTCAGCCAGTGGGTCTTCCTGGTCAGCGCGAGCGCCTTCGCCCTCGCCTTCCGCGCGGTCCGACTACGTGAGTGGTGGCGACTGGCTGGCTACCTGCTCATGCTCTCGCCCCAGCTTGTCTTCGCGCTCTACAGCGGCGGCCAGCTTGAAGATGGGTGGCAAGCCGGACAAGTCGAGGAGGTAGGGGCCTTCCTCCACCTTTTCTTCCACAATCAGTACCTCTACACCAGCCTCACCCTCGCCGCCTCTTTCCTGCTGTTCCTGGTCCTCGACCAGGTGCAGCGGCGTCAGAGATCGTCGAACGAGCCTGACACCGACTGAATGTCCCCCCACAACGGCGCCTCGACCACCAACTGCCGCCCCGTCATCGGATGCTCCACCTCGAGCTTCCAAGCGTGCAAGGCCTGCCGCTCCAACACCAGCAGCTCGCGGTCGGCGTCGGTCAGCTCGCCCTGCACGGCGCGGATGAAGACCTCTTCGCCGCCCTGGTAGAGCTTGTCACCCAGGATGGGATGACCGATCGCCGCCAGGTGGACGCGCAGCTGGTGCTGCCGCCCCGTCTTGGGCCTTAGCTCGACCAGGGTGCGGCCGGGAATCCGCTTCGCCACCCGCCACTCGGTCAGCGACGGTTGGCCGCCGTCGTCGTGGCGCACGGCCATCTTCAGCCGCACCTGCGCCGTCAGCGCCCGGCCCAGCGGCAGGTCGATCACCCCCTCTTCCTCGGCCAGCTCCCCGACCACCAGCGCCAGATAGGTCTTCTGCACCGTGCGCGCCTCGAACTGGCGCCCGATGCGCGTGCGCGCCAGCTGGTCCTTGGCCGCCAGCACCACCCCGCTGGTCTCGCGGTCCAATCGGTGGCACAGCGTCGGCACCTCCTCCGTCTCGCCGTGGACCGCGCGGTGCCGCTCGTGGATCAGGTGGATCAGCGAACCGGTCAGGTGCCCCTTCGACGGGTGCACCGAGATCCCCGGCGGCTTGCTCACCGCCACCACCGAGTCGTCTTCATAGACGACCTCCAAGCCGTCGTGCTCGACCACCGGCCGCGGCCCGTCCTCGGCCGCCTGAGGCGCCGGCGTCCGCAGCACCACCTCCTGCCCCCAGCGCAGCTTGAGCCCCAGCTTCATCGCCGCGATCGGCGCTTGCTGCGGGTCCTTGCCGGGCCGGACCTCGACCCAATCCTGCTGGATGAACTTGCGCACGCCCTCGCGCGAATGCCAGCTGACCCGCGCCGCCAGGAAGACGTCCAGCCGCTGGCCGTGGTCGGGCTCGCCGACCTCATAGACCTGCTCGACGTAGGGCAGGCTCAGGTCGCGCTGGCCGCGGCGCTTCTTGCGGTCGGGGCGGCGGGGCATGGGCAGGGCGCGCGGGGCCGCTAGAAAGGAAACGGGCCCCGGCGCGGCTGCGCCGAGGCCCGGGCGGAACCCACAACCTCTCCTAGAAGCGGGCGTGACGGCGCATGCGCTCCGCCTTGCGGATCACGCGGATCCGCTCGAGCTTGGCCTTGCGACGGGTCGTCGTCGGCTTCTCGAAGAAGGACTTGGCCTTGGCGGCCTTGAAGATGCCGCTGTAGTTGCATTGACGCTTGAAGCGCCGGATGGCCGCTTCGAGCGACTCGTTCGGTCGGATTTGGACTTTCACCACGAGCTAAGATTGGGGTTCCGCTGCTCTTGCGCCCATTCCCGATCTCGGGTCCGGTCCGCAAAGGGCCGAATAGTCTAGCCTTTGTCCCCGGATCCGTCCACCCGGCCCCGCCTCCTTCCCGGAGCCGGCGCTCCGGGCCGCCCGACCACCTCTTGCCGCGCCCCTCCCCTCCCGAAACCGCCCACGAGCTGCTCGAGGGTCAGGTGGCGCACGTCATCTACGCCAGCGAGGAGTCGGGCTTCGCGGTGGTCTCCCTGATCACCGACGAGGGCCCCCAGACCGCCGCCGGCTCGATCGCGCCGGTCCACGAGGGCGAGATGCTGCGGCTGCACGGCCGCTGGGACACCCACGCCAAATTCGGCCGCCAATTCAAGGCCCAGTGGTCCGAGCACGCCACCCCGACCACCAAGGACGGCCTGGAGCGCTACCTGGGCAGCGGCGCCTTCCCCGGGATCGGCCCCGACCTGGCCCGGCGCCTGGTCGAGCACTTCGGCGACCAGGCCCTGGACGCCCTGGCGGCGGGCCCGGAGCGGCTCCAGGAGGTCAAGGGCATCGGCCCCAAACGGGCGACGGCGCTGGCCGAGTCCTTCCTGGACGGCCACGAGCGCCACCGGGTCCTGGCCGAGCTGCGCGGCTTCGGGCTCAACGGAGGCCAGGCGCGGACCCTCTACGAGCGCTGGGGCGCCGGGGCCATCGAGCGGGCCAAGGGAGACCCCTACGCCCTGATCGACCAGCTGCGCGGCTATGGCTTCGAGACCGCCGAACGGCTGGCGAAGGGCCAGGGCATCCCGCGCGACTCGGTGGTGCGCGGCCGGGGGGTGATCGCCCACCTGCTGCGCCAGGGCGGCAAGGAGGGCCACGTCTGCCTGCCGCAGCAGGAGCTGTGGGACAAGCTGGACGGCCTGGGGCTGTCGACCGAGACCGTGGCGGCGGCGGCGGCCGAGTTGGTCGAGGCCGGCCGCTTGGTCGTCGAGGAGGAAAACCAGGCCTGGTACTTGTCTGGGCTGTGGATGGACGAGGACGGAGTGGCCCGCCACCTGCGTCGGCTGCTGGCCGCGGAGCTCCCGCCGGCCGCCACTCCCGAGCAGGCCCTGGCGGCCATGCGCCGCACCGCCTTCCAGCCCGACCCGAGCCAGCGCCAGGCCATCGAGACCGCCCTGCGCGAATCCTTCTCGGTGCTCACCGGCGGCCCCGGCACCGGCAAGACCACCACCCTGCGGCTGCTGCTCGAGATCCTCGAGAGCGCCGGCGTCGACCCGGTGCAGCTCGCCAGCCCCACCGGCCGGGCCGCCAAGCGGCTGCAGGAGGCCACCGGCCGCGACGCCGGCACGGTCCACCGCCTGCTCGGCTTCGACCCCATCGCCGGCGAGTTCCGGCGCGACGAGGACGAGCCCATCGACGCCGCCTTCGTGATCATCGACGAGGTCTCGATGATGGACCTGCCGCTGGCCCACGCCGTGCTGCGGGCGGTGCCCGACGGCTGCCGGGTGCTGTTCGTCGGCGACGCCGACCAGCTGCCCTCGGTCGGCCCCGGCTCGGTGCTGCGCGACTTGGTGGCGGCGGAGTCGGTGCCGACGATCCGGCTGGAGCAGATCCACCGCCAGGGCGCCGGCTCAGGAATCACCCGCGCCGCCCACCGCATCCTCGGCGGCGAGGCGCCGAACACCGCCACCGGCCCCGGCGGCGACTTCTTCCTCACCTACCAGGACGACGCCGGCCGCGCCGCCGAGCTGGTCGAGCGCATCGTCTGCGAGCGCATCCCCGAGCGCTACGGCATGGACCCGCACCAGGACGTGCTGGTGTTGGCGCCGATGTACGCCGGCCCGCTCGGCGTCGACGCCCTCAACCAGCGCCTCGGCCGCCGGCTCAACCCTGACGCCGCGGCGCTGATCCCCGAGGCCGACAGCGGCGGCGGCCCGGCCCGCGGCGCCGCCCGCTTCCGCGTCGGCGACCGCGCCATGGTCATCCGCAACGACTACGACCGCGAGGTCTTCAACGGCGACGCCGGCCGCGTCACCGTGGTCGAGCCGAACGCGGTCACGGTCGAGATCGAGGGCCGGCCGCAGACCTACACCGCCGAGCAGCTCGGCGACCTGATCCCGGCGTGGTGCGTGACCGTGCACCGCTCGCAGGGATCGGAGGCGCGCGCGGTCGTGATCGTGCTCGGCCGCTCCCACTTCCTGATGCTGCGCCGCAACCTGCTCTACACCGCCGTCACCCGCGGCAAGGAGCTCGTGTGCGTGGTCGCCGCGCACTCCGCCCTGCACCGCGCCGTGAGCAACGCCGAGGAGAACCAGCGTTACGGCCGGCTGCGGGCGCGGGTGGACGGGGCCGACACCGCCGAGCCGCTGCCCTAAGGGAGGACCGAGAAGGGCAAGGCGACGCTGGTGTACGCAGGGTGAGGAGCACCTGCGATCGCGGCCAGCCAAATCGTCCTTCCGACGAGGGGCGACAAGGCTCCAGGCGGAAGGTCGAGGACCGTCAAGGAGTCGCCATTCGAGTTCAGGGAGCCGACGGTGCCGGCGAAGCCGCTCTGCTCGAGGAAGCGATAGAAGGGGTCGTCCCCGACGGGGACGAGGAAGCTCCCCATCTTCATGGGACCGGTGCTCAGGGAGCCCAAGAGCTGGAAAGCCATCCCCGCCGCCTGCGGCGGGAAGTTCAGGAAGAGGGGAAGCTGCCCGCCGGCGGAAGCAGAGACTTCCTCGCCCGCCATAGCCCAAGCGAAGGGGGTGAAGCGGTACAGGCCCACGCCGCCGTCCCCGAGGGTGGGGGTCGACTTCCCGGGAACCCCAACGACGAGCGCGCCATCGGGGCAGAGCAGGGGATCCTGCAGCCAGGCCGCTGAAGCGCCGAAGCCAGAGCCCGGCTCCTTTCCGGCGACCATCCGCAGGAGCCGACCGGACGCTCCGCTGAGCAAGAGGACCTCCCCGGTTCCAGGTTCGGTCGAGGACTGGAGGTCGCCTGGCCGGCCCACGAGGACGTCGTCGATTCCGTCGTGATCGAGGTCTCCGAGGAAACCCAGACAGGAGGCGAACCTGGTCTCCGCCCCGCTCGGATCCGAGACCTTCCACAGAGTCTGCCCGGATACGCCAGAGAGAGCCTTGACGAAGAACCCCGCCGGCCACCCGCCCACTACCGGATCTCCGGGGTGGAAGAGGATGATGTCGGACTTGCCATCGCCGTCGAGGTCAGGAGCCCCGCCCATTCCTCCTCTGCCGATGGACTCCTGGCTTTCCTCGCCCAGGATCTCCCGGAGCAAGGAACCGGTGGCCCCGCTGTAGAGGAAGACCATCCCCGCATGGTCGATTCCGTTCGGAGATGCTGACTTGGCTCCCACGAGGTGCTCGGAGAACCCGTCCCCGTCCAGATCGGAGAGCGCCGCCACCGTGTGCCCGCCACCGCTGAAGAAGTAGGGAACTTGAGGGAAGGAGTACTCCCTGAGCACGCTGCCGCCCCCACCGGAAATAACGAAGGCGGTCCCGTTCGCGGGATTCGCGGGCGCCCCGATGAGCAGCTCGGGGATGGCGTCCCCGTCGAGGTCTTCGAGTCCAGCAACGGAAGTCCCGAACCTCCAAGCCAAGCCGGGCTGAGGAGGATGGAAGACAGCGTGCAACGACCCGGTGCGCCCCGAGAACACCGAGACCGTGCCGTCGTACCCCTGATCCTCCGGGAAGCCCGCGGCGATGTCCCGGATACCGTCGCCGTCGAAGTCGCCGACGAGGACGGGGTCCTCGAGGAGGTCGTAGCCGTGGAAGGGGGGCGCCGGGATCGCCCAGAGCAGACGGCCGCTTCGGAGGGAGAATGCCTGGAGTGACCAGCCAGTCCAACTCAACCGCGTCACGCCGAGATCAGGAGTCCCGTCTGCGTCGACGTCATCCAAGAGGACCAGGCGCTGCCCGAATCGGCTGTCCGTACTCCCGAGCCCCCGCCCCCACTCTCGGACCTCCTCCCAGTCGCCCCCGAGATGCAAGCTGCTCGCGAGGACCTCCGGTTCGACGATGTGCCCAGCCCCCTGTCCGTGAGCGCTCCCCCCGAGGGCGGCGGAACCGACGAGCGCGACCAGAATGGAGAAGGACTGTCCCATCCGCTGAGGCCACCCCGCGACGGGCGGAGTGGCATACGAGCCAACTACTCACCATGGTAGGCCAGGAAACCAAACGCGGGGGGCGGAGGGTGGACTCGCCCCGTCCACAGATCCCTGGCTTAACCCTGGTCAGTCCGGCAGCCCGATCCGCGTCCGCAGCGGCCTGCCGGCCTTGTAGAGGTCCAGGCGCTCCTTGCGGCGGCCGGCGGCGGCGTCCTGGCCGGTGCGCATCGAGCCGAAGACGGCGTCGTTCTGGATCTGCACCGCGCGCTGGAAGTCGCCGGCGTTGGCGTAGGCGGCGGCGATGGCGTCGAGGACGCTGGGGTTGCCCGCGGCTGGGCTGCTGCTCAGGAAGCCGGCGAGCTCGAGCGCCCGCTTGCTGTCGCGGACGTTGGGGTCGGGGTGGGTGGACAGGACCCACACCAGCTTGATCGCGGCCGCCACCGCGGTGTCGCGCGCCCGCACCGCGTACTCCAGGCTGGAGACGGCGTCGGCGACCCGCCCGGTGAACAGCTGGAGCCCGGACATCTGGACGCACACCACGGGGATGCGGCCGTCCAGCGAGTCGTCGCCCTCCCGGAGGCGCAGGTTGCGGGCGTTGAGCTCGTTGGCGCGCTCGTAGTGCCGGAGCGAGTCCTCCGCCCGCTGCTGGATCCGGTAGAGGTCGCCGAGGTTGACGTGGGGCCGGATGTACTCCGGCGCCAGCACCAGGGCGTGCTGCAGCATGTCCTCGATGCGGTTCATCAGCGCCGCCTTCTGCGCCGGCGGGGTCCGGTCCAGCTGGTGGCCGAGCAGGACCTGGCTGAGGTTGTTGAAGGCCTGCGGGTGGTTGGGGCCGGTCTCGACCGCCTTCTCCAGCAGCCCGATGGCCTCGTCGAGCAGCTCCGCGCTGCGTTGGTACATGCCTTCGCGCTGTTCCGGCGGGACCGCCTGGCCGGCGGCTTCGCGGCGCAGCGCCGAGGACTGCTCATAGGCCATGCGGCCGAGGTTGTTGTAGCCGATCGAGGCGCCGGGGTTGCGGGCGATGGTGTCCCGCCACAGGGTGGGTTCGTCCTCGTAGATGCGGCACTGCAGGAAGCTGAGCACCCCGAACAGCACCAGCAGCGCCGGGGCGCCGTATTGGGTCAGCTCGGCGCGGGGCCGGCCGGCGCGGGTGTAGAACAGGGCGCGGCCGACCAGCACCACCATGGCGATGGCGGCGTGGTACTGGAAGTGGTCGGCGACGAAGCTGAATTGGTGCGGGAAGACGTTCAGGAAGCCGAGCGCCGGGAACAGCACGCCGCCGAAGATCAGCACCGCGACCAGCGGACCGCGGCCCCACTGCTTCACCCGCCAGAGCAGCAGCGCCACCAGGGCTACGGCGGCGACCGGGTACAGCCACTGCGCCGGGTCTCCGGAGTCGATCTCCCACAGCGGATAGATGAACAGCAGCTCCGCGGGCCACAGCAGGGTGCCGAGGTAGGACCAGAGGATGCGGCCGGAGATCAGGACCCGGTCGGTCATCGTGTTGTCCCAGGCCGCGCCCTCCGCGCCGACGTGCTCGACCTCCAGGATCGCGGTCCACACGCCCGCGGCGGCGCCGAGCAGGAGCATCAGGCCCAGCGGGGCGACCACGCGCCACTCGAAGGGCCGGCGCTTCCACCACAGCAGCAGCATCGTCACCGCCGGCGCCGAAGCGACCACGGTCTTGCTGGCGAGCGCCCCGAAGAAGAGCAGCGCCGCCCAGGCCAGCGCCGATGGCTTGCGGTCCTCCGCCCACTTCAGCGACTGCAGGATCGAGCCCAGCGCCAGCAGCAGCGACAGCACGTTCTTGCGCTCGGTCACCCAGGCCACGGACTCGACGTTGACCGGGTGCACGGACCAGATCGCCGCCAGCATCCAGGCGCCGGGCATGCCCAGCCGCTTGAGCAGCCGCCACAGCAGCACCGCGCCGAGGCCGTGCAGCAGCACGTTGTCGAGGTGAAAGCCGAAGGGGTTGGGGCCGCCGTCCTCGTCGTCCCCCCACAAGCGCCGCTCGATCCAGAAGGTGGTGTGGACCAGCGGGTAGTACTGCGGCAGCGAAGCCGGTTCGGTCCACAGGCGGGCCAGGCCGCCCTCCTCGGTCAGCACCGGGTTCTCGGTGACGTAGTCGTTGTCGTCCCAGATCCAGCGGTTCGGCAGCGCCGAGCTGAAGGCCAGCAGCGCCAGCAGGACGAGGGCCAGGCCTTGGAGCCATTCGGGACGCCGGCGCAGGAGTTCCATGTCGCGAGCCTAGCTGCGCTTGAAGCGGATGGCGCCGTCGGGCAGCAAGTAGAGGATCAGCATGGTGCCGCCGCTGACGGTGGGCACGTGCTCGGAGCCGGGCGGGTAGACGGTCCAGCCGGGCGGGTTGCCGTCGAAGCGCGGGTCGCCGTCGACCGCGAAGCAGAGGTCGATCTCGCCCTCGGGGTGGGCGTGGAGCGGGCCGGGGACCGACATCAGCACCGCGTCGGCGCTGAACTGCAGGCTGTCCTCGCTCTCGGGGAAGAGGCGCGAGTACTGCAGCGGCGGCGCGCCGTGGTCGCAGATGGCGCCGGCGGCGACGGCCTCGCGCATGGCGGCGCTGATGGCTTGGGCGAAGGGGCCGTCGAAGGGGAATTCCGCCTCGAGGGCGGCGCGGGCGGCGGCCGGATCGCTCAGGTCCAGGGTGGCGGCGAAGGCCAGCAGCGGCTGGAGGTCGGCGGGAGTCAGCTCCATGATGAAGCCGAATATCCTACTCCTCTTCGTCCTCCTCGCCGCCGTCGAGGTAGCCCATCATGCGCAGCAGGCTCAGCTGCTCGGCGTCCAGCTCGGCCTGCTCGGCGGCGCGGACCCGCTCCTGGGCGGCGAAGTCGGCGGCGCCGGTCCGCAGGGGGGCGGTGAGGGCGGCCTCGCCGAGGTCGGCGCGCTCGCCCGGGTCGGCGGCGAGGTCGTGCAGGCCGGCGTGGCTGGCGGCGTCGGCGCCGGGGCGGAGGCGGGCGCGCCACTTGAGCGCGCCGTCGCGGATGGCGAGGCGGGACTCGTCGCGGGCCAGGTGCAGCGGCGCGGTGGCCGGGGCGGCGCGGCCGAGGGAGAGCAGCAGCGCCGGCACGTCGGCGAGGTGGGCCGGCGGCAGCTCGCGCGGGGCGACGCCGGAGCCCCAGAGCACGAAGGGGACCCGGAGCAGCGGATCGTAGAGGGAGTTGGCGTGCTCCATCAGGCCGTGCTCGCCGAAGTGCTCGCCGTGGTCGGAGGTGAAGAGCAGGACCGAGGGGCGGCCGCCGGCCTCGATGCGGGCGAGCAGCCGGCCGAGGTTGTGGTCGACGAACTCGACCTCCTCGCGGTACAGGGCGGCCAGGTAGGCGGCGCCGGCCGCGGCGGCCTCGCGGTCCGCTGGGGCGGCGGAGGCCAGGTCGCGTTCGATCGCGGCGGTCAGGTCGATGCCGGCGCGGCCGAAGCGGTCGAGGGCGTAGCGCGCGGGCAGCTCCAGGCCGTCGGTGTGGCGGCCGCGGAAGGGGGCGGGCGCGCCGTAGGGCGTGTGCGGGTCCATGTAGTGGACGAAGACGAAGGCCGGGCGCGGCGACGCGAAGAGCTGCTCGAGGCCGAGCAGGGCGCGCTCAGTGATGCGGGCGCCCGAGCCGCGGGTGGCGCTGTCGCGTTCGAGGGCGGCGAAGTCGCGCAGGACCGTGCCGCCGATCAGGACCCGGAGCAGGGGCTGCGGCAGCAGCCAACCGAGCACCGTGTGGCGGTCGATGCGGTCGAGGAAGAGGCGGGCCGAGCCGGCGTGGGCGACGGCGGTGTCGTCGTAGAGCTCCCAGCCGCGGCCGAAGCCGGCGGCGGCGCGCAGCAGGCCGTTGCTGACGAAGCCGGCGGTGCGGTAGCCGCGGTCGCGGAAGGACTCGCTGAGCAGCGGCAGCTCGGGCGGCAGCAGGCCGATGTTGCTGCGTACGCCGTGGGCGGCGGCGCCGGTCCCGGTGAGCATGCCGACGTGGCCGGGCAGGGTCTGGTTCGAGCTGGAGAGGGCGTAGGGAGCCCAGGCGCCCTCGGCGCGCAGCCGGTCGAGGGTGGGCGTGGCGGCGGCCGGGTCGAGGATGGCGTCGGCGCGCAGGGTGTCGACCGAGATCAGGTAGACGTCGGGCCGGTCGGGGCCGAGGTGGAGGGCGGCGTCGGCGGCGACGGCGGCCGGGTCGGCGGGGTCGGGGATCGCCGCCGGAGGCAGCCCGCGCGGGCCGAGGTCCGGGTGGCCGGGGAAGAGCAGCAGGCCGGCGGGGTAGGCGAAGGCGGCGGCGAGCAGCAGGGCCTGGACCAGCCGGCGCGGCGGGTCGAGGCGCTCGCCGAGGCGCGGGGCGGCCAGGAACAGCAGCGCCGGCACGATGGTGATCACCGCCAGCCGCGGCAGCAGCGGGCCGCCGTCCAGGAACAGGAAGTTGTGGGTCAGCGGCCCCAGGCCGACGCCCCAG
Source organism: uncultured Planctomycetales bacterium (assembly GCA_964482495.1). GTDB lineage: Bacteria > Planctomycetota > UBA1135 > UBA1135 > UBA1135 > J029. The sequence goes on from CAYZXS010000012.1 coordinate 22,662, forward strand.
CCGATCCAGAAGGCCGTGCCGTTCCGCGGCGCCTGCGCCGGCTGTCGCAGCTTCGCCAGCAGCACCACCGGCGGCCACACCAGCAGCCCCGCCAGCAAGGCGCCGGCGACGCAGGCGCCCAGGACCTCGGCGCCGAACACCTCGGCGTCGAAGGGCAGCCGCAACAGCCCCTGCACCAAGCCCAGAGCGACCGCCCCGGCCAAGACCCGCACGAAAGCCCCACCCCAACTCCTCATGCGCCCACTTTAGGGGTCAGACATCGATTGTTAAGAGGAGTACGACGTCTATTTTCAATCGATGTCTGACCCCTATCTTCGGAGCCTCTCCACGTCCTTGATGTCGCGGGGGATGCTGTCGGAGAGGATTTCGTAGCCGTCCTCGGTGATGGCGACGATGTCCTCGATGCGGATGCCGAGGCCCTCCTCGGGCAGGTAGACGCCGGGTTCGACGGTGAAGACCATGCCGGGTTCGAAGGTCGCCATGGCGTTGCCGACGTCGTGAGTGGCCATGCCGAGCCAGTGGCTGACGCCGTGGGGGCAGTTGCGGCCGAAGCCGCGCTCGCGCAGCGCGCGGAAGGCGGCCTGGTTGACGCGCATGAAGTTGCTGCCGGGCTTGCACTGGGCGAAGGCCGCCTCTTGGGCCGCGTAGACCGCCTCGTAGACCTCGCGCTGGCGCTCGCTGAACTTCCGCCCGACCGGCCAGCTGCGGCTGATGTCGGCGACGTAGTGGTTGAACTCGGCGCCGTAGTCGATCATCACCACCTCGCCCTTCTCCAGGGCCTTGGTGTTGGCGCTGTAGTGGAGGACACAAGCGGTCGGTCCGCTGCCGACGATCGCCGCGTAGGCCGGCCCCTTCGCCCCCTGCTCGAGCATCACCCCCGTCATCTCGGCCGCCAGCTGCCACTCGTAGAGCCCGGCGGCGGTCTTCTCCATCGCCGCCACGTGCGCCGCGCCGGAGATCTCGCATGCCCGCCGCATCGCCTGGATCTCCTCGGGCGTCTTGACCACGCGCATGGCGTCCAGCATCACGGTCAGGTCCTTGACCTCGACCCCGTAGCGCTCCTCCATCACCTCCTTCAGCCGCTCGCCGCGCCCCAACCGGCCGTCGAAGAGATCGGCCTCCCGGGCCCGCGCCGCGGACTGCAGATAGTCGCGGCTCATCATCCAGTTCTCGGCCGGCTGGACCTGGATCAGGAAGGTGTCGTGCCCCTCCGACAGCTCCGACAGCAGCTCGTCCAGCCCGCCCGCGCTGCTGCGGCTGGTGGAGACGCTGCGGCAGTCCTCGATCCCGGTCAGCGCCGCGGCCTCCTCGGGGTCGATCAGGTCGCCATTCCACAGCTCGGCGCCGGGGTTCGCCGGCGGCACCAGCAGCACCTCGAGGCCGGTCGACGGCACCAGCACCAGCGCCGCGTCCGGGGTGGTGACGCCGGTGAAGTACCAGAAGTTGTTGTCCTGGCGGAACTCGCGGTAGTCGTCCGACTCGCCGGCGCCGCGCAGCACGATCACCCCCTCCTCCACGCGCTCCATCAGCGCCTGGCGCCGCGCCGCGTGCCATTCGGCGTCGAAGAGGCCCTGGCCGCGGCCGTCCTCGGGGCTTTGCTGGGGCGCGGCGACGGCGGGAAGGAGCAGGGAGAGCGCGAAGAGGACCGGCGGCATGAGTGGCCGATTCTACGAGGGGTCTGGGATGATGTTGGCCGTGGACGCGCCCCTCTACCTCGACCACGCCGCCACCGCGCCGCCGCTGCCGGAGGCGGTGGACGCCTTCACCCGCACCGCGCGCGAGGCCTTCGCCAACCCCGGCTCCCCCCACGCCGCCGGCGCCGACGCCGCCCGCGAGCTGGAGCGGGCCCGGCGCGAGCTGAAAGCGGCCTTCGGGGCCGACGGCTACCGCGTGGTCTTCACCGGCACGGGCACCGAGAGCGACCACCTCGGCATCCAGGGCTTGGCCCGGCGCCAGCAGAAGAAGGCGGCGCGGGGGGCGACCAGCGGCGCGCCGCGGATCCTGATCGGCGCCAACGAGCACCCCGCCTCGCGCGATGCCGCCCTCGCCCTGGAAGCCGAGGGCTTCGCCGTCGCCGAGATCCCGGTCGACCAAGGCGGCGTGGTCCGCCCCGCCGCCCTGCAGCCGCTGCTGGACCCCGGCGTCGCCCTCGTCAGCGTCATGTGGGCCAACAACGAGGTCGGCGGCATGAACCCCGTCCCCGAGCTGGTGGCGCTGACGCGCGCCCTGGCCCCGCACGCCGCCTTCCACTGCGACGCCGTGCAGGCCGCCGGCAAGCGCCCCGAGCCCCTGAGCCTGCTCGGCGCCGACGCCATCGCCGTGGCCGCCCACAAGATCGGCGGCGTGCGCGGTTGCGCGGCCCTCTTGCTGCGCGACGGCGGCCCGCAGCCGGTGCCCGCCTTCGTCGGCGGCGGCCACGAGAGCGGCCTGCGCTCCGGCACCGAGAACGTCATGGGCGCCGCCGCCTTCGCCGCCGCCGCCCGCGTCCGGCGCGAGCGCATGGACGCCGACCCGCGCCGCTACCTCGACCGGCGCGCCCGGCTGCTCGCGCTGCTGCGCCAGGTCGCGCCCGACCTGGTCGTGCTCGGCCCCGAGGACGAAGCCGAGGTCCAGGGCTCGATCCTGTCCCTCGCCTTCCCCGGCGCGCGCGCCGAGCCCCTGCTGCACCAGCTCGAGACCCAGGGCATCTTGGTCGGCAGCGGCAGCGCCTGCAGCCACGGCGGCCACAGCGAGTCGCCCGTGCTCGCGGCGATGGACTTCCCCGAGGCCCTGCGCAACTCGGTGCTCCGAATCTCCCTCGACGGCACCGAGACCGACGCCGAGCTCGAACGCGTCCGCGCCGCGCTCGAAGCCTGCCTCAGTCGCTGAAGCCCGAGTCGAACCTGCCCTGCTCACGCCGCAGGATGGCCAGGTGGCTGTCCGAGGTCTGGAAGTCGGCGTGCTCCTCGCCCAGCACCTGGCGCAGGCCCGCGTGGGCCTCGACCAGGCAGGCCTCGGCCTCCGCCAGCCGGCCGAGCTCCATCAGCACGACGCCCAGGCCGTCGAGCGAGGTCAGGGCGTAGGGGTAGTCGGCGCCGTGCTGCGCCGCGAGGCCCCGCCAGGCCTGGCGCATCAGCGGCTCCGCCTCCTCGAGCCGGCGCTGGCGGCGGTAGTGGTCGGCTAGGTTGTTCATCGCCGTCAGGGTCATCGGGTGGTCCTCACCGAGCAAGCGCCGGTCGGCCTCGAGCACGGCCAGGAGGTGAGCCTCGGCCGCGGCCGGATCGCCGCGGGCGTCCAGCACCAAGGCCAGGTTGTTGCGCACCGTCAGGCTGAACTCGTGGTCGGGGCCGTAGTGGCGCAGGTAGCCGTCGAGGGCCCGGACGTAGAGCGGCTCGGCCTCGTCCAGCCGGTCCAGGTCGTGATAGAGCAGGGCTAGGTTGTTGCGGGAACCGTGGGTCTCGGGGTGGTCGTCGCCGTAGAGCTCGGCGGTGTGCGCGACCGACTCGGCCAGCAGCGGCTCGGCGCGCTCCAACTCCCCCATCGCCCAATAGACGCCGCCGATGGAGTCGAGCAGCCGCAGGCGCACCGCCGGCTGGCCGGCCAGGTCGCCGCGGATGCGCTCGGCGCCCCGGTCGAGGAGCTCGCGCACGGTCATCTGCCGGCCGCGGTTCTGCGCCGGATCGCTCTCCTCGAACAGCGCCAGCAGGAAGTCCAGGGTCTCGCCGGCGGTCAGGGCTTCGGTCTCGGCGGCGGTCGCCGCGAGGTCGGCGGCGTCGCGCTGGTCCTGGACCTGGACCAGCAAGGTCGTGATCACGGCAAGCGCCGCGGCGACGGTGGCGCCGGTGACGCTGGTCACCGGGTGACGGCGCGCCCACTTGGCGCCGCGCAGCAGCCGGCTCGGCGGCCGGGCCAGGACCGGCGAGCCGCCGAGGAAGCGGTCGAGGTCCGCGCCGAGCTCCGCCATCGAGGCGTAGCGGCGGTCCGGGTTCTTCTCCAGGCACTTCATGCAGATCAGCGCCAGCGGGCGCGGCACCCGGGAGCGGAGCTTGCGCGGTTCGGCGGGGTCCTCCGCCTGGATCTTCCGGATCACCTGCTGGCAGGTGTCGCCCTCGAAGGGGCGCCGGAGGGTCAGCCACTCATAGAGGGTGGCGCCGAGGCTGAAGACGTCGCTGCGCTGGTCGAGCTGGGCGCGCTGGCCGCTGGCCTGCTCCGGGCTCATGTAGTACGGAGTGCCCGCCAGGTCGCCGGTGCGGGACAGGCCCAGCTGGTCCTGCACCTTCGCCAGGCCGAAGTCGGCCACCTTGGGCTCGCCCCGCTCGGTCAACAGGATGTTCGACGGCTTCAGGTCGCGGTGGATGACGCCTTGCTCGTGGGCGTGCTGGAGCGCGTCGACGATGCGCCGGAAGCCGCGAGCGAGCGCGCGGTAATCGACCCGTGACGGCCCGCGGCGCTGGCGGTCCCGGTCGATGGCGTGCGCCAGCGTGGCGCCTTCCGCGACTCGCTCTTGGGCGATCCAGTGGATCCCGGCGGTCTCGCCGACGGCGTAGGTCTGGACGATGGCCGAGTGGCTCAGCCGGCCGCCGGCCTCCGCTTCCCGCTGGAATCGGTGCAAGAGGAGCGGCGACGCGCTGAGCTCCGGCTTCAGCAGCTTGAGGGCCACCCGCCGCTTCAACGCCGCCTCCTCTGCCAGCCAGACGGTGCCCATGCCGCCCTCCCCCAGCGGCCGCACCAGGGTGTAGCCGCCGAGCGGGTGGCCGGGCTGGAACGCGGGCGCAGGGCTCGCCGCGCCGACCTCCAGGGCTTGGAGATCCTCGATCATGCGTCGCACCGGCCAGCGCTGGGAGCCCGGCTGGCGCTCTAGGAAGGCCTCCGGGTCGAGGGCCGGGTCTTCCTGCTTCGCGCGGCGGTAGGCCTGGAAGGCGATCTCCGTTCGGCTTCGGGACATGGCAAGGAACAACGGGTGGCGGTTGAGTCAGCGCGGGCGGGTCCAACCCATCCAGACTCCGCGGCCGGCCGAAATGGACAGGAAATCCAGCGGATCCGCTATTTACGGATTCCTATGAACCGCGTCACGCCCGGCCCGGGCTCCCTTTTCCCTGGTGTCCCGTTTCCACCCTCCAACCCGGAGCGAACCATGAGATCCGACCTGCCCACCATCCACGCCGCGCCGCGCCCGATCGGCTTCCTGCCGATCCGGGTCTCGCCGGCCTTCGCCCGCCAGCTGCGCCAGATCCACCGCCTCGAGCCGGTGATCGCCCAGCAGATCCGCGAGCAGGTCCTCGCCGCCATGGAGGCCGAGGGCCGGGTCCGGCGGCTGCTGGCGCGCTTCCGGATCCTGCAGCGCCGCCGCCGCGCCTTGCTCACCTTCCCGAAGCCGTGCCGCCCGGCGGAAGGCGAAGCCCTGGGCCTGCGTCGTGCTTCCTGAGCCTGCGAGCTCGAGCGGATTCCGCGCCGGCTGGCCTGGAATCCGCGATCATGGGGCGGCGGCGCCGCTGCCGCCCCTGCCGCCCCCCGTGCCTGGACCCCGCCGATCCGATCCGGACGCGGCCACCTTGGCCGCGCAGGTGGCCGCGGTGGCTGCCGAGCAGCTCGGCCCGGCCGGCGGCGCCGCCTTGGCCCGGCCGGAGAACCTCGCGGCGATCCGGCAGCGGCTCGCCGCAGGCCGCGACGAGGAGGACGCCGTGATGGGCGTGGCCTTCGAGTTGGCGAAGACGGACCGGGTGCTCGCCGACGAGTTCCTGGCGCCCTTCCTGGCGACGATGTCCCGGCTCGGCCACCTGCAGCTCCGGCCGTCCTTGCGCCGCTTCCTCGACACCGGCGACCTGGTCCAGTCCGTGCTCGGCGGCCTGTGGCAGGACCTGGCGCAGATCGAGTACCGCACCCGCGGGGAATTCCTCTCCTACCTCTCCCAGAGGCTGAAGTGGAAGGCGTCCGACCACGCACGCGGCCTGGAGGCAGGCCGGCGGCGCGAGGACCAGCGCGCCGAAGCGGACCTGGGTGAGCTGCTCCCGCTCGACGGCCCCGCCGGGCCGGCCTCCCGCGCCGGCGGCCGGGAAGACCGCGAGCGCCTGCTCGCGGCGCTGCTGAAGCTGCCGCCACGCGACCGCCGCGCGCTCTCGCTCCAGCTGCGCGGGAGCACCACCCAGGAGATCGCCGAGGAGCTCGACCTCCGGCCCGACGCCACCCGCAAGCTGCTGCAACGGGCGGTCGAGCGCACGCGAGCGCTGATGGCCTGAGAAGAAGGCGGGGACTGTTTGACCAGCCCCCGCCCAGAACCTCAGGAGGAAGAGACGACGCGACTCAGCACTGGCTGTAGCCGCAGCCGTAGCACTTGCAGCACCCTTCTTCGAAGGTGAGCACACCCTCGCAGGCCGGGCACTTGACCTTGAAGGCGCCGCCGGTGCCGGTCCCGAGCTTGCTGCCGGGGCCGGTCGGTTTCGCGGGGGCGGCGCCGCCGCTCCCGAGGACCACGGCCGTCGGCTCGACTTCGCCGAGCAAGATGGCCTTGAGACCGTGCTCCTTCTTGGTCCACAGGTACTTGCGGATCGCCTTGGCCAGGCCGTCGGCCAAGGACATGATGCGGCCGTCCTTGGACGGCACGGTCAGCGAGCTGCCGATGCCCTCGAGCTGCTGCAGCGACATCTCGAGCCGGCCGCCGCAGCGCAGGAACAGGCTGATCATGCGGCAGATCGCCTCGAGGTCGGAGTTGGCGACGTCGCCGCCCTTGCCGAGCTGGGCGAAGACCTCCATCTCGCGGTCGACCTGCGGGTCGACCGAGATCTTGACGTGGACGTTGCCGAAGGGAGTCATCTGCCGCACGCGCACGCAGGGCATGATCTCGGGCAGCCGCATCGGCGCGATCTCGCGCAGCCGCGGGTCCTCGACCACCGGCTCGGCGGCGGCCTTCTTCTCCTCCTTCTTCAGCGCCATCGGCTGCATCTCGCGGCAGCCGTCGCGGTAGACGGTGACGCCCTTGCAGCCCTCGCGCCACGCCAGCAAGTAGGCGGTGCGGACGTCGTCGACGCTGCACTCGTGCGGCAGGTTGATGGTCTTCGACACCGCGTTGTCGATGTTCTCCTGCCACGCCGCCTGCATCATGATGTGCTCTTCGGGCACGACGTCGTGGGCGGTGACGAAGACCTTCTTCAGCTCCTCGGGCAGGTCGGTGTGCTCGATGGTGCCCTCGGCGAGCGCCAGGTCGACGACCTCCTCGACCTTGGCCGGGCCGACGCCGGCCTTGTCCATGGCCTTGCGGAAGGCCGGGTTGACCTCCTTCATGACCACCGGCTTGCCGTCCACGTCCTTCATGACCTGGCGCTGGAAGGCCAGCGAGAACAGCGGCTCGATGCCGCCGGAGCAGCCGGCGATGATCGAGATCGTGCCGGTCGGCGCCACCGTCGTCAGGTGCGAGTTGCGGCGCGGGGCCTTGCCCTCGGTCTGCGGCGTCGAGCCCTCCCAGGCGCCGTAGGGCGCGCGGCCGTCCTCGGCGACCAGCGCCTCGGAGGCGGCGATCGCCTGGTCGCGCAGGCGCTTGCCGATGACGCGGCCGACCTCGTAGCTCTTCTCCGAGCCGTAGCGCACGCCGAGCTTGTAGAGCAGGTCGGCGTAACCCATGACGCCGAGGCCGATGCGGCGCTCGAGCTCGGCCTGGTCGCGGATCTCCTGGATCGGGAAGCGGTTGATCGAGACCACGTCGTCGAGGAAGCGCACGGTGTCGTGCACGACGTCGTCGAAGGCCTCCCAGTCGACCCGCTCTTCCCAGGGCGCGGCCTCGGCGGCGCCGCTCTTGTGGAAGCGGCCGAGGTTGATCGAACCCAGGTTGCAGGAGCTGTAGGGCAGCAACCACTGTTCGCCGCAGGGATTCGTGGACTCCAGCTCGCCGAGGTTCGGCAGCATGTTGTCCTCGTTGGCGCGGTCGAGGAACAGCATGCCGGGCTCGCCGTTCTTCCAGGCGAAGTTGACCATGCGGTCCATGACCTCGCCGTAGCTCCAGTACTCGGCGCCTTCGGCGGCCTCGCCGGCGGCGAAGGCCTCGTAGTCGGCGGCCGAGGCGCGGCGCGGGTTGTCGACCTTCTTCAGCCAGGCCTTGCGGCCGTCGCGCGGGTTGACCGCGACCATGCGCTCGTCCGGCTTGTCGACCACCGACTGCATCCACTCGTTGGTGACCGCGACCGAGACGTTGTAGTTGGTCCAGCGGCTGAGGTCGTCCTTGGCGCAGACGAACTCGACCACGTCCGGGTGGTCGCAGCGCAAGACCCCCATGTTGGCCCCCCGGCGGAAGGCGCCCTGCTGGATGGCGTCGGTGCCGGCCGAGTAGGCGTCGATGAAGGACAGCGGGCCGCTGGTCATGCCGCCCGAGGTGCTGACGATGTCGCCGTCGGGGCGCAGCCGGCTGAAGCTGAAGCCGGTGCCGCCGCCGGCCTTCTGGATCAATGCAACATGCTTCAAAGTCGTGAAGATGGACTCGATCGAGTCCTCGACGGGGAGCACGAAGCAGGCCGACAGCATGCCCATCTCGCGGCCGGCGTTCATCAGGGTGGGCGAGTTCGGGACGAACACGTTGTTCGCCATCAGCTCGTAGTAGCGGCGCGCCCAGCGCAGGCCGAGCTCCTCGGACTTCTCGAACTCGGGCGCGGCCACGGCGGCGGCGACGCGCCAGAACATGGCCTGGGGGTCCTCGATGACCTCGCCGGAGACCTTGTCCTTCTTCAGGTAACGGTTCTGCAGGACCTTGACGGCGTTCTCGGTGAGCTTCGGTTCGGGGAGGTCCGAAGGCATCGGCCGGGGGTCCGTGGCGCAACTCAGGCGCTCTTGCTTGTTCTGGTTCTGGCGGCGGCGGACTGCCTTGCTCACTTCGCCTTGAGGCTCCATCGAGGCCCTCCCATGCGGGCTAATTGGACAGGGAAAAAACGGTTGGGGGGATCACCGGCCGGGGAGATCCGCACTGTGCGGATGACCGGTCGAACGGCACCGACAATAGCCAGGAAACCGGGCCGAATCAATCGACGGAAAACCCTTTCTTTCGTGGTCAATCGCGCCACCACCACAAGGGCTTGTGGAGGACCGGCGGAGAACTTGTGGATAACCGGGGAGACTCCGAGCGCGGATCAATCTAAGTCCTGACCCGCTCGCGGATTGCTTCCAGGACCGCGGCCGGAGCCAGTTCTATTCCGCAGCGGAAATGTTTTTCCGGGCAAGCGGCGTGGCCATGGATCCCGCAGGGCCTGCAGGCGAGGCCGTCGACCTCCAGCACCAGGTCGCGCTCGCCGCGCGGCGCGAATCCGAAGCCCGGCACGGTGCTGCAGTAGACCGCGACCACCGGGATCGCCGCCGCGACGCCCAGGTGCATCGGCGCCGAGTCGTTGCTGAGCAGCGTGGCGGCGGCCTCGAGCAGGGCGTAACTCTCGCGCAAGCTGGTGCGGCCGCTGAGGTCGTGGACCCGGCCCGAGCCGCCGGCTCCCCCGCCCCGGGAGGCCTCCTCGGCGATCCGGGCGCAGAGCTCCTGGTCGTCGGGACCGCCGAGCAGGACCACGGCGAGGCCGTCTTCGGCGGTCAGCGCCCGCACCACGGCGGCGAAGTGCTCCTCCGGCCAGCGCTTGGTGGCCCAGATCGACCCCGGCGCCACGGCGACGAAGGGACCGGCGGGACTCAGTTCGGCCGCCCGGGTCCGCTCAGCCTCGCCCGGGAACATGCGCGGGCGCTCCCAGGGTCCGCCCCCGAGCAACTCCAGGTTCCGCTGCACCTCGTGCAAATCCTTTTGATACTTGATTTTGCGGGAATAGAGCCAGGCCGCCGAGGCGTTGTCGAAGCCGGTCCGGTCGGGGATCCCGGCCCAGCGCAGCAGGGCAGCGGTGCGCCAGGAGCGGTGCGAGCAGACCGCCCGGGCATAGCCGCGTTGGCGCAGGCGCCCGGCGAGCCGTCTCAATCCCCTGAGACCGCGGTCCCCGCCGCGCTTGTCGAAGACCAGGACCTCGCGGAGCTGCGGATGGCCCTCCAGCATCTGGGCGCCGCCGGGGCCGGCCAGGAAGTCGACCGGCGCCTCGGGCCAGCGCGCTGCGGCCGCCCGCACCAGCGGTTCGGCGCACAGGACGTCCCCCAGGAAGGAGGTGTCCACCAGCAGGGTCGGACCGTCGGCCACGCCGGATTCTAGGCGCCGCGGCCCCGCCCCGCCGCCGGCCCGGGCCGCCCCCGCGCGGTGGGCGTGACCCGAGCGGGGAATCCGATCCTGGAATACCATTTCAGGTGGCATGATCCGCGCCCTCATCCCGCTCCTCGCGCTGGCCGCGCCCCTCGCCGGGCAAGTCAAGATGACCGACGGACCGGTCACTGGCCAGCTCTACCCGCGTGATCTGGTGACCAACGAGGCGGTGGTGCGCCTCGCCGGCGAGGCGTCCGACCCGGCCTACTCCTCGGCGTCGTTGCTGGTGACGCAGGACGGCGCCATCTGGACCCTCGAGAGCGTGAACCTGGTGTACGTCAACGGCGTCGCCGGCTTCGCCTTCGAGGTGCCGATCGAGGCCGGCCTGCACCGCTACCGCTTCCGCTTGCGGCTCACCGGGCCCTTCAGCTACGAGGAGGTCGGCGTCGCCCGCGACGTCGTCTGCGGCGACGCCTTCCTGATCCAAGGGCAGTCGAACGCGGTCGCCGGCGACGCCCACGGCGAGGCGCTCGCCAACCACATGCAGAGCGCGTGGGTGCGCAGCTACGGCACGGCCAAGGCCAGCTCCGGCGCCGCCACCGTCAACCGGACCTGGTACGCCGCCGACGGCGAGGGGCAGACCGACAAGGGCACCGTCGGCGCCTGGGGGCTGCGCATGGGCAAGCTGCTGGTCGACCGCTACGGCGTGCCGGTGGCGATCCTGAACGGCGCCCTCGGCGCCACCCCGATCCAGTGGCACCAGCGCGACGACGCGGCGCCGGCCAATCCCGACACGATCTACGGCCGGCTGCTCTACCGCGCCCGCGGCGCCGGCCTGGCCGAGCGCGCCCGGGCCCTGATCTGGTACCAGGGCGAGGCCAACGGCAGCCTGTCCGGATACGACTACTTCCGCCAGTTCCAGATGCTGCGCCGCGACTGGCTCGAGGACTACCCCGCGCTCGAGCGCATCTACCTGTTCCAGGTGCGCGAGGGCTGCGGCGTCGCCGACCTCGAGATCCGCGAGTCGCAGCGCCAGCTCGCCGACTGGTTCGCCGACGTCACGGTGATGTCCACCAACGCCGCGCCGGGCCACGACGGCTGCCACTACGCCTACGCGGGCTACCGCGAGCTCGGCGACCGCATCACTCGGCTCGTCGCGCGCGACCTCTACCTCGAGCCGTCGGCCAACGCCGTCGAGGCGCCGAACGTCTGGGGGGCGCAGTTCACCTCGCCGGTGCGGGACGAGATCCGGGTGACCGGGCGCGACCCCCACCAGGCGCTGACGGTCGACCACCTCGCCTACCGCCACTTCGCCCTCGACGCCCCGGAGCGGGTGATCGGCGTCACGCTCGACGGCCCCGACCTGCTGCTGCAGCTGACCGGGCCGACCGCCGCCGCCCACGTCGCCTACCGCGGCCACAGCGGACCCGGCCCCTGGATCACCAACTCCTACGGCGTCGGCCTGCTCTCCTTCCAGCTCCCGATCCAGCCCTGAACCTTGCGCCGCTCCCCGCTCCTTCCCCTCCTCCTCCTCCCGCTGCTGCTGCCGCTGCTGGCCGCGCCGATCGCGGCGCAGGTGACGCTGCACCAGGGTCCGGCCACCGGCCAGCTCTACCCGCGCGACCTGGCCACCGGGCAGGCGGCCGTGGCCGTCGCCGGCGAGGTGACGGCGCCGGGCATGAGCCGGGTCCACCTGATCGTGACCCAGGATGGCGCGGCCTGGTCCAGCCACAGCCTCGACCTCAGCTACGCCGGCGCGGTCGCCCCCTTCGCCTTCGCGCCCAGCATCGCCGCCGGACTGCACGACTACGCCTTCGAGCTGCGGCTGGAGGGCGGCGGCACCAACATCCAAGTCGCCTACACCGACTTCGTGGCTTGCGGCGACGCCTACCTGATCAACGGCCAGTCCAACGCCGTCGCCAGCGACTACCACAACGAGAACCTCGCCAACCAGTCGCAGTCGCGCTGGATCCGCTCCTTCGGCACCGCCGCGCTGAGCGGCTCCGCGGTGGCGGCGGACCTGGATTGGAACCTGGCCGACGGCGAGAGCACGTACGCGCCCGGCAGCGTCGGCGCCTGGGGGCTGCGGGCGGCGCAGCTCCTGGTCGACCGCTATCAGGTGCCGGTGGCGCTGCTCAACGGCGCGGTCGGCGGCACCATCATCTTCGCCCACCAGCGCAACGACGCCGACCCCGAGGACCTGAGCTCGATCTACGGTCGGCTGCTGTTCCGCGCCCGCGCGGCCGGCATCGACCAGCGGGTGCGGGCGATGCTCTGGCACCAGGGCGAATCCGACGGCGCCAACGACCCGGTCTACTATCACGGGAAGTTCCGCGACCTGCGCGACGACTGGCTGGCCGACTTCCCGGCCCTGGAGCAGATCTTCGTGTTCCAGATCCGCAAGGGCTGCGCCGTGCCCGACATGGACATCCGCGAGGTCCAGCGGCAGTTCCCCGACCTCTTCGACGACCTGACCGCGCTTCCGACCGCCGGCATCGACGAGCACGACGCCTGCCACTTCTACTACGCCGGCTACCGGCAGATGGGCGACTGGATGGCCGCGGCGATGGCCGCCCGGCTCTACGGCGAGCAGCTTCCGCGCCACGCGGCGCCGCCGAACCTGCTCGAGGCGCGCTTCGCCAACGCCGCCCGGGACCAGATCGAGCTGGTCTTCCGCGACCCGGGCCAGACGCTGGTCCTCGACCCCGGCATCGAGAACCGGATCAAGCTGCGCTGGAGCGTGCCCGAGACCGTGCTCGCCGCCACGGCCTCGCCCGGCCGCATCCTGCTGCAGCTGTCCGGGCCGACCGCCGCGACCAAGGTCGCCTTCATCGGCCAGGCCGGCGCCGGGCCGTGGATCCGCAACGCCCACGGCGTCGCCGCCTTCACCTTCGAGGTCCCGATCTTGCCTTGAGCTCCATGAGACCGCTCCCGCTCCTGATCTGCGCCGCCCTGGCGACGCCCGCCGCCGCCCAGGCGCCGGCCTTCGACCTGCCCGAGTCGGCGGGGATCGCCGGCGCGCCGCTGGAGCTGGCGGGCAGCGGCTTCGGCCTGCCGGGGGCATCCAGCTTCCTGGAGCTGCGCAGCGGCAACGCCACGCTGCAGGTGCCGGCAACCGACCCGGCAGTGCTGGAGTGGCGCGACGACCTGCTGCGGATCGCGTTGCCCGCTGACGCCACCAGCGGCGAGCTGCGCCTGCACACGTCGGGCGGGGCAACCGCCTGGCTGCCGGTCGACGTCTTCGAGTACGCCTGGTACGACATCCCGCCGACGCCGGGCACCAACGCTTCGCCGCTGGCGATCACGGTCGGCCCGGACCATCGGGTGTGGGTCAACCAGGAGTTCCACCTCGAGTTCCAGATGCTCGACCCGGTGATCGGCGCGGTGGTCGGCATGCCGATCCCGAAGCCGGCGGACCCGGGGCCCTTCGCATCGACGATCTTCACCGACAAGCGCACTCAGATGAGCTCGCTGGGCGAGGACATCCTGGTCGACCCGCGCGGGCGGGTGTGGTTCAGCCAGGGCGGCGGTTACCTGTACTCGGGGGCGCACCCCAACCACAGCCGCATCGTCTGCTTCGACCCGGCGGCGCCGGCCAACAGCGCCTACAAGGTCTACAACGTGCCCGGCGACTGGAACGAGGCCATCGGCCTAGCCTGGGACGAGCCGCGCGGCCGGATGTGGGTGACCAACGGCGGCCTCGACTCCGGCGCCAAGATCGCCAGCTTCGATCCCGAACGGGCGCCGTGGAACAACCACTTCGCCTTCAACGTCTCGATCAACCATCACGTGTGCGCCCCGGGCTCGCCGACCGACGACTGCTGGCAGGTCTTCGAGCTGCCGAACCCGACCGCCCAGCCGGCGCACCTCTTGGTGCACCCGAGCGGCGATGTCTGGTACACCGCCTATTGGGGCAACGCCCTCGGCCGGCTCGAGCCCGAGACCGGGGTGATCGAGGAGTACCCGCTGCCGCCGGCGATCGGCACCGCGCCGCCGGTGTGGGTGGTCGGCTCGGGGCCGTGGCAGATCCTGCTCGGGCCGAACGACGACATCGTCTTCAACGAGTTCTTCGACAGCACGCTGGGGCGCTTCCGGATCAGCCGACTCGGCGACCCGGCATGCCTGAGCCTGAACGCCCAGGACCGCAACCCCTGCATCGAGGAGGTGGTCGTGCCCGGGGTCGACCTCGAGCACCACCAGCTGCACTCCATCGCCTACGACCCGGTCGGCCGGCTGTGGTTCACCCAGCACACCGGCAAGGACCAGCTCGACTCGACCGCGACCCTGGGCTTCGTCACCGCCGACTCCAGCGCCGTGGTGCTGCTGCCCTCGCTGGCCGGGTACGACCCGGACGACGCCCCGAGCGCCGCGGGCATCGCCATCGACCCGGTGACGAATGACATCTGGTTCGCGGAATTCTGGCGCCAGCGCATCGGCCGGCTTCGCTGGGTGGCGCCGCGGTAGGGCAGCGAGTGGACTCGGCAGGGCGGCGAGCCCCGCCTGGACCAACCAGCTCTCGCGGAGCGAAGGTCAGCCGCGGGCAGCCATCCACGGCAAGGCCAGCAGGATTTGGCCATCAGCCGGGGGCGCTGACCAGTCCACCTCGAGTTCGAAGTCCTCGCCACTCTCGAGTTCGACCTTGACCGTCGCGGGGGTGCGCGGCAGGTCGTCGACCTCGGCGCCCTCCGGCTTGGCGACTTCAAGGCGCGTCATGCCCCGGTTCCCCTGCCTGAGCCACAGGAGTTCACCCTGTGGGCCGTGCACCCGGATCATCGCAGAGGTCACCGGCGCTCCGCCGGCGTCGAGGACGCGGACCACGCCCGCGAAGTTCGGCAGGAGCTCGAAGTCCTGCCGGTGGAGGCCGGAGCCTGACAGTCTGAGGGTCCTTTCCGCGTCGCGGTAGCCCCTCCGCCGCAGGCGGATCTCCTGCTCGCCGGAGCGCAAGCCAGCGAGCTGGAAGCGGCCGGCTTGGTCGCTTCGTGGGCTCGGACTGCCCTCGAAGAGGATGTCGACTGAGCCGGCGTTGGCGAAGGCCAGTGGCTTGCCGGTTCCCCACTCCCGAACCGTGCCCTCCAATCGAAGCAGGCCCGCCAAGCCCTCCCCGGCCTCGACAGCTCCCTCCCCGCCGCCAGGTCGACGCTCGACCAACGCCAGCAGACGGCCGGTGCGCGGCTCGTAGAAGCGAAGGCGGTAGCGGTCGAGGGCCAGGCTTTCGATCCGGAAGCGACCTTGGCGGTCGGTTCGCCATGCGGGAAAGGAGAACACCTCGTGGATCCAGTTCCGGGACGTCTGGAAACCGAACAAGCCATCCGGCAGCGGATCCTCCTCGAGCAGCCACGGCCACCGCTCCACCAGCAGGATGGCGCCGATGACGGGCGCACCTCCATCGTCGACCAAAGCGCCGGCCAAGGCGCCGCCCGGACGGAGTCGGATGACGAACTCCTCCGGATCGCCCTCCTTCGGCAATGGCGCCAGACAGGCCTCGTAGCCGGGGGCCTGAACCTTGACCCGGTGCCCGCCCGGGAGCACGGGCTCCGAAGCCGGGATGGGCACCTCGAAACGTCCAGCGGGATCGGAGCGGACTTCCACGAAGAAGGTGACCCTCGCGCCCGCGATCGGCCGTCCGCTGGGGCCGAGGACGCGGCCCATGATCTTGGACAATCCGCGCAGGGTGACGGCGAGGCGTCGCGAGACCGGATCCACCTCGACCGCCTGAGGCGCGTAGCCGGCCTTCCGGACTTGGAGTGGGGTGGCGAGCTGAGGCAGGGAGGGAATGCGGACCGCCCCCTCCGCGTCCGTGTGGGCGGAGAAGAACAGGTCTTGGCCCTCCCGGACGAGGACTGCGTCCGGGGTCGGCATCGAGGTCCTGCCGCAGCGGACCTCGGCCTCCGGGACTGGCCGACCACTCTGGTCCCGGACGACCACGTTCAGGGAACGGACGGGCCCGATCCGGAGGGGAACCCGGCTCTCCGAAGCGCCCGGCGCGAGACGCAGGCTGACCCAGCGCTGGGGACCGAGCTCACCGCTCCGGGCGGTGAGGAGGACGGAGGCGCCGACGCCCTCCAAGCGGAAACGCCCACGCGCGTCGGCGCGGGTCTTCAGGGCCGGCGGCGACCCGGAGTAGGGATCGGCCTCCCAAGCCAGGACTTCGGCCCCCGGGACGAGGCGGTCCTCCAGGTCCCAGACCCAGCCCTCGACGATCGCCGCCTCGCGGGCCACCAACTCGATCTCGCGGCTCTCCCCCTCCGCCAGCCAGGTCTCTCGCATGTCTTCCGGCCAACCATGGGCGGTACCCGGCTGCTCCTCGAGGCGCGCGGAGCGGAGGAACACGGCGACTTGCGGAGCCACCGAAAGAGTGCATCGGCCTTCCGCATCCGTCACGGCTCGGGTGCTCGTCATCCGGAGCTCCCCGGCGCGGAACCAGTCGTCCCATGAAGCCCAAACCGTGGCACCGGGGACAGGTGTCCGCCCATCGGGTTCGAGGAATCGCACTCGCAGCTCCGCGCCGGCTTCCTGGACAGGGTCCAGCGGCCGACGGGCGGCGTCGAGCGGGGCGGCGGGCGATGCCGGCTGAAGGCTACCGCTCTTCCGCGCGGCCGAGGTGGCTGCATCCAGCGAAGACGGCGTCGCTGCGTGTTCCTCGCCGCGCGACGCTGGCATCGCCCACCAAGCGAGGGCGACCACCGCCGCCAGCGCGAGAGGTGCCACGATCGAGGTCATCGAAGCGACGAGGATTCCTGCGGGGGCGGCCGTCGGCAGCTGACCCGCCAGGGCCAGCAGGGCGCCGAAACCGTGGCGTCGCCGGAAGTCCTCCCGCAGGGCCCGCACGGCGCGGCTGCGGCGAGTACGAACGGTATCGAGGGGCAGCTCCAGACGCTTCGCCGCTTCGCGCACCGACAGCCCCTCGTAGAAGCACAGGATCACGACTTCCTTGAACGGTCCGGGCAACCGGACGATGGCCTCGGCGAGCTGCCGGAAGCGCTCGGCCTGCTCCAGCTCTACCGGCGGCGTGGCCTGCTCCCGAACCTCGGCGTTCCGTTCGCGGCGGACCCGGCGCGTCGCGCTTCGGTGCCGGAGCACCGCCAAATTCCGCGCGACGGCCGCGAGCCACGGCCGCAGCTCCCGTCCGCCGTCCCTCCGCGGCGGCTTCTCCAGCGCCGCCGCCACGGTGTCCTGGACCAGGTCCTCCGCGGCGTGGGCGTCCCGAACCAGCGCCCTGGCCAGCTGACACAGCCAGCCCAGCTCGAGGAGCAGCTCCTCGGCGCTCGGCGGATTGAAATCGGCGCGCTCCATGGTTCATCCCTTGCCGTCCCGGCAGGAATGCGTCAGGCTTTTCTGGCAATTTCGGGGCCATCGCGAGGGCCCCCGATCGGGGCCGAATTCGCAACCCGAATCCACGCAGAGTTCAGATCCGCACACCCCGGGAACGACCTTGCCATCGCGCCTGCCGCGACTTAGTGCTAAAACCCGTCCCGAGGCCGTCACCACCATGAAGGACTCACTCGTCCCGACCGCCCACGGCGCCTGGCTGATCCTGGCCACGGCCATCCTGCTGGGCGTGCTCTCCGGCGGCGAAGAAGCCGGCGCCGGCACCTTGGCGCTGTCGCTGTCCGCCGTCTTCGGCTTCTGCGCCGTCGACCGGCTGCTGTGCGGCCTGAAGGACCCGGAGAAGCACCCCGTCGCCCTGCGCATGGGGATCATCTACGCCGTCTTCGGCTTCGTCTCCGGCCTGATCGCGGTCGCCGACGTCGGCATCATGCGGCTGCTCTGGATCGGCGGCACGGCGCCCTTCCTCGGCCTGCTGGCCTGGTGGCTGGGGCGCACGCCGCGCTACCGGCGCGCCTTCGAGATCTTCTGCATGGTCAGCCTGAGCCTGGTGCTGCCGGCGGTGTCGCTCACCACCGGCTGCCCGATCGCCTGGCCGATGTTCGCGCTCTCCGCGGTGTTCGCGCTGCACGTGATGCACGCCAGCTTCCGCACCCGGGCGCACCTGCAGCCGCGCCAACGCAAGCTGGCGCGCTGGAGCGGAGTGGCGGGAGGCCTGGTCGTCCTCGCCCTGTTCGGCTCCGGCGGCATCTCGGTGCCGCTGGCGCTGGCGGTGGTGATCGGGCTGGGCGAGCCGTGGGCTCCGGACTGGAAGCCGCTGCCGGCGAAGCGGATCGGCTGGCGGGAGACGGCGCTGATCTCGCTGTTCCCGCTCGCCCTCCTGCTGGAACGGCTGCTCGGCTGACCCTCCGCCGCGGCATACTGGCAGGTTCGCCCTGCCATGCCTTCCCCCGCCTCTCCGCTCCCGGGATCGAAGCGCGAGGTCGCCGCCCTCGCCTGGCCCATCTGGGTCTCGATGATCTCGGTCACCGCCAAGGGTGTCGTCGACACCCGCATGGTGGGAGAACTGGGCACCGACGCCATGGCCGGCGTCGGCCTAGCGATGGTGCTGGCCTTCAACGCCCTGTGCTTCGGCATGGGCGTCTTGCGCAGCCAGAAGTCGCTGGTCAGCCAGTACCTGGGCGCCGGCGACAAGACCACCTCCTACGCCTACGGGGTGCACGCCTTCTACGCCGCGATCGGCTTCGCCGGCGTCTGCGTGCTGCTCGGCGCCTTCGGCGGCTCGGTCTTCGGCGCCTTCGCCGGCGGCACCAAGCTCAGCAACGCCGCCCTCAGCGAGGGCACCGCCTACTTCAATTCCCGGCTCTACTGGTCGGGGGCGATGCTGCTGTCGCTGTCGGTGGCCGAGTACCTGCGCTCGACCGGCCGCACCCGCCTGCCCATGGCGGCCGACCTGATCTCGCAGCCGCTCAACGTGCTGTTCAACTACGCCCTGATCTTCGGCAAGTTCGGCATGCCGGAGATGGGCGTGGTCGGCGCGGCGGTCGGCACCGGCCTGTCGGACCTGTTCTCGCTGGTCCTGATGCTGGCCTTCGCCAAGCCGAGCAAGCGCTGGAAGCCCGCGAGCTGGGAGCCCTACCGCTTCCACCTCGGCCACTTCTGGCGCGTGATCACCGTCGGCTTCTACGGCGGCGTGCAGTTCACCATCGAGGTCGGCAGCTACACCCTGATCACCTGGTTCATCAGCTACCTGAGCACGGTGGCGATGGCCGCCCACCACGCCGCGATCCAGGTGCTGCACTTCAGCTTCATGTCGGCGGTGGCGATCGCCGACGGAGGCTCGGTGCTGGTCGGCCGCTACGTCGGCTCGCTCGATTGGGAGGCGGTGCGCCGCAGCTACCGCAGCATGCTCCAACTCTCGCTGCCGGTGATGGCCGGCATGGGGTTGATCTTCCTGATCTTCGGGGACTGGATCATGGGCCAGTTCCTTCACAACGACGACCCGGAGACCCAGGCCGAGGCGATCCGCGTCGGCGCCGCAGTCCTGGCGGTGGCGGCGGCGTGGCAGATCGGCGACAGCTATCAGATCTGCTACCGCTTCGCCCTGCGGGCGGCCGGCGACCACAAGTGGGTCATGTGGGTCGGCATCGCCTGCTCCTGGCTGATGAGCGCGCCGCTGGCGGCGGCGGCGGTGTTCTGGATCAAGGGCGGCCTGACCACCGTCTGGTGGATGTGGTCCGCCGAGATCTACCTCGGCGCGCTGATCTTCGGCCGCCGCTGGGCGGGCGGCAAGTGGATGAAGATGCGGCTGGTGGAGGACGGGAAGCAGCCTTCGGGCGGGGTCACCGTCACCGCCCCCGAATGATCTCCGTCACCTCCCCCTGATCCGGGAATCGTGGCTGCAGGCGGAGCTTGTCCCACACCACCTCGTCGTCGACCTTGACCTCGAAGTCACCGCCGCCGCCTTCGATCAGGACGACGTCGACGCCGAAGCTCTCCTTCAGTTCCGCGGCCAAACTGGTCGCGTAGGGCAGGAAGTTTCACTCCACGCAGTAGGTGATCTGGATCTTCATGGCCCCAATGTAAATCCGCGATACCGCGGCGAAAGGGCTGTCTAGGCTCGATCGTGAGCCCCCTGCTCTTCCTGCTATTCGCCGCCCCCGCTCTGCCCCACGGCGGCAATTACGTCGGCCCCGGCGAGGAGGTGCCGCCCGCGCTGGCGATCACGCCCGGCGGCGACGCCCTGCCGAAGCTGCCGGTGCCCGCCGGCCGCGCCACCACCCGCGACCTCCTGGCCGAGTTCAGCGCCGCCGGCGCCAAGGCCGAGGCCCGCCGCGCCGCCCTCGACGAGCTGGCCCTGCTCGACCACGCCCTGACGCTCGACGAGGTCAAGCGCATCCGCCACAAGATCCGACCGGACTGGCTGTCGGAGTGGGCCCGCTGCCTGGGCAACTGCGGCCCCGAGGCGCTGCCGGAGCTGCGCCACCTGCTCCACTACCGCAAGCCGCTGGTGCAGGCCGAGGCGGTCTGGGCCATCGTGCTGCACGACGCCGAGGGCGGGGTCGCCTTCGCCCGCGAGGTCCTGAAGGACCCGAACCGCCCCTTCGAGGCCCGGGTCGCCGCCCTGCGCGCGCTCGAGCAGCGCGAGCCAATGCTCGGCCGGGTCGAAGCCATCCGCCGCCTCGCCACCGCGCGCGGGCCGCTCTACTACGAGGTGCTGCGGGTGATCCGCGACCAGCAGGCGCTCGAGCAGGCGGCGCCGCAGCTGATCGCGCAGGTGCGCGACCGCCACGGCCGCGCCCAGCGCGAGACCATCGCCACGCTGCGCGCCCTCAGCGGCTACCGCGCCGGCACCGACGTCGAGCAGTGGCGCTACCTGCTGGTGAAGCACAAGCTCGAGGGCAGCGACTTCCGCCGCCCCGACGCCGGCGAGGAAGAGCCGTTGCCCGAGTACCTCGGCATCCCGATCACCGCCGAGCGCGTCGTCTTCCTGCTCGACGCCTCCGGCTCGATGACCGGCCAGCTCGCCGAGCAGACCCAGTGGACCCGCGGCCAGCGCGCCGTCGAGGAGCTGCTCGTGACGCTGCGGGCGCTGCCGCCGACCGTCAGCTACGAGGTCCTGCCTTACGCCGCCGCCCCCACCCCAGTCAGCCGCAAGGGCAAGGGCGGCTTCGAGGCCCCGCGGCCGAAGCGCTTGGAAGAGCTCGCCGAGACCCTGCGGGCGCTGGTCTTCACCGGCGGCACCGACGCCCACGCCGCGCTCCAGGCCGCGCTCGAGCGCCCCGGCGTCGAGGAGATCATCCTGCTCAGCGACGGCGTGCCCTCGGCCGGGCTCGAGACGGACCCGGCGCGGCTGCTCGAGTGGGTCGAGCGCTGGAACCGCTGGCGCAACGTCCGCATCAGCACCATCGGCCTCGGCGCGCCCAAGGAGGCCCGCGCCTTCCTGGCCGCGCTGGCGGAGCGGCACGGCGGCAAGTGCAGCCTGATCGACTGAAGCCGGCGCGGGTTCCCGCTGGCCGGCCCATCGGCCGGACCAGAATCCGACTTGAGACAAAATTCCAGGGTATTCTTGTCTCGTTGCTCTCCCGCTCCCTCATCCCCACCGCCATCCTGGCCCTGCTCGCAAGTTCTTGCACGGTCACGGTTTCGCGCGACGACCTGGACTCGCTGCTGCGCGCTTACGAGGTCCGGACCGCGGTCATGGAGTCCCGCTTCACGGTGATGTCGAACTTCACCGCGGCGCGCACCGCCGACCTGGTCGAGGCCTTCCGCGAGGAGCTCCCCCACGTCGAGCAGCTCTACGGGCTGGAGCTCGAGGACCGGCTGCAGATCTACCTGCTGCCGATGATGGAGGCCGAGATCACCGAGGACGACGGCGGCTACTTGCTCAGCTTCGCCGATAAGCCCGGCTACCAGGCCTACACCGACCACAAGACCAAGATCGTCGTCCTGCTCTACCCCGACCTGGAGCTGCCCGACGGCCAGATCGTCTTCGCGGTGCAGGACCGCCGCGACTACCGCGACTCCCTGCGCCACGAGCTGTCGCACATCTGCAGCCACAAGGTCGTCGACGAGCTGCCGACCTGGCTCGACGAAGGCATCGCCCACTACGTCGGCCGCACCCGCTGGATCGACGACCGCCCCGTCGTGCCGCGCGAGCTGCCCCTGCTTCCCGGCGACCGCGACATCTCGCTGCTCGAGCTCGTCAGCTGGAAGGAAGATGGCTCCTTGGTCGTCGCCGGAGAAGCCCACTCCCGAGGCGACATGCGGCGCATGGCCCTGGCGCTGGTCACCTTCCTGATCCAGCAGCAGCCCGAGGGCCAGCCGATGGCCGAGACCCTCGAGCACCTCGCCGCCCTGACCACCGACGAGCTGGCCGCCCTCGAGCCCGACTTCCTGCACTGGCTCGACCGGCAGTAGCCGTGGTGGAGCGGTGGCTGCGGCCGCCGACCTTCCTGGAGCAAGCGTTCGGCGTCCCTCGACGTCTGGTGCCAGATTGGCACCAAGTCTCCCTGAGCCCGAGCGAGCCTCCGCCGTCCTGCAGAGGAGGGCATCAAGGGCCTCTCTGAGCTCCGACAGCTCAACTTCTCACCAGTCGCGGCCATTGGTGCCAATCTGGCACCAATCGTCGAGGGGGGAAACCCGGCCTGCCCGGAGCCAGCAGCGCCCTATGCTTGAGCCATGCGGCGCGCTTCCGTTTGGATGTTCCTCATGCTCGTCTCCTGCGGCGGCGAGACCGACCAGGCCGAGTCGTTGTTCAACGGCCGCGACCTGACGGGCTGGAGCGGCGACACGGGGCATTGGAGCGTCGAGGACGGCTGCCTGGTCGGGCGCAGCACGGCGGAGGCTCCCCTGGAACGCTCGATCTACTTGTTCAGCGAGGTCGAGGCGGCGGACTTCGTGCTCGACTTCGAGTACCGGATCGACGGCGGCAATTCTGGCCTGCAGTACCGCAGCGATCGGCTGGCGGACGGCGAGGTGGCGGGCTATCAGGCGGACATCGAGGATGGGGAGAGCTACACCGGCATCCTCTATGAGAGCGGCGGCCGGGCGATCGTGGCGCAGCGGGGCGAGCGGCTGCGGATCACCGCTGACGGCCGGCGAGCGAGCGGAGAGGCCCTGGGGGACCCTGCGGAGCTGATGGCGGCGGTGCGGCGGGACGGCTGGAACCGCTACCGGGTGGTGGCGCAGGGGCCGCGGCTGGTGCACGAGGTCAACGGCGTGCGCATGGTCGACGTGCTCGACGAGGAGGAGGGCGCGCGGCGCGGGGCCGGCGTCTTCGCGCTGCAGCTGCACCAGGGACCGCCGATGGAGGTGCGCTTCCGCGGCTTAACGCTGCGGCGGCTGGCGCCGGGCGAGCGGGCGCTGGAGGACGACTTCCCGCGGATCGCGCCGCCGGCGCCGGCAGCGCGGCGGCCGGAGTGGATCTGGAGCGCCGACGGCGCCGCGGATGACCAGCGGCGGTGGTTCCTGCTGCGCTTCGAGCTGGAGCAGGCGGCGTCCGTGGCGGGCGGAGAGTTCAGCTGCGACAACGCCTTCACCCTGTTCCTGGACGGGGTCGAGCTGGCGCGCGGGGACGACTGGGCCGCGCCGCGGGCGGTCGCGGCGGGCGCCGGCGGCGCGATCGACGCCGGGCTGCACACGCTGGCGGTCGCCGCCTGGAACGAGGGCGGTCCGGCCGGGCTGATCGGCGGTCTGGAGTTGGAG
This sequence comes from uncultured Planctomycetales bacterium, assembly GCA_964482495.1. GTDB lineage: Bacteria > Planctomycetota > UBA1135 > UBA1135 > UBA1135 > J029. Next base: position 46,312 of record CAYZXS010000012.1, read on the forward strand.
CTGGCGGACGGTACGCGGCGGACGCTGGTCAGCGACGGCGACTGGCGTGCCAGCGCCGCCGAACCGATGGCCTGGCCGGCCATGGACGGCGATGGCGGCGCCCTCGGGGCGGCGCCTTGGGCGGCCGTGGACAGCTTCGGGCCGGCGGGCGCCCACTCCGGCCCTTGGGGCGCGGTGATGGCGCCGCGCGAAGCCACACCGGTCGACAGCTTCGTGCTGCCCGACGGCTTCGAGGCCGAGCTGGTCCACACCGCGACCGCCGCCGAGGGTTCCTGGGCGGCGATGACCTTCGGCCCCGCGGGCGAGATCTACGTCTCCCCCGAGCGCGGCCAGCTGCTGCGCTTCCGCTTCCCGGACGGGCACGACGCGGCGCCCGTGGCGGAGGCCCTCGACACTCCCGCGCACTCGGCCCAGGGCCTGCTCCACGCGCACGGTGCCCTCTACGCCAACGTCGCCGGCGGCGACGGCGCGGACGGCGACGGCGGCCTGCACCGGCTGCGCGACGCGGACGGCGACGGCGTCTTCGAGGAGCACGCGCTGCTCGCGAAGTACGGCCCGCCGAGCGAGCACGGCGCCCACGGCATCGTGCTCGGGCCGGACGACATGCTCTACGTCGTCAACGGCAACCACACCAGCCTGCCGGAGGGCGTGGCGCCGAACTCGCCCTACCGCCACTGGGCCGAGGACGTGCTGCTGCCGCGGCTGTGGGACCCGCGCGGCCACGCGGTCGGTGTGATGGCGCCGGGCGGCGTCGTGTTGCGCACTGACCTCGACGGCGAGCGCTGGGAGCTGATCGCAGGCGGCTTGCGCAACGCCTACGACCTGGCCTTCGCGCCGGACGGCGAGCTGTTCACCTACGACGCCGACATGGAGTGGGACATCGGCGCGCCCTGGTACCGCGCGCCGCGGGTGGTGCACGTGGTGCCGGGCGGCGAGACCGGCTGGCGCTCGGGCAGCGCCAAGTGGCCGGACGAGTACCCGGACGCCGACCCGCCGGTGGTCGAGACCGGGCCGTCCTCGCCGGTGGGCGTGGTCTTCGGCACCACCGGCGGCGGCTTCCCGGACCCGTGGCGCGGGGCGCTGTTCCTCGGCGACTGGGCCTACGGACGAATCCTGGCGGTCACGCTCCGGCCGGGGGGGGCGACCTACCGCGGCGAGACGCGTGAGTTCCTGCGCGGCAAGCCGCTCAACATCACCGACCTGGAGTTCGGGCCGGACGGGGCCATGTGGTTCGTGACCGGCGGTCGCGGCACGCAGAGCGGTCTCTACCGCGTCCGCTGGACAGGGCCGGCGCCGGAGGCGGCCGGAGCGGCCGAGGTCCCGCCGGGGGTGCTCCTCCGCCGCCGGCTAGAAGCGCCGGACGCGCCGTTGGACCTCCTGGTCCAACACCTGGGCGACGCCGACCCGGCGATCCGGAGGGCCGCGCGGCGGGCGCTCGAGCGCCGGTATTCGCTCGACGCGGCGCTGGCCACCCTGACCGCGAGCGAACCTCGGGCTTCCGCGGAGGTGCTCCTGGTCGAGGCGCGGGCCATTTCCACGGGCTCCGTGCAGGCGACCCGCCAGCAGATCCTGGCCCAGGACTTCGCCGCCGCCGACCCGGCCACGCGCTGGCTGCTGCTACGGACCGCCATGCTGCTCCGCACCCGCGACCCGCGCTTCGCCGGCGACGACGGTACCCCCGGCGGAAGCGAGCGGATCGAGGCGGACCCCGAGATGGCCGCCTCTTTCGGCGCCGCCTTCCCCACCGGCGACGCCGCCCTCGACCGCGAGCTGGCGCGGATGCTGGTGGCCGTGGAAGCGCCCGGCTTGGCGCCGCGCCTGCTCGAGCGGCTGTTCGCCGCCGAGTACCAGGAGGAGCAGCTCCACTACGCCACCCTGCTGCGCCTGGTCGAGGCCGGCTGGACGCCCGCCGACCGCCTGCGCTACTTCCGCTGGCTGCGCGAGGCCCGCGGCCTGCCGGGCGGCCTGAGCCTGGCCGGTTTCCTCGGCGCCATCGAGGTCGACGCCCTCGCCCGCGTGCCCGAGGACCAGGCCGAGGCCCTGCTCGCCAAGCTGCCGCCGCCGGCCAGCCAGGCTTACACGCCGCCCGCCGTGCCGCGGCCCTTCGTGCGCCAATGGACCCTCGAAGACGCCCTCGGCGCCCTCGACGCCGACGGCCGGCCCGGCGACCCGGCGCGCGGCGCCGCCCTCTTCCGCGAACTCAGCTGCGTCCAGTGCCACCGCTTCGGCGCCGACGGCGGCAGCCTCGGCCCCGACCTCGGCGCCGTCGCCAACCGATTCAGCCGCCGCGACATCCTCGAGGCGATCATCGACCCGACGAAGGCCGTGTCCGACCAGTTCCCGCTGGTGCCGATGCCGCCGGCGCTGCTCGACACCGTCGACGCCGCAGGCGTGCGCGACCTGATGCGCTTCCTGGATTCCGGGCCGGCGGCGCGCTGAGCAGGGCAGGGCAGGGTGGCGCTCAGGAAGCCTTGCGGGCGATGTCCACCGCGGTGATCGCGTGCACGATCTTGCAGTTCGTGCAGCGGAGCACGGTCAGGCCGGTCGAGGAGGTGGGGTCGCAGCGCAGCCGGAATTCCAGAGCCATCTTCTTGCAGCTCGGGCAGGGCTGCTGCACGGCGCGGCGTGCTTGCTCGTAGATCTCGGTGTTGCGGTCCTTCATGTCAGCCTCCTGATGGAACTACGCCGCGCCGGGGGATTCGAGCGGGGGAATCCGGCGCGGCCGTCCATGTGCGAAGAACCCCGATTCGGTTACCGGGTTCCAGCGCTGTTCCCACCGAGCCGATGCCGACCCTCCTCCCCCTCTTGCTCCTGCCGCTCGCCCAGTCACCCACGGTTCAAGCCCTGCCCGGGCGCGACCCCGCGCCGCCGGCGCCGCGGCGGCCGAACATCCTGGTCGTCACCGCCGACGACTTCGGCGTCGACATGGTCAGCGCCTACGGCGAGGCCTACTCCTCGCCCTGCACCCCGACCCTCGACGCGCTGGCCGCCGAAGGCCTGCTGTTCCGCAACGCCTGGGCCAGCCCGGTCTGCTCGCCGACCCGCGCCACCTTGATGACCGGGCGCTACGGCTTCCGCACCGGCATCGGCTCCGTGATCCAGAACGAGGACGGTCTGGCCACCTCCGAGACGGCGCTGCCGGAGCTCCTGACCGGTTACGCCACCGCCGCCGTCGGCAAGTGGCACCTGTCGGGGAGGCTCGGCGACACCCACCCGAACGACAGCGGCTTCCAGCACTTCAGCGGCTCGGTAGGCGGCGCGGTCGGCGACTACTGGAGCTGGCCGCACACCCAGGACGGGGTCACGACCACCTCGACGCAGTACCTCACCACCGCGGAGGCCGACGACGCCATCACCGCCATCGGCGCGCTGCCGGAGCCGTGGTTCCTGTACCTGAACTTCCACGCCCCGCACTCCCCCTACCACGCGCCGCCGGCGGCGCTGTGCGCGGCCAGCGGCTGCCCGGGCTCGAACTGCAGCAGCCCGCCCGCCAACGCCACCGACCGGCAGCTGGCGCGGTACATGGTCGAGACCATGGACAGCGAGCTCGGCCGGGTGCTGGACTTCCTCGAGCTGGTCGACCCGGAGGCCTTCGTCATCTTCCTCGGCGACAACGGCACCGCCCGCGGCGTCTCGCGCCCGCCCTTCCTCGGCTCTCCGGGCAAGGGCTCGGTGCACGAGACCGGCATCAACGTGCCGCTGATCGTGGCCGGCCCCGGCGTCGCCCGCGGCGAGTGCCAGGCGCTGGTGTCCTCGGTCGACGTCTTCGCCACGGTCGCCGAGCTCGCGGGCGTGCCGAGCGGCGCCGAGGACTCGGTCTCCTTCGCCTCCTGCCTGCGCACCCCGGCGCTGTCGCCGCGCGGCACGGTCTACAGCGAGACCTTCCAGCCCAACCACGGCGCGCTGCCCTTCGCCAGCCACGACCGGGCGATCCGCGACGAGCGCTACAAGCTGGTCCGCAGCACCGGCGCCGCCGATGCCTTCTACGACCTGCTGGCTGACCCGACCGAATCCGTCGACCTCTACCCGAACCTCAACGCACAGGAGCAGGCGGCCTACCAGGCGCTGGCGGCGGAGCTGCTGGCTCTCGGAGTGGGCTGAGCGCCCGCGGCAGCATCAGCTCGAGCACCACCCGCGTCGCCTGGCCCCGCGACTGGGTGAAGTAGAGGACCACCAGCTCGCGCCCGGGCCAGACCCAGGAGTAGGTGCCGTCCGAGCCGCTGTGGCCGAAGGCGACGACCTGGTCGGCGGGGCCCTCGAGCGGCACGTAGAGCTGCATCATCTGGCCGTAGCGGACCCGGGTGCCGGGCAGACCGTTGGAGTACTCCGGCATGTCGGAGACCGGGGTCAGGACGCGCGCCACGGCGGCTTTGGAGAGGATCCGCTCGCCCTCCCAGACGCCGCCGGCGGCCAGCATCGACAGGAAGCGGGCGTAGTCCTGCGGGGTGCTGTACCAGGTGGTGCCCGAGCCGAGCACGAAGGGGGCCAGCGGCGGGTCCCCGGGCTTCCAGTAGGGCCTCCAGCCCTGGGCGGTCATGCGGTACTGGGTGGCGAGCCGCGAGTGGCGGGCTCGCGCGGCGCCGGTCATGGCGAAGCTGTCGGCCATGCCCAGCGGCTCGAAGAGACGCGCGCGCACGAAGTCCGCGAGCGGCTGGCCGGAGGCGGCGGCGACCACCGCGCCGAGCACGTCGGCGCCGGGGTCGGAGTAGCGGAAGGCGGCGCCAGGAGCCCCTTCGCTGGGGCCGTGGCCGGCCCAGTGGTCGGCGACCGCGCGCAGGCTGCCGTAATCCTCGGGCCGGCCAGGAGGGTTGCCGTCGGGCAGGCCGCTGCGGTGGGTCAGCAGGTGGGCGACGGTGATCTCGGCGGCATCGCCCTCGCCGAAGCTCGGCAGGTGCTTCGCCACCGGGTCGTCGAGCGCCAGGCGGCCCTCGTCGATCAGGATCTGGGCCGCGGCGCCGACCAGCGGCTTGGTCATCGAGCGGATGTTGAAGACGGTGCCGGGCGCCATCCGCCGCTCGGCCTCGCGGTCGGCCCAGCCGGCGGTCCGGTGCAGCAGGCTGCGGCCGTTTCGGATCACCAGAAGCTCGGCGCCGACGACCTTGTCGGCGAAGGCCAGGCGCTCGACCAGTTCGGCGAGCTCCTCGAGCCCCTCCCAGGAGAGGCCGTGGTCCTCGGGGGCGGCGGCGGGGAAGGGGTCGGCCGGCTCCTGTGCGGCAGCGGAGAGGGGCGCCAACAGGCCAAGCGCGAGGGAGACGACGCTCATGATCGGAACCGAGCCTACGCGCGGAGAGCCCGAATCCGGGTCAGGTTCCGCGAATCTCGGCCCAGTATCACCATCGGACCGCCGGATCGAGCCGCACGGCCGCCGCCTCCTCGGCTAGGCTGGACCCATGCTGTCCCCCATCCTTCTCCCCCTCCTCGCAGCCGCTGCGCAATCCCCCGAGCCGCAGCCGCTGTTCGTGAACGAACCCGGCCGTCATGAGCTCTCCGGGCGCATGATCGCCCGCCCGGTCCAGGACGACCCGGCCGCCCGCGCCGCAGCCCGCGCCGAGGTCGAGTCCTGGCTGCTGCACGAGTACCCCGAGGTCGACGAGCTGATCCTCCAAGTCCCCGCCGGCCTGGACGAGAACGCCTTCGCCGCCCAGCTGCTCGCCAGCGGCGACTGGGAGTACGTCCACCCCGACTGGATCTGCTACCCGCTGGGCAACCCGAACGACCCGAACTTCGGCAACCAGTGGCACCACGTGAACATGGACTCGGCCCAGGCCTGGGACCTGATCACCGCCGCGCCGGGCCGCATCGCCGCCTACACCGACACCGGCGTCGACCTGAACCACCCCGACCTCGCCGCCAGCCTCGTCCCCGGCTACAACGCGGTCGAGAACCTGGCGCAGGCCGCCGGCGGCACGATGCAGGACATCAACGGCCACGGCACCCTGGTCGCCGGCTGCATCGGCGCCATCGGCAACAACGGCATCGGCGTCGCCGGCGCCTGCTGGGACATCAGCCTGATGCCGATCCGGGTCTCCAACGATCCGGGCGGCGGCGCCTACCTGTCCGACCTGACCGAGGGCGCGCGCTGGGCCATCGAGAACGGCTCCAAGACCGTCAGCACCTCCTATACCGGCGTGCAGGACCCGTCGATCCAGACCACCGGCGCCTACATCCGCTCGCTGGACGGCCTGTACTTCTACGCCGCCGACAACTACGGCAGCAACCACAGCAGCTTCGACTGGGCCGACGTGGTCATCGTCGGCGCCACCGACCAGGGCGACAACCTGGCCTGGTTCTCGAGCTACGGCCTGGCGGTCGACATGGTCGCCCCGGGCGTCGACATCTGGTCGACCACCCTCGGCCACGGCTACGGGGGCGCCAGCGGCACCTCCTTCGCCACCCCGCTCGCCAACGGCGTCGCCTCGCTGGCCTGGGCCGCGAACCCCTACCTCAGCTCCTACGAGATGGAGGACGCCCTCTACCGCGGCTGCGACGACCTCGGCGCTCCGGGCAACGACAGCACCTTCGGCTGGGGCCGCGCCAACCTCAACCTGACGGTGCGCGCCGCGCTCGAGGGGAACATGGTCCTGATCGTGCCGACGCTGACCGGCGGCTCCAACGCCACCTTCTACGTCAACGCCGGCCCGCCCAACACGACCATCTTCCTGGCCTACTCCCTGGCCGGTGAGGGGCTCTACGACATCCCGGCGCTGAACGCGGTGCTCGGCATCGCCTCGCCGGTGGAGGCCGCCCACGGCGCCTCGAACGGCATCGGCCGCGTCAACTTCACCCGCAACATCCCCAGCGGCGGCTCCGGCCTGACTGTCTGGTTCCAGGCCGTGGCCCAGGGCGCGACCTCGAACATCGAGATGACGACGATCCTGTAGCTCCCCCCGAGCCGCGCGAAGCCGCGTCCACCCGAGGGTGGGCGCGGCTTCCGTCGCTCTCCGGGCGAACTACCCGGGTCGCCCGATCGCCGCCTTCACCCGCGCCGGCGTCATCGGCATGCGCGTCAGCCGCGCGCCGGTGGCGTCGGCGATGGCGTTGGCGATGACGGCGCCCATGCCGACGATGGCGGGCTCGCCGCCGCCGTGGGGCTCGGCGATGCCGGTGTCGACGAAGACGACCTCGATCTCGGGCACCCAGGAGAAGCGCGGGATGGTGTAGGTGTCGAAGTTGGCGTCGAGGACGTCGCCGCCGCGGAAGCGCAGCTCCTCGCTGAGGGCGTAACCCAGGCCCATGGTGATGCAGCCCTCGGCCTGGATCGTGGCGCCGTGCGGGTTGACCACGAGCCCCATGTCCTGGGCGCAGACCACGCGCTCGACCTTCAGCCGCCCGGTGCGGGGGTTGACCCGCACCTTGGCCATCAGCGCGTTCCAGGTGCCGGCGTCGGTGGTGCAGGCGATGCCGTAGCCCACCCCCTCCTCGGCCGGCGGCTTCCAACCGAAGCGCTCGGCCGCGGCGTCGAGCACCGCCCGCATGCGCGCGTCCTTCAGGTTGCGGCGGCGGAACTCGAGCGGGTCCAGGCCGGCGGCCGCGGCCATGACGTCGATCTGCGACTCGCGGGCGAAGGCGTTGGTGTTGGCGCCGGGCGCGCGCCAGGCCCCGGTGCCGAAGGGGTGGGTGCCGGGCCCGGCGCGCCAGCCGCGGCCGTGGGCGGCGACGCGGCGGTCGGGCACGTGGTAGATCACCTCGGAGCCGCGGGTGCCGGCGAAGGCCACGGCGAAGTCCCAGGCGACCAGGGCGCCGTCGGCGTCGACGCCCGAGCGCACCTTGACCACCGCCGCCGGCATGAAGGTGTCGTAGAAGAACTCCTCCTCGCGGGTCCACTCGAGGTGCACCGGCACGCCGGCCAAGTCGGCCAGGCGGGCGGCCTCCACGACCTGCGGGTTCTGGCCCTTGCCGCCGAAGCCGCCGCCGACGAAGGGGGTGATCACCCGCACGTCCTCCGACGACAGCCCCAGGGTCCGGGCCACCTCGTCGCGGGCGGAGAAGGGGGTCTGGGTCGATGCCCAGACCGTGGCCTCGCCGTCCAGCACCTCGGCCACCGCGGTGTGGGTCTCCATCGGCGCGTGGGCGACGTAGCCGTTGCGGTACTCGAGCTCGGCGGTGTGGGCGGCGCGGCCCAGGGCGGCCGCCGGGTCGCCGGCCGCGTCCTGGTCCTGGGCGGCGGGCGCCCGCGCCATCAGGTGGTCGAAGATGCTGTCCTCGTCGACGGTCATCTTCGACGGGCTCCACGTCGCCCGCAGCCGCTGCAGCGCCGCCGCCGCGCCGTCCGGGGTCTCGTGCAGCACGCCGATGAAGTCGCCGTCGCGCACGACCAGCACCCCGGGCAGGGCCTCGGCCGCGCTCGTGTCCACCGACTCGAGCTCGGAGTCGTGGGCGGGCGGGCGCACGACGCGCGCGTACAGCATGCCCGGCCGCCGTACGTCGCCGGCGAAGACCGCCTCGCCGGTGACCTTGGCGCGCGACTCGACGTGCCGGTGGTCGCGGCCGACCGTCTCGTAGCGCTCGGCGGCCTGGATCACGGCCTCCTTCTCCAGCACGCGATGGATCGCCTGGCCCCGGGCCAGCTCGCCGTAGCCGATCTTGCGCTCGGGCGCGGCCGCCACGTGGACCGCGCCGCCGGCGGTGCGCAGCCCCTCTGCGGGCACGCCCAGCCGCTCCGCCGCCAACTCGACCAGCACCGCTCGGGCCTCCGCCGCGGCCTGCCGCAGCGACGGGCCGAGGAAGCGCACCGACATCGAGCCGAAGGTGCCCATGTCCCAAGGGCAGCGCGCCGTGTCGCCCATGACCATCGTGATGGCGTCCATCGGCGCGTCCAGCTCCTCGGCCATCAGCTGCTGCATGGCCGTGGTCACGCCCTGGCCCAGCTCGGCCTTGCCGGTGAAGCCGGTGATCGAGCCGTCCTCGGCGATGCGCAAGAAGGCGTTGAAGTCGGCGGGCCCGCGACCGCGCCGCCGCCGCCCCGGCTCCTGCGCGCCCAGCAGGTCGCCGAGCGAGATCAGGATCACGATGCCGGCGCCGAACTGCTTGAGGAAGTCGCGCCGGTCGAGCTCGGGCAGCTCGGTCAGGCTCTCGAAGGCGTAGCGCATGTAGTCGCTCATCGCTTGCCCTCCCGCGCCCCGGCGGCGACCTGGTCGACGGCCCTCAAGATCCGCTGGTGGGCGCCGCAGCGGCAGAGGTTGCCCTCGAGGCCGCGCTCGATCTGCGGCTGCGACAGGGCGGGGTCCTCGTGCAGCATCCCCGCCGCCTGCATGATCATGCCGGGGGTGCAGAAGCCGCACTGGAAGCCGCCGTGCTCGACGAAGGCCTCTTGCAGCGGGTGCAGCTCCTCGCCCTGGGCCAGGCCCTCGATGGTCACGACCGCCTTGCCCTCGACCGCGCCCACGGGCAGCCGGCAGCTGCGCTCGGGGGCGCCGTCGATGAGCACGGTGCAGGAGCCGCACAAGCCCTCGCCGCAGCCGTGCTTGGTGCCGGTGAGCCCGAGTTCGGTCCGCAGCACCCACAACAGCCGCCGCTCGGGGTCGACCACCGGCGCCGCCGGCTGGCCGTTGAGGAGAAAGCTGACCGCTCGTTCCATGTCGCGCTCCCGCAGGGGCCCGCTGCGCGGAACGGCGCGGCGCCCCTGGCCTTGTCGATTGTAGGCAGCTCGAGCGGAGGCGGTGTTCGCCGGATCCGCAACCGTCGCCGGTAACCGAAAGCGTCATCCTGAGCCAAGATGGTTCTCGCGCTTCGCTGCCTCACAGCCTCCTCCGCCAGATCGTATGGGGAGCACGATGCAGAACGCGATCCAGCCCGCGCTCCTGTTTCTCGCGCTCGCGCTCTCGGCCTGCGGCGGCGGTTCCACCGCGCCGGCGCCTCCGGCGCCGCCGGCGCCGCCGGCGCAGGACCAACTCTCCGTGATCCTGGTCAGCCTGGACACCTGCCGCGCCGACAGCCTCGGCCCCTACGGCGGCGACGCGCGCAACAGCCCCTTCCTGGACCAGCTGGCCCGCGAGTCGGTGGTCTTCACCGACTGCCTGAGCCAGAGCAGCAACACCGCCCCCGCCCACCGGAGCCTGTTCACCGGCCAGTACGTGCACCGCCACGGCCACGACGTCGACAGCTACCGCCGCTCGCCCTCCTCCTGGGCCGGCCGGCTGCGCGAGGCCGGCTGGCGCACCGGGGCCTTCACCGGCGGCGGCTTCCTGGCCTCCGGCTACGGCTTCGAGGACGGCTTCGAGACCTACGTCGACCGGGACGCCCATGGCGGACCAGTGACGAACCGCGGCCTGGCGTCGACCCTGCCGCAGGCGCGGGAGTGGCTGGCGCAGGGCGCGGACGACCAGCGGCCCTTCTTCCTCTTCCTCCACACCTTCGACATCCACTGTCCCTACCAGCCGGCCGACCCGTGGCGGACCGAGTTCACCGCCGGCTACGAGGGCGACCTGGACGCCGGGAGCGCCTGCGGCCAGGCCGACTTCGCGCGCATCCTGGCGCGCGCGAAGACCTCGGCGCCCGAGGACTACCGCGCCGACCTCCAGCACCTGCGCGACACCTACGACGCCGGCGTCGCCATGACCGACAGCCTGCTGGGCGAGTTCCTCGCCGAGCTGCGGGCGGACGGCACCCTGGACCGCAGCCTGCTGATCGTGCTCAGCGACCACGGCGAGAGCCTGGGCCAGCGGCGGCCATACATCGGCCACAACCGGCTCTGGGAAGAGCAGCTCCAGGTGCCGCTGATGATCCGCTTCCCCGACGGCGCCTTCGCCGGCGCCGTCTGCGACGAGCCGACGATGCTGATCGACGTCCTGCCGACGGTGCTCGACCAGCTCGGGCTGGCGCCCGCCGCTGGCGCCCAAGGCGAGAGCCTGCTGCCCTTGCTGGAGGGCCGGAAGAGCTTCGACGGCGAGCGTCTTCGGGTCAGCCAATTCCTCAGCCTGTTCAGCTTCCGCTTCGACGACCGCTGGAAGGTCCACGGCCAAGTGGGCGAGGACGGCAACGGGCAGGTCCTGCTCTTCGACTTGGAGCAGGACCCGCTCGAGCAGCGCGAGGGGCCGGAACATCAGCGAGCGCTGCGCCAACGACTGCAGCGGCTGGTCCAGGAATTCACCGCCTGGCGCCAGAGCACCGCCGCGGCGGACCGCGAGCACCGCGGCGCGCGGATCATCCCCGACGACGACGCTCAGCAGGCCGCCGACCTCGCGGAGCTCGGCTACATCGGCGGCTGATGCGGCCTCCCGGCGCGGCCGAGAGCCGGCCTAGAATCGCCGCGTGGCCCTCCCCCTCGCCCTCATCCCCCTCCTCGTCCTCCCCCTCCAGGACCCCGCCAGCTTCCCCGACCAGGCCAAGGCCCTGCGCGAGGCCGAGTCCTGGGGAGAGCTCGCCGCGCTGGCCGCCGCCGAAGCCGACCAGGCCCAAGACGACGTCCTGCCGCTGTCCTATCTGGCGATCGCCCGCGCCGGCTTGAAGGAGTTCGAGGCCGCGGCCGAGGCGCTGCAGCAGCTGAAGCAGGGCGGCCTGGACCTCGACGCCGCGGTGCCCGGGCTGGGCTCGCCGCTGGTCGAGGTGGTCAACACCACCTACTCCCACTGCTGGGCCAACTTCGACCCGGCCTTCAACCGCCAGTGCTGGGAGCCGCTGTTCGCGCGCTTCGCGGACAGCCATTACGCGCCGGTGGCCGCCAGCCGGCTGTTGATGGCCGCCCTGAAGGAGGGCGACGAGGCCGCCGCCGCCCCCTTCCGCGCCTTCTTCGACCAGCGACTGGAGGCCGCCCGCGCCGCCGGCGATGAGGCGCAGGTCGCGGACCTGACTGGGCGCCTCGTCGACGGCCACCTCAAGGCCGGGGTCAGCGACGCGGCCGTCGCCGCGTTGGCCGCTGAGGCGTGGGACCAGGCCTGGAGCGCCGCCGTGCAGCGCCACGGCTACGACGGGCCCGTGACCGGCGGGGACCTGGACGCGGCGCAGCTGGCCGCCCGGCTGCAGTGTGAGCTGGACACCGACGACGCCTTCAACACCCTGGCGCGGGCCACCGCTCTGGCCGGGGCGGAGGTCGGCCCCGGCCACCCGCTCTACGAGATGGAGGACGAGCCGGCGGTCCGCTTCACCGACGTCACCGCCGCGCTCGGTCTCGACGGGTTGAAGGCCGGCCGGGTGGCGGCGGCCGACTTCGACGCCGACGGCGACCCCGACCTGTGCTTCGGCGGTCGGCTCTACCGCAACGAGGACGGCCGCTACACCGAGGTCGGCGGCGAGCTCGGCGTCACCCAGCGGGGCGCCGCGGCGCTCTTCGGCGACGCCGACGGCGACGGCCTGCTCGACCTGCTGGTGGCCGGCGGCAAGCCCTTCCTCTATCGCAATCTGGGCAAGAAGGGCAAGTACGCCTTCGAGGACGCCACCGCGGCCGCCGGCCTCGGCGCCGTCAGCTTCGCCGCCACGCCCGAAGGCGCCGCCTGGGTCGACTTCGACGACGACGGCGACCTCGACCTCTACTTCGCGGTCTACGAGAAGCCGATGGGGAAGGGCAACCCCGACGTGCTGCTCGAGAACGACGGCGACGGCGTCTTCACCGACGCCAGCGCCAAGCTGGCGGCGCTGCCCGAGGGCGACGCCTGCGGCCGCGGCGTCTCCCCCGCCGACGTCGACCAGGACGGCGACAGCGAGATCTTCGTCTCCAACTACCGCCTCAACCCGAACCTGCTGTGGCAGTGGGACGGCGCGGGCCTGAGCGACCGCTCCGCCGCCCTCGGCGTCAAGGGCGAGCGGCAGCCGGCTGACGGCGCCTACTTCGGCCACACCATCGGCTCCTGCTGGGGCGACGTCGACGGCGACGGCGACCTCGACCTGTTCTCGGCCAACCTCGCCCACCCGCGCTTCATCCGCCAAGGCTTCTCCAACCTGTCCTTCCTCGGCATCCAGCAGGAGGACGGCAGCTTCCGCGACGAGCGCGCGGCGCGCGGGGTGCGCTTCCAGGAGACCCACTCCGACCCGGCGCTGGTCGACATCGACAACGACGGCGACCTCGACCTGTCGCTGACCTGCATCTACGAGGGCGTGCCCTCGGCGCTGTTCCAGAACGACGGCGCCGGCCACTTCTCCCCGATCACCTTCCGCGCCGGCGCGGTCGCCTTCCACGGCTGGGGGCAGTCCTGGCTCGACTTCGACGGCGACGGCTTCCTCGACGTCGTCTACGCCTCCAGCGCCGGCGTCCGGGCCTTCCGCAATTCGGGCAACGACAACCACTACGTCCGGGTGGCGCTGCAGACCAAGGGCCGCGACCTCGGTTACGGGGCGGTGGTCCAAGTCGAAGGCACCGAGGAGGACGCGCCGCCGCCGCTGACCCGGCAGCTCTTCGCCGCCCGCGGCACCAGCTCGCAGGACGAGCCGGTGCTGCACTTCGGGCTCGGCGGCTACGACGGCAAGATCCGGATCCGCGTCCGCTGGCCGGACTCGGACAAGACCGAGTCCAAGACCCCGAAGCCGGATCGGCTCTACCGCTTCAAGCAGACGCGCAAGGCCAAGTAGCGCCGGGCCGCGCCGGCCACCGGCGGATCAGGCCGGGCGCTCCGGCAGGCCGAAGGTGAGGAAGATCGACGAGGACAGCGGCGGGTACTCGACGATCAGCCGGTAGCAGAGGAAGTCGTCGGGATCCCAGCCCATTCGCTCGTGGACCAGGCTGCAGATCTCGGCGTAGCGCGACACGTGGGGCGTGCCGACCACGCGCAAGCCGGTGCCGATGGCCTGGACCCGCTCCCCCATGGGCAGCCGGTCGACCGGGCGGATGTCCCGGCCCAGGGTCGGGTCCCCGGTCAGCCGGCCGGCCGCGACCAGCTGCGGCGGGGCCGGGAGCGGGATCCCGCGGTGCACGAAGCAGTCGAACTGCAGCGTCCTCACCGGCGCCTCGATCGAGCACTCGAACTGGCCGTAGTCCTGGTCGCCGTCGGCGTAGTAGGGCACCACCGAGCGGTAGGCGGAGGCGTAGAAGACGTCGGTCTCGCCGCTGCGGCCGATGCGGCCCTCGGCGAACTCGTAGCGCTCGCCGGTCTTGGTCTGCACGGTGCGGATCGGCGGCAGCGGCGAGCTGCAGAACTCCGGCAGCAGCTTCGGGCCCTCGAGGTCCTGGCTGGCGGGGTCGATGGCCAGCTCCTCCGGCAGGTCGATCTGGTCGAGCTCGTCGTCGTAGACCTCGCGGCGGCCGAGCGGCCACTTGGCCAGGGAGCGGTAGCGGTAGAGGCCGACCAGGCCGGTGACGGCGGCGAGGTCCGCCATGCCCTCGGCGTCGGCGCTCGGGGCGAGGAAGTGGGTGTTGAGGCGCACCTTGGCCTCGATGCCCCAGATGCCGCAATTGCCGCGGAAGGCGGCCTGCCGGCTCACCAGCGGCGAGCGGTCGGCGGACCGCTCCGAGGCCACGCTCTCGAGCACCAGCTCCAGCCCGACCCGGTCGCCGACGTGGGCCTCGACCATCGACTCGAAGCCGTGCAGCGCGGCGCGGACGGCGTCCAGCTTCGCCGGCGGCAGTCCCTTGCCTTCGAGCTGCTTCAAGAACTGGAGCAAGCCGGAGGCGCTGGGCAGGTAAGGGAAGGCGGCGAAGGGGTCGTCCGCCAGGAGCAGCTTCGAGGTCTTCCAGCCGAGGTTGCGCTTCATGCCGAAGACCCGCGTCAGCTCGAGGGGCTTGCGGATGTCAGCCTCCAGCGCCGTGAACAGCTCGATCAGCGCACCGCGCAGCTCCTGGAGGGTCCGGAGGTAGTCCTGCTCGAAGCTCGGCCCGCCGCCGGAGTGGCTGCGGCCGTCATCGGGCGCGCTTCGGGATCGAGGGGGACCGGACACGGATGGGGGGAGGCGGAGCGCCCGGCTCCCCAGGGAAGCGCGCGGGACGAGGCTGACGGCTCCAGAGGAGGACCAGGCAGCGGGATTGCTTCAGTGTAGCTGGGAGCGAGCGCCTGCTCGGGGGGCTTCTCGCGCCGGGCTGGACCGCGTCGCTGCGGGGGTTGGTGGGGGCGGGGAAGCGGCTCCGCGCCTCAGTCCTCGTGGAACGGGTTGAGGTCGAAGTCGGCGACCGCTTCGGAGCCCACCCTCGCCTTCAGGGGCACCTCTGCGAGCATGTCCCACTCGCCGACCTGGAACCGGACGACCTGGAGCCGGTAATCGCCGGGAGGAACCGCGGGGATGGAATGGACGCCTGGCCGCGCGTCGACCGTGCCACCGACGTGGACCCCATCCTCGTCCACCAGCCTCGCGATGACGTAATCGAACTCCTCCGCCGGAGTCCCGTGGAAGCGAACCGCCACCCTCGCCGCTGGATGCAATTTGACCTGGACTCCGGACACCGCCCCGCCACGAGTGTCGACCGGGACCAACTCCTCCTGGTACCAACCGTCCGAAATGCACAGGAGCTGGAACTCACCGGCCGGCACGTCTCGGGCGGTGAACTCTCCGCTTTGGCCGCACTTGGCGCCCCACGGATAGCCGACTTCGCCGCTGAGAACAGACCGCCCAATGAAGCCGAGGCCGAACTGGTGGTCCCGGGCAGCGTTCGGGTCCTCCGTCGGGAGGAGTAGAGCGACCATCGTCGGGTCGCCTCCCCCCTGCACTGTGCCGGACACCGTGACGGAGGCGAGGTCGATCTCGGTCGACTGGAACCCCGTCTGCAGCCGGACTTCCTGTGTGGCCAAGAGCCCGAACAGACTGAACCGGACCGAGACCTGCCAGGCGGCCGGACAAACCTGCTCGAAGAGGACCTTCCCGTCACTGCCCGAAGTGGCGCGGGCCTCTGGCCAGAAGGGAGAGTCCCCAGGCGCCGGACGGAGCACGACGGTGGCCTCTGGGATTGGCCGCCCCTTGTCATGGACGATGACTTCGAGCTGGGCCGGCTGGGGAAGCTGGAGCTCGATGGTCTGCTCGCCTGGGGTTGCCTCCACCTCTTGCAGGAAGAAGGTCTCCGCTCCGATTCGGAGCCAGAGCGAGACCAGGACGGCCGGGATGTCCCAGACCCTGATTTCCCGATCCCAGGCCCTCTCGATGCGGAGCCGCTCCTGGTCCGGCTCTCCTCTCAGCTCGAGGAGGAAGTCGTCAGGGGTTTGGAAGCTGCCCTCCGGAATCGTCAGGAGGAGCCGAGCCTCCGGGTGGAAGTCCAACTCCAGGTGCAGCTCCTCGTCTGCAATGATGTCCACCATTTGGCTGATCTCGGCGCAATCGTCCGCGTCCGACACCAGCTCGTAGGAACCTGGAGGAATTCCGGACAGAACCTGAGTAGGCCCTTTCCCGTCGTGGCCGAATTCACTCTTCCCCTTCGGCTTCCCCTCCTCGTCCTCTGGGTGGAGGACCAAGCTCCAGAGGTTGACGGGACTTCCGTCCAGCGCGCTTCTCCCCTTGACTCGGATCGCCCCTCCCGGACTGAGCGACAGGGCGCCCAAGTCGGTCGCGGACTCGATCGAGATCGTCTCGTCTCGGTAGTAGCGGCCGGAAGGGTGACGGACGGAGAGCTCGTACTCGTCCCTCTCGAGCTGACCCTCGAATCGACCGTTGTCATCCGCTGCGAGGTCATAGATCTGGAGCGAGGAACCCTCGGGGCGGATTCTCACCATCGCCCCGGCTGCCGGGCGGCCGTCGTGCCGGAGCACGGTCCCGCTGACGGGGACCTTGAAGTCGAAGCGGAACCGCAGCTCGCTGCCGACCGGGGCGTCCTCCTGGGTGAGGGTACCCCACTCGCTGGAGTGGGCGGTCACCGAGTAGGTCTGCTCCGGATCGAGCCCGCCGATGCGGAAGGCGCCGTCCCGGTCGGAAAGGATGTTCCCGCGCACGCCGTCCGACGGCTTCAAGAACCTCTCTATCCACAAGCCGGTCGACCGGAATTCGAAGGAGACGCCCTCAGCCGGATGGCCGTAGGGATTCAAGACTTGGCCGGTGATCTCGGAACCTGGGGCGAGCTGGACGAGATAAGGCGACGGGATGCTCCCATCGGTGAGGTTGACGACCTCCGAGTAGCCAACGTGAGTCGCGCTCAGAACCGTGAGAAGGAGCTCCTCGCGGTCCATCACGGACGGGAAGGGGCACCTCCCCGCGGCGTCCGTGGTCCCTGCGATGACCACCATGGAGTGGCTTCCGCTCCTGTTGAAGTC
The DNA here is from genome assembly GCA_964482495.1 of uncultured Planctomycetales bacterium. Classification (GTDB taxonomy): domain Bacteria; phylum Planctomycetota; class UBA1135; order UBA1135; family UBA1135; genus J029. The sequence goes on from CAYZXS010000012.1 coordinate 63,405, forward strand.
GGGCTCCTGGCCGAGGCCGACGACGACCCCCTCGAGCGGTCGGCCGGCCTGATCTTGGACATGGACCTCGAGCGGGATCGCGTCAGGGAGCCGGACCGCCCCGAGGTCGCCGCTCTCCTCTTCGAGGTCGCGAGCTAGCGCGGCGATCTCGAACCCTGGAGCGGAGATCACGGCGACAAGCTTGGGAGGAGCGTCTGCGGGGAGGAGAAGGCGAATCGAGCCCCCTCGGTCCGATCGCCCGGACACCAAAGTGAACGCAGGGTCGCCGTTCCCCATCGCCGCGAGGAGCCACTCCAGGTGGCCGACGTCGTCGCGGTAGGACTCCGGGCGCGGGCGAAGCGCGGTGAGCTGAGCACCTGCGATTGGAGCTCCTCCCCAATCCAGGACGACCGCGCGGAGTTCCCTTCCTCCGACCAAGGCTCGTTGCCCCTCCTCGTCCGTGACCAGGGCTGCGGGCGCCGAGCCTTCCCATTCCCTCGGTTCAACCGCGCCTTCCGCTGCAGGAGGAATCGCACCCCCTGCGGGGGGTCTTGGAAGCGAGGTCCCGGCCGGGTCGCCACTGACGGAAGCCGCGATCCAAACGGCAGCAGCGGCCAAGAGGAGGAGGAAGAAAGCAGCGGCTCTTCGCATAGGACCTCGCGGTGGACGTCCGATTCTATTCCCCCAGGGAGTCCGTATTCGGCGAACTTGAATGGGGACCGCGGCCCGGCCGCAGATCGGTGTCTCGGCCTGCACTCCATTCCCCGGATCAGCCGCGCCCTCGTCGCCACTCTTCTTCCCCTGCTCGCTCGAAAGCGTAGACCGAGCGCCGCCCTCTCGTCGCGACTGGTGAGGGTCACCCCATCGGTGGATGTGGGCCAGGATCCACAGGGACGAAAATGGCACGGAAGCCGATCGAGCGGTTCCTGCGGGAGCCGAGTGGAGACCGCAAAAAGGAAAGCCGGCGAGGGCCAACCGCAGGAAAGGAAGGGTGGGCCGCCCAGGACTTGAACCTGGAACCAACGGATTATGAGTCCGCTGCTCTGACCATTGAGCTACCGGCCCGGTGAGACGTCGCGGGCATTCTAGAGCGGCGAATCCACTGCCGAGGGTCCCCCGGGATCAAGGCCAGGGGCTTGCACCCCTGGCAGAATCGCCTGATTTCTCCTGATTCCCGAGATTTTCTGTTCGGTGGAGGCCGTTCCGTCGCTTTGTTCCATGTGGGGGCGCCAGATTCCCGGATATTCGCTGCCTATGGGGATGGGAAGCGGATGTGGGATGCGGGAATCTGGCCCCCACTCCCCCACCTTCTCGCCAACGTGGTCACCCCGGGACCTATCCTGGACCCATGGTTCCGACCTGGCGTCTGGTCCCGGCCGCGCTGATCGCCGCCGCGGTGGCGGCGGCCTCGGCCCTCAGCTCCTGCTCGGGAGCAGGCCACACGGCCGAGGTCGCGCCGACCCTCAGCTTCGCGGCCATCGCCGACTGCCAGTACGCGGACGCGGCAGACGCCGGCGCCCGCCGCTACCGGGAATCGGGGCGCAAGCTGCGGGAGTGCGTGGCCGACCTGGCGGACGAAGAGCTCTCCTTCGCCGTCCACCTCGGCGACTTCATCGACCGCGACTTCACCAGCTTCGACGTCGTCGAACCGGTGTTCCGCTCCTTGCCTTTCCCGACCTACCACGTGCTCGGCAACCACGACTTCGAGGTCGAGGACGGCCGGCGGCTGGAGGTCCCGGCGCGGCTGGGCATGCCGGGGCGCTTCCACCACTTCGGCGCCGGCGGCTGGCGCTTCGTGGTCCTGGACGGCAACGACCTGAGCCTGCACGGCTGGCCGGAGGGGAGCAGCGCCTGGCGGGCGGCGTCGGCCTACCGCGCGGAGCGGGCGCCTGATGCCCCCGAGTGGAACGGGGCGATCGGGCCGGGGCAGCTGGCCTGGCTCGCCGAGGTGCTCGACGAGGCCGAGGCGGCCGGGGAGCAGGTCATCCTCTTCTGCCACTACCCGACCCTGCCCGGAGACCTCCATTCCCTCTGGAACGCCGAGGAGGTCCTGGAGGTCGTCGAGGCCCGCAGCAACGTCCGGGCCTGGATCCACGGCCACGACCACGCCGGCGGCTTCGAGCTCCGAGAGGGCGTCGCCCACCTCAACCTCAAGGGCATGGTCAACACCGCCGAGACCGCCTACGCCGTGATCCACCTGGGCCCGGAGACCATCCGAGTCGACGGCCGGGGCCGGGAAGAGGACCGGGAGTGGCCCCAAACGGGGTCAGACATCGATTGAAAATCGATGTCCGACCTCGGGTTTCTATTAAGGTCTGACCCCGTTACTTGGACATGCTTGCCCTCCTCCGACAGCTCGCGCGGGCGCTGACCGGGAAGGTCGACGCGCTCGAATTCACCCTCGGCATCTTCTTCGGGATCCTGCTGGGCCTGATCCCCTCGGAGGCCGTCGACCCCAGCACCGGCTTCCTGGGCGGCAACGGCCTGTGGCAGCTGATCCTGGTCGTGATGCTGGTCATCCGCAGCTCGATCCCGATCGCGGTGCTCTGCTTCGGCCTCGCCAAGCTGCTCGGCATCCTGTTCCTGGACGGCGCCGCCGCCTCCTTCGGCGAGACCCTGGTCGAGGGCGCCCTGCCTGAGGGGCTGATCGTCTGGTTCCACGAAGCGCTGCCCTCCTGGCAGCTGCACACCTACTGGGGCATGGGTGGGACCGTGATCGGCTTCGCCGTCGCCCTCGCCGTCTTCTTCCCGGTCTACCTGGTGATGAAGAAGCGCCTGCCGACCTGGCGCGACCGCTTCGGCGAGACCAAGTTCGCCAAGGCCCTCTCCGGCTTCATTCTGTTCCGCTTCCTCGGATGGCTGCTGCGATGAAGTTCCTCCGCACCGGACTGCTCGTCTTCTTCCTGCTCCTGGTCGTGCTCATCGGCGGCGGCCTGTTCTTCGCCGGCGATCCGCTGTTCGCCTCGGCCCTGCGCACCTACGGCCCCGACGCCGCCGGCCAGCCCCTTGACTTCGAGGACGCCCGCCTCTCCGTCTTCGCCGGGACCGCCGGCGTCGACGGCCTGCTGATCGGCACCGAGGCCGACCCGGTCATCGAGGCCGCCGCGGTCTCCTTCGACGCCTCGACCTTCGACCTGCTCGCCGGCCGGCTGCACCTCGAGGACGCCACCCTCGACGGCGCGGTGCTGCACCTGATCATCGACGAGCACGGCAAGCTCAGCCTCGACCCCGGCCCGCCGCCGGAGGAGGTGGTCAAGGAGAAGCCGCCCAAGCAACGCAAGGGCCGCAAGAAGACCGAGCCCGAGGACCGCGACTTCGTCCAGATCGTGCAGGAGTACTGGGAGCGGCTCCAGGACTACGAGGAGTACTACGACAAGGCCGGCTCGGTCTTCGGCGGCGACGAGACCGAGGAGGAGAAGGCCGAGCGCGAGGCCCGCAAGCGCGCCCGCCACCCCGGCAAGGCCAGCTTCCTCGAGGACGAGGAGGAGGCCGGCATGAGCTTCTGGCTCGGCCACGCCGCGATCACCAATTTCCGCTGGGAGACCGTCGACCAGCGCACCGGAAAGCCGGTGCTGCCGCCGCTCAAGAGCCTGTCGCTGAGCGCCGACCGCCTCGGCGCCGCGCCCGAGGGCGTGACCGGCCCGGCCAGCCTGGCCGGCCAGGGCGAGTTCGCCGACGGCGGCGTGATCGACTTCCAGCTCGACCTCTCCCGCAGCGACGAGCTGTCGAAGCTGAAGTTCACCGCCACCGACCTGCCAGTGGCGGCGATCGTCGACCTGGTGTCCGAGTCGCTGCCCTACCGGCTCGAGAGCGGCCTGCTCGACCTCGACACCCGCAAGCTGCGCTTCGCCGACGACCAGCTCCAGGGCAAGGTCAAGGTCAACCTGCGCGACGTCGTCCTGAAGCCCAAGCCGGACTCGCCGGACGTGCTGGGCATGAAGCCGAGGGAGTTCACCAAGCTGCTGAACCAGGCGCTGGCGACCGCGCCGGTGGCCTTCAACTTCGCCCTCAGCGGCACGCCGACCGAACCCGGCTTCAAGATCGAGAACGAATCCTCGCTGACCGACATCCTGACCGGCGCCGTCAAGGCCGAGGCCGAGGCCCGCGGCAAGGAGCTGCTCGAGGAGAAGAAGGACGAGCTGCTCGACGGCAAGGACGCCAAGGACGTGCTCGGCGGCCTGCTCGGCGGGGACGACGACAAGAAGACGGGCGGTAAGACCACCAACCGAAACACGACGGCCGGCGCCTGCGGGGGCTTACCCGCGCGCGGGCGCGGTCCTGGCGGGCGCGGGGGCGGGCTGGCCCCGCCGCCGCGCCCGAGGCTCAGTTCACCGCGACCGCCAGCAGGTTGCTGAAGGCTGCCCGCGGCCCGCCGTAGTCAGCCACCGACTGCAGGAAGACGGTGCGGCCGGACAGGTTGGCGTTGTTGGGGATCACCGTCGCCTGCACCGCGCGGCCGTCGGCGTCCAGGCTGCCGCCCATGAGCACGTTCGGCCCGCCGCTCAGGTAGTACAGGCCCTGCACGCCGCCCACCGACTGGCCGGCGGTCTTGCCGAAGCTCCACAGCAGCTGCCAGCCGGCGTTGGCCGGGCCGTCGAGGAACAGGTCGATGGTGCTGCCGAGCGACATGTCGCCCCAGGCGCCCAAGGTCGGGAGGTCGCTGAAGGTGCGCAGTTCGAGGTCGTCCACCAGCGCCTCGGTGAGGTCGTTGTTGGGGTTGTCCTCGGCCCGGAAGCGCAGTCGCATGGTGTCGGTCAGGGCGACGAGGCCCTCGACCGGGAAGGAGACCGTGCGCCAGGAGTTGGCGTTCGGCACCTGCTCGATATCGGTCCAGCTGGCGCCGCCGTCATTGGACACCTGGGCCAGGAAGCGGTCGTCTTGGGCGTTGCCCGGCAGGTTGGCGAACCAGCGGGCGTACTCGACCTCCAGGCTGGCGAAGCCGCCGGCCGCGAACACCGGCGAGGTCAGCCAGGTGGTGCCGTCGACGTCGTTGGTGCCGGCGCTGGAGCCGGCCGCGGCGCCGGTGACCCAGCAGCGCGTGCCGGAGCCGGCGGGGTTGTCGTGGTTCGGCTGCACCGTCTGGCCGCCGCTGCTGGTGCCCTGCGGCACCGCCCGCTCCCAGGACCAGTTGGTGGAGTTGCTGACGGTCCAGCCGTTGTCGCGCAGCTCCATGTCGTCGTGCGCGAGCAGGCGGGCGCGGCCGAGCACGACCTCGACCGGCTCGACCGTGGCGCTGCCGTCGTAGTCCAGGCTCAGGTCGAGGGTGTAGGGCGTGCCCGAGGCCGCGGCGGCGTCGAAGGCGACCGTGAAGGGGCCGGCGGCGGCGCTGCCGTGGGCGGGCACGTTCAGCGGCTGGCTGCCGCCGGTGACCACGATCAGCGGATCACCCGAACTCAAGCCAGCGGTGCCGCTGACGGCGTCCGCGCCGTCGTTGGAGAGCTGCAGGCTGAGCGACCAGGTCTCGCCGGGCTCGCGGAAGGCGTCGCCGTTGCCGCTGACCTCGGTCCAGTCCAGCGACTGCACTTCCGCCCAGCCGCCGGTCCACTGCGCGATCATGACGTAGCCCGGGCGGACCTCCTCGGCCAGGGTCTGGATGCGGCTCGGGCTGGGCCAGAAGCCGTCGCCGCTGCCGCCGATCTCGGGCGTGAAGCTGTAGGCCCCGTGGGCGCCGTAGTGGTAGTCGTCGCTGACGCCGTTGGCGGTGTACAGCACCTCCCAGGAGGTGCCGTAGGCGTAGCCGTTGTTGGCGGTCATGGCCGCGCCGTACTGGCGGAACAGCGCGTTCTCGGAAGTGTAGACCGTGTCGTAGCCCCAGGGGTAGATCCACAGGTTGGAGTAGGTGTGGGCCGAGATCGCCATGCCCGGGGTCTGGGCGGCCATCAGGTCGCGCATGGCCGCGGTCTCCGGCTCGGAGAAGGGCGCGGTGCCGCGGTAGGTGCTGCTCGACGGCGTCCCGCTGGAGCCGCCCCACTGCGGCCCCCACTCCCAGTCGTAGTTGCGGTTCAGGTCGACGCCGTAGACCCCGCCGCCGTTGTTGCGCCGGTTCTTGCGCCACATGCCGCCGCCGTTGGGGTTGGTCTGGCGGTTGTACTCGTAGCCGTCCGGGTTGACGCAGGGCACGATCAGGACGTTGCGCGACTCGACGATGCGGGTCGCCGCCGGGTCGGCGCCGTAGTGGGTCCCGAGCCAGTCGACGAAGCTGAGCAGGGACTCGCCGGACATCGGCTCGCGGGCGTGGTGGATGGCGTCGTACCAGGCCACCGGCTTCGCCGGGTCATGCACGGCGGGCGTGGTCGACACGCGCTGGGCCCAGATCGGGCGCCCCTCGATGCTGGTGCCGACCGAGAATTTCGGCGACACGATCGCCGGGTAGGCCGAGGCCATCCGGTCCATCTCCTGGCCGATCTCGGCCAAGGTGCGGAAGCCGCCCATCGAGCCGACGGCGGCGCGCGAAGAGGCAGCGGCGCGCGCGGCGTAGTAGCCGGAGAGGTCCTCGATCTCGACGAAGTAGCCGTAGCCGGCCGCGGCCAGGCGGTCCTGCGCGGCGTCGTCGGCGTAGACGATCAGGTTGCCGTCGGCGTCGGCTCCGGCGTGGTCGTCGACGTCGAAGCCGAGCGCGACCAGGTGCTGGAAGGCCGCCGGGCTCGAGGCTTGGACCTTGACCAGGTCGACCGGGACCGAAGCGGGGTCCTGAGCGGAGGCGAGGACCGGAAGGAGCAGGGGGATGAGCTGGAGCATGAGTGCGGCCCCTTGGGCTGGATCGGGGATGACGCGAGGCCTCGGCGAGGCCGGGAATGCAGTCTACACCGGGAGAGGAACCCCCTCGCCGGATCCGTCTTCAGGCCGTATGCCTCTTTCGGCAAAGGGGATGGGCGGCCGTGAGTCCGGTTCGGAGAGTCCCTATCCCGGTCGCTAGTGGGACGCCCTAGTCGTCGCCGGGGTTCCTCGATCCCGGCCACTCCTTCACCCACAGGTCGCGCTGCGGGAAGGGGATCTCCACGCCCTCCGCCACGAAGCGCTTGTAGATCGCGGTCAGCACCGCGTCGGTCGCCCGGCCGCGCAGCTCGGGATGCGGGATCCAGCCCATGAGCTCGAAGTCGAGGCTGGACTCTCCCAGCGCCCGGAAGCGGACCCGCGGCGCCGGGTCGGCGCAGAACAACTCCTCCTCCTCGGCGATCTCCAGGAGCAGCTCGCGGACGCGGTCGACGTCGCTGCCGTAGGCCACCCCCACCGGCACCTTCAGCCGCCGCTTCAAGCTCGGCCCGCCGGCCTCATTGGTGATCTTGGCGGCGCCCATGACCGCGTTCGGGATCGTGATCTCGATGTCGTCGCGGGTCAGGATGCGGGTCGAGCGCAGGCCGATGTGCGCCACCTGGCCGCGCTCGCCGCTGTCGAGCACGATGTAGTCCCCGATCGAGAAGGGCGCGTCGGCGATGATGAAGACGCCGGCGAAGAGGTTGCCGAGGGTGTCCTGGGCGGCGAAGCCGAGGGCGAGGCCGACGACGCCCGCCGAAGCGAGCCAGCCCGTGGCGTCGAGCTCCCAGATCGCGATCAGGGCGTAGACCGCCAGGCCGAAGATCAGCACCTTGCCCAGGTTGTTGAACAGCGGGAAGGTGCGGGGCTGGATCATCGGCGCCCGGTCGTCGGCGTGGCTCAGCGCCCCCAGCAGCAGCTTGATGAAGCGGAAGGCGAAGCCGACCCACACCAGGATGACCAGGGTCCAGAGCGCGCGCAGGGTCATGCGCTCGATCACCGGGGCCTCGTCCTCGGCGAGCTCGCCGTCCAAACCGAGCTGCTCCGTGGCGACCACGAAGCCGATCAGCACCACGGTCTTGACGATCGGCCCGTGCAACAGCGCCACCGCCTGATCGTCGAGCACCGACTTGGTGCGCCCGACCCAGCGCCGCACCAGCCAGGTCAGGATCCAGTCGACGATCTTGGCGACCACGAAGGAGCCGAGCACGATGACGACCGCGCGCAGGCGCGCGTCGGCCACCATCACTTCGAGTTGGGCGAGCAGTTCATCCATGGCGGGCGCCCCGGCCGCGCCGGGCCGGGAGCCTCGGATTGTAGGCTGGGCGGCCATGAACCGCGTTCCGCCCGAGGACCTGGCCGCGCACTGGACGCTGGCGCCGGAGGTCACCTTCCTCAACCACGGCAGCTTCGGCGCCTGCCCGCGACCGGTCCTGGCCTACCAGGACGAGCTGCGGGCGCGCCTCGAGCGGGAGCCGGTGCGGTTCTTCGCCCGGGAGCTGGAAGGTCTGATCGACGGCGCCCGGGCCATGCTGGCGGCCTTCCTCGGCGCGGCGGCGGACGACCTGGTCTTCGTCAACAACGCCACCTCGGGCGTCAACGCCGTGCTGCGGCACCTGCCGCTCGCCGCTGGTGACGAGTTACTCGTCAGCGACCAGGAGTACAACGCCTGCCGCAACGTGCTCGACTTCGCCGCCGCGCGGGCCGGAGCGGTGGTCAAGACGGTCGCCCTGCCCTTCCCGCTCTCCTCCCCCGACCAGACCGTCGATGCCTTCCTGGCCGCCGTCGGCCCGCGCACCCGCCTGGCGCTCTTCGACCACGTCACCTCGCAGACCGGCCTGGTGCTGCCGGCGGCGCGGCTGGCGGCAGAGCTGCGCCGGCGCGGCGTCCGGGTGCTGATCGACGGCGCCCACGCGCCGGGCATGCTGCCGCTGGACCTGCAGGCCGTCGGCGCCGACTATTACACCGGCAACCTGCACAAGTGGGTGTGCGCGCCCAAGGGCGCCGCCTTCCTCTGGGTGCGACCCGAGCTCCAGCCCGAGGTCCGGCCGGCGGTGATCAGCCACGGCGCCAACGCCGACGACAGCGAGCGCAGCCGCTTCCAGCTGGAATTCGGCTGGACCGGCACCGACGACCCGACCGCCTGGCTGTGCGTTCCGGAGGCCCTGCGCTTCCTCGGCGGCCTGCTGCCCAGCGGCTGGCCCGAGCTGATGCGGCGCAACCGCGCCCTGGCCCTGCGCGGCCGCGACCTCCTGGCCGAGGCCCTCGGCGTCGCCCCGCCGGCACCGGACGAGATGATCGGCAGCCTGGCCGCCCTGCCGCTGCCGGACGGCGGCGAGCCGCCCAAGTCCTACCTCTACACCGACCCGCTGCAGACCGCGCTCTACCGCAAGCACCGGATCGAGGTCCCGGTCATCCCCTGGCCTGCGGCGCCGAAGCGCCTGGTGCGGATCTCGGCCCAGCTCTACAACCAGGAGGAGGACTACCGACTGCTCGCCGCCGCGCTGCGTAGGATGTTCCCGAGATGAAGGCCTTCCTCCGCAATTTCTTCGCCACCATCTTCGGGGTCCTCGCGGCGCTGGCGCTGCTCGGCGCGGGGGGGCTGTTCCTGATCAGCTATGACCCGCCGCCGGAGCTCGAGCGCGGCTCGGTCCTGACGGTGGACCTGTCGCTGGCGGTCAGCGACCGGGGCAGCGCCGCCGGCCCGCAAGAGATGATCCTGGAGGGCGCCTCCGACACCGTGCCGCTGCGCAAGCTCCGGCAGGCCCTGTTCGCCGCCGCCGAGGACAACCGCATCGCCGCCGTGTTCCTGCGCGGCGACGCCGCCGCCGGCACCGCCACCTACGAGGCCCTGCGCGAGGGCGTCGCCGCCTGCGCCGACTCCGGCAAACCGGTGGTCGCCTACCTCGACCAGCCGGCCGAGGGCGAGCTCTACCTGGCCTCGGCCTGCGACGAGGTCTACGTGCCGCCGCTGACCCTGGTCGAGTTCAACGGCATGGCGCTGTCGATGATGTTCTACCGCGACCTGCTCGAGATGGTCGGGGTCGAGGTCCAGGTCACCCGCGTCGGCAAGTACAAGTCGGCGGTCGAGCCCTACCTGCTCAACGAGATCAGCGAGGCCAACCGCGAGCAGCTCGGCAAGCTGGCCGAGGATCTGAGCGCGGTGTTCTTGGGCGGGATCGCCGAGGGCCGCGGCCTCGACCCCGAGGCGGTGCGCGCCCTCGCCGCCAGCAGCGGCTTCCTCAGCCCAGAGCAGGCGGTCGAGGCCGGCCTGGTGGATGCCGTGCTGTCCTTCGACGAGGTGCTCGAGAAGCTCGCCGTGCACGTCGACGGCGACGCCGGCGAGCTGGAGCAGATCGACCTGGAGCAGTACTTCGTGGTCGCCGAGTGGGACGCCGGCTTCGGCGAGGAGGGCAGCTACGACCCCTCCGGCGCCGTGGCGGTGGTCTACGCCGAGGGCGACATCGTCGACGGCGAGAGCGACGACCAGGTCGGCGGCGACACCGTGGCGCGCGAACTGCGCCAGGTCCGCCTCGACCCCGACGTCGACGCCGTGGTGCTGCGCGTCAACAGCCCCGGCGGCAGCGCCTTCGCCTCCGAGGTCATCCTGCGCGAGCTGCGGCTGCTCAAGCAGGCCAAGCCGGTGGTGGTCTCGATGGGCGACCTCGCGGCCAGCGGCGGCTACTGGATCTCCTGCCTGGCGGACGAGATCTGGGCCCGGCCCGGCACGATCACCGGCTCGATCGGCGTCTTCGGCATGTTCCCGAACGCCGCCGGGCTGCTGGCCGAGGTCGGGGTCTCGCCGCAGACGGTGAAGACCGGCGAGTTCGCCGACATCGACTCGATGTGGCGGCCGAAGACCGAGGCCGAGTTGGCGCAGTTCCAGGACACGGTCGACTTCATCTACGAGGCCTTCCTCGACCGCGTCGTCGAGGGCCGCGGCCTGGAGCGGGAGGCGGTCCATGAGATCGCCCAGGGCCGGGTCTGGTCCGGCGCCACCGCCCTCGAGCTCGACCTGGTCGACCAGCTCGGCGGCCTGGACGACGCCATCCGCGCCGCCGCCGACCGCGCCAGCCTGGGCTCCGACTTCGAGACCTTGTGGCCGGAGCATCCCGGCGACCTGGTGGACGAATTCCTGGCTCGCTTCGAGCCCGGCGACCCGCCGCTCAGCAGCCTCCGCCCCTACCTGGAGCTGGCGCAGCGCGCGGAGCGCCTGGCCGCGACTCGCGGCGTGCAGGCGCGCATGCCCTGGATCGTGGTCGACTGACCTGTCGCTCCTGTCAGTCTCCAGCCGCCAGCACCCGCTGCAGCTCTTCCGGCGTCAGCGGCTGCCGCAGCATCTGCCGCTCCGCCGCCAGGACGTCGTCCAGCCGGTCCTGCGCCTTCAGCAGCAGCACCAGGTTCTCGTAGGCCTCGAGGTAGCCCGGACGCAGCTCCAGGGCCCGCTCGTAGCTGGCCTCGGCCTCGGCCGGCTGGCCGCCCCAGTCGAGGGCGCAGGCGAGGTTGAAGCGGAAGCGGGCGTCCTGCGGATCCAGGTCGGTGGCCCGGCGGAAGTAGCCTGCGGCGCGGGCGTACTCCTCTGGGTCCTCCCCCTCCAGGGCCGAACGGAAGCGCACCGCGCCGGTCTCGTTCCAGATCGCAGGATCGTGGCGGGCGCTCGCCTGCAGCAGCTGGTCGAATTGCGAGACCGCCTCGTCCGCACGCCCGGCCATCGCCAGGGCGCGGGCGCGGATCAGGGCCAGCTCGGCGGGCAAGGCGCCGTCGAGCAGCATCGGCTCGAGGTCGCGCAGGGCGGCGCGAGGAGCGGTAGCCGCGAGCGCGCTCTCCGCGGCCCAGGGCAGGAAACCCGCCGACGAGGCTTGCCGGCCGCGGCAGCGCTCGAACCAAGGGTGGGCGCCGGCGCGGTCGCCCGAGGCGTACAGGGCCCGCCCCAAGGCGTACTCGGCCGGACCGCATCCCGCCGCCGCCGCCGGCTGCGCCACCCGCGCGGCGTCGCCGGCGTCTCCCGCGAGCAGCAGCGCCCAGGCCTGCAAGGCGGCGAGCTCGGGATGCCCGCTCTGCTCCCGCCGCGCCCGGTCCAGGCCCAGCGCAGCGGCGCGCGCCTCACCATCCCGCAGCGCCTGCACCGCGCCGCGATAGGTGTCGAGCTCGCTCAACACCGGGTCGCTGGGACGCAAGGGGGCGGGCAGGAACTCCGTGCCGGAGAGCGGCCCGCGCGCGGCGACCTCAGCGCCCTCCGGCGCGCCATCTCCGGCGCTCGGCGCGGGCTCCTCGACCTCGGCCGCGCCGCAGGCGAAGCTGAAGGCGGACATCCAGGCCAAGAGCAGTCGCTTCATCGCGTGGTCATCTTATTCATTCCGGCGTCGCGCGGCCGCTGGCGCCAGGAAGCGCGATCCGGCATGGAAGAGCACCGCCTGCGCTGGCTACAATCCGCCTGCCTTCCCGCCATGCCCCGCACATCCCCGGTTCGCGCGGTGTTCCTCGACGCAGGGAACACGCTGTTCACCGAGCGCTACTCGCGCGCGGCGATCTACGCCGAGGTGGCCAATGAGCACGGCGGCCAGGCCGACGAGGCCGAGGCCGCCGATCACATGGGACGCGCCTTCGGCGAGATCCCTTCCTCCCTCGAGGGCAATTTTCGCTACAGCCTGGCCTGGTTCCAGGCCTTCAACGAGCGGGTCCTCGGCGAGCTCGGGGTCCCGGAGGACCGCCTGCCCGAGGCCCACGCGGCCCTGCTGGCGCGCTTCGAGAACCCGGACACCTACTTGCTCTTCCCCGAGGTGGCCTCGGTGCTCGAAGAGCTGTCGAACCGCGGCCTGACGGTCGGCGTTGTCTCCAACTGGTCGGAGCGCCTGCCGACGCTGCTCGCCGGCATGGGCGTCGCCGACCGCGTGGAATTCATCGTGACCAGCGCCGAGATGCGGGCCGAGAAGCCGGAGCGGGCGATCTTCGAACGCGCCTTGTTCCGGGCCGGGGTGCCTCCCGAGGAGGCCCTCCACGTCGGCGACCACCTGGAGCGAGACGTGCGCGGCGCCCTCGGCGCCGGCCTGCGCGCCGCCTTGGTGGACCGCGCCGAGGGGGCCCCGACCGCCACGCCCGAGGGGGTGCCGGTGCTCGAGGACCTCCGCGGTATCCTGACGCTGGTCGAGCAGACCAGCCATGCCTCCCGCACCTGAAGCCGCCGCGATCGAAGACGCCGCCGCCCTCGCCCTGCGCCTGCGGGACGAGCTGGCGCGCCGGCACCTCGGCGACGCCCCCGCGGTCGAGCTGCTTGTCGCGGCCCTGCTCGCCGACGGCCACGTCCTGATCCAGGGCGCCCCCGGGCTGGGCAAGACCCGGCTGGTCCGGACCCTGGCGGGCCTGCTCGAGCTCGACTACGGCCGCGTCCAGTGCACGCCCGACCTGATGCCGGCCGACGTCACCGGCGGCGAGGTCCTGGACGAGACCGCCGCCGGCCGCAGCTTCCGCTTCGTCGAGGGCCCGGTCTTCTGCCAGGTGCTGCTTGCCGACGAGATCAACCGCGCCACGCCGCGCACTCAGTCGGCGCTGCTCGAGGCCATGGAGGAGCGCCAGGTCAGCGCCGGCGGCAGCAGCCGGCCGCTCCCCTCCCCCTTCTTCCTCTGCGCCACCCAGAACCCGATCGAGCTCGAGGGCACCTACCCGCTGCCCGAAGCCCAGCTCGACCGCTTCCTGTTCCAGCTCGAGCTGGAGCGCCCGGCCCTCGGCACCCTGCAGGAGATCCTGGAGCTGCCGCGCGCCTCCCGCGACGGCGACGGCCTCGCGCCGCTGATGGACGCCGCCCAGCTGCTCGAGCTGCGGCGGCTGACGGCGCTGGTGCCGCTGCCCGAAGGCGCCACCGCCCAGGTCGCCACGGTCGTCCACGCCAGCCACCCCGACGCCACCGAGGCGCCCGAGGAGGTCCGCGAGCACGTCCGCTACGGCGCCAGCCCGCGGGCCGGCATCGCCGCGCTGGCCGGCGCCCGGGCCCTGGCGCTCCTGCGCGGGCGCGCCCACGTCGCGCCCGAAGACCTGCGCGACGCGTTGCTGCCGGCGCTGCGCCACCGGATGCTGCTGCGCTACGAGGCCAGCGCCGCCGGCGTCCGCCCGGACGAGCTGGTCGCGGCGATCCTCGCCCGCCACCCCGTGCGCTGACCGTCATGGACTGCCTCGCCGCCCTCTGCCAGCTGCGCCCCGCCCTCGGCGACCTCGACCGCAACCTCGAGGCCCACCACGCCTGGCTCGACCGCGCCGCCGAGGCCAGCGCCGACCTGGTGCTCTTCCCCGAGCTGTCGCTGACCGGCTACTTCCTGCGCGACCTGACCCAGGAGATCGCGGTCGGCCTCGACGACCCGCGGCTGCGCGAGCTGGTGGCGCGCTCGAAGGACCGCAGCATCGTCTTCGGCCTGGTCGAGCACAGCGCCGACCACCGCTGCTACAACAGCGCCGTCTTCGCCGAGGACGGCGAGATCAAGCACGTCCACCGCAAGGTCCACCTGCCCGACTACGGCATCTTCGAGGAGGGCCGCTACTTCGCCGGCGGCGACCGCTTCGAGGTCGTCGAGAGCAAGCTCGGCCGCTTCGGCCTGCTGGTGTGCGAGGACGCCTGGCACCTGTCGTCGGGCTGGCTGCACTTCCTCAACGGCGCCGACGCCCTGCTCGTGCCCTGCGCCTCGCCGGCGCGCGGCGTCGACACCGAGGGTCCGGAGCTGTCCTCCGAGGGCTCCTGGCGCACGCTGACCTCGGCGCTGGCGCTGTTCTTCCAGAGCTGGGTGCTGCACTGCAACCGCGTCGGCTTCGAGGACGGGGCGATGTACTGGGGCGCCTCCGCGGTGCTCGACCCCTTCGGCGCCCGCGCCGCCGAGGCCGCCAGCGAGCAGGAAGAGCTGCTCCTGCACCGCCTCACCAGCGACCCGCTGCGCCGCGCCCGGACCTTCACCCCCCTGCGCCGCGACGCCCGCCCGGCGCTGGTCCGCCGCCACCTCGCGCGGCTGCTCGAGGACCCCGACGCCCTGCGCGCGGCGGGGCCGGACGGCGCCGACGGCCCGCAGGATTGACCATGGCCCTGCCTCCCCCGCCCGGCTGCAACGTCGAGCTCGCGGAGCGGGTCCTGACCGCCTTCCTGCGCGAGGAGACCGGCAAGTTCGGGATCGAGCGGGCGGTGATCGGCCTGAGCGGCGGCATCGACTCGGCGCTGGTGCTGGAGCTGGCGGCGCGCGCGCTCGGCCCCGCCAACGTGCTGGCGGTAGCCATGCCCTACGTCGACAGCAACCCGCTCAGCCTCGAGCTGGCGCGCGAGTCGGCGACCCACGCCGGCACGCGGCTCGAGGAGGTCGACATCACGCCGATGGCCGACGCCTTCATCGCCGCCGCGCCAGGCCTGGCCGAGGACGACTCCCCCGCCGGTCGCCTGCGCAAAGGCAACGTCATGGCCCGCTGCCGCATGATCGTGCTCTACGACCGCTCCGCCGTCGAGGGCGGCCTGGTCTTCGGCACCAGCAACAAGACCGAGCTGCTGCTCGGCTACGGCACCATCCACGGCGACATGGCCTCGGCGATCAACCCGATCGGCGACCTCTACAAGTGCCAGGTCGTGGCGCTGTCGCGGCACCTCGGCGTGCCGCAGCCGATCATCGACCGGCCGCCCAGCGCCGACCTCTGGGAAGGCCAGACCGACGAGCAGGAGCTCGGCTTCTCCTACGACGCCGTCGACGCGCTGCTGCACCACCAGATCGACCGCCGCTGGCCTCGCGCGGCCCTGCTCGAGGCCGGCTTCCCCGCCGCCTTCGTCGACCAAGTGGCGCACAAGGTCCGCGCCAACCAGTACAAGCGCCGGCCGCCGGTGATCGCCAAGCTGGCCAACCGCACCGTCAATCTGGACTACCGCTACGCCCGCGACTGGGGCGTTTGAGCGAACGCTGGGCCGCGGCTAGACGTCCTCGCTCCCGAAGCGCTCGCAGATCGCGTCCAGGTCGGCGCCGGCGGCCTCCTCGCGGCTCAGCGGGCCGAGGTCGCGGAAGTGCAGGTACTCGGCGAAGGAGCTGGCGGCGGCGGCCTCCGGGCCGAGCACCGGGGCGTCGTCGCGCAGGGCGTGGGCCCAGTCCTCCTCCCGCAGCAGGGCGCGGCGGGCGCGGCGGCAGATCTCGAGGGTCCGCTCCAGGCTCCGGAGGGTTCGCTGCTGCTTGATGGGGTCGACGCCCGGCCGCCCGGAGTGGGCGAGCAGGCGCTCTTGGGCGGTCTCCAGCACCGAGAGCAGCGACTCGACGCGGTCGAGCAGCTGCTGTCGGTAGCCTGATTCACCCGCCTTGCTGACAGGGTTCCGGGGGAGGGGATCGTTCATCGCCAGGGAGAAAGGGGACGGGGATAGTCCAAACGAAGACTACCCCACGAAGCCGCTCCGCTCCGGGATTTCAGGCCCTCCAGGGGCCTCCGTAGCCGCCCTGCGCGGGCCTCAGTAGGAGGCCAGGCAGCGCTGCAGGCGGAACTCCTGGCGGAAGTTCCAACCCTCCAGGGCCGAGGCCAGGCGGTCGCCGCGGTAGGGATCCCCCAGATAACCCAGCGCCAGCAGCAGGTGGGCGTTGCGCTCCGCCAGGCCGGGCCGGTCTAGGTCCTCGTGCAGGGCGTCCAGGATGGTCCGCGTCGTGCCGCTGAACCGGGCCAGGCCCTGGGCACGGGCGGCGGCCAGCCGGACGCTGGGCGCCTGGCCGGGGTCGAGCAGCAGCTCGACGCTGCGGGCGGCGCTGTCCGGGTGCCCCACCAGGGCGAAACCCAGCGCCAGGCCGCGCAGGGTGTCCTCCTGGTTCAGCGAGGAGGCCGCGGTCTCTTGCAGCACCGCGGCAGCCTTGGAGCCGCCGAGGTAGCCGGCGGCGGCGCACAGGTAGCCGGCGAAGTCCGGGTCGATGCCCTTGCGGCGCAACATGGTGCCCAGCTCCTCGACCAGGCCGGCGTCGCCGTAGAGGGCCAGGCCCAGCGCCAGGGCGCCGCGCATGCGCTCTTCGTCGCGGCGGGGGTCGGCCAGGCTGCCGTCGCCCTTCTCCTGCCACGGGTCCTTGCCGTCGCCGGCGATGAGCTCGGCGAAGATGCCGTCCACCAGCGAGGAAGCGCCGGCCATGCCGGCCGCCAGGCCCCAGGCAGCGTGGAGCTGCCGGTTCACGCGCACCGCCTCCTGCTGCTCCTCGAGCAGGCGGGCGGCGGCCGGGCCGCCGATGCGGCCAGCGGCGAGCAGGCAGAAGACCCGCGTCTGCAGGTCGCCGCCTTGCTGGAGGCGGGCGGCGAGGCCGCCGAGGGCGCCCGGGTCCCGCAGCCGGCCGAGGGCCTGGGCGGCGGAGCGCTGGATCGCCAGGTCCTGGTGCCGCAGGCGGTTCACCAGGAAGGAAGTGGCCGCGGGGTCGCCGATCGCGCCCAAGGCCCACAGGCTCAGGGTGCGGACCCGGCGCGAAGCGGAGGCGGCGGTCCTCTCCAGCTCCTCGGTGCCGGCCATCAGGGTCGGGGCCAGCTCGCTGGCGCCGGCCAAGCCGCAGGCCCAGATCGTGGCCTGGAGCAGCTTCTCCTCCTCCCCTGCCAAGCGGTCGGCGTGGAAGTCGCGCTCCAGGGCGGAGGCCAGGAAGGGCACCGCTTCGGCGCGGCGGCTCAGGCCGAGGCCGATGGCGGCGAAGCTGCGGTCGCCGATCGACAGGGTCGGGTTGGCGAAGCGCTCTCCGAGCTCCACCAGGGCCTGGTCGTCCTGCAGCAGGCCCAGTCCCAGCAGCGCCGCCTGGCGCACCTGGGCGATCGGGTCCTTCGAGGCGTCGATCAGGGGGCCGACGGTCGACGCCACGCCGCAGCGTCCCAGCGACAGGGCGGCGGCCTCGCGCAGCTCGGGCAGCGGCGACTCCAGGGCCTCGAGCAGCAGCGGCACGGCCTCCTCGGTGACCACCCCGCGGCGCAGGGCGTCCGCCCGGGGGGCGTAGCGGCCGTCGCTCAGGAGGGCGGTGGGCTCCTCCTCGACCTGGCCGCGGAACAAGCCCGCCTGCTCGTGCTCGAACCAGAATTCCCAGCGCTCCCAGCCGTCCAGCAAGACGGATTCCCGGGCGCGGGCCTGTTCGATGAGCACCTCGTCATAGGGGCCCCGGTAGGCGCCGCGGACGAGGGGGACCTCCTGGGGAGGCAGGGGGCAGAGGAAGAGAAGGGGAGCGAGGATCAGGGCCATGATGTCCGCCTGAGGCGGACGCAATCCGCCCGGCCTCCATACGTTTCATCGGCCAGGGAATCGCTCGGTCTGAACCGCCCGACGGCGAAAAAGCTCAGTCGCCGGTGCTGATCCAGGTGGCCTGCAGCTCCTCGAGGGGAGCGGATCCGACCACGTAGACCCGGTGGCTGCCGATCGGCCCTTCCGCCACCCGGACGCCGCCCAGGTCGGCGAACTGGACCAGGACCTTGTCCAGCAGGTGCCCCGAGACGTAGCCGTTGTCCCCCTGCTGCGCGACCAGGATCACCTGGAGGCCGTCGTCGAGGACCTCGACGTGGAGGTTCGGGACGTCGGTGCCGAAGACCTGCTCGGTCAGGAGCATCTTCTGCTCCAGCGAGAAGTAGCCAGCCGGCGCGTAGTGGACCTGGAGCGGCTGGAAGCCCAGGGCCGGCACGTCGATGGCGCCGCGGTAGGGCTGCTCCGGCGCCGCCTGGACCGACCAGGTGATCGAGCCGAAGACCGGCGCCAGGTCGATCGAGACGGTCTCGATCGAGGACATCAGCTGGCCGACCTCGTCGAAGACGCTCCAGCCCATCAGCAGGTCCAGCTGCTCGTCGACCACCAGCTCGATCTTGCCGTAGCCGTAGCGGCTGGTGGCGCGGTGGGTGACGCAGCTGCGCCCGGCCACCAGGATCGTGCCCGGCAGGGTCTCCCAGACGTAGTTGCGCCGGATCCGCTCGTCCTCGCCGCGGTGCAGGTCGCGGAAGTTGACCAGGTAGCGCTGCCGGCGCTCGTAGGTGGCCTCCCAATCGAGGCTCGGCTGGTGCATGACGCTGGCGCCGGCCGGCTGGTGGCCGTCCAGGTCGAGGCGGAAGTTGCCCTGGCCGTCGGCGGACAGGGTCTCGAGGAAGACCTCGAGCTCGCCCTCGGAGTTGCGGACCTGGTAGTGGCGCTCAGCCCGGAGCTTCATCTCCTCGGGGGAGACGAAGCCGGGGAGCAGCAGCTCGCTGCCGCTGGCGCCGGAGACCGAGCCAGCGCCGGAGCTGAGGGCGCGGGTGTCGCCATCGAAGCTGTTCTCGGTGGTGGCCGAGCCGGAGCCGAAGCAGGCGCCCAGGCCGAGGGTCAGGGCCAGCGCCGGGAGCAGGTGGAGCCGGCTCACAGCTGTCCCTCCAGGGCGGCGCCCTTCGAACCGGCCAGCATGCGCGCGGCGGGCGAGAGCTGGTTCTCCTGGACCTCCATCGGGATGGCCCGGGAGAGGTAGGCGTCGCGCAGCTCGGTGCGCTCGTAGTAGGCGAAGGCCGGCTGGGAGGAGACCGGCTTGTCCCGGCCGCTCAGCAGGAAGCCGAGGGCGAAGACCGCGACCACCGCGGCGGCGGCGGCCACCCGCCGGAAGACCAGGATCGGCCGCGGGCGGGCCACGGCCTGGACCTCGGGCTCGACGCGACGCCACAGCTCCTCCGGAGCCTCGACCGGCTCGGAGATGCCCAGCGCCACCCGCTGCCAGAGCTCGTCTGGCGCGCGCACGCCGCCCAGCTGCCGGAGGGAAGCCTCCAGGCTTTCGGGCAAGCGGTCGAGTTCGGGGTGGTTTTCCACGGGGGTGAAGAGGGGATGGAGTTGCCTAGCCGGGCTTCGCGGGGTCCTCCCCTTGGCGGGTGAGGTATTCGCGCAGCGCGGCGTGAGCGCGGTTGAGTCGGGACTTCACGGTGCCGAGGCTGCACTCCAGAGCATCAGCGATCTCCTCGTAGCTGAGGTCTTCCATGTAGCGGAGGACCAGCAGGGAGGAGAAGCGTGGATTGATGCTCGCCAGGGCTTCCCGGACCGCCTGCACCGATTCTTGATCGGCCAGGTGGGTCAGGGGATCGGAGCGTTCCGGTTCGACGGAGGCTTCTGCGAGCGGGTCGGCGTCGCCCGAGGCCAGGACCGTGGTGACGGAGCCGCGTTGCCCCGCGAGGCGGCGGCGACGGACGTCGATCGCGGCGTTGACCGCGATCCGGTAGACCCAGGACGAGAACCGGCTGCGGAAGGCGAAGTCCTTGATTCGCCGGGCCAGGGTGACGAGGGTCTCCTGGGCGGCGTCGAGGGCGTCCTCTTCATTGCCGGTGACTCGCAAGCAGATCGTGTAGATCCGACTGCTGTAAAGATCGTAGAGCTCGCGGTAGGCCGTTTCGAAGGCGCGGCCGCGGGCCCTCTGGCAACGTTTGACCAGATTCAGGTCTGAATCAGCCAAAGCTGCACCTTATTTCGACGGGGCTGGAGTCGGGGGGGTTCCAAGTTTCTGGTAACTGGCCTAAGCCTAGGAAATGCAGCGGCTTGGGGCAAACGGGACCAGCAGCGGGGTGGGATGATGGAAAAAGCTCCGCCGCCCTCGCGAGGAGAGCGGCGGAGCTTTGGAAATCCCGTGTTGAGAGGGATTTAGGCGGGATCAGCCGCCGAGCAGGCCGACCACGTCGATGGCGACGATGACGTCGTCCTTGGTCATCACGCAGCCGGGCATGCAGACCGAGCCGGGCTCGGGATCGCAGTCCGCGTCGGCCACCACGTACTGGACGCGGCCGCCGCCGAGGTTGGCCATCGGCACCAGGGTCTGGACGCAGATCTCGTCCGAGGTGCCGCTGGAGGAGCCGCCGGAGCCGGGGTCGACCGGGAACAGGCCGCCGGTCTTCTGGCCGCCGCCACCGGTGGAGGCGCCGCTGCCGCCAAAGAGCTCGGTAGCCCCGAGGTGGCTGCTGTTGCCCGTCGAGGCCCGGGTGTTGCCCTCGTTGATGCGCAGGTCCAGCTCGGCCAGGTAGCCGCCGGAGTGGGTCAGCTGAACCGAATCAGCGATCACCTCTTGGTCGACCACCGCGACGGCGCCGAAAGCGACCGAGGGATGCTGGTCGATCCAGGAGCTGTCGATGCGGATCCGGGCGCGCTGGAGCTCCCAGCCGCTCAGATTGCAGCTGGTGCGGACCGAGTCGACCTGCCACGGGGCGAACTCGCTCCAGCGGAAGGAGACTTGCTCATGCAGCAGGCCGCGGTAGATCTCGAGCGAGTGGACCTGGTCGTTGACCAGGGCGTAGAACTCGAAGACGAAGTCCGGCCCGACTTGGTAGACCTCCATGGAGAAGGTCGTGAAGCCATTCGGCAGGCTCTGCGGATCCTCGTAGACGTTGGGGTCGGAACCCAGCAGGTGCTCTTCGAGGTCAGTGCGGCCGTCCTGGTCCGGATCGGCCTGGTTCGGGTCGGTGCCCAGACGAAGCTCCAGGGCGTCGTCGAGCAGGTCGCCGTCCGCGTCGGCGAGGGCCGTGAGGCCGGTGCTGCTGGCGGTCAGCTCAGCAGGCGAAGACAAAAATCCCAGCCCCGCGGCGAGGGCCGCGCAGCCGAAGCCGGCGAAGGACAGAGGTCCGGGGCGCATGGAGTGTTGGGATGTCAGGGAATCCAGGGGGAAAGCCAACATAACACGGATCCGGAGGAGGACGCGGGTTTTCGGGCTCTTTGGCTAGGCTTAACGGTGCCAAACCCGCCTGGTAACGGGCTTTCCAGCGGTGTTCTAGGGTCAGCACTACCCCCTATCCAGAGGAAGCAAGCCCGGCTATCCTGTCCGCCCGGAATTCGTGAGTGCGCCCGTAGCTCAGCTGGATAGAGCGTCTGCCTCCGGAGCAGAAGGTCACGTGTTCGAATCGCGTCGGGCGTACCATTCTAAGTCATTGCCGATCGC
>CAYZXS010000013.1:0-78646 GCA_964482495.1 uncultured Planctomycetales bacterium
GCGCGCCCGGGGCGTGGCTCGCGCCCGCCGCCGCCCCCCCCCAGCCCCCCCCGCAGCCGCTACCCTCCCCCCCATGTCCCCCCGCGTGATCGATCGTCGCCAGTTCCTGAAGACTTCCGCCCTCGGCGTGCCGCTGGTGCTGCCGGGCGCGGCCTGGGCCCGCCGGGCGGTGGCCAATGAGCAGATCCGGATCGGCATCATCGGCATGGGGATTCGGGCCCGGAACATCATGAACGGCTATCTGCTCGGGCATGAGCGGATTCGGATCCTGGCGGTCTGCGACGTCGACCGGACCCGGCGCGAGCACTTCAAGGCGGTGGTGGACGAGAAGGCCGGCAATGGCGACTGCCGGGCCTACGTGGATTACAAGGACGTGCTGGCGCGCGAGGACATCGACGCCGTGGTCATCACCACGCCCGACCACTGGCACGCGACGATGTGCATCCACGCCGCCGAGGCCGGCAAGGACATCTACTGCGAGAAGCCGCTGACCCACACGCTGGAGGAGGGCAAGCGCATCATCGCCGCGGTGCGCAAGCACGACCGGGTGTTCCAGACCGGAAGCCAGCAGCGATCCGAGTATGCCCACCGCTTCGTCGACGCGGTCGACGCGGTGCGGAGCGGCCGCATCGGCAAGGTGCTGACTGCCCACGTCGGCGTCGCCGGCCCGCCTGCGCCCTGCACCTTGGGGTCCGAGCCGCTCGAGCCCGGGCTCGACTGGGACCGCTGGCTCGGTCCGGCGCCGACCCGGCCGTACCACAGCGATCTGAGCCCGCGCGGCGTCATCGGCCACTACCCGAGCTGGCGCGCTTGGCGCGAGTACAGCGGCGGCTACCTCGCCGACATGGGGGCGCACCACTTCGACATCGTCCAGTGGGCGCTGGACATGGACCGCTCCGGCCCGGTCGAGATCCTGCCGCCGGCCGACGGCGACCCCGAGCGCGGCGTCACCCTGGTGTATGAGTCCGGCGTGCGCGTGATCCACGGCGGCCCCAGCGGCGCCACCTTCATCGGCACCAAGGGCTCGGTCCAGGTCGACCGGGGCCGCATCCACAGCGAGCCGGGCTCGATCCTGTCCGAGCCCTACGCCGAGGACGCCCGGCGGCTCCCGCGCCACGACACCCACGTCAACGACTGGATCCGCTGCATCGATAGCCGCGCCGAACCCATCTGCGACGTCGAGGTCGGCGCCCGCACCGCGGCGGTCTGCCAGCTCGTCAACCTGTGCTACCAGAGCGGCCGGCCGCTGCGCTGGGACCCGGTCCACTGGGAATTCGAGCACGACCCGCAAGCCAATCGCTGGCTCGACTACCAGCGACGGGTCGGCTTCGAGCTGCCGGGGTGACGGCGCATGGGGTGACGGCTGGAGCCGCGACATCGGGGACCCGATGCGCACCTGGCGCGTTCGCGCGGCGTGGTTCGAGGGCGCGGCGATCGGGCAGAGAGCGGCGCGAGGCGGGAGATCGGCGTTGGCCAGGTGCCCATCCGATCCCCGACGTCGAGGCTCCAGCCGCCACCCCATGCGCCTCAGCCGTCGGCTTGACGGCAGACCGCAGGTTAGGCGGTCATTCGGCTGGGCAGGGCACTGGGTTGCTCCAGTGCGTCAGGAACTCGCCGTTCCGGCTGGCGGCGAAGCGGCTGCCGATCCGCATCGTCTGACCTGGATCAGCGGATGCTCGGAAGACGAAGGACTTGCCCGGGCCGAGACGTTGGAGCTCCAAGCCGGCGCCGCACCAATCCCAAGCGACCTCCTCCCATGTCCCCTCGACTTGGCGTTCCCGCCAGGTCTGCGGAGCCTCCGGGCCGTAGCCCCAGAAGTAGGCCATTGAGGCGCCGGTGTTCCGGACTTCGAACTCGACCTCGGGGCGGTCTCCGCCCAACAAGCGGCCGGTGAATTCGAGCTCCACCGGAACTCCAGGATCGGAGCCTTGTCGCGTGCAGCCGCCGGCGGCCAGGGCCAGGAAGGTCAAGAGCAAGGGAATACGTGTCATCGCCGAATCCTCCTAAGGGGAGCTTGCTTCCCGCCGAAGGCATCGAATCCTCCAGCTCCGATCATAGCGGGAGCACCGACGCGGTCTCTCGCGACACTCCTTCCGAGCCCAAGCCCAGGCTTCGATCATCGCCACCCTAGGAGCAAGGCGCCTGACGATGGTCCCCGGAAGCCAGGACGCTGAAACCGTTCGCATGCGCCGTTCACCACTTCAGACCCCCACACGCTCCACCCCAAACGGATCACCGAAGGGTAGGCGACGGAACGCGGGAGGGAAGGTGGCGGGGGTCCGGTTGGCCCCAACTGGCGTTGAAGGCCCCACCGGAGCCCCCGCCACCGTCACCACCACCCCTTACTGAATCACCATCGCCTCGGGACCACCCACCTCGCGGATGTTGATGCCGCTGCCGAGCAAGTCCTGGTAGGTGGCGAAGATGGCGTAGACCTGCATGCCGACGAAGTTGGCGTTGTTGGGCACAGTCATGGTGGTGTACATGACCTCGTTGGCGGGCACGAAACCCGACCAACCGGGCAGGCTGGCAGTGGCGTCCCAGCCGGCGTCCATGTTGCCGGGCACGTTGGTGCCGTTGATGTTGGTGCCGGGGGTGGTCCCGAGCGTGATCCAGCCCTGGTAGAGCATGTTCGCCTCGCCGGGGGCGTGCCAGTTCATGGCCAGGGTCTGGCCGATGACCGGCGGGATCAGGACCTCCACCCGCACGCCGCCGGTGCCGCCGCCCCAATTGGTGGTGTCGGCGCTGTTGGTGTCGCCGGGGGTGCCCTTATCACCCTGGCCGTAAGTGGCGGTCGCGGCGACGAAGTTGGACGACGCGGCGCTGCCGAGCAGGTCGGCGCGCTCGGCCGCGACACCACTCCCGCCGGGCCAGCCGCTGGTGTAGTCGACCTGGTCGATGGTGACGCCGCCGCGGCGCAGGCGCACGGTGTCGCTGGAGTTGCCGAGCGCCATGCGGCCGCTGGGCCAGGCGATCACCGGCTTGACGCCGCCGTTGCGGGAGCTCAGGCCGTCGGCCGCCAGCAGGCACTCGTCACCGGCGGCGAGCTGGATCGGCGCGCCAATGGTGAAGCTGTCGCTGCCGAGGTCGGAGACCGTGATCTGGGCCAGGCTGACCGCCTCGTTGGTGCGGGCGCCAGTGAGCTCGATCCACTCGCCCTCGGTGTCGTTGACCTGCGCCGGGTCGCGCATGAATTCGGCGACGACGACGTCGCCGGCGGCCGCCGGGGTCGGCACCGCCTCGTCGCACCAGGCAGTGAAGCTGAGTCCGCCGGGCGCGGTGGCGGTGTAGCTGACGCCGTCGGTCACCAGGGTGACGTTGCCGTTGGTGTCGACGTAGCCCTCGGTGCCGACGCCGTCGGTCAGGCTCCACACCGGGATGGTCCAGCTGCTCGAGCTGATGCGGTCGACGACCTCCTGCTTGGGGTAGCCGTAGCTGTTGGCGTGGCCGCAGGGGATGACCGCGAACTCCGGGTCGATCCAATTCAGGAAGGTGGCGTTCGAGCTGGTGCGCGAGCAGTGGTGGTTGACCTGGTAGACGTCGACGTCGCCGCACAGCGGGCCGACCGAGGACTCGACGTCGGTGGTGGAGTTGCCGCCGCCGGTCAGGTCGCCGCCGAGGAACATGTCGAAGTCGCCGTACTCGAGCTTCCAGGCGATGCTGGCCGAGTTCTCCCACTGCGAGGAGCCGGAGATGTTGACGCTGCCGCCGCCCATCAGGTCGCCCTCGACCACCAGGCAGGTCATGGTGGCGCCGCCGCCCAGGTTCACGACCTGGCCGGGGCTGACGGTCTGGCGCACGCTGGAGTAGGTGCTGGCGTACTGGCTGTAGGACTGCGTCCCCGGCGTGTTGGAGTTGCCGCGGTCGTAGGCGACGTTGCACTGGATGCCGCTCAGCCAGACCTCGTCGAGGCCGCCGACATGGTCGGCGTGGTAGTGCGAGGCGCCGACGTAATCGAGGTGGCTGATGCCGAGCGAGTTCAGCAGCGGCACGACCGCGGCGTAGCCCTCGCCGCCCCAGCCGGCGTCGAAGAGGAAGCTGGTGCCGGTCGGGCCGACGATCAGGGTCGAGTCGCCCTGGCCGACGTCGATGAAATAGACCTCGAGGTCCTGGGCAGGGAGGACGGCGGCGGAAAGGAGGAACAGGGGCGCGGTGGCCCCGAGGAGACGTCGCAGCATGTCTCAGAGAGGGGGAGGAGGAGGGGCGGCCCGGGCGGGCCGGCCTGCGGCGCTCAGCCGCTCGGCTGGACCATGATACCCCCGGTGGCGGCCGCCAGATCCTTCATGAAGCGCACCTTGGGCGCGTCCTTGCCGACGCAGATGCCGTGGATCCGGACCCCGGTGCGCAGGTGCTCGCGCTTCAGGCCGTCGAGCATGTGGCCGGCGTACTGGTGGCTGCCGCTCGATCCGCCGCCGTCGGAGATCAGCACGATCGTGTCGACCTCCGGGATCTGCTGGGCCGCGATCAGGACGTCGTAGAGCGCCGAGGTGCCGCCGAAGTCGAAGTCCTCGAGGAACTCCACCGCCTTGGCGCGGCTCTTCTTGTTGGCGGCGGTCAGGCGGCCGAAGGCGCGCTCCGGCTCGTCGCCGATCACCACCACCTCGAACCGGGCGTCCTCGGGCAGCTGGCCGACGAAGATGTCCAGCTCGGCCGCCGCGGCCTCGGCGCAGGTTCGGTCGCCGAGCTTGTCGGCGCGCATGCTGCCCGATCCGTCGACCAGGATGGCGATGCGCTTGCTGTCGACCGGGATGCCGAAGACGTAGGCGGCCGTGCGCTCCTCGTCGGCCTCCGGGCCGGCGCCGCTCTGGCCGCTGAGCTGTCCGGAGCGGGCCCGCACCAGCCACTCGCCGCCGCGCTCCTCCCACCACCGGCGCCAGGTCTTGGGCGACCAGCCGAGCCGCTGCCCGGTCAGCTCGACCAGCGAGTCGACGATCTCGCGCACGAAGCGGTCGTCGGACTTCTCCAGGGCCTCGATCAGCAGGCCGGCGGCGTCGTAGACCCGGCCGCGGGCGGCGGCCTCGATGGCCGCGGTCCGCACGCCGGTCTCCTTGGCGCGCAGGCCGTCCCGGATCAGCGCCAGCAGGTAGCTGCGCGAGACGTCGCCGCGCTCGACCAGGGCCCGCAGCAGCTCCGCCCGGTCGCCCGGGTCCTTGGAGTTGCCGGCGGCGTCGACGATGGCCAGGATCTGCTCCCGGCTCAGGCCGTCGAGCTGCGCCAAACCGGACAGCATCGGCGAGGCCGCGACCAGCTTCTTGCGCACCTGGCCCTCCGGGTCCTTGCCCGGCCGCTTGCCGTAGTCGAGCCTCCCCTGCGCCAGCAGCGTGCCCAGCGTGTGCTGCCACTCCCGCCGCACCGGATGCGGCGCCTTGCTCAGCGCCGAGGACAGCATCTCCTTGGCCGGAACCGGCGCGTCGCCCAGGGCCAGCGCACGCAGGCTCAGCCGCCGCAGCAGCTCGCTGGCCTTCTTGTCCTTGGCGGCGTCGATCAGCAGCTCGGCCTCGACCTGGTCCCCGAAGCCCTGCATGCCACTGTAGAACCAGTCGCGCAGGTAGACCCCGCGGTAGGTGTCCATCTTGTCGTCGAACAGCCGCAGCCGCAGCTTCATTGCCTCGACGCCCCGCATCTCCGCCAGCTGCTTGGCCGCCTGGTAAGCCCCCGCCTCGTACCCAGCCTTGTCCTTCGCCCGCTCCAGCGTCTGGGCGATCTGCTTCAGGTCCTGGAAGGCGGCGGCGGCGGTGAGGAGGAGGGCGGTGAGCATCGGGTCGAGGGTCCGAGAGAGCCGACGAAATCTAGGCCGCCAGGATACGCGAAGTCCGAGGCCTCTCCTCGTCCCGTCTCGACGTCTGGTGCCAGTTTGGCACCAAATGGGATGAGGTCGCTGGCGAGAGCGTGTCCGCTTATTCAGGCCTTCTTGGCTCGAGATCCTGGACCTTGGTGCCTATCGGGCACCAGACGTCGAGGGCTGAATTGGGATCCATGCCGGCCGTGATTCACGGGGAGGCCGACTCCTCACCGGTGGCGCCTTCCCGGCTCTCCTCCCGGTAAGCGTCCCGGAAGGTAGCCCCCGCCGCCACCTTCTGCAGCGCGCGCTCGGTCGCCCGTAGGTCGTCATCCGCGCCGGCGGCGCGGAGCGCGGCCTCGTCGAATTCCAGCCGCGCCACCAGCCGCTCGGCCATCGACAGCGAGGCCACTGCCCGGTCGTGCCCGCGGAACAGCGGCGGCTTGATCAACTGGAAGTCGCGGTGGTAGCCGCTGGGGAGGTCGCGCAGCACGTCGAGCAGCGCCGCCCGCTCGGCCACCACCTGGCGCGCGTTCGCTCGCAGCAGCTCGACCAGATCGGGGTTCCGCTTCTGCGGCATCATCGACGAGCCGGTGGTCAGCTCGACCGGCAGGGTGACGAAGCCGAACTCCTCGCTGCTGAACAGCCACAGGTCGGCGGCCAGCTTGCCCAGGCTGAGCGCGGCGCCCTCGAGCGCGGTCAGATACGCCAGCTCGGGTCGGCCGCGGGAGTGCTGCGCGGCCGTCACCGGCAGCTCGGGCCCCTCGAAGCCGAGCTCGGCGGCGACGAAGGCGCGGTCCAAGGGCAGAGGCACGCCATAACCGGCGCCGCTTCCCAGCGGGCACTCGCGCCAGCGCGCCGCGGCCTGATCCAGCGCCACGCGGTCGTGCTCGAAGGCCTTGGCGTGCGCCGCCGCCCAGTCGCCGACGGTCGACGGCATGGCGCGGCGGAGGTGGGTGTAGCCCGGGAGCGGCAGCTCGCCGCAGCGCTCGCCCAGCCCCGCGATGGCGCCGCTCAGGCCGGCCAGCCCGGCGCTGGCCTCCGTCGCCGCCGCCCGCAGCCACAGCCGCAGGTCGGTCGCCACCTGGTCGTTGCGGCTGCGGCCGAGGTGCAGGCGCTTGCCGTCCGCGCCGATCAGCGCGATCAACCGCCGCTCCACCGCCGAGTGCACGTCCTCGTCGCCCGGCTCCACCGTCCACTCGCCGGCCTCGTGGCTGGCCAGCAGCCGCTCCAAGCCGCTGCGGATCTGGGCGGCCGCGGCCGGCTCCAGCAACCCGGCGCGTTCCAAGCCGGCGGCGTGCGCCAGCGAGCCGCGGATGTCGTGAGCCACCAGCCGCTGGTCCTGCAGCCAGTCGTCGCCGATGGTGTAGCGCAGCATCTCCGGGTCCACGGGCTCGCCGCGGTCCCAGATCGGGCGGTGGAAGGCGGGGGCGTCGGTCATGCGGGGGAGGCGGCGAGGGCTTCGAGGGCCAGGGGGGCGAGCGCGGCGTAGAAGGCCGCGCCGGCTTCGAGCTCGTCGAGCAGCAGGTACTCGTCGGGCGTGTGCGAGCGGCGGCTGTCCCCCGGACCGCACTTCACCGCCGGCACCGCGTGCAGCAGCGCCATGTCCGACAAGGTGCTCGAGCCGACGGCGCGGCGGCGGCCGGCGGCCGCGAGCGCCGCGCGCACCAGCGGGTGAGCCGCGGGCGTGTCGACCGCCCGCAGCCGGTCCGAGCGCAGCGACACGGTCGCGCCCGGCAGCTTGCGCTCCAGCGCCGCGACGCAGAAGGTGCCGTCATGCGGCGGCGTGACCCGGGCGTCGAACAGCGCCTTCGCCTGGTCCGGGACGCGGTTGTGGCGCTCGCCGGCGTGCAGCGCCGCGGCCACCAGCGTGGTCGGGCCGAGCAGCTCGTGACCGGTCTCCAGGCTGACCGCGCTGGGGAAGGTCGCCAGGTCGTGGACCGCCTCCAGCAAGGCGTTCCGGTGCGGCACGCGGGCGGCGTGAGCGGCGTGGCAGCTCTTTCCGCGCCACTCGGCCTCCAGCACGGCCAGGCCGGCCTGCGACCGCACCACCTCGAGCCCGGTCGGCTCGCCGGTCACCGCGGCGTCCGGCGCGCCGCAGGCGGTCAAGACCTCCTCCATGCCGCGGTTGCTGGTCTCCTCACCGACCGTGAGCGCCAGCGCCAGCGTTCCCGCTGGGGTCGGCCCGGCGGCCGCCGACACCATCGCCGCGGTCATCGCCGCGACGCAGCCCTTGGCGTCGTTGGCGCCGAGGCCCGTCAACCGGCCGCCGCGCCACTCCGCCGCCCACGGGTCGCCGCTCCAGCTCGGCCCGGCGCCGACCGTGTCGAGGTGGGAGTTCAGCATCAGGGTCGGGCCGCTCCCGCCCTCCCGGCGGGCGACGACGTTGTCGCCGATCCGCTCGACGTCGAGCCCGTGGCGCCGCAGGGTGTCGGCGGCGAAGGCGGCGGCCTCGGCCTCGGCGCCAGACACGCTGGGGATGCGCACCAAGTCGCGGAGCAAGGCGGCGGGGTCGAAGGCAGGCATCAGACCGCTTGCGGCGCCGGGACCTGCGGCGCCGCCGGCTCCGGCGTCTCCGCGGTCACGAGGGTGCCGGCGCCGTGGTTGGTGTAGAGCTCCACCAGCAGCGCCTCGGGGTCGAGCCCCGAGACCAGGTGGACGCGCGGCACGCCGCCGCGCAGGGCCTCCGCCACGGCCGTGGCCTTGACCGCCATGCCGCCGACGAGCGCGCCGCCCGCGCCGAGCTGCTCGAGCTGCGCCAGGCTCAGGGTCGAGATCAGCGACTCCGCGTCCGCCGGGTCCCGGCGCACGCCGCCGACGTCGCTGAGCAGCACCAGCTTCTCGGCGACTAGGGCGACCGCCAGCGCCGCCGCCAAGGAGTCGGCGTTGACGTTCAGGAAGCCGCCGTCGCCGTCGCCGGCCGGCGGTCCGATCACCGGCACCACGCCGGCCTCGAGCAGGCCCAGCGCCGGCGCCGGGTCCACCGCCGTGACGTCGCCGACCTGGCCGAAGTCGGTGAGGCCTTCCGTGGTCTTGACCGGCGGCCGGCGCGTGGCCGTCACCAGCGCCGCCGCCCCGACCCCGGCCGCCGTCGCGCCCGCGGCGCTGATCGCCGCCGCCAGCGCGCCGTTCAGCTCCCCGCCGACGGTCCACTGCAAGGCCTGCAGCGCCTGCGGGCTGGTGACGCGGCGGCCGTCGACCTTGCGCGGCTGCTCGCCGAGCTGGCGCAGCAGGGCGTCGGTCTGCGGGCCGCCGCCGTGCACGACCACGGGGCGGGCGCCCAGCGCCTGGACCACCGCTAGCTGCTCGGCGAAGGCGCGCAGCAGGCGCGGCCGCGCCAGGCAGGCGCCGCCGATCTTCACGACCAGGGTCTTGCCGCGCTGGGCGCGGACATGGGGAGCGGCGCGGTGGAGTTCCATCATGTCATCAGCGCTTCGAGCAGCGCGGTCTGGGCGTGGAGGCGGTTCTCGGCCTGGTCGATCACGGCCGAAGCGGAGGAGTCGAGCACGGCGTCGGCGACGACGACGTTGCGGCGCACCGGCAGGCAGTGCAGGAAGCGGGCGCCGGGGCCGAGCCAACCGGGCGTCACGCACCAATCTCGCAGCGGCGCGCGCTGGGCGGCGTCGGCCGCGGGGTCGCCCCAAGCGTCGAGGCTGCCCCAGGACTTGGCGTAGACCACCGCGGCGCCGGCGCAGGCCGCGGCCGGGTCGTGGCTGACGGTCACACCGCCGCCGCTCGCGGCCGCCAGGCGCTCTGCCTCGGCCATGGCGTCGGCGTGCAGCTCGAAGCCGGGCGGGTGGGCGAGCACGACCTCCATGCCGCGCTGCGCCGCCATGCACAGCGCCGAATTCGGCACCGCGTGCGGCAGCGGCTTCGGGTGCCAGGCCCAGCTGAGCACGAATTTCGCCCGATTCGGCACCGCGAGCTGGTCGAGCGTGGCGCGGTCGGCCAGCGCCTGGCAGGGGTGCCAGCGGGCGCTCTCCATGTTGATCACCGGCACGCCTGCGTGGTCCTTGAACCCGCGCATCACCGGGTCGGTCAGGTCTTCGGCCAGCGATCGGCCGGCCGGGAAGGCGCGCAGGCCGAGCACGTCGACGTAGCGGCCGAGCACCGCCGCGGCCTCGCGCACGTGCTCGGCGGCCTGGCTGTCCATGACCGCGCCGTCGGCGGTCTCGAGCCCCCAGACGCCGGCCCCGGCGAGCTGCACCAGCTCCATCCGCAGCTTGGCGGCCGCGCGCTGGAAGGAGGCCTGGGTGCGCAGCGACGGGTTCAGGAAGAGCAGCCCGAGCGCGAGCCCGGACAAGTCGAAGGGCTGGGCGCCGGCGCGCAGCTCCAGGGCGCGGGCGGCCAGCTGCTCGACCTGCGCGGCCGGCAGGTCGCCGAGGTGGTCAAAGTGCTTCACGAGGGCTCCGGGGTCGGGAGGGCGCCCTCGCGTTCGATCGCGTCGAGCACTTCCAAGAAGGAGAAGGCCTGCTCCAGGCCGAGGGTCAGCGGCGGGCACAGGCGCAGCACCTGCGGGTCGGCGCAGCAGCCAGTGAGCACGCCGCGTTCGAGCAGCGCGTCGCGCAAGGCGCGGGCCGGCACGCCGGCGGCGGTCTCCAGGCCGAGCAGCATGCCTTGGCCGCGCACCGCCGTCACCGGTCCGCGGTTGACCGCGGAGCGCAGCACCGCCGAGCACTGGCGCAGGCCGCCGAGGAAGCCCGGGGCGTTGACTCGGCGGGCGACCTCGGCGACCGCGCGCAGGGCCATCGGACCGCCGCCGAAGGTCGAGCCGAGCAGGCCCTCCGGCGCGGCGGCGGCGACCTCGGCGCGGACGAAGCTCAAGCCGACCGGGTAGCCGCCGCCGGCGCCCTTGGCAGTCGTGAACAGGTCCGGCGTGACGCCGTAGAACGACGACGCCCAGGGCGCGCCGAGGCGTCCGCTCCCGGTCTGGACCTCGTCGAAGACCAGCAGCGCGCCGCTGGCGTCGCAGGCCGCGCGCAGCGCCTCGAGGAAGCCGGCCGGCGGCTCGACCACCCCCGCCAGGGATTGGATCGGCTCCAGGATCACGGCGCCGACGCTGGCGTCGATGCCCTCCGCGCTGCCCCAAGGGAGTCGCAGGACCTCGAAGGGCGACGTGGGGAAGGCCGGCGCGGCGTGGTCGCTGACGGCGGCGGCGGCGGCGGTGCGGCCGTGGAAGGCGCCCTCGAAGCAGGCGACGCGGCCGCGGCCGGTCGCCGCCAGCGCGATCTTCAAGGCGCACTCGTTGGCTTCGGCGCCGCTGTTGGAGCAGAAGAGCCGCCAGTCGCCCGCCGGCATCCCCGGCGCCAGGGCGGCGAGCATGGCCGCGCGCTCCTCGAGCGGCAGCAGATTGGTGGCGAAGCTCAGGCGCTGCCACTGCTCGTCGAGCGCCGCGCCCAGGGCCGGGTCGCCGGCGCCGAGGCTGTTGACGCAGTGGCCGCCGTAGAGGTCCAGCAGCTCGCTGCCGTCGGCGTCGGCCAAGGTCGCGCCGGCCGCCGCGACCGGCGCCAGGGCCAGGCGGGAGTAGGCGGGGTATTCGCGGAGCTCGCCCATGGTCACCATCCCAGGCCGGCGCGCGGCAGGCCGTCGTCCTCGTCGAAGCCGAGCATCAGGTTCAAGCACTGCAGCGCCTGGCCGGCGCCGCCCTTCAGGGTGTTGTCGAGCGCCAGCAGCACCTGCAGCACGCCGCCGCGGACCGAAACCGCCAGGTCGGCGCGGTTCGAGCCGACGACATGGCGCAGCTCGGGGGCGCGGTCGGCCTCGAGGCGGACGAAGGGCGCGCCGGCGTAGGCGTCGGCGTAGGCGGCCACCGCGGCGTCGGCGTCGGCGTCGCCGGCGAGCGGCAGCGCCGCGCTTAGGTGGATGCCGCGTCGGAAGGGTCCGCTGTGGGGCAGGAAGTGCAGCGGCGGCGGCGCCGGGAAGCGGGCCGCTAGCTCGGCCTCGTGGCGGTGCCCTCCCAGCGCGTAGGCGCGGTAGTTGCCGTCGCGGTGCGGGTGGTGGGTGCCGGCGGCGGGCGCCGCGCCGCTGCCCGTCGAGCCGGTGACGGCGTGCGCCACCCAGGGCTGGCCGGCGTCGAGCAGGCCCGCCCGCGCCGCCGGGAGGATGGCCAGCTGCAGCGCGGTGGCGAAGCAGCCCGGCGCGGCGGCGCGGCGAGCCCCGCGGAGCTCCGCGCGGTCGAACTCGGGCAGGCCGTAGACCCACGCGCCGAGCTGCGCGGGCAGCGGGTGGGGCTTGCCGTAGACCTCGGCGTAGGCGGCGGGGTCGCCGAGGCGGAAGTCGGCCGAGAGGTCGACCACGACCAGCTCCGCCGCCGCCGCGCCGAGCTGCGCTTCGATCCTCGCCCACGCCGGCGCCGACTCGCCGTGGGGCAGGCCGAGCAGCAGCGCCGCCGGCCCCTCCGCCAGCGCCGCGGCCAGGTCGGCGACCAGGCCGGCCTCGTCGACGGTCGCCGGGCCGTCCGGCAGCTGCGGATGCAAGACCGCCAAGGGGTCACCCGCCCGGCGCGAAGCCGCCGCGGCCAGGCGCAGCCCGCGGTGCCCCCTCAGACACCGCAGCAGCTCGCCGGCCAGCAGGCCGCGGGCGCCGAGCAGGAAGACCGGGACCGGCGCGCTCACGCCACCGCCTCCGGGAGCGCGGCCTCCGCCAGCACCTGCGCCAGGCCAGCCGGGTCCTGCAAGGCGTTGATCGCGGGGACGCCGAGCTCGGCCTGGCAGAAGCTGCGGCCGACCGGGCTGTCGGTGACCGGGCCGGTGACGGCGTCCGCCTTCAGGCCGTAGCGCTGCTCCAGCAGCTGGCTCGCGCCCCAGGCGCCGACCGGGTCCTGGGCGCACAGCGCCACCGCGGACAGCCCGCCGCGGAACACCGGATCCGAGAGCAGCGCGTGCACGCCGTAGCTGCCGAGCAGGCCGTCGCCCATCTCGAGCACGAGCAGGTCGGGGTCGGCCTCGGCCAGGAAGCCGAGCATCGAGCGGCCGACGCCGACGGCGTTGGCTTCGGTGGTGGTGACGACGCCGAAGTCGGTGAACACCGACACCGGGCTGGCGCCGTTGTCGGCCATCTGCAGCACGTCGCGGCGCAGAGACACCCCGGTCAGCTTGCCGGCGGCGACCTTCAGGCCGCGGCGGCAGAGCTCAGCGATGGCCAGGCTGGCGGCGGTGGTCTTGCCGGCGTCCATGGCGGTGCCGACGAAGGCCAGCGCCGGCGGCAGCTGGGCCGGCGGCTCCACCGGAGGGTGGGCGGCGCGGCGCACGTTCGCCGGCACGCCGAGCCGCTGGGCCGGGTCGGGGAAGTCGAGCACCGCGCCGAGCACCTCGAGCTGGAAGGGCTCGCCCAGCCCGGGCGCGGCGCCGGCGCCTGCGCCGATGACGCCGCCGAGGTTGAGCAGCTGCAGGGTGTCGCCGACCGCTACCGCGTCGGGCACGCGGCCAGCGTAGCCGTGCAGGGCGTCACGCGAACCGAGGGCGCCGGCGATGACGTCGCCCGCGCGCAAGGCCATCATGCGCCCGTGCACGTCCTCGAGCGTGTTGTAGCGGACCTTGTGGTTGAGCACGCGGCAGGCGATCACCGCGCCCTCCTCGGCCGGGATCTCGGCGCCGAGCACCGCGGCGCGGTGCAGGCCGAGGCTGCGGGTGACCGAGGCGATCTTGTGCAGGGTGCAGCGCATCAGCTCAGGGCCTCGGCGCGGGCGTGCAGGCGGGCGGGCTCGGCGAGGATGCGCGCCAGCCACAGCGGACCGGCCGGGTCGGCGTCGGCGTCGGGCGCCTCGCCGTAGACCGCGCCGCCGGCGTCGAGCATGCTGAAGGGCGACGAGACGCCGCTGACCAGGCTGCGGCCGCCGGCCAGCTCCACGGTCGCCTCGCCGGTGACGCGGGCCTGCGAGCTGGCCAGGAAGGCCTCGAGGTCTCGCATCAGCGGGTCCTGGAACAGGCCCTGGTGCAGGCGTTGGCCGTAGACCTCGCCGAGGTGGTCCTTCCAGAAGCGCTGCTGCTCGGTCAGCACCAGCTTCTCGAGCTCGCGGTGGGCGGTGAGCAGGACCTCGGCCGCGGGTGCCTCGTAGGCGATGCGGCCCTTGAAGCCGAGCACGGTGTCGCCGAGGTGGTAGCCGCGGCCGACGCCGCGGGCGGCCGCGAGCGGGTTGAGGGCTTCGATCAGGGCGACCGGGTCGAGCGCGACGCCGTCGAGGGCGACCGGGACGCCGTGCTCGAAGGCCAGCTCGACGGTGGTGTGGCCGTGGTCGGCGCCGCGGGTCCATTGCCACGCCTCCTCCGGCAGCGGCTGGTCGGAGCCGAGCATCTCGCCGCCGCCGATGGTCAGCCCCCACAGGCCGGCGTTGATCGAGTAGCGGCCGCCGGCGGGCGGCAGCGGCAGGCCGCGCGCCTCCAGCCAGGCTAGCTGCTCGGCGCGCGCGGGCGCCTGGTCGCGGATCGGCGCCAGCAGCTCCAGCCCAGGGGCGACCACCGCCAGCGCCGCGTCGAAGCGGACCTGGTCGTTGCCGGCGCCGGTGCAGCCGTGGGCGAGGGCGTCGAAGCCGCCCTCGGCGGCGGCGCGGGCGAGCAGCTCGGCCTGCAGGCCGCGCTCGGCCCCGACCGACAACGGGTAACCGCCGCCGCGGCGGACGTTGCCGGCGATCAGCCAGCGCAGCACGCGGTCGAAGAGCTCGGCGCGGGCGTCGAGGAGCAGGTGGTCGGCGGCGCCGAGGGCCAGGGCGCGGTCGCGCAGGTCGGCGCGGGCGTCGTCGTCGAGGCCGCCGCAGTCGACGCAGCAGGTCACCACCTCGGCGCCGGGCTCGGCGGCCAGGCGGGCGGTCAGGTAGGAGGTGTCGAGACCCCCCGAGTAGGCAAGCAGGATGCGCATGGTTCCCTCTGGAACGGTTCCTCGCGGTCGGGCGTGCGGCGAGGAGGGGCTAGACCAGCTCCCGGACCCGGCGTCGGAGGCGCCGGCCGGCGGTCTGGGAGGAGGCGGCGACGAAGACGGTGTCGTCGCCGGCGACGGTGCCGACCAGGCCGGGCGGGGCCTCGGCCTCCAGCGCCCGGGCGATGGCGCTGGCGGCGCCGGGTTCGCAGGTGACCACCACCAGGTGCGGTCCGCAGGACTTGGCGCCGCGCAGCAGCGAGCGCAGGGTCTCGAGCGGGGTGACGCGCTCGCGGTCCGGCAGGACGTAGCGGCCCTCGAGCTTGGCGGCGCCGACGGCCTGCAGGTCGCGGCTGAGCACCGGCTGGGTGGTCTCGATCCCCTCGGCCAGCAGCGCCGCGCGCAGCTCGGCCTGGGTGCGGGCCGCTCCCTTCCGCAGCAGGCTGCGGAGGGCGGCGCGGCGCTCCTCGGCGGGGGTCATGGGCACCAGCCTAAGAGGGAATAGTTATGCGTCAATAGAGAATAATTATGCTTGCCCGCGGGCGTCCTCCCGGGAATATCCGCTTGGTCCGCGCGCTCCCGGCGGTCGGGGAGGGTCGCGCGGAGCCAAAGAAGAGGGGCGGCGACGCTCTCGCGCCGCCGCCCGGGACTGCTGGAAGCAGCCTGACGCCTTCAGGGCTTAGTGCACCACTCCGTGGATGTAGTCGGACAGCACCGAGCCGCGCGGGTTGGCGGCGGCGTCGAGGACGTGCCACTGCATGTAGAAGTGGCGGCCATCGAAGGCGGCGTTGTTCGGGACCGCGACGGTCTTGGCGGCGGTTCCGCCAGCGTTGGTGGTGCCGGGGAAGCGGTAGTCGAGCGACACGTAGAGGGTGTTGTTCGGCGCGCCGATGAAGGCCAGGTCCAGCGGCAGGGTGAAGCCGTTCCAGGTGGTGTCGCTCCAGCCGATCAGCAGCTCGACCGGGCCGCTGGCGAGGCCGTTGGTCAGCGTGATGTCGATGTTGGTGCCCATCCACGGGTCACCGACGTGGCCGATCGAGGGCTGCAGGCCGGCGGAGGTGGTGCCGGGGGTGCCGAGGATCTCGATGTAGGCGGGCTCGTAGCCGGCGAAGGCGCCGTGCGGCATGGCGGCGATGCTGACGCCGTAGCAGCCGTCGGTGTCCCAGAAGTAGGTCAGGGTCTGCTCGCCGCTGTCGGAGGCGTCGCCGTCGCCGTTCAGGTCGAACAGGGAGTAGACCGCGTTCTGGGCCTGGGTGGCGCCGACCGGGCCGTCCTTCTGGAAGATCGTGACGCCGCCGTCGTGCGAGTAGCTGTCGTGGATGAAGCTCGGCGGGTAGAGCATGAACGGGTTGTTCGGGTCCAGCCACAGGGTGACCTCGCCGGCGTCGTTCAGGTCGGCGTCGCCGTTCAGGTCCTCACCGCGGAAGACGTAGCCGTTTCCGCCGGGGCAGGTGCTCGAGGCGGTGGCCGAGATCCAGTAGACGTCGCCGCCGTTGATGCCGGTGCCGTGGTCGACGTTCAGGCCCTCGAGGGAGCCGTAGAGGCCGGCGCCGCTGGAGGAGGGGCAGCTCGGGTTCGGCAGGGCGCCGGACTGCACGTCGACGTTCCACTCCAGCCCGGGGACGTCGCCGATCAGGTTGCAGAAGTTCCAGGCCTCGCCGGCGTCCATGGCGTCGCCGTCGCCGTTCATGTCCTGGAAGGCGTAGAGCACCAGGTCCTGCTGCTCGAAGCCGATCACGACGCCGTTGCTGTCGACCATCAGGGCCTCGAAGTCGGTGATGCCGATGGTGACCTGGGCGCCGCCGACGCCGAGCACGCTGTGGGTGCCTTGGCCGTCGACCAGCTGCTGCTGCTCGCCGTTGCTGAGGCAGACGCCGTCGAGGTCGAGGTCGATGTAGCGGGTGATGCCGCTGCCGGGCTGCGGGCCGCCGGCGCTCGAGATCCAGTAGTCGTCGGAGACGTAGAGCTCGTTGGTCAGCGGGTCGAAGTCCAGGCCCTTGAGCCGGCTCGAGGTGCCGCCGTAGACCGCCAGGTGGTCGGCGAAGGGGATCAGCTCGCCCGGGGTCATGCAGACGCCGTCGCCGTCCAGGTCGACCATCTTCAGCACGACGTCGTCGGCGCTGACGCCGAAGATCGCCGGGGTGCCCTGGAAGGGCTCGTAGCGCATCTGCTCGACGTAGGAGATCTGGTTGCCGCCGTCGGCGGCGAACTGCCAGCCCTCGCCGGGGGTGGTGAAGACGCCGTCGAAGTCCATGTCGACGGTGCGGCGGATCTCGTAAAGGGTGGTGGCGCCGGACCAGTCGCCGCCATAGATGACGTATTCAGAAGGGTTCTGGGCGTGCAATGAGGCCGCCGGAAGGAGGGCGAACAAGGCGAGAGTCTTGCGCATCGAGCTCAGGGTCATGGAGAGGGGGAAGCCTGGGGTAGGCCAGGAGAAAGGCTGGACCGGCATTCTATAGGACGCGACCCCTCGGAAATCAGGGCTGTGCTGGGGTCAGGATGAGATTCCGGTGTGCCGGCGATCGAAGCGGCACCATCTCTCCAGCCAGGCGCGATCCCCGGTCGGCGCGGCGACGCTCTCGTTGCAACGGATTTGGAATGCAGGGCCGAGGGACTGCTCCAGGTCCTCGGGAGCCATCGCGTACGGCGGGCCGCCCTGGTCCAGCGGCCGCCCGATCGGGAACACCAGCGAGCAGAGCGCCCCGTCCGGGGCGAGGGCGCCGCCGGCGAGAGCGCCGAAGCCGGGCCTTCGCTCCAGCGGCAGGGCGCAGTAGAAGGTGTGGTCGAAGAGCAGCTGGAAGGAGCCGGGCTCCAGGCCGGCGTCGGGCCACCAGCCGGTGTCGAGGGCGTCTCCGACCAGGAAGCGGCCGCCGTGCTCGGCCAGCCGGCCGCCGACCCGCTCGGCCAGGTCGCCGACCAGGTCCACCGCCACCACCGACCACCCGGCCTCGGCCAGGGCGATGGCGTCCCAGCCGCGGCCGCAGCCAGGGACCAGGGCCCGCGCGCCGGGGTGGGGCGGCGCGAGCTCGCCGGTCTCGATCCGCCGCCGCAGCTCCGGGTGGGCCTCGCCCAGGTCCCACGGCGTGTGCTGGTCGCGGTAACGCTGCTGCCAGTCGGTCATCCGCTCAGGGTACCGGCCGCGCCGCCTGGTTGGTGCGTGGGGGCCTGGGGGAGCGGGGTGGGGGTTATTGGATGGTGATGGTGGTGACGTCGGTGATGGAGCCGAGCGATGCGTTGTTGCAGGCGCGGCCGAGGATGGCGACGGCGTGCAGCACGGTTCCGGAGGGCACGCAGGCGGGGATCGTGACCATGGCGGTTGCGCCTCGGCCATTGCGGTCGAGGTCGCCGCTGAAGGGGCCGGGCAGGGCGCCGACGCTGCGCCGGAAGAGGGCGTCGTCGGCCAGGCCGAGGTCGCGGCGCAGGCGGCCGGGCAGGCTGGCGTGGCCGAGGCCGCCGGACAGCAGCACGACGAAGCCGCCGCCGGCTTCGGCGTCGCGGGCGTGCTCGACCTCGAAGCCGAGGGTGCCGCCGGGGCGGTGGTCTCCGAGGGCGTTCAGGGTCTGGCCGCGAAGGCCGCCGGCGTAGGGAAGGTACTGAAAGAAGGTGCCGGCGTCGCGCCCGATCCAGGAGCACACGAAGTTGCGGTACCTCTGGTTCCAGACCAGCGACGGCGTGTGCGCCTCGAGCGGCCCGTTCGGCGTCACCAGGAACCGGGGCGGCAGCCAGGTAGCGCCGCCGTCGCGGCTGACGGCCATGCCGATGGTCCAGGAGGGCATCCGGCCCCAGGCCGCGGCGAGGTAGCCGTCGCCGGCGGCGATGCTCGGCGGGTAGGAGTCGGTCGCCAGGGTGGTATGGGTCCAGGTCCGCCCCAGGTCGGTCGAGGTGGCGATCCTGGCCTCGGTGTGCCCTCCCGATCCAGCGGGGGGGATCTGCCGCCAGCCCACCGCCAGGGTGCCGTGGCCCAGGCTCAGGGTCGGGTAGTTGGGCCTGGCGCCCGGGTCG
This sequence comes from uncultured Planctomycetales bacterium, assembly GCA_964482495.1. GTDB lineage: Bacteria > Planctomycetota > UBA1135 > UBA1135 > UBA1135 > J029. The sequence continues at coordinate 18,632 of CAYZXS010000013.1, forward strand.
AGGGAGGTCTGCCGCACCCAGGTGGCGCCGCGGTCCTCGCTCACGCTCACCAGGACTCGCTCCGTGAGGCTCATCGTGCTCTCATGCCAGGCGACCGCGAGCTGGTCCCCGTCGACGGCGAGCTTCGGCGGCGCGCCGTTGTGGCCGGCCGAGGTCGGTTGCTTGATCATGGTCTCCGGGCCCCAGGTCAGGCCGCCGTCATCGCTCCTGCGCAGCCAGATCTCCATGCCGCCGGGAGCCCGCGGCGTCCAGATCGCGTAGACGCGCGGGCCCTCGGCGGCGACGGCGAAGCCGTCGACATCGACCGAGTGGTTGAGGTTCAGCCGGACTCCAGGGGACCAGGTGGCGCCGCCGTCGTCCGAGGCCATGACCCAGAGCTGGCTGCTCCGGTCGACCTGGCGGATCAGCTGGCCGAGGTAGAGCCGGCCTTCGGTGGCCAGGGCCTCGAAGGCGGTGACCTCGTTCGGGTAGCCGGCGGAGAAGCCCGCCTTGGGGAAGGGCTGGCTGGCGCTCCAGCTCCGGCCGCCGTCGCCGGTGAGGCTGAACCAGACGTCGTGGTCGTCGCTCATCGTCTGCTGCCCGTCCAGCCAGGCGGCGACGCCGAGGTCGCCCGTTAGCGCGACGTCCGGGGCGGTCCGGTCGGCGTTGGCAGGGCCGCTGTCCAGCTTCCAGGGCGCCGACCACTGCACCCCGCGGCCGTCGCTGCGGGTCGCGTAGATGCCCATGTCCGACGGGTAGTCCCGGTCCTGGAAGACGACGACCGCGTGGTCGCCGTCGCTGGCGAGCGCGATCTCGGTGGCCGTGTCGAGCGAGTACGGCGCGACCTGCACCGCCTCCCGAGGGTTCTGGGCAGGCAGCGCGGCGGCGAGGACGAGGGGAGCAGTGGAGAGGACCGGGATAAGTCGCATCGAGCGTCCAGTCTGGCAGAGGCCGGCGGATCCGGCAACGGCCGCCAAAGAAGAAGGCCGCGGCGTCTCCGCCGCGGCCTTGTCTCTGTTCGCCCCTTCGGACTACATCACCGTGACCGTGGTCACGTCGGTGATCGAGCCGATGACCACGCCACCCGCGGTCGGGTTGTAACCGATCGCGACGCAGTGCAGGACCGTGCCGACCGGGACGGTGGCCGGGATGGTCACCGAGGCGGTGCTGCCGTGGCCGGTCGCGTCCAGGGTGCCGGACAGCGGACCCGGGTTCATGGCCATGGTGGCGCTCAGGAAGGAGTCGAAGGCCAGGCCGATGTCGTAGGCGCCGGTGAAGGGCAGCACGTAGTTGCCCGGAGCCGCGGCGACGACGGTGCCGAAGCGGGTGCCGGCCTCGGAAGCGCCGAAGTTGTCGACGTCGAAGCTGACCGAGCCGCCCGGGGTGAACATGCCGATCGGGGTCAGGGTCTGGGCACGGGTGCCGCCGGCGTACATGTGGTTGAAGCCGGTGTCATCGGACAGCCAGACGCACAGGAAGTTGTTGTACTTCGCGTTCCAACCCAGCTCGACGTAGTCGGCGTCGCCGGGCTGGCCGCCCATGGCCATGTCTTGCGAGGGGAGCCAGGTGGCGCCGCCGTCACGGCTGACGGCAGCGACCGGGTTCTCCGGCCAGGAGGGGCCGCCCCAAGCAGCGCCGACGTAGTCGCCGTCGACCTGCACGCGCGGGTAGGCCGCGCCGCCGGAGCTCACCTGGGTGGTGGTCCAGGTCAGGCCGTTGTCGCTCGACACCGCCACGAAGGCCTCGTCGGCGCCCAAGCTGTTGTCCTCCCAGGCGCAGGCGTAGACGCCGTTGCTGTAGTCCATCCAGTGGTTGTCGCCGTCGAAGCCGGACTGCAGGGTGACCTCGGCCCACCAGCTGTGGCCGCCGTCAGCGCTGTAGACGAAGTGGAGCTCCTCGTTGCTGGCGGAGGTCGGCAGCTCGTCCTCGGCCCAGGCCAGGGCGATGCTGTTGCCGTCGACGCTCATGAAGATGCCGCCGAACTCGATGTCGCCGTTGGCCGGGCCGGAGGCGTCGACCTGGGCTTCGGGCATCATCCAGGTGGCGAGGCCGTCGTGGCTCATGCGGAAGAACAGGTCGTCGTCCGCGACGGCGTTGCGGTCATCGTCCCAGGCGACGTAGCAGTTCATGCCGTCGGCGCCGATGGCGATGCTGTCGATGTCGTTGGTGACCGAGCTGGCGTTGACCGCGGTACCCCAGGTGGCGCCGTTGTCGTGCGAGGCCAGGACCCACAGCTCGTCGTTGCCGTTGTCGATCAGCTGGGCGACGTAGATGGAGCCGCCGCCGATGGCCGAGCGGACCGACAGCACGGTGTTGCTGCCGCCGTAGGCGTAGCCGCCCTTGTCGAGGATCTGGTCGGCGGACCAGGTGGCGCCGCCGTCGGTCGACACCGAGACCCAGGTGTCGTAGTAGGTCGTGGTGGTGCTGGTGTTGTTGCGGCCGTCGCGCCAGGTGGCGACCAGGACGTTGCCGTCGCCGACCAGCGAGAAGGTGTCGTTGCGCTTCTCGGCCAGCGAGATGTCGCTGTCGAGGCGGACCGGGGCGCCCCAGGTGGTTCCGTGGCCGTCGCCGGTCACGACATAAACACCCTTGTCGCCGCTGTCGTTGCAGAGGATGGCCGACATGTCGCCCTCGGAGAAGATCGAGGGGCTATAGACGGCGCCGGTCGCGGCAGGCGTCAGGTCCTGGTAGGCGCGGGGGTTCTGAGCGAGGAGGGAACCGGCGAACAGGGCGCCGGCAAGGGAGATCGCGAACGTCGTACGCATGTGTTTGCAGCTGGGGCTAGCAAGGGAAGGGAGTGGACGGCCGCCAGCGGAAATGGATGGGGGCGACAGACCATGCACCACGGCACGGAGGCGCCGTGAGGCGGCCTCTAGGCTACCAACTTGTCCAAAGCAAGTCTGAAGAAAGGGGCGGTCCCATGTGGAGAAACGGTGGACAAACCCAACTGCTTGGAGAGGGCGCGGATAAGGAATTGAAAATCCCTAGGCGGCGTCAACCGCCCTCGTGCTCCATGCCCGGGTAGAGATGGACCGTGTCCGGATCCCCCAATCCGAAGAGCTGCCGCAGCGGCCGGCTCAGGAGGCTGTCGCCGTGGTCGCGCCGGACCCGGCTGGCGATCTGGGCCGCGAAGTCGGGGTCGCCGGAGGCCAGCGCCTCCTCCGCCCAGGCCACGAGCAGCAGCGGCGGCGGCGCCGGCTCGGCCGCGCCCACTGCCTTGCGGAAGGCGAGCAGGGACTCGGCGTGGCGCTCGAGGCCTGCGAGGGCCTGGGCGCGCAGGGTCAGGCTGTTGAAGTGGGCAGGATCCAGGTCCAGGGCTTGTTCGGCGGTGGCCAGAGCTTCGTCGTGGATCAGCATCTCCTGCCAGGCCTGACCGGCCGCGAACAGCAGGTCGGGCTCGCGCCAGCCCAGACCGGCCTCGGGACCCTGGCCGAGGTCGACCTCCCCCTCCGCCGTCAGGGCGCCGAAGTAGCGCAAGGCCCACTCGGCCTCCCGCTTGGCCACCACCAGCGGCGCTAGCCGGCGCCAGAAGTCGCGCAGGAAGGGGTCGTCGGGGTGCAGGCGGCTGAGCCGGTAGAGCTCGGCCAGCGGCTGCTCGTCCAGATCGAGCCATTCCTTCTCGGGGGGATTGTCGTAGTCGTCGCGGACCTCGTAGACCTGGAGCCGCAGGTGGTCGGCGTAAAAGCCCAGGAGGCTGTCTTGGCTGGCGTCGCCGAGCTGGTTCCGCAGATCGGTGAGCAGCCGACCCGCGCGGGCGGTGGAGCGGCCCTTGTCGGGGCGGCGGTACTCGGTGCCGGCCACGGCCTGCACCGCCCGGCTGAGCGGCCCCTGGAGCGAGACGGACGGCAGCTGCTCCAACTCCTGGTCGGTCGCCACCCGCATCAGGGCCGAGGCGCCCTCGGGGACGGGCATCGGGGTGGCGCCGCCGAGCACCAGGAGCCGGGGTTCGCGCCAGCCCTGCGGCAGGATCCACAGCTCGACGCGGTCGAGGCTGGCCCGCATCGCCTGGACCACTCCGCCGACGACCTCCGGGGTCACCTGCGAGGGCTGGAAGCTGACCGCCATGCGCCCCTGGGGCGCCAGCCGCGCCGCCGCGGTCACGATCAGCGAGGCGCGCAGGGGGTTGCGGCGCCGCTGCCACAGGGCCTCGTCCCGCACCAGGATCAGGTCGTAGCTGCCCTCGGCCTCGGCCACCGTGGTGGTGAGCCGGGAAAGCCCGACCGCGCGCCAGTCGGGGTCGAAGCGGTCGGCCAGGCGGACCAGCGCCGGCGGGTCGCAGGCCAGCCCGGTCTCGCGGATGCCGGCGGCGTTCCAAGCACGCAGCGTGCCGGTGTGCGGCGGGCCGACCAGCAGCGCGGCGCGGGCGTCGGGCGCGGCGGCGGCCAAGAAGGCGGCCTCGTCCGTCCGCGGCGACAGGTCGTGGAACTCCCGGCGCAGGAAATTGCGGCCGTCGGCGAGGATCAGGTGGCCGCCGGGGTCGGCGCCTTGGCCCTCGTCCGCATAGCCGAGCCGCCGGATCATGCGCGCCCGCGTCGCCGGGGTCCTCAGCTCCCCGCGCAGCCCGGCGCGGGTCGCGACCGGGTACTCGTAGCTGTCGTAGAAGGGCGCGGAGGTCTCGGGGTGGAGCGGCGCGCCGATCTCGGCCCACGGCAGGACGACGAAGCCGATGCTGAGCAGCAGCCGCGCCAGCAGCGGCAGCGGGCTGGCCAGAGCCAGGCCGCCCGCGGCGAACAGCAGCCAGGGCAGCGGCTCGGTCAAGAAGCCGAAGTCGGTGTGGCTGTGGTCGAAGGCGAGCCAGGCCAGGCCGAGGCCGGCGCCCAGCCCGACCGCGCCGATGCCGGTGCGGCCGCGGGCGCCGACCGCCATGCGCAGCAGGATGCCGCCGCAGACGGCGAGGAAGCCGGCCAGGCGCAGCGCGAGATAGGGGGTGTAGGCGAGGTCGTCCTCGCTCAGGCGGCTGCCCTCGACCGCGCCCTCGACGGTGAAGCGGGCGACGCGCGGGTCGCCGAGCAGGCTCGCGAAGACCCGCGGGTCCTCCAGCTTGCTCACGAGCTCGGCGGCGACGCCGAGGCCGTAGTGCACCGCCACCGCCGCGCAGGCCGCCAGCGGCAGGCGCCAGCGGCTGCCGGCGACGCTGCCGAAGAGCAGCCCGGCCAAGACCGCGGGCAAGCCGAGCGCCAGCAGCCGGCGCAGGTCCTCGGCCGAGGACGAGCCGTCGTAGAGCTCGAGCAGCGGCAGCAAGAACACCGCGGCGCCGGCGAGGGCGGCGCCGGTCAGCACCTGGACTCCGGTCTCGAGAGGACCGGCAGGGAGCTGGATGGCGTCCTCGGCGCCGGCGGCGGCGTCGTCCAAGCCGCGCTCGGGCGGCCGGACCGGGGTGGTCAGCCAGGCGGCGAGGCAGGCGACCGCCCAGCCGATCGGGCCGAGGCCGAAGTGCAGGGTCAGGGCGGCGCCGGCGAGCGCCCCGGGCAGGAACAGCTCGCGGCGGGCGTTGCCGCCGTGGGTGAGGACGTCGGCGAGCCGCCCGGCGACGTGGCTGAGCGGCAGCAGCAGGATCAGGAAGGGCAGCACGAAGGCGGCGGCGCCGCCGCGGGCGCCGGCCCAGGGCGCGAGCGCCGGCATCAGCCAGCCGATCATCGCCACCATCGCCAGCGCCGTCCGCGGACCGAGCCAGCCGCCTCGCCGCGCGGGCTTGATCGCGCGCAGCGGCGCGCCGGCCTCGGCGAGGCGCAGCGAGAAGGCGCACAGCACCGCGGCGGCCGCGATCGTGGCCGCCAGCGACGAGCCGCCCGCGGTCAACGCCGCGGCGTCGACCAGGCCGAGCAGGACCGCCGTCAGGGAGGCGGCGTGGAGGAAGATCAGGAGGCTCGCGCTCATTCCTCGCGCTCCAGCAGCAGCAGGACGTTCTCGGAGAGGAGCGGCAGGGTCTGCCGCAGGCGCAGCAGACGCCAGCCGGCCTGGCTGACCTCGGCTTCGATCTGCCGGCGGGAGATGCGCTCTCGGATCACGTGGTAGGGGAGGTGCAGCCGACGCCGCAGCCGGCGCAAGGCCATCTTGTAATGCCAGCCCGGATAGTAGGCGACCACGGCGCGGCGAGCCAACCCGCGCATGCCGCGCAGGGCGTCGATCCGGCCGTCGCGGTCGAAGTGCTGGAGGAAGCGGAAGCTGATCGCGACCGCGTCGCCGGGCGGGTCCAGCGGCGGGGCCAGGGCGTCGGCGAGCAGGTAGCGGCCGGCGCCGTGCTTGGCGCGGGCGGCTCGGAGCATCTCGGCGCTGCGGTCGAGGTGCAGGACCTCGCAGCCGGCGGCGCGCAGCCGGTCGGTGAAGCGGCCGGTGCCCGCGGGGGCGTCGATCACCAGCGGCGGCAGCGCGCCGCCGCCGGCTCGGCGCAGCAGGCCGGCGAGGTTGCGCCAGATCCAGGCGTTGTTGAGCCGGCCGAGGCCGCGGAAGCGCTTGTCGTAGCGCGCGGCCATGTCCCGGTCGCGGTAGGCTGCGCCCCAGTCCGAGCCCGCCGGGTTCGCCTGCTCCGTCCTCGTCGCCTTGGATTCCGCCACCTTCGTTCGCCGCCTGCTCGACTGGTTCGCCGCCCGCCGCCGCGAACTCCCGTGGCGGCGGGACGCCGATCCCTACCGCGTCTGGGTGTCGGAGGTCATGCTCCAGCAGACGCGCGTCGAGGCGGTGGTGCCATTCTACGAGCGGTGGATGGCCCGTTTCCCCGATGTGGCGGCGCTGGCCGCCGCCGACGAGCAGGAGGTCCTGAAGCACTGGGCCGGGCTGGGCTACTACCGCCGCGCGCGCATGCTGCACGCCGCCGCGCGCCAGGTGAGCGCCGGCGGCGGGGCGCTCCCGACCGACCGCGCCGCCTGGCAGGCCCTGCCCGGGGTGGGGGAGTACGCCTCCGCGGCGATCGCCAGCATCGCCCTCGGCGTTCGCGTGCCGGTGGTCGACGGCAACGTCAAGCGGGTGGCCGCGCGCTACCTGGCGCTGGAGCTGGCCGCCGATGACCGCGCCCTGCACCGGGCGGCCGAGGCCTGGGGCGCCGAGCTCCACGCCACCGCTGCGGCCGGCGACGCGCCCGGCGACCTCAACCAAGCCTTGATGGAGCTCGGCGCCACCGTCTGCGCCCCGCGCACCGCCCGCTGCCAGGATTGCCCAGCCGCCGCCGGCTGCGCCTCCCGCGCCGCCGAGCCGCTCGCCTTGCCCTTGCCGCCCAAGAAGACCGAGTGGAAGGAGCTGCGCCTCGACTTCCTGCTCGCCGAACGGGACGGCAGCTTCCTCCTGGAGCAGAAGCGCGACGGCTGGACCCCCGGCCTGTGGGAGCCGCCGGCGTTGGAAGACGGGGTCAAGCTCCTTCATGCAGTTTCGGGCGCGAAGGGCCCGCCATCCAGCCGGAGCGAAGCCCGGCCGTTGGGCAGCGTGCGCCACACCATCACGCACCACAAGATCGAGGCCCGCGCCTTCGCCCTCCCCGGCTGGGACGGAGAGGGGGGGATCGACCCTGCGACCGTCCCGCTCAGCGGCCTCGGCCGCAAGCTGATCGCGCTGGTCGCGCAGAGCGGCGCGGAGGGTTGACGCGCGCCCGGCGGGACCCCCCGCTGGAGTCGCTCGACGTCTGGTGCCAGATTGGCACCAAGCGTCGAGGGCCCAGAATCCGGACTTGGAGGACGAGGCAGCGGGGGGTCGAGGCCGGCGCCGGCGTCTCTAGGACGCCGCCGTCTGGTGCAGGCTGCGCCAGTTCAGCAGCGCTTCCTTGACGTCCTCCCGCGGCGCGCCGAGGCAGTGCTTCCAGTCCTCATGCTGCCCGCGCGGGTGCTCGGCGATGGCCTCGAGCGTCCGCAGGATCAGCGTCGCCGCCCAGGCGTCGTCGTGGTCGATGCGCGGCCATTCCCGGAGCACGCTGCGCAGCTCGACGCGGTCGATCCGGAAGAAGTTCTGGATCTCGGCGTCGGAGAGGCCCGGGTGGCGGACCAGCGCCTCGAGGCACAAGCGCACGGTCAGGCGGTCCTTCAGGGAGAGCTCGTTGGAGTCCACCGCCTCGGAGCGCGAAGGCTGACGGCGCGGCGGCAGCTGGGTCGGCACCCGCGGCGGCAGCAGGGAGGCCGCGGGGCCGCGGGCGGGGGATCGGGCCGGCGTCGGGGTCGGGGTCGGCGCCGGGGCGGGGGCGGGGGCGGGGGCGGGCTCGGGGGTGGACTCGGGCCCGGGCTCGGGCTCCACCGCCGGCTCCGGCTCCGGCGGTCCGACGGATTCAACCGGCTCCACCCGCGGCCAACTGCTGGCGACCCGCTCGCGGTCGTCGGCGTCGAGTACGTAGGACTCGGCGAGGCCGCAGACGCCGCAGACGTAGTAACTGAGCCGGGCGCTGTCCGAGAAGCTGAGCCGCAGGCCGGACTTCTTGTCGAGAGAGTAGGGCTGGCCCGAGTGGACCTTGCGCGAGCCGCAGCGGGGGCAGATACCGTTCTTCATCAGTCGTGCAGGTACGCCCTGCCCCCTCCAGCTTAGCGCCGAAACTAGAACAGGATCGGCGGCGCCGACCGCGCCGGGCCGGCCTGCAGCCGGTCCAGCGCCTCGCGGGCGGCGGCGCGCACCGCTTCGTCCTCGTCCTTGAGCAGCCGGATCAGCGTTGGCACGGACTCCAGCACCTGGAAGGCGGCGAGCGCCTTGGCGGCTTCGGCGCGGACCGCCCCGTCCTCGTCGCGGAGCATGGCGAGCAGCTCTTGCAGCGCCGATTCGCGGGTGGGCGCGGGCGCAGAAGCCGCGTCCGGCTCTTGCGCTGCCGGCTGCGCGCCTTCGCTGCGCCAGTAGCTCAGCTCCTCGCGATATTGCCGCAGCGCCGCCAACGAGCTCTGGATGTCGGCGCGGACGTCGGCGCTCTCGGCCCAGAGCAGGGCCTCGGCGAGGGCCACGGCGGCGTCATCGCTGCCGATGCCGGTGAGGGCCTCGATCGCCGCGCGCTGCAGCTGCTCCCGCTGACGGCGGTCCATCGAGCGCACCTGGAAGGCGGCGACGAAGGCCGGGATGAACTGCGCCTCGCGGTACTCCGAGAGCGCTTCAACGGCGTCGAGCGAACCCGCTGCGGCGGCTCGTTCGAGCAGCTGGCTGCGCTCCGGGGTCCGGGCTTCGCCAGCCAGGACGGCGACCGCCTTCTGGATGGCGCCCCAGCTCTCGCTGCCTTCCGGCCAGCGGGAGAGGACCCGCTCGGCGAGCAGGGCTGCGGCCTCCGCTCGCAGCGAATCGAAACCGGCCAAGGTCCGCCGCTGCACGTCCTCGTGGACCGCGGGGTCGGAGAGCACCGCCTGGAGGAAGCGCGCCTGGCGGTCCGGATCCGGGAACACAAAGTCGCAGTGCTCGACCGCCAGGCGGTCGGCCCCGGAGAGGGGAGTCCAACGCGGCTCGCGCAGGAGGGCCAGGCACAGGGCCTCGGCGTCCGGGTGGCCGAGCTGAACCGCGACCCGGCAGGCCGCCGTCCGCTGTAGCAGCGAGCGCTCTGCCCCGGGAGCGGCGAGGTCGGCGATCCACCCCGAGACACCGGGTTCTTCCAGCAAGGGCAGGACGAGGACCTCCCAGGGGTCGAGGTTGGAGTGCCGCTCGGACCAGAGATCGAGCAGACGGAAGCGCTCTTCGGGCAGGAGGAGGCGCAGCGCGGCGAGGCCGGGGTTCTCGGCCAGCTCTTGATTCCAGGTCTTCGCTAGCGCCGAGCTGACCAGGCGCCGGTCCTCGGTGGCGAGGGCGTGGCGCAGCGTGAAGGCCGCCCCTTCTCGGCAGTTGGAGACCTTGCCGATCAGGAAGGAGTTGATCCGATTGCGGTCGCTCTTGTTGGTGTAGGGCAGCTCTCGATCCTGCCAGCGCACCTCGAGCAGGCGGGTGCCGAGCGCCCCGTCAGCGTGCCAATCCCAGCCATTCAGCCCTCTGTCCATCTTCGCGCGGACCTCGGGGCTTCCGTTGGCGGCCAGGTCCAGCAAGATGGACTCGCGCCGCTCGCCCAGGCCGCCCGAACTCATCAAGGCGTTGGCGACGGCAAGGTCCTCCCGCGCCCATCCGCGCACCCGCTCGAACCACTCGGGCCGCCAGTGCTCCGGCTCGACGTCGAGCAAGATCGTCTGGGCCGTCTCGAGCAGCTCCTCGTCATCGACGCTCAGGAGTTCATCGAGCATCGCCAGGTAGGCCTCGTTGATCTCCGGGAACGCCCGCCGGTAGCTGCGGCTAGGGCCGCGGTTGCTCCAATCCCAGACCCCGTACTGGCGCTCATGAAGGAGCTTCAGCGCCTCCCTGCGGACCAGCGGGTCGGGGTCGGCGATGGCGCCGGCCAGGCGGCTGGCGTCGGCCTGGAGCGCGAGGCACTTGGCGGCGATCCGGCGCAGCTCCGGCCGGTCCTCGGCGTCGATCAGCCGCTCCCAGACCCCCTGGGTTCCCTTCATGGGATTGCCATTGTCGAGCAGGGAACCGACCACCTCCATGGCGTCCTGGAGCCGCAACCCGAGCGCCAGATCACCCGCCAGCTGGCGCAGCTCGTCATCCATCGCGCCGCCGGAGGCGACGTTGTGCAGCAGCGGCAGCGCCCGCGGCCGCATGCGGTCCGAGCGCAGCAGCTTCGCCACCAGCGCCGTCAGCTTCGACGGCGGCGTCGGCCAGCCGTTGCTGCTGCCGCGCCACATGCCGTTGCTCAGGCTGTGCTCCATGCGCCCCTGCAGGATCTCGACCAGCTGAAAGCGCCAGCTCTCCGGCGCCTTGGCGAAGAAGGCGTCCATGAGGGCGACCGCGCCTTCGGGGTCGATCCAGAACAGGACCTCGAGCGGGTCGAGGAAGAGGTCGACCGGAGGATCCTCGAGCGTGTGCAGCACGCGCAGCGCCAAGGATGGCGCGGCGCGCAGGCCGAGGTTGACGAGGCCCTTGAAGTTCTCCGCCGCCACCATGCGCTGCACCTCGCGGTCCATGCTGACTCCAGGCAGGCCGAAGCTGGCCTCGAGGAAGGCGCGGCGGTCGGCCGGCAGCTCCTCGAGCAGCCGCTCCAGCTCGCCCTTCGGGGCCGGCGGCTCCGGCGCCGGCGGGGCCTGGGCGGCGATCGCGGCGTCGGCCTCGTCGAGGACCTCCTGCCGCGCCAACCGCCAGTTGACGCAGACTAGGAGGGACTCAGCTTCTTCCACCGCCCCTTCGGGAGCCGGCATGAGGAGCGGCGTGCCGATGCTCAGCTTCAGCCCGGACAAGGGCAGCAGCACCTGGTCGAGCGCGCGCTTGGCCTCCGCCGGCCGGCCGGTGGCGAGCAGGTAGCGCGCCCGCCCCGGGCTGAAGACTTGATAGAGCAGGTTCGGCACCTGCTCGGCGCGCTGGTCGTTCACGCGCAGCCACAGCCGATTCACCATCTCGTCGCAGGCCGCCAGGTCGCGGCTGGTCTGCCAGTGCAGCTCGACCTCGGCGAAGGCCTGCTGCAAGCCGGGCACGTCCAGCGGCTCGACGTCTTGGATCCGGGTCCCGCCCTCGTGGCCGATCTGACCGGCCCAGACCAGGCCCTTGCCCAGCTCCTGCGCCGCTAGCGGCCCGGCCAGCGGAACGACGAAGGAGAGCGCCAGCGCCAGCGCGGCCAGCGGCGAGAGGGACCAGGCGTGGAAGATCTTCATGACCAGGATCGTGCCTCGGCACAGCTCCCAGCTTGTCACCCCGCCGTCCCGGGGGTGTCAACGCCCTGTCAAGGCGCGGCGACGAACTTGTAGCCGACGCCGTGCACCGTCTGCAGGTGCTCCGGGTGATCGGGGTGGGCCTCGATCTTCTTGCGCAGCTTGAGCACGTGGGTGTCGATGGTGCGCGTGGTCGGGTACTCGTCCTCGCCCCAGACCGCGTCCAGGATCACCGCCCGCTCGAGCGCCTGGCCCTCGTGGTCGAGGAAGTAGCGCAGCAGCTCTAGCTCCTTGCGCGACAGCCCGTGCTGGACGCCCTCGCGCACCAGGCTGTAGCCGGCGAAGTCGACCTCGACCGCGCCGAAGCGGGCCGACCCGCGCTGCTGGACGCCGGGGGTGCCGCCGTTGGCGCGCCGGAGCAGCGCCCGCACCCGCATCAGCAGCTCGCGCATCGAGAAGGGCTTGACCAGGTAGTCGTCGGCGCCGAACTCGAAGCCCTGGACCCGGTCCCACTCCTCGCCGCGCGCGGACAGGATCATCACCGGCGCCGTCAGCCGGTCCTGGCGCAGCCCCTTGAGCACCGAGTAGCCGTCGCGCCGCGGCAGCATCAGGTCGAGCAACACCAGGTCGGGATCCTCGCGCACCGCCAGCTCGTAGCCGGCCTCGCCGTCGCCCGCCTCCAGCACCGCGAAGCCCTCCGCTCGCAGCGCGTCGGCCAGCGCCATGCGCAGCGCCTCCTCGTCCTCGACGATCAGGACGCGCGCGCCGTCGGCGGTCTCCGAGCTCATGGCTTCAGGGTACCGGTGCGTGTCCAGCGGCTGTCAACGCGGTGTCAAAGGCCCATGCCGAAGCGCGGCGGGCTCGCAGTCGGCGGCCCTTGCCGCCAGTCCGGGTGCACGCGGGCCCGAAGCGCGGGCGCGAGCTCGCCCATCCAGGCGAGCTCCGCCTCGAGCATGGCGCGGTCGCCGGTTTCGGTGGAGACGCGCAACCCGGAGACGCGGGCGCCGTCCCCGGCCAACCAGACGACCAGGTCCTGCTCCCCGCGGCGGAACTCGAACCAGGCGAAGTCGGCGTAGCGGCCGCCGAGGAGTTGACCGAGCAGGGGCAGAGATCCGGGGCAGCCGCCCGGTCGCGAGCGGTCGACGAGCGTGAGCCCGAGCCCGGGAGCCCGCGCCAGCAGCGCCTCCTCGACCTCCTGCCGCGCCGGCATTCGCTCCAGGCGATGGCGTTGCCAGAGGAGCAGAGGGCCTGGCAGGAGCAGCATGGCCAGGAAGAACAGGAGGAAGGCCCGCTTGCTCACGGCGAATCCTCCGCGCCGATCGGCGGGGGACCTCCTGGCTTCCCGTCCTCTTCGAGGTCGACCTGCCGCAGCGGCACTTCCAGCACGAACAGCGCCCCGTCGGCGTCGGGCGGCGGCTCGCAACGTACGCCGCCGCCGTGGCTCTCGGCGATCTGGCGCACGATCGCCAGGCCCAGGCCGGCGCCGCCGGCGGCCGCCGCGCGCTCGAAGGGGCGGAAGATGCGCTCGCGGGCGTCCGTGGGCACGCCGCGGCCGAAGTCGCGGACCTCGATCCGCAGCCGGCCGAGCGCGCTCACGGCCAGGCGGACCTCCTTGCGGCCGCTGTGGCGCAGCGAGTTGTCGACCAGGTTGAGCACCGCCCGCCGCAGCGCCTCGCCGTCGATCACGGCCTCGCCTTCGGCCGCGTCGGCCTGGAACTCCAGCTCGCCGTCGCGGCGGGCGACCCACTCGCGGGCCTCGCGCTCGAGGGCGGCGTACCACTCGCGCAGCGCGACGGTCTCGAAGCGCGGCTCGGGTGCCCGGCCGCGCTCGAGGCGCGAGAAGTCGAGCACGTCGTCGACCAGCCGCCGCAGCCGCTGCGCCTCGCGCCGGATCAGCGAGTGGTAACGCGGCGCCGCGGTCTGGCCGGCCCGCCCCGACTCCAGGTTCTCGGCCATCAGCAGGATCGAGCTCAGCGGCGTGCGCAGCTCGTGCGAGACGTTGGCGATGAAGTCGACCCGCAGCTGCTGCAGCCGGTGCTCGCGGCGCAACGCCAGCGAGATCGCTACCCCGGCGCCGGCGCACAGCACCCCGAGCAGCGCCAGGCCGAGGCGCAGCAGCGTGGCGCCGCCGCCGGCCTCGGCGATGAAGGCCTCCGGGTCGACGTGGCGAAGGGTGAAGGCGAAGGCGGGCCCGGCGAGCTCGACGCGTTCGCGCAGCGGCGTCCCGAGGGCGTCGTCGCCGCCGTCGAAGTCCAGGGCGAAGCCGTCGGGGAGCAGGGTGTGGGCGTCGACCGCGGCCACCAGCGCCTGCCGCAGGTCGGATTGGAGCAGGAAGCGACCGTGGAAGCGCTCGCCGTCGCGGGCCACCCGGAAGGCGTGCGGGCCGCGCAGCTGGAGCGCCGGGGCGTCAGAGGCGGGCGCCGGGACCGCCCAGCCGTCGGCGGTCAGCGCGCGCAGGCCGCGGACGGTGGCGTCGGCCACCAGCCGGGGGTCGTCGCCGAGCCGGTCGGCCAGGGCCTGGCGCAGCGGCGGCCGGTGCAGGCGCAGGGGACCACCGACGCCGTCGTCGCCCCCGTCACCCGGGTCGCCGCCGACCAGACGCGCCGGCTCCGCCGGCAGCGCCAGGCCGCCGCGGGTCCAGCGGTCGAGCAGGTGTTCGCGGGCGCCATCGCGGAGCGCCGGCTCCAACCAGGCTTCGGCGGCGAGGAAGGAGAGCAGGAGGTAGGACAGCTCGCCGCGCGCCTCGGCGCCGGAGAGCTCCGCCGCCGTCGCCGCCCACTCGGCCGCCACCGTCTCCCGGTCCTGGAGCTTGGCGCCGAGCTGGATGCGCCGCAGTCGGCCTTCGGCCCGCCGCCGCGGATCCTCGGTCTTGGCCAGGGCCTCGCCCGCGTCCGCCAGGGCGCCGGCCAGGTCGTTCGCCAGCTCCTTCTCCTCCGAGGCCGCGAGCAGGGCGTCGAAGGCGGTCGGGGACTCGCCGCGGAAGACCGACCAGTCGGGGAAGCTGGGCGCCGCGCCGGGGGCCTGGGCGACCTCGGCGTCGGCCGCGGTCCAGCTCAGGGCGACGCCCGGCGCCGCGTCAGCCGCGTCGTCCGCCTCGCCGGAGAGCGCCCGGTCGTCCCGCAGCAGGCGCTGCCACTCGGCGGCCACCCCGTCCTCCACCTCTCCGGCGACTCGCGCCAGCCGGGCCTCGCCGCTGCTGCGGGCGTCGCCGGCCGGCCCGAGGGCCACGCCGAGCAGCACCGCGCCCGCCACCAGCCCGAGGCCGAGCGCCCCGCGCTCCAGTCCCAGGGCCCGCGCCCCGCGCGGACGGCCGTTCTGCGCCATCGTTCCAGGGTAAGCCCCGCCGACGCGGAGCTGTCAACGAGCTGTCAAAGCAAATTCCCTGTACCGGCCTCGCCCGGCCTTCGTTCTCAACCAGGACGGCCCCGCCGTCAGGTGCAACGCGTGTTCTTCCCTCGCTCCCTCCCCTCCCTCTCCTTCCTGTTCCTCTCCGCCCTGCTCCCCGCCCAGCAGGAGCCGGAGGGGACTTGGAGCCTGCTCTATGACTTCGAGGGCGCGACCTCGTGGTCCCTGCTCGGCCGAGGACTCGCCAGCGTCGGCGACGTTAGCGGCGACGGATTGCCCGACTTCGCGGCCTTCGCCGCCGGCAGCACCGGCGAGGCCCGCGTCTACTCCGGGGCCGATGGCAGCCTGGTCCACGTCCTGACCGGACCGGCTGCGACGGCCGCTTCCTTCGGCCACGCCATCGCTGGCGTCGGCGACCTGGACGGCGACGGCCGGGAGGAGGTCCTGGTCGGCGACCCCTCGGCCTCGATCACCACCTGGGGCTTCCAGGGCCAGGCCTCGGTGCACCGCGGCTCGGACGGCTCGGTGCTCTACCAATACAGCGGCATCTTCCTCTTCGGTGGCTTCGGCACCGCCGTGGCCGGCACCGGCGACGCCGACGGCGACGGCGTCGGTGACTTCGCCATCGGCGAGCCGAACGGCAACGGCTTGGGCATGATCGGCCTCTACTCCGGCGCCACCGGCGCCCTGATCCGGAACCACTACGGCAGCGGCATCAGCACCCAGTACGGCATCACCCTGTGCGGCCCGGGCGACCTCGACGGCGACGGCCTCGGCGACCTGGTCGTCGGCGAGCACTACCCCACCGCCACGGCCACCGCCTACTCTGGCGCCAGCGGCGCCGTGATCTGGTCGGTCCCCTTCGGCGCCTCGGGCCTGCTCGTCGACGTCTTCGACGACTGGAACGGCGACGGCACACCAGACGTCCTGGTCGGACAGCCGTACTTCGCCGGCGCTGCCGGACTCCATGCCGGCCTGGCGCGGGCGCTCTCCGGGGTCGACGGTTCACAGATGTTCCGGATCGACGGCCAGTTCACCGATCAGTACTTCGGCCACTGCTTCGCGAGTCCGGGGGACCTCGACGACGACGGTGTGCCCGACCTCGTCGTCGGTCAGCTCGGCGATCACGTGGGGCTATCGGACCTGGACTATTGCACGGTCTATTCCGGCGCCGACCGGAGCGTGCTCCAGGAGATCAAGGGCGTGGGCGCCAAGGACGGCACCGGCCAGTACCTGGCCGCTCCCGGTGACTTGGACGGCGACGGCCTGGCTGATCTGCTGACCTCGGCGCCGAGCCTCAGCGGCGCCGCCGGGCCCTTCACCGGCGCGGTCCGGGTCTGGAACCTGGAGCGCTACCTGCAGGCCGATCGCCAGCAGCTCTCCTCGGCCGCCGGCGGCGCGGTCAGCTACACCCTCTCCTTTCCGCTGGCCGCCGCCGGCCAGACCTACCAGCTGCTGGCCAGCTCCCACGGCACCGGGCCGGTCACCTTGCCCGGGGGCGTGCCCCTGTTCCTGGGCCTCGACTCGATGCTGGCGATGACCTACCTCGGCCAGTACCCGGGCGTCTTCCAGAATCCGAGCGGGACGCTCGACGCCGCTGGCCAGGCCAGCGCGGCCCTGGCGGTGCCCCCCGGCGCAATGGCCGGCGTGGTCGGCCGGACCTACTCCCTGGCCGCGGCGGCTCGGACCGCGCCGGACTCCTGGACCCACTCCTCGAACGTGGTCCGGCTGGAGATCCTGCCCTAGCTCAGGCCCGGCGGCGGAAGTTCCGAATAGGATGGAGGGTTCCCGGCGTCTCAAGAGACGCCGAGACCTGCCCAGAATCATGTCCATGCGCCCGCTCGCCCTGCTCCTGCTCCTCGCCGCTCTGTCGGCCATGGCCTTCGTCGCCTTCTCCGGCGACGACAACCCGCCCGTCCCGGAGCCGCCCGCCGACACCACGCCGGCCGAGGCGGGCGAGCAGGACCCGATCGCCAGCGCCCCGGCGGCGACCGGCGCCGGCGGCCGGACCACGATCGGGGACCTCGACGCCGCCCCGTCCCAGGGCTTCGTGCGCGGCCGGATCACCGGCCCGGGCGGCGCCCGCCTCTCGGGCGCCAAGGTGCGCCTGGTCGAGGCCGGCGGCTTCCTGGTCATGGGCCTGCCGCGCGCTGCCCTGGCCGAGGGCATGACCGCCTGCCGCGCCGACGGCTCCTTCTCGCTGCCTGCCCCGGAGGGCGGCGGCTCCTATTCGGTGGCGGCGCTCGCCCCCGGCTACGGCGCCGCCCGCGCCGCGGTCGTGGACTTCGAGGCGCCCGTCAATCTGGAGTTGACGCCGTCAGTCATGGTCGCCGGCGAGGTGGTCGACGTCACCGGCGCCCCGGTGGCGGACGCGGTGGTCCACCTGACCGGCTCTCCCGACCTCGACGGCCTGCCCGAGGCGGTCGTGACCGGCGCCGACGGCGCCTTCGGCGTGGAGGCCCCGGGCGCCGGGGACTACCAGCTGCTGGTGCGGAGCTCCGCCGGCGACGACGCCAAGGTCGACCCGCTGCGGGTGGTCGAGGGCATGGAGCCGCTGCGGGTGCAGGTCAGCGGCGCCGGCGGCGTCATCGCCCGCATCCACGAGCGCGACGGCTCTCCGGTCGAGGGCGCCCGGGTCTCGATGCGCCCGACCACGCCCGGCGCGGCCCGCTACGGCGCCAAGATGGCCCGCAGCGACGCCAACGGCGTCGCCCGGATCTTGGGCGTCGAGCGCGGCTCCTGGCTGGTGACGGTCACGGCCGCCGGATACTCGGAAGTCCTGCTCCGCCACTCCCAGCGCGACGCCGGCCCGGTCCAGATCCCGGTCGAGATGTCCGCGCCCGGCTCGATCACGGCCTACGTGGTCGACCGCGACGGCATGCCCGCCGGCGACTTCGAGGTCCAGATCCACGGCTCCTCGCCCCAGCTCCGGATGCAGCCCGGCGCCGAAGGCCGGCGCACCGACGACGCCGGCAAGGTCGTCTGGAAGCCGATCGCGGCCGGCCGCTACCGCCTCGTGGGCGGCGGCGACGGCTGGCAGGTCGACCTCGAGGGCGCCTTGGAGGGCGGCGGGGACGCCACCGCCAAGAAGGACGGCTTCGGCGCTTCGGTGGTCGAGGTCGAGGTCCTGCCCGGCGCGGAGGTCGAGACCCAGCTCCAGCTCATGGGGCACGCCCGGCTGCGCGTCGAGGTGATCGGCGCCGCCGGTCCGGTGGTCGGCGCCGAGGTGCTGCTGCACCGGCGGGGCGTCGCCGCGGCGCACCCGGCCTCGAGCGGCGTCACCGGCCCGGACGGGGTGGCGGTGATGCCTCCGGTGCGGCCCAACCGCTACCAGAGCACGGTGATGCTCGACGGCGGGGCGGTCCAGGTGATGGGGGAAGAAGTGGTCGTCGACCAGGCCACCAAGGAGGTCCGGATCCTGCTCCCTACCGGCGAGGTGACCGGCCGGCTCGAGACCAGCGACGGTCCGCTCGCTGGCGCCACCGTCCAGGTCGGCGGCGCCGGCGCGCCCGGGACCCAGGTCGTGACCGGTCCCGACGGCGCCTACCGGGTGCCCTATCTGAAGCAGGGGGAGTACCTGCTCAAGGCCACCGTGCAGGGCTACCTGCCGTGGCAGTCCGACCCCTTCTCCTGCGACGGCCAGACCCGGGTCGACCTCGGCGCCGCTCACCTGCACCGCGAAGCCCTCCTCCAGGGCAAGGTGCTCGGCCTAGAGCCGGAGACCCAGCAGGGCTTCTCCTTCCGTCTGGTGGAGCTGCACGACACCCAGGGCGTGCGCGTCGGGATCTCGAACCTCGAAGCCGGCGACCGCTTCCGCTTCCAGGGACTCGTCCCCGGGAGCTACAACCTGGTGGTCGTCGCCTCCAACCGGAAGTACGACCCGGTCACGGTCGAGCTCGATGAGGGGATGAACGAGACCGAGATCCAGGTGCCGTAGCGCCCTTCGCCCGCGCGCCGGCCGCCCCGCCTAGAAGGCGGTGACCAGCACCGGGCTGGTCCGGTAGCTCTGCGGCTCGACCGCCTGCAGGGAGTAGCTGCGGCCGGCAGCGATGAGCGGCACGAAGGAATTGAAGCTGACCGAGCCGCCGGTCCCCAGCCCCGAGCCGATCAGGGTCACGGGCTGGCCGAGGTCGAGGAACAAGCCCGGGTACTGCGGGATCGTGGTCGTTCCCAGCGACAGGCTCCAGGCCAGGTAGACCAGGGCGCCGTTCATGGCGTGGTCGACGGTCAGGGTGTTCTGTTGGCCGGCGATGCCCGGCGCCGGGTGCTGGACCTCGAGCTCGGGAGACAGGCCGATCGAGACCTGGTCGGTGCGGTACTCCAGCGCCCACTGGGTGCCGACCGGCGCCGGCGGCATCTCCACCTCGCGGAAGCGGCCGAGCACGGTGCCTGCGGTCAGGAAGCGGAAGCGGTCGCCGATCACGGGCGTGTAGCCCGGATCGAGCCGCACCCGCAGGTGGCCCTCGAGCAGCGCGTCGCCGGCCACCGAGAGCCGGTCCGAGCCGCCCGGGCCCGGAAAGGCCAGGTCGATCTCGGTCCAAGGGCCGGGGCGCAGGCTCAGCTTGTCGCCGAAGCCGAGGGCGCCGGTGGAGTCGGCGGCGGTGCCGGGATCGAGGAGGCCGCGGACCTCCACGGTCTCGGTGATGGCGCCGCCGTCGCCGCGCAGCAGGCTGCCGCCGTGGGCGACCACCACCCGCCCCGAGGAGCAGATCGCGCCGCCGCTGACCTCGAGCGAGCCGGGGTAGTCGGGGCCGTTTCCGACGCTGATGACGCCGGCCGGGCCGCCGGGCTGCAGGGGCGCGAGGGCCGTGCCGGGGCCGTCCAGGACCAGGGCTCCGCTGCCTTCGGCGTAGCCGTAGAGGGAGTAGTAGGCGATGTACACCGGGCCGTCGACCAGCACCCGGCCCCCGCGCAGCGTCAGCGTCGGCCAGGAGCTGGCCGAGGAGTCCAGCACCAGGAGCGGCCGGAAGGACTGCTCGAGCTGCAGCTCGTTGCCGCCCAGGTCGAACTCCACTTCGCCCTGGTGGACCAAGGCGTCGGCGATGTGGGTCGGCGACGGGAAGCTGACGGTGTAGGGCGCCGCGCCGGCCAGGTCGAAGGTGACCTCCGCCCAGTAGCCGGGCGTCACGCCCGTGCTCCAGTTGGCCGGGTCGTCGAAGCTGCCGCCGTTGGGCTCGATCCAGTGGTGCTGGGCGGCCGCGGGGGCGGCGAGCAGGAGCAGGGCGACGATCGCGGGCTGGGGCATGCGGAGGGCGACCGGGTCGCGGGGACGGGGCATCAGCCTACCGGAAGACGGGAATTCCGGGGGGGAGGGGCTCAGCAGCTCAGCCGGCGGATCCGCTGGAGAACGCCCTTGACCGAGACGTCGAGCAGGCTGGTGTCGCGGTAGTCGCCGCCGGCGACGTAGCTGACGCGGTCCTCGGCCATCAGCTTGTGGATCTTCTCCTGGCACTCCGGCTCGGCCCACTGGTCCGGGTCGAAGACCGCGAAGGAGTAGCCGCCGAGCTCGCGGACCAGCTTCATGGCCGGGATGTCGGTGTCGCCGTCGCCGAAGAAGATCATGCGCGGGAAGGGCACCGGGCGGTCCTCCGGGTCGATCCACTCGTTGATCGCCTTGTGGTCGTGGCAGTTCTCGATGCCCTTGTTGATCCGGAACAGGAACTGGGTCTTGGTGGTGTAATTCACCACGACGGCGGGCCAGCGGGCGATGCCGTCGTCGCCGTACAGGTACTTGCAGGCGAAGATCTTGCGGAACCTGCTGGCGATCGGCGTGCCCTCGATCATCTCGTGGTTGCCGGAGGACACGATGTAGTGCAGCGTGCGCAGGCCGATCGAGGCCGCGTAGCGGTCGATGCGCTCGAACCACTCGGCCACGCCCGGGAACAGCGGCGTGCCGGCGCCGTGCTGGGCCAGGAAGTCGCGGGTCAGGTCGATTCCGCGCGCGCGCGCCAGGTCGAGCAGCTGCTCCAGGTAGACGAGGACGCCGTCGGCGTCCTGGCGCTCGGCGCGGGCGACCACCTCCTCCCAGAAGGCTCGTTTGGTGGTGCCGAGGGCCTCGAGCAGCGAGTGCTCCTGGATGTTCCCCTGCGCCAGCGTGCCGTCGAAGTCATAGATCAGCGCCACCCGCGGCGCGTCGGGGGCGGAGGGGTCGCCGGGAGCTCCGGAGTCGGCGGCGGGCGGGGGAGGGCTGGCCATCGGGCCAAGGATTGTGCCGGCGCCGGCCGGTTGCTTCAGATCCTTTTGAGCTCCTCGCGGGTCCGGTCGCCGCCGGCCGTGCCGGTGTTGACGGTCGCGGCCGGCTCGAAGAGCAGCACGTGGACCTCCTCGCGGGCCACCGGCAGGTGCTCGACTCCGCGCGGGATCACCGCCAGCTCGCCCGGCCCGAGCCGCAGGCTGCGGTCGCGCAAGCGCAGCTCGAGCTCGCCTTCCAGGACCAGGAAGAGCTCGTCCTCCTGTTCGTGGGCGTGCCAGATGAATTCGCCCTGTAGCTTCGCCAGCCGCAGCTGCTGGCCGTTCAGCTCGGCCACGACGTGCGGGTCCCAGTGCTCGGTGATCGCGGCCAGGGCTTCGCGGAGGCGGACGACGTCCATGGCGCGATCCTAGTCGATCTGGAGATCCCGGGGGGGCGGGAGCGGCGGAATGGGTTTAGATCTGAACTGAAGATGACGAAAAGATGATATAATGCTCCAGTACTGAACCGAAATGGCAGAGTTCGAATCCGACCAAGCGGTCCTCCAGGAGCTGGGCAGGCGGCTGGCGCGGCAGCGCCTGGATCGCAACCTCAGCCAGGAGCGGCTCGCCGCCGAGGCTGGGGTCTCGCGCTCCAGCGTCCGCCGCCTGGAGGCCGGCGAGCCGACCCAGCTCACGGTCCTGATCCGGGTCCTGCGAGCGCTGCGCATGCTCGACAACCTGGAGCAGCTGCTCCCCGAGCCGACCGTCCGGCCTCTCGAGGAGCTGGAGCGCGGTCGCAAGGAGCGCCGCCGGGCCTCGCCCGAGCGCCGCGAGCCCGAGCCGCCGGCGGCGGATCCCTGGACCTGGGGAGAGGACGCGTGACCACCGCCCGCGTCGACCTCTGGGGCACCACCATCGGCGCCGTCAGCTGGGATCCGGAGCGGGCCCTGGGCTACTTCCAGTACGAGCCCGACTTCCTGCGCAGCGGCGTCGAGCTGGCGCCGCTGAAGATGCCGCTGTCGCCCGAGGTCTACTCCTTCCCGGCGCTGCCGCGCGACGGCTTCCACGGCCTGCCGGGCATGCTGGCGGACGTCCTGCCCGACCGCTTCGGCAACGCTCTGATCGACGGCTGGCTGGCGGCGCAGGGCCGGCGGCCCGAGAGCTTCCACCCGGTCGAGCGCCTCTGCTACACCGGCCGCCGGGGAATGGGGGCGCTGGAGTTCGCGCCGGCGCTGGGGCCGCGCGCCGGCCGCTCGGAGCAGCTCGACGTCGCCGAGCTGGTCGCGCTCGCCAGCGCCATCCTGAGCGACCGCCAGGCCTTCTCGGCCCAGCTCGAGGGCGCCGGCCGCGGCGCCGCGATCCAGGAGATCCTGCGCGTCGGGACCTCGGCCGGCGGCGCCCGGGCCAAGGCCGTGATCGCCTGGAACCCCGCGACGGGGGAGGTGCGCTCCGGCGACGCCGACGCCGGCGCCGGCTTCTCCCCCTGGCTGCTCAAATTCGACGGCGTCCGCGACAACCGCGACCGCGAGCTCGCCGACCCCCAGGGCTACGGCCTGATCGAATACGCCTACTCGAAGATGGCCCGCGCCGCCGGCATCGACATGGAGGAGTGCCGGATCCTGTCCGAGAACGGCCGCCACCACTTCGTCACCCGCCGCTTCGACCGCGGCGCCGACGGCTCCAAGCTCCACCTGCAGTCCCTGTGCGCGATCGGCCACCTCGACTTCAACCTGGCCGGCGCCTGGTCCTACGAGCAAGCGGTCCTGATCATGCGCCAGCTCGGCCTGCCGATGGCGCAGCTCGAGCAGATGTTCCGGCGCGCGGTCTTCAACGTCCTGGCTCGCAACCAGGACGACCACACGAAGAACATCTCCTTCCTGATGGACAAGCGCGGCGAGTGGCGGCTGTCCCCGGCCTACGACCTGAGCTACAGCTACAACCCCGAGGGCCTCTGGACCAGCCGGCACCAGATGAGCCTGAACGGCAAACGCGACGGCTTCGACCGCGACGACTTCCGCGCCTGCGGTGACGCGCTCTCCTTCAAGCGCGGACGGGCGGAGGAGATCCTCGACGAGGTGGCGGCGGCGGTGGCGGGGTGGCCGGAGTTCGCGGCAGCGGCGGGGGTGTCGGAGCCACGCGCGGCGCAGGTCCAGGCCGCGCACCGGAGGCTGGGTTAGGTCGGCGTCCTCTCCCGCCCCAGGGTCGAGGCCTCAGTCCTCGATGTGCGTCGGCGCCCGCCCGGTCCGATCCACCACCGCCCGCCGGTGGCGCTCGACGATGCTGTCGGCGATCTGCCGCACCGCCGTCCGCAGCCACATCGAGGTGTGGCTGTGCGGCGAGTAGTCCGCCTCGCCGAAGGCGTGGATCCGGCCGTGCCGCTGCAGCTCGTTGACCTGCTCGAACTCTGCCTCGCTGCCGGACTTGTAGACGGCGAAGGTCTTGCCGCCGCTGCGGTTCACCACCGAGAACACCGGCACGTCGCTCGGGCCGTCGGCGACGTAGATCATGTTCTCGAAGGGGATCCGCCGCAGCTCCTCGGCGATCGCGGCGTTGACGTGGATCTCGGGGTTCTTGTTGCTGCCCTTGTTGATCTCGAACACCGCCCGGGTCTTGGTGGTGTTGTCGATGGCGTAGGCGACGTCGCTGATCTCGGGCCCGGCCTTGCTGATGAAGCTGCCCTGGCGTTCGTTGGCGAGGTACCCCGGACCGGGCACTCCCTCGACGAAGTCGCAGGCCCACACCTCATCGATGTGCGGCGCGATCGAGCTGCCGAGGATCATCTGCCGCAGCCCGGTGCTGACCACGTAGTGCTCGACCGCGATCTCGCGCTTGATGTACTCGGGCTTCTCCAGCACCTGCGCCTTCATGCGTTCGAAGACCTCGGGAACGCCGTCGTAGAAGCCGAGCTCGGCGCCGAATTCTCTAAGCAGCTTGTTGGTGAGCCCCGGGAATTTCCCGGCGCGCACGTAGCTCAGGATGTGGTTCAGGTAGATCGTGTCGCGCGCCACGATCTCCGCGCCGCGGTCGCGGTAGGCCTGCGGCAGCTGGTTCACCTCGCGCCAGAACTCGGCGCCGTCGACGCCGTAGTGGCGGAACAACGGGTCCTGCATGTAACCCGGGATCAACGTCTTGTCGAAGTCCCAGATCACCGCGATGATGTTCTGCGGGAAGAGCTGGCCAGACATGGGGAGGCCAGATTCTACGCGCCGCTCTCCGTTCCGGCCTGCTCCGTGATCGCGGCGATGGCCTCGAGCAGCTCCTCCTGGCGGATCGGCTTGGAGACGTAGCCGTCCATGCCCGCCTCGAGGCACCTCTCGCGGTCCCCAGTCATGGCGTTCGCCGTCAACGCGATGATCGGCACGTGACCGCCGGTGATGCCCTCGCGGGCGCGGATCTGGCGCGCTGCCTCGAGCCCGCCCATGACCGGCATCTGCAGGTCCATCAGGATCAGGTCGTAGCGCTCGGCTCCCGATGCCTCGACCCCCTCGCGGCCGTTGTTCACCACCACCGGGACGAGCCCGGCGTTCTCGAGCAGCTTGGTGGCCAGCTTCTGGTTGACCAGGTTGTCTTCCACTACCAGCACCCGAAGCGGAGGGAACTGGAGCTCATGTCTCCGCTTCTCCTGTGCGGCCGCGGCCGCCTCAACGGCGGCGGGGTCGAGCTCGGCGCAGAGCACCCGCAGCAGCTGGTTGATCTTGAGCGGCTTCAGCAGCGAGCGGCGGATGCCGAGCTTCTCCAACTCCTCCACCGGCCGCGTGCGGTCGGCTGAGGAGAGGAACATCACGATCGAGTCCTCGGCCAAGTCGTGATCGTGGATCACCTCCGCCACCTCGAGGCCGTCCATGCCGGGCATCATCATGTCGAGCAGGACGACGTCGTAGGGGGCTTGGTCCTTGCGAGCTTGGTTGAGCAGACGCAAGCCCTCGCGCCCGTCGAGGGCCGTCCGCACCTCGCCGCAGATGCCCTCGAGCAGGCGCACGAGCAGCAGGCAGTTGGTGGTGTTGTCGTCGACGACCAGGACGCGCCTGCCGGTCAGGGCGCTGGTGTCGAAGGCGGCGTGGCTGCGAGGCAGGACCTGCTCGCGGGCCGGGTCGAAGCGGGCCGTGAACCAGAAGGTCGAGCCCTCGCCCTCGCCGCTCTCGATCCCCAGCTCCCCTCCCATCATCTCCGCAAGCCGCTTCGAGATGGTCAGGCCGAGGCCTGTCCCGCCGTACTTCCGAGTCGTGGAACCGTCGGCCTGGGAGAAGCGCTCGAAGATCGTGTCCTGCTTGTCGGCGGGGATACCGATGCCGGTGTCAGAGACCGAGAAGCGCATCAGCGCGCTGGCCTCGCCCACCTCGACCGGCTCTACCTTGACCACGATCTCGCCCTCGTCGGTGAACTTCACCGCGTTGGTGGTGAGGTTGAGGATCACTTGGCGCAGCCGCGCTGGGTCCCCGCGCAGGCAGGCGGGGGCCTCCTCGTCGATGTCGACCAGGAACTCGACTCCCTTGCTGAAGGCGGTCTGGGCCACGGCGTCGGCGATGTGCTCCACGGTCTCGCGCAGGTTGAAGTCGACATCCTCAAGCACCAGCTTGTCGGCCTCGATCTTGGAGAAGTCGAGGATGTCATTGATCAGCCCGAGCAGCGAGTCGGCGCTCGTCCGCACGATCTCGGCGAACTCCCGTTGCTGGTCCGTCAGCGCGCTCTCGAGCAGCAACGTGTTCATGCCGATGATGCCGTTCATCGGCGTCCGGATCTCGTGGCTCATCGTGGCGAGGAACTCGCTCTTGGCCTGGTTCGCGGCCTCCGCTTGCTTCTTTGCCTCGCGCAGCGCCTGCTCGCGCTGGTTGCGGTCGGTGACGTCCTGCACGAAGGCGATGTAGAGGAGGCCGTCCTTCGTCTCGACCGGGCTGACCGAGATGTTGGAGAAGAACTCGCTGCCGTCCTTGCGCCGCGAGGCCAGGTCCAGCGGGAAGCCGGTCGGCCGGGTGAAGGGTGTCCGGAAGACCTCCCTCATCTTCTGGATGTGCATGGCGTGGTAGCGCTCCGGGATCAGCAGCTCCACGGGCTGGCCGATCATCTCCTCCCGGTCAAAGCCGAACAAGTTCTCGAGCTGCTCGTTGACGCTGTGGATGACCCCACCCTCGGCGAGGACGAGCACGCCGTCCGGTGCCTTCTCCATCAGGCAGCGGAACTTCTCTTCGTTCTCCCGCAACTCGATCTCCATCTGCCGGCGCTCGGTGATGTTGAGCGAGTACTCGATCATCTGCGTCAGGTTGCCGCTGTCGTCGAGGATCGGGTAGCCGTGGACCTCGAAGATGCCGGTGGAGCCATCCGGCAGGTAGTGGGTGTGCTCGACGACGGTGGGCTCCTTTGTCAGCCGCACCGTCTCCATCGGGCAGGGGTCGTCGGCGCTGTTGCAGGGCTCGTTCTGCAGGTGAGTCAGTTTGTGGCAGGTGAGCCCGGGGAGCAGAGGCTGGCCCTTCATCGCCGCGGCGTTCGCGACCAGGATCTCGTGGGTATCGGTGTCGACGATGTAGAAGGGGTGGGGGAGGGCCTCGATCACCGTCGTCAGGCCCATCTGCGTGGAGGGGGCCGCTCCGGCCCCAGCCGGTGCCACCGTCGGCGCGGGCAGGCCGCCGAGCTCTGCGAGGATCCGCGACCCGCACTCTCCATCTGGTTCGCCGTGGCAAGCCAGCAGCTGCGGCGACAGGCGGATCAGCGCGGCGCCGCCTCCGGCCTCTGCCCCGCCAGACTGGCAGAGCACGAGCTGGGTCCGCGGAGAGGATTTGGAGAGGTCGGAGAAGGGGACGCGGCTCTTCGCCAGCAAGCGGGCGTCGACGAAGGCCGCGAGGTAGGGCTCCCCGGTCTCCTCGGCGGCGGTGAGCACCCGGGTGGCCTTCACCATGCTCGGGGCGGTCTCGAGTCCGGGGGGGCCGGCCCCTTCCGGCGATTCGCCCTTCGAGAGTGCCTCGCGGAAGGGCGCGTAGAACTCGGCGTCAGCGGAAACGAGCAGAATGCGATGGGAGTCGGGCATAGGACAGGCCTCCAGGGATCCCCGGGGGTAGGAACTCACCCCTTCATCGGCCAGATCGGGGCCGCAGGAGTAGCCACCGCAGCGCTCCTGGCATGATTCCGCACGGCCGTCATAAAGCCCTTTCTCGCAGCGCCTTGCGGCGCCTCGTCGGCCGGGGCTGCTCGCGGGTCGCCGGCCCCAGCGGCAGCGAGGGTTGAAGGGCACCCCTTCCGGGGTCCCGGCTCGTGGTCTTTCCGGGAAGGGGTTGCCGATGCGGGCCGCCGCGAACGAGTGGGTCGGCCGGGAAGAGCAGCGTGTCCTGGGCGGCGAAGGGGCCCTCCGAGCGGTCGGCGGTAGCCCAGGCGACCTGGATGGTGTAGAGCCAACCCCGCCTGCCCATCGGGTTGTCTCGCCGCCACCGCGATGACGTGCGGTCGCGCGGCGCGGTCCTGGAAGCTGGCGCGACTGGCCTCGGGAAGCGGCAGGGCGCGGCCGGGGGTGCCGGGCGGAAGCGCCGCCTCTTCGGCCGCCGGGGCCGCCTGCGAGCAGCCGAGCAGCGAGAGGAGCAGGAGGAGCGCGGGTGTGGCCGCCTGCCGCTCAACCGCGCCGGCCTCAGGGCTCTAGCAGCTCAAGGACTCCGCGCCGGCCGCGCTCCACCGCTTCCTGGGCGAAGTCTAGCCCGAGCATCTGCATCACCAGCGAGGTGATCTCCCACGGGTGGGTGGTCGCCTTGCGCGCGTCGTCGCCGTTGGTGTTGACCACCGCGCGGTCGGCGCCCTGCTCGATCAGGTGCCGAGCGGTGTCGACCCGGCCGAGGAAGGCGGCGCCGATCAGCGCCGAGGTGCCGTCGAGGTTGAGGCCGTCGAGCTCGGCGCCGCGGGCCAGCAGCAGCTTCAAGAGCTCCAGGTCCCCGGCCGCCGCGGCAGAGAACAGCGGCGTCGTGCCGAGCACTGCCTCCCGCTGGTTCGGGTCGGCGCCGGCGTCGAGCAGTCCGCGGACCTGCTCGAGGTCCCCCTCCTTCAGCGCCGGCCACAGGTCAGGAGCCGGCTCCTCCTCCTCCTCCTCTTCGCCGATGTAGCCGAGCTCGCGCAGCTCCTCGAGCACCGCCTCGTCCATCTCCTCCTCCGCCTGGGCCGCCGGTCGTTGCTCCGGGGTCGGGTGCGCCGCCTGGAAGGCGAGGACCTTGGCCTCGAACTCCCGCACCAGCTCGGGGTGTTCGCCGGCCAGGTTCCGGCGCTCGCGCGGGTCGGCCTCGAGGTCGTAGAGCTCGAAGCGCGGCTTCTCGATCATCTGCGAGCTGAGCTCGTTGAGGATGAACTTCCACTTGCCGGCGCGCAGGCTGGTCATGACCCCCGAGCCTTGGCCCATCAGGCGGACCACCGGATCCTCGCGGTGCTGGGAGTAGATCTCCGTCGCCGCGGTCGCCTCGCCGCGCATCAGCGGCACCAGGCTCCTCCCCTGCAGGCCGGCCGGCGCCTCGACCCCGAGCAGCTCGCACAGGGTCGGGTAGAGGTCGAGCGAGCGCACCGGCGCGGCGATCCGTTGGCCGCCCTCGACCAACCCCGGCGCGTAGATCATCAGCGGCACGCGCACCATCTCGTCATAGAGCGAGTAGCCGTGGCAGGTGCCGCCGTGGTCGAAGAACTCCTCGCCGTGGTCCGAGGTGAACACGAACACGAAGTCCTCGCCCCAGCCGTCCTGCTGCAGGCGGTCCCAGAGCAGCTGCATCTGGTCGTCGTTGGCCAGGATGTCGGCGTCGTAGCAGTCGCTGGCGTGCTCGATGAAGGAGGCGGCGTCGATGCCGGTGCGGTCGAAATTGTCCTGGGTCACGTAGAGCCCCGGGATCGGCGGCCGGCTGGCCAGGAGCTCCCGCCACTCCTCGCGGAACTGCTCGTGCCGCGCCGGGTCGGCGAACTCCTCCAGGTACTGCGGCTCGGGTTCGTACTCCTCGTGCGGGTCGACCGAGTGCAGGTAGAGCAGCATCGGCCACTGGCCGCGGCCGCGGTCCATCCAGGCGAAGACCTCCTCGTTGAGCTTGGCCGCCGATCCGCTGGCGAAGCGGATCGGGTCGCCCTGGTTGATCCCGGTCGACTCGACGAAGTGGTCGAAGCCCTGGGCGTAGTTCGACAGCAAGCCGCCCATGACGATGTTGGTGGAGAAGCCGGCGGTGAACCAGCCGTGCTCCTGAAGCTGCTCGGGCCAGGTCTGGAAGCGGTCGTCGAGCCGCTGGTCGAGCTTGTAGATGCCTGTCGTCGACGGGTACTGCGAGCTCAGCATCGAGGCCATCGACGGCTTGGTCCACGCCGCCTGGGCGTAGCAGCTCTCGAAGACCACCGCCCGCTCGGCCAGCCACTCGAGGAAGGGCGTGGTCGGCCGCTCGTAGCCGCGGTAGCTCAGCCGGTCATCGCGGCAGGTGTCCATCAGGTAGAAGACGACGCTGGGCGGCCGCTCGGCGGCGGCGGCGCCCTCGGGCGGCAGCGGATCAGGGCCCTGCGCGGCCGCCAGGGGCAGGCAGGAGGCGGCGGCGCAGATCAGCGCGGTCCAGCAGCGGAGGGAGGGGGATCGCATGGGGAGGACTGCGCCCTGGTGGGCGCGCGCATTCGCTGGAATCCGGCGGAGGCCGGCGCATTCAGCCGGCATCCTGGGGCTGCTGACGCCGCCAGTGCCGCTCCATCCAGTTCCACATCGCCATGCCCCAGAGGACGCCGGCGAGCGGGAACAGGCTCAGCCCGAGGGCGATGTACAGCCACGGCGAAGGCGCCGAGCCGATCAGGCTCATCAAGCCCGCCCAGACGAGGCCGGTCGTCACTCCCCAGCCGAGCATGCCGTAGCGGAGGACATAGCGGAGCCGCCCATCGGCGCGGATGCGCTCCCAGCGGGCCAGTCGTCGATCGCGGTCGGTGTCTGCCATATCCGTTCAGCCTACGGCCTCCGCGCCACGATGCACCACAGCCGGTGCATCACCCGCAGCGGCTCGGGGTGCTCGCGCGCCAGCAGCTCCTGCAGCGCGGCGTCGAAGCGCTCGACCTCGCCGGCGGGAAGGCCGCCCGAGCCGACGCCGTTGCAGGTGCGGATGCGGCCGCGCCAGCGGGCGTGGCTGAACTCCTCCTCGTGGTGCAGGCAGAACTGCTCGACCAGCGGGAAGCCGGCGGCGACCAGCTCGTCGATGCGTTCGGGGTACATGCCCGACTCGCCGGCCTTGGACCAGCCTGGATGGAAGTCGAGCACCAGCCGTTCGGTGTCGCGCGCGACGTCGCTGCGGGAGGCCAGGTAGGAGTAGTCGGCGACCACCAGCAGTCCGCCCGGACGGAGCACGCGGCGCGCCTCGGCCAGCACCGCGGGGGCATCGAACCAGTGCCAGCACTGGCCGGCGGTGACCAGGTCGAAGGAGGAGTCGGTGGCCTCCAGCCGCTCGGCGCAGCCGACCGCGAAGTGGGCGCGGTCGGCCAGACCGCGCGCGGTCGCGGCCTCGACGGCGGCCTCGACCTGGCCCGGCGCGATGTCCACGCCGAGGACCTCCGCGCCGCACGCGGCCAGCTCCAGCGCGATCACGCCCGGGCCGGTGGCGAGGTCCAGCGCCCGCGCGCCCTCGAGCGGCAGCAGCCCTCCGAGCCGGCGGTAGAAGGGCGGCGGGAAACCCGGCCGGTGCTCGGTGTAGTCTCCGCTGTGGCGGCCGAAGTCGATGCTGGTCATGCGCGGCACAGGATAACCAGCAGCGAATCGGGGATCCGCCCAGCGCCCGCTCTGGCACGCCTGGTCCGCGTTCGCTCAGCGCTCCGTGGCCTCGCCGCTCATCTGGCGTTCGTACGCCGCCTCGTCCAGGTGCCCCGGGGAGGACGCGACCAAGCCGTCGGCGCTGAAGGTCCGCTCCTAGGGGTGCGCTCGCGCCGACGGCACGGCGCAGCCGACGATCGCCGGCGCTTCCTGGATCAGGGAGTCGTCGCGCAGCGCCTCGACCATGAACAACGCGAAGTCGACGCGCCGGGTCTTGTTGCTGGCGAGCACCGGGTCGCCGACGTGGCGGCTCCACCGCGGCAGGCCCTGGCTCTCGCCCTCCTCGGGGTCGCTGCCGCGCACCACGGTCCAGCGACGGTCGCTGGCGAAGACCCGGCGGCAGGCCTCGACCTGGTCGTCGATGTCCGCGAAGCGCAGCCACCGGGCGAGCTTGCTGAAGACCGCGATCATCCAGCGGAAGCGGCGTGAGTAAACGTCCTGGCCGTCGCGGCTGATGTGCCAGCCGCAGGAGAAGACCAGCCGGGCATCGGGGTCGGCGAAGTCGAGCACGGCCTGGGCGGTGCCGGTCGAGTACTGCTGCACGCCCCACGGCACCAGCACCGTGAGCACGCCGTCGCAGCCGGCCAGCGCGCGCTGGACCACCTCGCGGTCGTTCGTGTCGCCGGGGTGGATCGTGACGCGGCCGCGGAACTCGTCCAGCTTGCCGACGCTCTGCTCGCGGCAGACGCCGACCACCTCGTGGCCGCGCTCGAGGAGGTGGCGAACCATGTACCGCCCGAGCTTGCCCGAGGCACCGATGACGCAGACCTTCATGGCGCCCTATTCCACACCCGCGAACAGGTCGCGAACAGGCTCCAGCAGCAGCGGCTCCTCGGCGTGCTCGATGGCCGCTCGCATGGCCTGCGCCGCGGCGACGACCTCGGCGCCCTCCCCAGGGCCGAGGGCCTGCGACCGCTGCCAGGTCTCCTGGTCCGGCCACTGGGCGTAGGCGGTCCAGACGCCGTCCTCGCCGCGGTGCAGCCGCGAGCCGAGGCCGCCGCGCTCGGCGCGGATCATCCGGGTGGCGGTCTCCCAGGCCTGGAGGAAGGCCTGCTCCTGCCCGGCGCGCAAGCGCCAGCGGTAGAGCACGACGAAGCCGGGGGTGGCAGGCGCGGGGGCGGTCACGCCTATCTCTAGGACAGGATCGGTCCGGCAGAAGCGAGCATTCGCGGGAGGTGGCGCTCCGCTCGACGTCGCTGTCTTCGCCGCGCATCCTCGACCTCGGCTGCGGGGCCGGCCAGCTACCGCTCCTTCGTGGTGCGGAGCGGACGCTCGGAGGTGGCCGGCGCCTCCAGCTCGACGATCACCGGGTAGTGGTCGGAGATCGTGTCGAGCACCGGGCCGCGGGCGATCGTGCCCGAACGCGAGCCGCGCGCCAGCTCCGGATCGGCGAACACGAAGTCGATCCGGTAGCGCTTCGTCTCCAGCTCCGCCAGGTCCCGGCTCCAGCGCGGGATCGTGACCGGGGAGGGGCAGGACACCTTCGCCGACGGGTCGTGCTTGTGGCTGAGGTCGACGAAGCCGAGCGCCTCGACCTGGTCGACGAACTCGGAGTCCGGCTCCCGCCCGGTCGCGTGCTGGCGCAGGAAGTCGGCGTCCTTGGGCGAGGTGCCGTTGAAGTCGCCGAGCACGACCACGGCCTCGCCGCGGTCGAGCAGCGGCTGGACCCGCTGCAGGATCCGCGCCACCTCCTCGCCCTTGCCCGGCCAGAAGTGGACCACGAAGAAGTGGATGCCGGCGGTGCGGGCGTGGAGGAAGCCGTGGTGGAATCCCTCGGATCGGCGCTCGAGCACTCGGATCGGCCAGCGCGAGCTGAGCCCGACCGGGAAGCCGCTCTCCTTGTGGGTGACCGCGTGGAGGTGGCCCCAGCCGCGCGCGGCCGCCGTCAGCTCCTCGCCGGTGAAGCCGTTCAATTCCTGGAGGGCGACGACGTCGGGCTGTTGGGCCGCCAGCCACTCGGTGGCGGCGCCGAGGGTCTCGCCGCCCTGGAAGCCGTAGAGCACGTTCCAGTTGATGATCTTCAGCGGCGGCTCCGGCGGTCCTGATCGCCCGCTCGCGGCGCAGGCGCCGAGGAGCAGGGCCGCGAGCAGGAGGAGCGGTCGGGACCAGGCGTGGGGGAGCGGAAGGGGGGCTGAAGTCATGGAGCGGGGGCGGCAGCTCAGGAGTCGTCGGCGGAGGCGCTCAGCAGCAGGAGGACAGCGGACCAGAACAGGAGCCAGGCTCCGGTCGCCGCGACCGCCGCCCTCGCCAGCCAGATCATCCTGTCGTCGACCGGACGATCTCGCAGCCGGTCCCGCTTCGCCGCGACCAGGTAGAGCGCCGCCGCGACCAGGCAGCCCAGCACCGCGAGCAGCTGCGTCAGGTGCCAGAAGGCCTCCGGCCACTGCTTCGCCTCGGCGAGCAGGATGCCGCCGACGCAGGCGAGGGCGTAGGCGCCGCAGGCGAGGAAGGCCCGGCCGAGCGTGGTGGTGCGGAGGGGGAACAAGATCGGGGAGGCGGTCAGCGGGGCGTCGGAGACCATGCAGCCGCGCGGAGGCGCCGTTGGATGGCGGTGACCAGGACCGCCGCGAGCAGGCAGGGGGTGCCGATGAGGACGCCCAAGCCGGCCGCTGCCCGCAGCGTGGCCTGCGCCGCCGTGCCGTACTGCGCGATCGCGACCTCGTCGGTGAGCGGCCAGTGACCGCCGGCGTAGCGAAGGCAGACGATCGTCACCACCGCTGCGAGCGCCGCGAGGCCGCCGCCGCAGCCGGCGACCAGCACCCTCCGGGTGGGAGCTGCGAGGGCACCGACCACCCCCAAGACGAAGCCCGCCGCGGTCGGCCACCTCGCGTGGGTGTAGCCCTCCGTCATGCCCAGGCCCACCAGGGAGCCGAGGAGCAAGCCGCCGCACCCCAGGACGATGACGGGCCAGGGCCTCCTCGGGCTAGGTTCCGTCGTCGGTCTCGAAGTGCAGGCAGGTCTCATCCCAACGGCTGAGGACCGCTCGCGCGGCGTCCGGAAGATAGCACCGTGCGGAGTCCGCGCCTTGCAGCGCGATGATGAGCAGCAGCGAGTCGAAGGTCATGATCGACATGAACTCCACCTCTCCGTCCTGCTCACGAGAGAGGAGCTCGAGGCTCCGGTACCCCGGGATCCGCTTCGCCTACTCCGCCGGAATCGGAGTGGCGACATAGGAGGCGCTGAGGAATCTCCAGCTCCCGTCCTCCTTGATCAGGGTGAAGTAGTCGATGTTGCGCGAGCGGGCCACGTCGTCCCGGATCAAGGTGGCGTCCGCCCGGACGAAGGCCAGTCCTCCCCGTTCGACGTGAACGGCGTAGTGGGAGACCGGCTCCCGATACGGGGAGGGGTCGGTCTGGGCCTCCAGGATCGAATAGAAGTCCTCGAAGGCATAGGTCTTGGATCGCCACGCTCCGTCGACGAGGTGGATCGAGCCGATGCTGGCGTGCGGCGCGAACATGGGGGGCAGGGCCTCGAGATCGTGGCTCCCGATGGCCACCAGGAAGCGCTCCACGACGGCCTTCACGGCCGCCTCCTCGGCGAGGATCGCGGGGTCGGCCGCCTCGGTCCGCCCGCCCTCGCGAGGGGCCGGCGGCGGCGGCGATTGGCAGGAAGCGAGGAGGGCGACGCCCAGCGTCATCAGGGTCAGGCGGTTCATGGGCTTGGCTCGGTTGGGGGTGCCTCTACCGGGGCACCAGGCGGAGCCCCTACGGACAGATCCGCATTCGGACCCCGTTCGACAGTCCCCAGCCTTGGGGGAGCCCCGGGTTGGGCGAGGCGGACTGGAAGTAGAACTCCCGGCCGGCGAGCGCCGGGTCCGCCGGAATGGCCAGGCTCCAGGTCGAGCTCCCGCCGGTGGCGGGGAGATTGACGGTGAGGTTCGAGGGCGCGAGCTCGACCAGCAGAGTGCCGCCGAGATGCGCCTCCTTGGTCGGCGCGGTCGATCCGACGAACAGCGTGTACGGCCCGGCGGCGCCGGTCGAGTTCAGCTGGATGAGCCCGCCGACGCTTGGGTTGCCGGTCCCCTCCAGGGCGACGTGGTTGACCGGCGAGAGGCCGACCCCGTAGGGCAGGAAGCCGCAGGCCGGCCCTTGCGCCGGGTCGGCGGCGGCCTGGTCGAGCTTGGCGTCCAGCATGACCTCCAGCTGCTGCCGCGTGACCTGGTGGGCGGGGTCCGAGGCCAGGTTCGTGAACTGCAGCGGATCGGAAATGGCGCCGACGGTCATGGGGTAGAGCTCCTCGCCGCCGCCGCTGTAGCGCATGTAGGCCCACTCCTCGGTCCGCAACAGGTCGCCGTCGCTGACGATCGTGAGGGCGGCCTCGCGCACGGAGGGCGCCGTGCCCTCCAAGAGCGGACGCAGGGACTCCCCTTGGCAGGTCGGCGGCATGGGCAGGTCGGCGAGGTCGACCAGCGTCGGGTAGAGGTCGATCAGTTCGGCGAGGCCGCCCGTCGTCCCCGGCCCGATGCCCGGACCGGCGATGATCAGCGGCACGCGGGCGGACTCCTCGTGCAGGCTGAGCTTCTGCCACATCGTGTGCTCGCCGAGGTGGTAGCCGTGGTCCGAGGTGAGGACGACGATCGTGTCGTCCTCGAGGCCGAGGTACTCCAGGGCGGCGAGGACCCGGCCGACCTGCTCGTCCATGAAGGTCACGCTGGCGTAGTAAGCCTGGAGGACCGACCGGCGGTCGTCGTCGTTGTTGGGCCCGCGGACGGGCTCGTCCCAGAAGATGCCCTGGGAGGGAATGTCCAGGAGGTCGTTCGGGACGCTGGCCGCCAGAGGGAGCGTGGCGGCGTCGTAGAGGGCGAAGGTGGTCCCGGGAGCCACCAAGGGGACGTGCGGGCGCACGAAGCCGACGGCGAGGAAGAAGGACTGGTCCTGGAGGTCGCGGAGCAGCCGCACCGCCTCGGTCGCGGCGACGGCGTCGGCTTGCTCGCGCCCGTCCGAGTAGGTCTCGACCTTGTAGAAGGCGGCGCCGAAGCCGAGGTTGTAGTGCTGGTGGGGGTCGAAGTTGAGGGTCTCGTTCGTGTAGTGGCCGGTCACCCCCGGGGACATCCACTCCGGCGCGAGCACGTTGTAGGTCGTATTCCACGAAGCGCCGTGGTCCGGGCCGGGCGAGCCGCTGGTGATGTCGCCCGGGATCCGCATGTGGTAGATCTTGCTCACGCGCGAGGACGTGTAGCCGTTCAGCCGGAAGTGCTCGGGGAGGGTGCTCTCGGAGCCGAGCGCGGCGTCGTAGGCCGTGTAGCTGCCGCCCACCGCCTTGATCCGGTCCGGGTACAAGCCGGACAAGATCGAGGACCGCGAGGCGTTGCAGACCGGGTACTGGCTGTAGGCCCGATCGAAGCGCATCCCTCGGCTCGCGAGGGCGTCGATGTTGGGCGTGTGGACGAGCGAATTGCCGTAGCAGGCCAGGGCGTTCGCGGTCAGGTCGTCGGCGATGAGGAACAGGACGTTCGGCCCCGCCGCCGGCGGCGGGCCGGTGTCCGACTCCACCTTCAGGCCGTTGATGTGCAGGTTCCCGGTCCCCAGGCCGCCCGGGCTCGCCGCCGGCCGGAAGCGGACCTCGAGCGAGGTCGAGGCGGAGACGGCGTCGTCGAAGGAGAACCAGTCGAAGACGCCGTCGGAGTGGGCGGTGTCCCTCTGCTCGGTTCCGAAGGGGATGGGGGGCTGGCCGTCGACGACGACCTCCATCGCGTAGGTCTCCGGGGCGCCGCTGCCGTTGCGCCAGGCCGAGACCGAGATGCGGCTGACGGTGACGGGGGCGCCGGTCGGGGTCAGGGTGAAGGACAGGTAGTTGTCGTTCACGCCGTCGTTGTTGGTCCCGCCCGGATCGGAGAGGTCGCCGTCGAAGTAGCGCAGGTTGAGCTCGCCCGGCGCCGGGTTGGTGTTGGCCCACAGCAGGCCCTGGAAGGAGGGCTTGGCGCGCTCGCCGGTCAGGCCGGTGGACGTGACCTCGCTCGAGGCGTTCGCCTCCGCCGGATCGAGCAGCGGAACCGCGAGCGGCGCGCCCGCGGATCCGGGGTGGGTGAGGGAGCTGAAGTCCCAGTCCACGAGGGTCGACTGCGCCAGGGCGACCGCAGGGAGCGCGCCCCAAACGAACAGGGCAGGGAGGAGGGCGGACTGGACGCGCGACCGCGCGGACGGCCGCCGCTTGGGGGGCAAGGGCATGGCAGCCTCATGATACGGGAGGTGGCGAATCCGAGCCGGTGCGGCGGGCCGACCTCGCTGGCCGATGGTCACGAATCAGGCTCGGCGAAATGCACTCGTCTGCACCTCCCCGGTCGTGGATGCCATCTTCAACACCCCCCTCGCAAGTGTCACTCCTCCAACGACACATCAACGATGACCAGGGAATGAGGAGGCAAGCTGACGGTTCCTTCCCGGAAGGTCAGTTCGGCCTCCTTGGGTGCCACGCGATCAGGATGCTCGACGTCGTTGTAAGAATCAGGTGAGTCGCCGGTGAGAACGGACGCCCTGTAGGTGCCATCGAGGAGTCGCCCAGCCATCTTGAGCGTGCAGACCACCTCCTCCGAGGGGTGACGATTCATCATGGCCACAGCCCATTCCTTGCCCGATTCATCGACCGTGGCGATGGCGTCGACCATCGCGACGGATGATCCGTCATGCGCCAGTCGGTCCGCGTCGACGTGCGTCTTGACCACATGGGCCTGGAGCAGCTTGGCGTACATCGCCATCGCGTGGAAATGAGTGCGCTTGACGATCCCGTTCGGGTGGGCGTAGAGAGGACCGGTCTGGTTCACCAGGCACGCGATGTTCGCCATCGTGACGTCATCAGCATGGCGGAGGCAGGCGTTGAGGAAAGAGGCGCAAAACAGCGCATCTGCCATGGTGTAGAGGGAGGGCTCCAGGCTCTTGTCGCGGGCCTTGATCAAGGCGATGACCGCAGGGTCCTGATGGTCGACCTCTCTGGCCTGATGACCGGAGAACCCCGGATGGTGCCAGGATCGCAGGTTCCACTCATCGAAGGCGATCTTGATCCGCCCTCGCATTCCGGCTCGGTCGATCGAATCGACGACGGCGCTGATGTGGGCATCCGGCTTCTCGCAGAGCATCATGCAAGAGAGGTAGTCCGGGGTCTGGTGTTCCTGGAAGTTCGGCACCCAGTATTCGTGGACCGAGAGGAGATCCAGGTGCTCCCCGGCAGTCTCGAACAGATCGGGGTCGATGTGTGCGCGCGGCCCGTGTGATCCCGAGCAGGTAACAACCGCGCTCGGGTCGACCTCCTTGATCGCAGCAGCGGTGTCTCGGACCTTCTCGATGTAGCCCCTCCCGTCCTTCTCGTTCCCGACGCTCCAGAACCTGACCTCGAACGGCTCCGGGTGTCCGTTCCGCTGGCGCATGTCGGCGAGTTCGCCGGTCTCGTCATTGCAATAGGCCACCCAGTCCGCCATCTCCTGAATGCTGGCCAAGCTGTTCTGGCAGATATAGGGCTCTGCTCCCAGCCGCCGGCAGAGCTCGATGAACTCGTGCGTTCCGAAGGTGTTGGGCTCACGCACCCCCCAACGATCGTCGTCATCAGGCTGACGGTCCTCCCCGACACCCCTCTGCCAGTGGTAGCTGTCCACGAAGCACCCGCCGGGCCAACGAATCACAGGCACCTTCAGCTCCTTGACCGCCTCGATGACGTCGAGGCGGAAGCCCATGTCGTCGGCCAGCGGAGAGCCGGGCTCGAAGAACCCGCCGTAGATCTGTTTGCCAAGGTGTTCGATGAAGCCGCCGAAGATCATCGGGTCGTACTCCTTGGCCGGAGCATCCATGTCGATGACGATGCTCGCCGCATTGGATCCCGATTGTGCTTCCCCGTCCGCCACCGCAAGGAAACTCATGAAGCTGAGCGCAACGACGCCGAGAGGAGTCCGAGGATCGATCATGGTGCCCTGCTTCATGGGATTGCCTCACGGTTGAGTCAAGCCACGCCGCAAGGAGGCGTCAGCGCGGACGATGGTCAAGGCCGCGGCACTTCCTGTCCTGGCACCAGCGCCAGGATCACGCCCACGGGATCCTGGACGACCGCACGCGCGCAGCCGCCATCGGCCCCCAGGGTCTGCTTGAGGATCTCCCCCCCTTCCTCTCGCACTCGGCGGAGACTCTCGGTGAGGTCACCAACGGGAAGGTGGATCAACCAGATCGGCGGCAGACCCAGGTTCGCGCCGCGCGCATGACAGACTCTCGCCGCCGGGCTTCCGTCGCCACCGAGCATGGTGTAGTCGGCGTAGCTCTCGCCCGCGTCTTCCATTTCGACGTCCTGCACCGACCAGTCGACGACTTGGCGATAGAAGTCGCGGGTCGCTGAGGCGTCGGAGACCGTCAGGTCGAGCCATGAGATGCAGCCCATCCGCGCTGCGGTGTCGCGCTATGCGACGCCCTCCGGGGAGGGGAGCGCCTCCGCGGGAACCACGGGCATGATCCCGAACGCCGTGCCGTTTGGATCGAGCAGCACCGCCCATTGGCTCTGTCCATCGTCGTCCTTGCCGTGCATCAGTTCGCTCCCGCCCAAGCCGAGCGCGCGTTCCACGCTGACGGCGACATCGGCGACCTGGATGTGGGGCATCCATAGCAGCGGGAGGTCGGCATACTCCGGGATGCGCTCGCCCAAGCCGATGATCGGCATGCCCAGGTTGTTCATCAGGTCCTCGCGCCAAAGCGGATCCTCGCCCGTGGTGAGCACGCGGGAGTAGAAGCGCACTTCACGTTCGTGTTCGGGAACGGCGATGTCCGCGCTGAGGACTCCGCCGACGCGCGGGAGGTAGGGAACGCTCATGGTTGCATCCTAATTCCCATCACGCATGCGGCGCGCGAATCTCCTCTCGCCAGACATCGTTCCGGAATGGGTTCGCGATCGTGGCGGTTTGGAGACTGCCTGACGGTGTGGCCGTTCAGCGGCGGGCCAGGCAGCGGAGCGTCCGCTGCGGGCGCTTGCTAGGAGGAGGCCCAGGGATCGTAGGAGCCGAAGTTCCAAGCGTGCCCTTCGGGATCGCGACAGGAGTACCCCCGGCCCCCGTAGTCCTCATCCCTGACCTCGATCACGATCTCCGCGCCCGCCGCGACAGCTCGT
The DNA here is from genome assembly GCA_964482495.1 of uncultured Planctomycetales bacterium. GTDB lineage: Bacteria > Planctomycetota > UBA1135 > UBA1135 > UBA1135 > J029. Next base: position 58,583 of record CAYZXS010000013.1, read on the forward strand.
GCGTAGTGTTCGTCGGCGTCGTCAACGACGATGTACGGGCTCTGAGATACGGCGCCACCCAGAGCGCTCGGCGGCTTCTGAAGATCGTCGAACTCGCTCGCGCGCGCGGAGCCGAGCATGACCATGCCGTTCCCGAAGACGAGCTGTGCGTGGAGGATGGTGCCGTCTTCACCGGGCACGACGAGGCGCTTCTCGAATCCGAACGCCTCGCAGAGCCACGCGATGGCTGCCGCGGCGTCGTCGTATCGCAAGGTCGGAATCACCGTCGCGGAAGTGGTCTTCGCATCGTCGGCCAATGGCTCTCTCCTGTGTGGTGTCGGTTCAGTCATGCAGCCTAACGGATTCGCGGGTGGCGGGCAGGCTGACGCCTGCCCTTCAGACCCCAACCAACCCCAACACAACCCGATCCGATAGAGTGGAAATGCACCATCCGGATTGGACCGAAAATGGGGTCCACGTCACCCCTTCCCCGCCCGGACCGTGATCTGCTTGCGCTGCAGGTCGACGTCCTTGACCCGGAGGCGGCAGCATTCGAGCAGTCGCATTCCGGTGCCGTAGAGCAGCGCCGCCATGAGCTGCGGCGTCCCATGGATGTGCTCGAGCAGCCGGCCGACCTCGTCCTGGCTGAGCACCACGGGCAGGCGACGGGCCTGTTTGGCGCGGTCAAGTCGGCGCAGCTCGCCGAGCTCGCGCCCGAGGCCTTCCCGGAACAGGAACAGCAGCGCCGCCAAGGCCTGGTTCTGGGTCGACGCCGACACCTGGCGGCGGTTCGCGAGGTCCGAGAGGAAGGCGGCGACCTCGGCCTCTCCGAGCTCCTCCGGCGAGCGGCCGCGGTTCTGGTCCAGGAAGCGCTGGCTCCAGGCGAGGTAGGTCTTCTCGGTGCGCCGGCTGAGGTGGCGGGTGCGGATCCGCTCGCGGACCTTCTGAAGGAGGGAGTGAGGAGAGGTGGCCATCAAGGAAAGGACGGCCGGCCGGCCCTGGGTTACGCCGGAAATCGGGCCGAGGACTGGCCCGGAGTCGCCGGCGGCCTCACAGCCCCAGGAACAGCACCGCCAGCCCCGACGCGGCGATCAGCCCGCCGGCCATGGCGTCGGCCCAGCGCTCGAGCGGGCCGAGGCGGACCGCGCGGGCGCCGGTCAGGGCCAGGGCCACCGTCGCCAGCATCGTCCCCAGCGTGGCCACGCCGAAGGCCGCCGCCGCCCACAGCGCTAGGCCCCAGTTCCCCTCACTCGCCGGCAGCAGGAACAGTGGGATCAGCGGCTCGCAGGGGCCGAGCACGAAGATCGCGAACAGCACCCAGAAGCTGCCGCGGTCGCCGTTGGCCGGGCCGCCGTCGGCGCCGGCGGGGTGGTCGTGGGCGGCGACCCCGTGGCGGTGCAGGTGCAGGTGGCCGTGGTGCTCGTGCAGCTCGACGCCCTGCCGTCGCCGCCAGGCCTTGCGCACGCCCCACGCCAGGTAGGCGACGCCGAAGGCAACCAGCGCCCAGGCCGCCCACGGGCCGCGGCCGTACTCCGCCGCCTTGATCTGGCCGATGCCGACCCCGGCCACGATCCCGATCACGCTGAGCGCCAGCGACGCCGCCACGTGGCCGACCCCGCACGCCGCGGTCACGGTCAAGGTCTTGGCCCGACCCCAACCGCGCGCCCGCGCCAGCATGACGAAGGGCAGGTAGTGGTCCGGCCCTAGCAAGGTGTGCAGGAAGCCGATGCCGGCGGCGGTGCCGACGACGGCCAGGGCCGCGCCGTCCGCCGGCAGCGCCGGAAGCAGGGCGAAGGGCGCGGGCATCAGCAGATCCGCGGCAGGTCCATTCCCGACAGGAGGTCCAGCGGCCGCTCGCCGCCGAAGGCCGTGCGCAGGCTCACCGGCACCGTGCCCGGCTCGCGCGGCAGCACCTCGCCGATGCGCGCGGCTTCGGCGCCGTCCTCGCGCGCGAGCCAGGCGGCCAGGGCGGCGTCGGCCTGCGCCGCCGGCACCCAGGCCAGCACCCGGCCTTCGCAGGCCAGGTAGAGCGGGTCCATGCCCAGCAGCTCGCAGACGCCGCGGGTCGCGGGGCGCACCGGCAGCGCCCCGGCGTCGAGCACGAAGCGGTGGCCGCAGCGGGCGGCGGCCTCGTTGCAGGTGGTGGCGGCGCCGCCGCGCGTGGGGTCGTGCATGGCGCGGACGTTCACGCCGGCATCGTAGAGGGCCTCGACCAGGCCGTGAACCGGGGCGCAGTCGGAGCGCAGCTCGACGCCCCTCAGCTCGTGGCGGCAGGCGAGGATGGTGGCGCCGTGGTCGCCGAGCGGGCCGCTGCAGAGGATGGCGTCGCCGGGCTGGATGTTCTCGTCGCCGAGCCCCGCGCCGCCGTCGTCGCCCGCGCCCGCGCCGCGGACCCGCTCGGCCGGCACGACCCCGACCCCGGCGGTCACCACGAAGGCTTGGTCGCCCTTGCCGCGGGGCACCACCTTGGTGTCGCCGCAGACGATCTGGACCCCTGCCCGCGCCGCTTCCGCCTGGGCGCTGGCGGCGAAGCGCTCGAGCCGGGCGCGGTCGAGGCCCTCCTCCAGGATCAGCGCCCAGCTCAGCCACAGCGGCCGCGCGCCGGCCACCGCCAGGTCGTTGACCGTGCCGCAGACCGACAAGCCGCCGAGGTCGCCGCCGGGGAACTCGACCGGGTCGACGACGAAGCCGTCGGTGGTGAAGGCCAGGCGGGCGCCGCCGCCGGGGTCGTCGCCGCCGCCGGGCAGCGGCAGCAGCGCCGAGTCACCGAGCTGTCGCAGGGCGTCGTTGGCGAAGGCCGGAACGAAGGTGCCGGCCACCAACTCGGCGGTCAGTCGGCCGCCGGCGCCGTGGGCGAGCTGGACGCGGCCGTCGCCGTCGGCTGCGACGCCGGCCGTCGGGGTGGGGGAGCCGCTCATGACTTGGCCGCCAGCCGCTCGTGGCGGAACCACGCCGCGCAGGCGCCCTCGCTCGAGACCATGCAGGCGCCGATGGCGTGTTCGGGGTCGCAGCCGGCGGCGAACAGCGGGCAGTCGGGCGGGTCGATGACGCCGCGCAGCACCTCGCCGCAGCGGCAGCCGGCCGGCTCCTTCGCCGCCGGCAGCTCGACCGGGATCCTGCCGGCGTCGCGGTGCGCGAACGCGGCCCGCAGCGCCAGGCCCGAGCCGGGGATCACCCCCAGCCCGCGCCAGTCGGCGTCGGCCGGCTCGAACCAGCGCGCGAGCAGCGCCCGCGCGGCGGGGTTGCCCTCGGGCCGCACCACCCGCGGGTAGCGGTTGCTGATCGTCGGCGTGCCCGCGGCGATCTGTCCCACCAGGTCGGCCACGCCCGCGAGCACGTCGTTGGGAGCGAAGCCGGCCACCGCGCAGGGCACGCCGCGCACCTCGGGCAGCCGCCGGTAGGCCTCCGAGCCGATCACCACCGACACGTGGCCGGGGCAGATCAGGCCGTCGATGCGCAGCTCGCCGCTCACGACCAGCGCCTCGAGCGCCTCGGGGATGGTCTTGTGGCCGGGCAGGATCAGGAAGTTGGCCAGGCCGTCGGCCTCCGCCTCCTCCAGCGCCGCGGCGATGGTCGGCGCCGTGGTCTCGAAGCCGACCGCCAGGAACACCACCTGGCGCCCCGGCTCCTCGCGCGCGATCGCCAGCGCGTCGCGGGTGGAGTAGCAGATCCGGACGTCGGCGCCAGCGGCCCGCGCCTGCTCCAGCGTGCCGCGGCTCGACGGCACCCGCATCAGGTCGCCGAAGGTCGCGATCGTGATCTCCGGCCGCGCCGCCAGCGCCAGCGCCCGGTCGACCCAGCCGATCGGCGTCACGCACACCGGGCAGCCCGGACCCGACACCAGCCGCACCGACGCCGGCAGCAGCGCCCGCAGCCCGGCCGAGGCGATGGCGTGGGTGTGGGTGCCGCAGACCTCCATCAGGGTCACCGGCCGCTCCAGCCGCGCCGCCAGCTCGTGGACGCGCGCCGCGATCGCCCGCGCCGCCTTCGGGTCGCGCACGCCGCGCAGCAGGCCGTCGAGGTCGAAGCCGCCGCCGCTCGCGCCGCCGCCGCGGTCGCCGGGATGGGCGCCGCCGCTCACCGCGCATTCTCCCAGTCGATCATGCCGCCCTCGGCGGCCTCGCGCAGCAGGGCCAGGGTCCGCGCCGCCTCCTCCTCGTCGACCGTGGCGATGGCGTAGCCGGCGTGGACCAGCACGAAGTCGCCGACCGCGGCCTCCTCGGGCAGCAGCATCAGCGACACCTCGCGCTGCACGCCGTCGACCTCGGCCAGGCCCAGGAAACCGTCGCTCTCCAACAACTTCATCGGGATGCTCAAGCACATGATCCGCTCCTCGTGATCCGCGGCTCGGCGCCGCGCGTCAGGGCCGCCGCCGCCACCGCGGCTTGGCCGAAGGCCAGGCCGCCGTCGCCCGGCGGCACCTCGGTGGCCATCAGCACCTCGTAGCCGAAGCTCTCCAGCCGCCGCCGCAGGCAGCCGCGCAGCAGCCGGTTGACCATGCAGCCGCCGCCCACCGCCACCACCCGGACCTCCGGCGACAGCCCCCGGTGCGCCAGCCGCGCCACCATGCGGCAGAAGCCGTCGTGGAAGCCGGCCGCCACCCGGGCCGCCGGCTCGCCGCGCAGCAGCCGCCGCGCCGCCGCCGCCAGCAGCGCGGCGCTCGGCAGCACGAAGCGGTCGCCCGACTCCTCCAGCCCGAGCTCCGGCCAGGGCTGCAGCTCCTCGCCGTCCAGCGCCGCCAGCGCCTCGAAGCGCAGCGCCGCCTCGCCCTCGTAGCCGTTGCGGGCGCACAAGCCGAACAACGCCCCGGCGGCCTCGAACAGCCGCCCGGCGCCGCTCGACAGCGGCCACAGCGGCTGCTCGGCCAGCTCGCGGACGGTCTCCAGCTCCTCCTCGCCGACCTCCAGCGCCAGCGGCAGCCGCGGCAGCTCGTCGCTCATGCCGGCCCGCACCAGCGCCGCCGCCGCCACCCGCCACGGCTCGGTCACCGCCCGCTCGCCGCCGACCAGCGGCAGGCACTCCAGGTGCCCGGCGCGCCGCCAGCGCAGCATGCCGTCCCACTCCAGCAGCTCGCCGCCCCAGGCGGTGCCGTCCGGTCCCCAGCCGGTGCCGTCCAGGGCGACGCCGCCCATCGACTCCGCCGGCCCCGGGAAGCGGCCGTGCTCGGCCGCCGCCGCCACCACGTGCGCCAAGTGGTGCTGCACCTTCAGCAGCCCGGCGGCCTTGCTGCGCGCCAGCTGCTCCCCGAGCCGTGCGCCCGGGTAGTCCGGGTGCGGGTCGATCACCACCATCTCGGGCGCGGCCTGCAGGAAGTCCTCCAAGCCGTCGAGCACCTCCAGGTGGAAGCTGCGGGCCTCGGCGCAGTCGAGGTCGCCGACGTGCGGGCTGAGGAAGGCCTGGTCCTCGAGCGCGAAGCAGCCGGTGACCTTCAGGTGGCCGCCCATCGCCAGCACCGGCTGCGGCGCCGGCAGCGGCAGCGGCAGCGGCTCCGGCACCCAGCCGCGCGACCGGCGCACCAGCACCGGACCGTCGGCGCTGGTGCGGGCCACCGAGTCGTCCACCCGGCGCAGGATGTCGCGGTCGTGGAGCAGGAACAGGTCGGCCAGCCCGGCCAGTCGCAGCAGCGCCTCGCGGTTGCCGCGGCAGATCGGCTCGTCGCTGGCGTTGCCGCTGGTCATCACCAGCGCCGGGACCTCGAGGCCGTGGAGCAGCTCGAGGTGCAGCGGCGTCGTCGGCAGCATCACGCCCAGGTCGCCGACCCCGGGGGCTACGGCGACGCTGATGTCCGCCTCGGGCCGCCGCTGCGCCAGCAGGATCGGCGCCCGCGGCCCGAGCAGCAGCGCCTCGTCGGCCGGCTCCAGGCGCACCAGCCGCCGCGCCGCCTCGAGGTCGCGCGCCATCACCGCCAGCGGCTTGGTCGGCCGCCGCTTGCGCTGGCGCAGCCGCAGCACCGCGGCCTCGTCGTCGGCGCGGCAGGCGAGCTGGAAGCCGCCGAGGCCCTTCACCGCCAGCACCGCGCCCCGCTCCAACTCCTCGCGCGCGAGCGCGAAGGCCTGGTCGCGCTCGGCGAGCCGGGCGCCGCTGCCGTCCTCCAGCCACACTTGCGGCCCGCAGGCCGGGCAGCAAACCGGCTCGGTGTGGAAGCGCCGGTCGGCCGGATCGCCGTACTCGCGCTCGCACTCGGGGCACAGCGGGAAGCAGGCCATCGCCGTCTCGGCGCGGTCGTAGGGCAGCGACCTCACCAGCGAGAAGCGCGGCCCGCAATTGGTGCAGACGGTGAAGGGGTAGCGGTGGCGCAGGTCCGCCGGGTCGGCCATCTCGCCGGCGCAGTCGGCGCACAGCCGCGAGTCGGGCGGCACCAGGGCGCGGCGGCGCTGCCCCTCCTCGGTCTCGGCGACCCGGAACTCGGCCTCCCCGGTGGCGATCAGCGCCTCTGCGGCGACGTCCTCCAGGCGCGCCAGCGGCGGCAGCTCGGCCGGCAGCCGCTCGGTGAAGGCGCGCACGTCGGTCGGCGCCCCCTCGACCTCGATCACGACGCCGTCCGGCCCGTTGCGGACCCAGCCGCCCAGCCGCAGGTCGGTGGCGAGGCGGAACACGAAGGGCCGGAAGCCGACGCCCTGCACGGCGCCGCGGCAGCGGACGCGCAGCCGCTCGCGGGCCTGGCTCACACCCGCGCGCCGACCCGCTTGGCCTCGAGGCGCTCCTCGAGCAGGGCGCACCAAGCGTCGACGCCGCTGCCGTCCAGAGCCGCCACCTCCAGGAAGCGGACCGAGGGGTTGAGGGCCAGGACCCGCGCCCGCGCCGCCTCCAAGTCGAAGGGCACGTGCGGCAGCAGGTCGGTCTTGGTGAGCAGGCAGACCTCGGCGCGCGCGAACATCGCCGGGTACTTCTCGGGCTTGTCGTCGCCCTCGGTGACCGACAGCAGCACCGCCTTGAAGTCCTCGCCGAGGTCGTAGGAGGCCGGGCACACCAGGTTGCCGACGTTCTCCAAGAACAGCAGCTCGGGCTGATCGAAGCGGGCCGCGGCCAGGCCGTCGGCGACCAGGTGGGCGTCGAGGTGACAAGCCCCGCCGGTGACGATCTGGTGCGCCGGCACCTGCGCCGCCCGGATCCGCCGGGCGTCGTTCTCGGTCGCGACGTCGCCGACCAGGACGGCGCAGCGGCGGCGGCCGCGCAGCCGGGCGACGGTCTGCTCGAGCAGCGTGGTCTTGCCGGCGCCGGGGGAGCTGACCACGTCCACCGCCAGGGTGCCGGCGCCGCGGAACTGCTCCCGCAGGCCGGCCGCGCGCGCGTCGTTGGCTTCGAGCAGGCGGCGGCGGACTTCGATGATCTCGGACATCAGGGCCTCGGGCTTCGTTGGAGATGCGGGGCCGCGTCGGGTGGGGCGGGCTCGCCGTCCTCATGATCGAACTCGACGCTCTCCAAGTCCAATTCCTGTCCGCCCTCGACCTGCAGCGGCGCGCCGCAGTCGGGGCAGAGCGGCATCCAGCTGCCCTCGGCGCGGTCCTTCGGGGCGGCGCAGGCGGGGCAGCGGCGGTGGGTCGGGCACCAGCGGACCTCGAGCCGGGCGCCGGCGTCCGGGCCGCCCGCCACCGCCGCCTCCCAGGCCAAACGCAGCAGCTCGGGCTCGACCGCCGCCAGCTCCCCGATCGCTACCTTCACCGTGACCAGCCGGCCGCGGCCGCCCAGCTCCGCCTCCTCCTCGAGCCGGGCGCGCACCGCGGCGCGGGCGCTGCTCAGGATGTCGAGGGCGATGCCGGTCTCATGCACCGGCGGAGGAGCCCTCCCACCAGATGTCCAGCGGCAGCGGCTCGGCGCGGGGCGCAGGAGCGTGGCCGAGGCGGCTGAGCTCGGCGACCGCGGCGTCCACCAAGCGCGGGATCGACCCGCGGACCGCTCCGGAGAGCCGGGTGCCGGCGTCGACGGTCTCCGGCACCACGCCGATCAGGGCGACCTCTTCGGGGCCGAAGCCGCGGAATTCGGCCTGGAGGAGGGCCTCCCGCAGCCCCGGGTCGTGGGGGTTGGTGCGCGGCTGCGGGGCGGCCGCCAGGAGCTCCTCGCGCCGGTACAGCCGGACCGTGCCCGGCGGCTCCTCGGCCTGCACGGTGTCGAGCAGGACCAGGGCCCGCAAGCCGTCGAGTAAGGGCAGCAGGTCGAAGCCGGGCGTGCCGACGTCGCGCAGCTCGACCTCGGCGGGGAAGCGGTAGCTCGCTTGGAGCACCTGCAGGGCGAAAGGGCCGGCCCCGTCGTCGCCGACGAGGACGTTGCCGAGGGCGAGCACGCGGACCGCGACCATGGCGGTCAGAGTACTCGAACGCGCGCTCGCTCCGCCCCGGTGGCGTCGTGGGTGTGGATGGCGCAGGCCAGGCAGGGGTCGAAGCTGTGGATGGTGCGGAGCACCTCCAGCGGTCGCTCCGGATCCGCGACCGGGTTGCCCACCAGCGATGCCTCGTAGGGCCCCGGCACGCCCTGGTCGTCGCGCGGCCCGGCGTTCCAGGTCGACGGCACCACGCACTGGTAGTTCTTGATCTTGCCGTCCTCGATCACCACCCAGTGCGACAGGGTGCCGCGCGGCGCCTCGTGGAAGCCGAAGCCTTGCACCTCGCCCTTGGGGAACTCCGGCGGGTTGCAGACGGCGTAGTCGCCCTGGCCGACGTTGTCGACCAGGAGCTGCCAGTGCTTCTCGGCCAGCTCCGCCAGCACCGCGCAGCGCACGGCGCGCGCCAGGTGGCGGCCGAGGGTGCTGTGCAGCGCGCCGAGGCCGAGCTCCACGCCCGCCAGCGACGACGCCTGCGACACCGCGTGGTCGAGCCAGCGCTTGGTCGGCTCGTGGCCCTGGCCGTAGCCGACCAGGATCTGCGCCAGCGGTCCGACCTGCATCGGCTCGCCGCCGAAGCGCGGCGCCTTGACCCAGGAGTACTTGCCGTCGGCCTCGAAGTCCGAGTACTTCGGCACCGTCTCCTCCTGGTAGGGGTGGCGGGTCCAGTCGCCGTCGTACCAGGAGCGGGCGATGCACTCCGAGACGTTGTCGCGGAAGTAGGGGTCCCCGAAACCGGCGATCGGCTTCAGGGTCGCCAGGTCGCCGCCGTGGATGGTGCCGCCGGGGAAGTCGAAGCCGCCGCCGGCGCCGTCGAGCGGCAGATCCGGCACCGACAGGTAGTTGGTGACGCCCGCGCCGTGGCCGAGCCACTCGGGGTACATCGAGCCGATCGCGATCACGTCCGGCAGGTAGACCTGCTCGACGAAGGCGCGGACTTCGCGCAGCAGGCCGCGCACCCGCAGCAGCTTCTGCATGTTGAGCGCGGTGGCCTCGTCGGGGTCGATGGCGTTGGCGACCCCGCCGACCGCCAGGTTCTGCAGGTTCGGGGTCTTGCCGCCGAGGATCGCCACCGCCTGGTTGGCCTTGCGCTGGTAGTCGAGCGCCTGCAGGTAGTGGGCGACCGCCAGCAGGTTGACCTCCGGCGACAGGTGCATCGCCGCGTGGCCCCAGTAGCCGTTCTCGAAGATGCCCAGCCGGCCACCGGAGACGAAGCCCTTCAGCTTCGCTTGGGCCGCCGCGAGGTCGTTGTGGCTGTTCCCCGGCCACGGCGACAGGCTCTCGGCCAGCGCCGCCGCCTTACGGGGATCGGCGTCGAGCGCCGAGACCACGTCCACCCAGTCGAGGGCCGAGAGGTGATAGAAGTGCACGATGTGATCGTGCAGCCCGTGCGCCAGCAGCACCAGGTTCCGGACCAGCTGGGCGTTGCGCGGGATCTCGAGCCCGATCGCGTTCTCCACCGCGCGCACCGAGGCGATGGCGTGCACGGAGGTGCACACGCCGCAGATGCGCTGGGTGAAGAGCCAGGCCTCGCGCGGGTCGCGGCCCTGGAGGATGACCTCGATGCCGCGCCACATCTGGCCCGAGGACCAGGAGTCGACCACCTTGCCGCCGTCGACCTCGACGTCGATGCGCAGGTGGCCTTCGATGCGGGTGACGGGGTCGACGGTGATCCGGCGGCTCATATCAGGCTCCTTGCAGCTTGGGCGCGCTGCCGGCGAGGACCGGGAAGCGCTTGACCACGGCAATGTAGACCGCGATCTCCGCGCTCACCAGCGAAAGCGTGACGAGGGTCTCGACCACCGAGGGGAAGTAGCTCCACCCGGGGCCGGGGTCGAAGGCGACCAGGAAGACGTCGAAGCGGTACAGGCCGCCGGCGAGCGCCATGACGCAGGCGGCGGCGAAGAGGCCGCCGGCCCCGGCTCTGGGGCGCTTCAGGATCATGGCGATGGCGAGCACGAACAGCGTCACCTCGGCCAGGAAGAAGGCTCCGGGCAGGTCGGCGGCGATCAGGCCGAGCTTGCCGCTGATCGCCAGGTCGGCGATCCGCAGCGCCAGGAAGGCCACCATCAGCCAGGCCATCATGCGGCCCAGCGCGCGCAGCATCTTGGTCTCCGGTTTGGCGCCGAAGAACAGGGTGCCGAGCAGGGACTCGATGGTCACCGCGGCGTAGCCCATCGCGGCGCAGGACATCAGGAACAACAGCGGCAGCCAGCCGGTGTGCCAGAACTCGTGCAGCTTGCCGCCGGAGACCAGCATCAGGCTGCCGAGCGAGGACTGGTGCATGGTCGGCAGCAGCAGGCCGGCGGCCAGGATCCAGGGCAGCGCCTTCTCGAGCCGCCCCGAGGTCACACCCGCCAGGCGCCGCAGGCCGGTGCGCGGGCTCTTGCCCCACTTGTCCAGGAACACCGGCGCCAGCTCGATCCACAGCACCACGACGTAGCAGGTGATGCACAGCGCCACCTCGAGCAGGACCGAGTGCAGGTTCCACTTCCAAGGCAGGAACAGGTTGTAGACCGACCAGTAGCGGCCGAGGTCCAGGATCACCGAGATCCCGGCGATGGTGTAGCCGAGGGCGCTGGTCAGCACCGCCGGCCGCACCAGCGGGTGGTAGCGGCCCTTGTTCAGCAGGTAGCACAGGATCGCGATGGCGTAGCCGCCGCAAGCGAGCGCCGTCCCGGTGACGACGTCGAAGGCGATCCACAGCCCCCACGGGTAGCCGTCGTTGAGGGCAGTGGTCGGGCCGAGGCCGGCCAGGAAGCGCCAGCCGATCAGGGCCAGGCCGACCGCCACCACCGTCAGCAGGCCGAGGTAGGGCCGCGTCAGGGTGCGGCCGCCGAGCGGGCGCGGGTCGCTCACGTCAGGCCTCCTTCGCCGAGCGAGCCGGGCGCGCCGGGGGGCAGCCGCCGCGGGCGTTCGCCGCTGCGTCCGGCGCCGGTCTCGCGGCCGGTCTCGCCTCCCTTGGCGAGCTGCCGGTTGCGCCACACCGATCCGGCCAGGATCGCGTAGACCACCATCGGCGCCAGGAAGCCCTTGTAGATGCCCTGTTGGATGGTCTCGGCCAGCATCGCCTGCGGCTCGTTGCCGAGCTCGGGCAGCGACAGCATCGCGAAGGGCACGGCGGAGAGCACCAGGACCTGGGTGCCGCCGGCCTCGTGCTCGCCGTAGATGTGGTCGAGGTAGCGGTCCGGCTCCCCCTCGATGCGCCGTCGCGCCTCGTCGAGCAGCTCCTGCCGGCCGCCGAAGACCACCGCCTCGCGCGGGCAGACCTCGGTGCAGGCCGGCTCTTGGCCGACCGCCAGCCGGTCGCGGCACAGCTCGCACTTGACGATCTGCGGCGTCGCCGAGTCCCACTCGAACTTCGGCGCGTTGAAGGGGCAGGCCACCTGGCAGTAGCGGCAGCCGACGCAGCGCTCCGGGTCGTAGGCGACCACGCCGCGCTCTCCCTTCTGCAGCGCCCCGATCATGCACACCGAGACGCAGGCGGGCTCGACGCAGTGCATGCACTGGGCCTTGAAGTAGAGCGGCCCGTCCGGCCCGTCGGCCCGGCGGATCACGGTCTTGGTGCGCCCCGAGAGGTCCTGCGGCGCGTCGCTCAGGCCCCTGCCGGGGCCGTCGGGCGGCAGCGCGTTGGCGCGCTTGCAGCCGGCCATGCAGGCCTGGCAGCCGATGCACCGGGTCGAGTCGTAGAGCAGGCCGGCGTCGTCCGAGCGGGGGGCGCGGCGGGCGTCGGCGGGGCTGGCGGCGCGAGCGGTGCCGGCGGTCAGCGCCGCTGCGGCGGCGCACTTGAGCAGGTCCCTGCGGGACGAAGCCATCTCAAACCTCCAGCTTCTGGTCCTCTCCTGGATCCAAGCGGTCGAGCCGGCGCGAGGCCATCCAGGCCGCGCCGACCAAGACGCCGCCGACCAGGCCGGCCAGGCCGGTCGCCAGCGGGCTGATGCCCGACCGCTCGCGGTCGGTCGGCGTCATCGGCGCCGTGAAGGCCGCGGGCGTGGGCTCGGGGACGTCGATGGTCTCGTGCATCGGCACCTTGAAGGCGATCTCCTCCTCGGTGCAGCCGACGCAGGGGTGGCCGATCCCGATCGGCCAGGCGCCGACGACGTCGCAGAAGTGCTGGGTCGAGCAGCTGGCGTAGGTCTGCGGACCCTTGCAGCCGAGCTCGTAGAGGCAGTGCCCGGCCCGGTGGCTGTCGTCGCCGAAGGCCTTGGCGAAGCGGCCGGCGTCGAAGTGCGGCCGGCGCGGGCAGTGCTCGTGGATCGTGGTGCCGTAGGCGAAGCGGGGCCGGCCCTTGGCGTCGAGCTCGGGCAGCTTGCCCCAGCTCAGGTAGTAGAGCAGGGTGCCGAGCAGGTGGTAGGGGCTGGGCGGGCAGCCGGGCAGGGTGATGACCGCCTTGTCCGGCAGCAGCACCGGGATGCCGGTGGCGCCGGTCGGGTTGGGCGGCGCGGCCGCCAGGCCCCCGAAGGAGGCGCAGGAACCCATGGCGACGATGGCCGCGGCGCCGGCGGCGGCGCGCTGCAGCGAGTCGACCGCGGTGTGGCCGGCGACCTTGCAGTAGACGCCGCCGTCCTTGACCGGGACCGCGCCTTCGACCACCAGCAGGTAGTTGCCGGCCTGTTCCTCGAGCACGCGGTCGAGGTTCTGCTCGAGCTGGTGCCCGGCCGCGGCGGCCAGGGTCTCGTGGTAGTCCAGCGAGATCAGGTCGAGGATCAGCTCGGCGACCCCTGGCTGGGTGCTCCGGAGCAGGGTCTCGGTGCAGCCCGTGCACTCCTGATAGTGCATCCAAACCACCGTCGGCCGTTCGGGCGAGGCCACGCTCTCGGCCACTCGGGCGGCCAGCTGAGGACTGATCCCCGCGGCCGCGGCGCCGACCGCGCAAGCCTTCAGGAAGCTCCGGCGGTCGGTCTCGGTCATCCGCCCCTTCCGAGGGGCAGGGCAGAACAGTTCCGAATTCGAGTTGTCAAAGTCCATGGGGTTCCTCCTTAGACTTCTAACTCTTTTTAACGTACGGGGTTGGAAGGGGAAGATGAATTATCATTCCCCGGACAGGGCGGTTTCTGGGAATACCAGTTCTCGCTCCATCTCCTCTTAATTATCGGTTTTCGGGTCTCTCTTTTTGATCCCTGGGGCCCCGAATCGCCGGTCCGTAGAATCCTCGGTCCGTGATTCCCCTTTCCGCCTGCACGCTCGCGTTCGCGGCGCTCGTCCCTGCGGGCGGCGACCCGTCCACACGCCCCCGGGTCGAGGTCCCCCGGACGGCCACCGCTCCCGTCATCGACGGCGTCCTCGAAGCCGAGGTCTGGCAGTCCGCCGCCCCGATCGGCCCGCTCACCGAGGTCGAACCCGACGAGGGCAGGCCCTCCGAACCGCGCACCGAAGTGCTGCTGCTGCGCGACGACGAGTACCTCTACCTCGGCTTCATCTGCCACGAGCCGGAGCCCGAGCGCATGGTGCTCCAGAACATGGCCCGGGACGCCTTCCTGACCGACGACGACCGGCTCGAGTTCGTGCTCGACACCTTCCGCGACGGGCAGACCGGCTACTTCTTCCAGATGAGCGCCGCCGGCTCGCGCGGCGACGCCCTGCTCGGCGCCAACGGCGGCAGCTTCAACAAGCGCTGGGACGCCTTCTGGGAGGGGGAGACCCGGATCGAGCAGGACCGCTGGGTCGCCGAGATCGCGATCCCCTTCAAGGCCCTGGCCTCCGGCACCGACGGCGCCTGGCGCTTCAACGTCGAGCGCTACCGCGGAGCCGACCGCTCGCGCCACCGCTGGACCGCCGCCCGCCGCGACCTGCGGGTGCAGATCGTCAGCGAGGCCGGCGAGATCACCGGCCTGGACGGACTCGAGGACGGCCTCGGCATGGAGCTGGTGCCCTTCTTCAAGCTCCGCCGCAGCGAGCTCGAGAACCCCGACCACAAGAGCCTGGTGGGAACCGGAGGAGGCGAGTTCAACTGGCGGGTGACCCCGCAGCTGAACGCCTCGCTGACCTGGAACACCGACTTCGCCGAGACCGAGGCCGACAGCCGACGGGTCAACCTGACCCGCTTTCCGCTGTTCTTCCCCGAGAAGCGCGACTTCTTCCTCCAGGACTCCAACCTGTTCGACTTCGGCGAGCAGTCCGGCTACGGCCGCGGCGGCCGCACCAACATGCTGCCCTACTTCAGCCGCCGGATCGGCCTCTCCGCCAGCGGGGAGGAGGTCCCGATCGAGGCCGGCGCCCGCCTCGCCGGCCGGGTCGACGACCTCGACCTCGGGCTGCTGGCGGTCCACACCGGAGCGGTGCCCGGCGCTGGCGTCCCCGGCGGCGAGCTGTTCGTGATGCGGCCGTCCTACCGCTTCACCGACGAGGTCTCCGGAGGCCTGCTGCTGACCTCCGGCGACCCCGAGGCCGACAGCCGCAACCTGGTCACCGGCGCCGACCTCCGCTTCAACCGCACGGACTTCCTGCCGGGCTACCGCCTGAACCTGAACACCTACGCGGTGCGCAGCTCCGACGAGTCGACCCACGAGGTCGGCGGCGGCTGGGGCCTGCAAGCCTCGCTGACCGGCAAGGACTGGTCGCATCGGCTGGACACCATGTCCACCCAGACCAAGTTCCGGCCGGCGCTGGGCTTCGTCCGCCGGCCCGGCGAGCGCTATTACCGGCTCGAGACTCGCTACGAGCCCCGCCCCGGCGGCGACAGCGACGTCCGCGAGTACCAATTCGGCTTCCGACCGCGGTGGTGGACCGACTCCAGCGGCCGCATCCAGACCCACGGCATCGATCTGACCTTCTTCGGTGCCGAGTGGCACAGCGGCGACCGCTTCACCGCGACCTGGGCCTTCGACGGCGACCGCCTCCCGGCGCCGTTCTCGCCGGTGAAGGGAACGACGATCCGCAAGGGTTTCCACCACTGGAACGTGCTCGAGACCAGCTTCCGGACCTCGCCCGCCCGCGTCGTCTCCGGCTCCTTCCAGCTCCGCACCGGCCAGTGGTACAACGGCACTGCCGTCCGCACGACGACCGACCTGGAGCTGCGCCCGAACGGCAACCTGTCCCTGGGCCTGGTCGTCTCCGAGGACCACTACTTCCTGCCCGGCGGCGACTTCACCACCCGCATCGGCATCCTCAACGGCGACTACTCCTTCTCGCCGAACCTGAGCTGGCGCAACCTGGTGCAGGTCGACAACCAGTCGGACGTGCTCGGGCTGCAATCCCGGCTCCACTGGTTGCAAGCCGACGGCCGCGAGATGTTCCTGGTGCTGAACTACGCCTGGGAGGAGCTGCCCGGCGGCCCCTTCGTGCCGGCCTCTCGGGACCTGACCGCCAAGCTGGTCTACTCGCTGCGCTTCTGAGCCCGGCCGCCCCGGCCGTGGCTCCGGCGGCGCTGGTGCGCTAGGCTTCCCGGGCAGGCGGGAGCCTGAACCCACATGAACCGCGCCGGAAGCTGGATCGCGCTGCTGTGCCTGGCCGTGCTCGTCTCCTGGGGCGCGCGCGAGGCCCGGGAGGCCCGCTTCTTCCACCTGCCGGCCGACGGGAGCCCGGCCGCCGAGGACGCCGGCTGGTTCAGCGCCGAGCCGGACGGCCTCTACCACGTCCGCCGGGTCCAGCGGGCCCGGGCGGAGGGCCTGCCGCCGGCGGCGGCCGACCCGGCGATGAACTTCCCCGAGGGCGCCGCGATCCCGTGGCCTCCCTACTACGACGCCCTGCTCGCGGTGCTGCTGGCTCCGGTGGACGACGCCGGGCTGGAGCGGGCGGCCGCGACCCTGCCGCTGGCTTTCGGCGTCCTGATCACCCTGCTGGTCGCTGCGGCGGGGGCGGCGCTGGCCGGCCGCGCCGGGCTGCTGGCGGCGGGATTGCTGCACGCGCTGTGCGCGGGCGCGGCGCATTATGCGGTTCCGGGCATCGCCGACCACCACGCCTTCATCGGCCTGCTGATGACCGCCTTGCTGCTGCTGGTCGCGGAGGCCATCCGCCGCGGCGGCATGGAGCGGCCGGGCGCCGGCTTGCGCTTCGGCGCCGCCGCCGGAGTCTGCGCCGGGCTCTTGCTGGGCAGCTGGGTGGCGTCGCTGGTCATCTTGCTGGTGGTCCAGGCCACCCTCGGGCTCCTGATCGCGGCCGACTCGCGCCGGGACGGCGCGCCGCGCGCGGGGCTGGCGCCCTTCGGCCTCGCCCTCCACGGCGGCGCGCTGCTGACCCTGATGCCGGCGGTGCTCCAGAGCCCGTGGCGGCTGGAGCAGCCCTGGATGGTGGTCAATTTGAGCTGGTTCCACCCGGCCTTCCTGCTCGCTGGCGGCCTGGTCTTCGTGCCCTTGCTCCGGATGGCGCCCGCCTCGCCGTGGCGGCGGCGCTACCCGGCGGTGGTCGCGGCGGCGCTGGCGGTCCTCGCCGGGTGGCTGTGGCTGCTCGACGCCGGCCCCGCCGCCGGGGTCCGCGAGGGCTTCGCCTGGTCCGCGCGCGCCAACGCCTTCATGGGCGACATCGCCGAGTCGCAGCCGCTGCTCGGCGAGGACCGCTTCGGCACCGGCGGCTTGTTCGGCTGGCTGGGCTACGCCGCCCTGCTGGCGCCGGTGGCCTGGGGCTTCGGCCTCGCGGCGCTGCTGCGGCGGCCGTCGCTGCTGCCGTGGCTGGTCGCGCTGCCGGTCTTCGGGGTCCAGGCGCTGGTCCAGCGCCGCTTCGCCGACGCCGCCGCGGTCCCGATGGCCGTGGTCCTGGGCTGGTGGCTGGCGGATCTGCTGCGCCGGGTGCGGCCCCGTCCGGTGGCGGCCGTCGCCGCGGCGGCGGCCGCGGCGCTGCTCCAGCTGCCCGGGCTGATCGGCACCCTGGACGGCTTCAGCAACCGGGCCGAGAACCGGCGCGACCAGGAGACCGTGCGCATGAACGGGATGCGCGCCGGCTACGGCTGGCTGCGGGACCACGCCGCGCCCGGCAGCTCGGTGATGGCGCACTGGGACCAGGGACACGCGATCGAGCTCCTGAGCGGCATGGGCAGCGTCGCCACCAACTTCGGCAGCTACGTCGGGGAGGAGTCCTTCCGTGACTCAGCCCGCTTCTTCACCGCGACCGACATCGAGGCCGCGGAGTGGATCCTGGAGCGCCGCGAGTCCCGCTACGTCCTCGTCCACACCAGCCTGATCTGGGCCTGGGACCAGCTGCGCGAGGTCTCGGGCGCCGCCCGCGCTGGCTGGCTGCGGTCGATGGGCGGGCGGCTCTTCCGCCCCGACGACCCGGCCGGGCCGGACTACCTGCGGCTGCGCTGGATCTCGCCCTACCCCGAGCTGGACGTCCACCCCGAGCTGCTGCCGGGCGCGCCGATGGTGCCGGCGGCGATGATCTACGAGCGGGTGGCCGGGGCGCGGCTGGAGGTCGTTGCAGCCGCGGGCAGCGAGGTGTCGCTGGAGCTGCCGGTCCGGCTGCCCGGCGGCGGGGCGCAGTTCGTGTTCCGGCGCGCGGCGACGGCCGGTCCCGACGGCGTGGCGCGCTTCCGCTTGCCTTACCCCGGGGAGGCGGTGCTCCGCAGGGGCGGGGACCCCGAGCAGCTCACGGTGGCCGAGGCCGAGGTCCGGGCCGGCGCCGAGCGCCGGCTGGACTGATCCGCGCCGCCGCCGCCGCTGGCGGCGGTCCTGGCGGGGGCTACAGGTGCACCAGGCCGTTCGAGAGCGCCACGGCGCTGCCGCCGGAGTACATCGTCGCCTCCATCGCCTGAGCGTAGACCGGGCCCACCATGGTCGCCGGCACCGAGCGGACGATGGTGCCGGCGGCAGCGTTCATCGGCACGATCACCATGTACGGCTTGGCCAGCAGGAACTCACCGCCGGGGTGCGGCCGCGGGTTGCGGAAGCGGCTGGCGATCAGGAACAGCTGGTTGGAGGGGGAGTGGCCGCTGACGCTCCAAGTCATGGCGCCGCCGGGCGCCCACTCGGTGCTGCTCAGGTCGAGGCTGTTGTTGGCGTGGCCGTAGGGGAAGGCGCCGGCAGGCGGCGCGAAGAGCTTCATGCTGAAGCCGGCCCAGGGCACGCCGCCGAACCAGTAGCAGCCGGTCCATGCGTGGGCGGGGTCTTCCCAGTAGAAGTAGTTCTCGTTGCCGGCGTTGACGAAGCCGTTTCCGCCGACGCAGTTGCTGAGCGGCGTCGGGCAGGGCTTGGCGAGCACGGGGCCGGTGTCGTTCATCCCGGTCTGGCCGGGGTTGGCCCCGAAGGCCCAGCCGAAGGAGCGGTCGGCGCCGCCGACCTCCGTGGTGTGGAGCGGGTTGGCCAGGTCGGTGCTGCACTCGAAGCCGCCGCTGAGGTCGATCGAGATCGCGTGGCACTCCGGGTTGCCGCTGGTCGAGAGCGGGAGGCCGGTGAGCACGTAGTCGCAGAGCGCCGCGGGGGGCGAGGTGCAAGGGACGTAGTCGTCATAGAAGGCGATCCGGATCGAGCCGTTGTTCATCGGATCGAGGTCGGAGCTGCAGTAGCTGAAGTCGAAGCCGTCGATCTGCTCCACCGAGAGGTGGTTGAAGTCGGCCAGCTTGCCCTCGTCGATCCAGAGGTGGTCGGCGTTGGTCGCCCAGGAGTTGCCGACCGTATTGAAGTAGCCGCCAGCGAAGCTGCAGTTGTAGATGACGCGGCTGCCGGCGCGGGCGCCGCCGTGCGACCAGGTGCCGCTGGCGAAGTGGTACTCGCCGAAGTACTCGATCGGCGTGTCGCCGATCGGGGTGGGCGTGACCGCCTGCTGGGCGGTGAGCCCGGAGGCGAGCGAAAAGGAGAGGACGAGGACGGAGATTCGTGACATCGTTCGGGCTTAAAAAAGGTGGGCTGGATCGGCCTGGCGCCGGGGGGCGCCGCCAGCGCCCTCAGCCTAATCCTTCCACCTCCAGCCTGCTACCATCCCGCCCCATGAAGGACGCCACCGACCTGTCCATCGCCGCGGTCCTGGGGGCAGGGACCATGGGCCACGGCATCGCCCAGGTCTGCGCCCAGGCCGGTCTGGAGGTCCGCCTCTTCGACGTCGCCGAGGAGCCGCTGGCCCGGGGGTTGGCCGGGATTCGGGCCATGCTCGACAAGGGCGTGGCCAAGGGCAAGCTGGCCGCGGCCGACGCCGAGACGGCCTGGGGGCGGTTGAGCGGCAGCACCTCGCTGGAGCAGGCCTGCGCTGGCTGCGACCTGGTGATCGAGGCCGTGCCGGAGAAGCTGGAACTGAAGCAGCAGGTCTTCGCGGCGGTCGAAGCGGCGGCCGATCCCGGGGCGCTGTTGGCGACCAACACGTCGTCGCTGTCGGTGAGCGCCATCGCGGCCTCGCTGGAGCGGCCGGAGCGCTTCCTGGGCCTGCACTTCTTCAACCCGGTGCCGCTGATGGCGCTGCTGGAGATCGTGGTGGGGGAGCGGACCGCGGAGGAGGTCACCGCCACGGCGCGCCAGCTGGGACAGCGGCTGGGCAAGGAGCCGATCGTGGTGCGCGACACCCCCGGCTTCGCCAGCTCCCGGCTGGGCGTGGCGCTCGGGCTGGAGGCGATCCGCATGCTCGAGCAGGGCGTGGCCAGCGCCGCCGACATCGACAAGGCGATGGAGCTCGGCTACCGGCACCCGATGGGGCCGCTGCGGCTGACCGACCTGATCGGCCTGGACGTCCGCCTCGGGATCGCCGAGTACCTCCACTCTCAGCTCGGGGACGCCTTCGAGCCGCCCGCGCTGCTGCGAGAGATGGTCGCCGAGGGCCGCCTCGGCAAGAAGTCCGGCCACGGCTTCCACGAATGGGGGTCAGACATCGATTGAATTGAGACGTCGTCCGTCGATTTTCTTCCCGTCTCC
>CAYZXS010000014.1:0-78185 GCA_964482495.1 uncultured Planctomycetales bacterium
CCTTGCGCTTGGCGGTCTTCTTCTTCGCGACCTTCTTCTTGGCGACCTTGCGCTTCGCCGTCTTCTTCTTGGCGGCCTTCTTCTTGGCGGTCTTCTTCTTCGCGACCTTGCGCTTGGCCGTCTTCTTCTTCGCGACCTTGCGCTTCGCGGTCTTCTTCTTGGCGGTCTTGCGTTTCGGCGCCGCCTTACGGGTTGCCTTCTTCTTTGCAGCCATTGTCACTCCGTGAAAGTTGTAGCTGGTACCAGCCGCGGCGTAGACTCCATGGCCCGGAGTTCTACGGCCGGGTTTACTGCCGCAATCGGCCGCGAAGAAAAGAAAATCGCCCGGAAAGCAACAAAAATTTGCTTTCCGGGCGTTGTTCGCGCTTCCTACCGGCGCTAGTCGGCCTGCTTCACGAAGGCGCGGTTGCGGCCGCGCAGGGCCTTGATGAGCGGTACCGTCTGTTCACGACCACCCATCTGGACCGTGATCTTGCCGGACTTGATGACCGAAGTCGCCAGCTTCATCCGCTTCACGGTGCCGTCCGGGAGCAGGACCCGCACCTTCTGGATGTTGGCCTTGAACTGGCGCTTGGTGTGGCCGGTGGTCTTCAGACCGACCCCGCCCTTCTTCTTCGGGAGGCCGCGGCGAGCAATGCTCTTGCCGCTCCTGGTTTCCTTGCCGGTGACTTCGCAGCGTCGTGCCATGGTGTTTTTGCCCTCTCTGGCTGCCGAAAGGGCCGAACAGCTTAAGAGATGCCGGCGAGGCCGTCAACTGGGGCCCGCGGGGCGGAACTTGACGCTGCCGGGGACTGGCCAGAGAATACCGGTCCGAAAAGGCAGCGGGAGAGTTCCGGGTCCCCCCGGACACCGAAGGGGCAAGCGGCGGCGACGTCGCGAAACTCTCAGGTTCCCAGGACCGCGGCCGGATGGGTTCCTGAATCGCTGGCGAGACAGGTGGACCCGGCACCCCACCCATGTCCGCCTCCGCCCTGCTCCAGACGCCCCTCCACGCCCAGCACCAGGCCGCTGGCGCCAAATTGGTGCCCTTCGCCGGCTGGGAGATGCCCCTCGACTACGGCTCGATCCTCGAGGAATCGCGGGCCGTCCGGGCCGGCGCCGGGGTCTTCGACGTCTCCCACATGGCCCGCTTCTGGTTCCGCGGACCCGCGGCGGCCGCCGAGCTCGACCGGGCCCTGGGGGCCCGCATGGACGACCTCGAGGCCGGCAAGGCCCGCTACAGCCTGCTCCTGGCGGAGGACGCCGGCATCCTGGACGACCTGATCGTCTACCGGACCGGCGATGAGGAGTTCTTCATGGTGGTGAACGCCGCCAACCGCGAACGCGACCGGGAGGCGATCACCAGCCGCCTGCGCGAGGCCACCTTCGAGGACCGGACCGAGGACGGCGGCGGCATCCTTGCCCTCCAGGGCCCGGACTCCCGCCGCGTCCTGGCGGCCCTGGCGGGTCACGAGGACTTCTGCCCCGGCTTCCTCGACCTCGCCTGGCTCGAGCCCGCCGGCCTGGGGACCCTCTTCGTCGCCCGCACCGGCTACACCGGCGAGCACGGCTACGAGCTCTTCGCCACCGCGGAGCAGATCGAAGCGCTCTGGAGCCGCCTGCTCGAGCTCGGCGCGACGCCGGTCGGCCTCGGCGCCCGCGACGTGCTGCGGCTGGAGGCGGCGCTGCCCCTCTACGGCCACGAGATCCACGAGGGCACCAACCCCTTCGAGGCAGGCTTGCGCTTCGGCGTGCGCGGCTGGAAGAGCCGCGACTTCGTCGGCGCCGAGGCCCTGCGCGCCGCCCCCGAGGCGGGCCGGGAGATCATCGGCCTGACCGCCGACAAGCGCGTGCCGCGCGAGGGCTACCCGCTGCTCGCCCGCGGCCGCGAGGTCGGCGTCGTCTGCTCCGGCATCTGGTCGGCGGCGCTCGACCGGCCGATCGCCACCGCCTACTGCGAGAAGGGCGTCGAGGGTCCGCTGGCGGTGTCCGTCCGCGGCAAGGAGATGCCCGTCCAGCGCGCCGAATTGCCCTTCGTGCCCCACCGATCCCGAGACTGATCCCCCTGCCATGCGCCCCGCTGACCGCTCCTACTCCGCCTCCCACGAATGGGTCCAGCTCGACGGCGACCTCGCCACCGTCGGCATCACCGACTTCGCGATCGAGCAGCTCGGGGAGCTGGTCTACCTGGACCTGCCCGAGGACGGCGGCGCCGTCAGCCGCGGCGAGGCCTTCGGCGAGGTCGAGTCGGTCAAGGCCGTCTCCGACCTGAACTCCCCCATCGACGGCGAGATCGTCGAGGTCAACTCGGCCCTGGCGGACGAGCTGTCCGCCCTCCAAGACCAGCCCTTCGCCGGCGGCTGGCTGCTGAAGGTCAGGGTCTCCGGCCCCGAGGCCCTCGACGGCCTCCACGACGCCGAGGCCTACGAGAAGCTGGTCGAAGCCGAGCACTAGCCGCCCGAGCGGCACGCGCCCATGCCCTACATCCAGAACACCGACGCCGACCGCGCGGCGATGCTCGAGGCGATCGGGGTCTCCTCGGTCGACGAGCTCTTCCACTCCATCCCCGAGGACCTGCGCCTGCGGGAGGCGCTGCCGCTCGAGCCCGGCCTGACCGAGGCGGAGCTGAGCGCCCGCCTAGCCGAGCTGGCCTCCTGGAACCGGCCCGCGACCGGCGGCCCCAACTTCCTCGGCGGCGGCTTCTACGACCACGGCTGGGCCGCGGCGGTGGACGAGCTGGCCGGCCGCAGCGAGTTCCTGACCGCCTACACGCCCTACCAGCCGGAGTGCTCGCAGGGCACGCTGCAGTGGATCTACGAGTTCCAGTCGATGATCGCGGAGCTGTGCGGCATGGAGACCGCCAACGCCTCGATGTACGACGGCGCCTCGGCCTGCGCCGAGGCCGCGCTGCTGGCGCTGGGCGCGACCCGGCGCAAGAAGGTGGTGGTCTCCGCCGGCCTGCACCCGCACAGCCGCGAGACCATGGCCACCTACCTGCGCTACCAGGGCGTGGAGCTGGTCGAGGCGCCGTTGAAGGACGGCGTCACCGACTGGGAGGGCGCGGTCGACGGCGACACCGCCGCGGTCTTCGTGCAGCAGCCCAACTTCCTCGGCCTGGTCGAGCGCCTGGACCCGGTCAAGGCGGCCTGCGAGGAGCACGGGGCGCTGGCGGTGGCCTCGGTCTCGCCGGTGGCGATGGGGCTCTTGCGCTCGCCCGGCGCGGCCGGCTTCGACGTGGTCGTCGGCGAGGGCCAGGGCCTGGGCGTGCCGCTCGGCTACGGCGGGCCGCACTTCGGCTTCTTCGCCGCGCGCCAGAAGTTCGTGCGCAAGCTGCCCGGCCGGCTGGTCGGCACCTCGGTGGATCGCGAGGGCCGGCGCGCCTACACCCTGACCTTCCAGACCCGCGAGCAGCACATCCGGCGCGAGAAGGCGACCTCGAACATCTGCACCAACAACGCCCTGATGGCGCTGCGCGGCTGCATCCACATGGCCGCGCTCGGCCCCGCCGGGCTCGAGGAGGTCGCCTGCGTCAGCCGCCAGCGGGCGCTGGAGCTGCGCGACGCCCTCTGCGCCCTCGACGCAGTCTCCGAGGCCTTCCCCGACCAGGCCTTCTTCCAGGAGCTGCCGCTGCGGCTCGCCGGCGGCGACGCCGCGGTGCTGCGGCTGAAGCAGGCCGCCGCGCAGGCCGGCATCGCCGCGGTGCTGCCGATGAGCGCCTGGCACCCGGAGCTGGACGGGGTCTTCACCCTGGCCTGCACCGAGCGCACCAGCCCCGAAGACGTCCGCCGCCTGGTCGACGTCGCCACCCAGACCTTCCAGATGGAGGTGGCGCTGTGAACCTCGCCCCCGTGCCCCTGCTGTTCGAGGACTCCCGCCCCGGCCGCCGCTGCATGCGCACCGCCGGCGCCGACCGCGCCCGCGCCATCGAGGGCCTGCCGGCCGAGGAGCTGCGCCAGGCCCCGCCGGCGCTGCCCGAGCTGGGCGAGCTCGACCTGATGCGCCACTTCACGCGCCTGAGCCAGAAGAACTTCGCCATCACGACGAACTTCTACCCGCTGGGCTCCTGCACCATGAAGTACAACCCCGTCGTGCACGAGGCCGCGGCCCGCAACCCCGGCTGGGGCGGCCTGCACCCCTTCCAGGACGACGGCGAGGTCCAGGGCGCGCTGGGCCTGATGCACGGCCTGCAAGAGGACCTGGCGGCCTGCACCGGCCTGCCCGAGGTCACCCTGCACCCGGCCGCCGGCGCCCAGGGCGAGCTGACGGCGCTGATGGTGCTGCGCGCCTGGCTGGAGGAGCGCGGCGAGAGCGAGCGGCGCACGATCCTGATCCCGGACAGCGCCCACGGCACCAACCCGGCCTCCTGCACCCTGGCCGGCTTCCGGGTCAAGACCATCAAGAGCTCGGCCCGCGGCCTGCTCGACCGGGATGACCTCAAGGAGCACCTCGGGGCAGACACCGCCGGCCTGATGATCACCAACCCGAACACCCTGGGGCTGTTCGAGGAGCACATCCGCGAGATCTGCCAGCTGGTCCACGAGGCCGGCGGCAAGGTCTACATGGACGGCGCCAACTTCAACGCCATCGTCGGGGTCGCCCGGCCCGGCGACTTCGGCGTCGACATGATGCACCTGAACCTGCACAAGACCTTCTCGACGCCGCACGGCGGCGGCGGGCCGGGCTCGGGCCCGATCTGCGTCACCGCGGAGCTGGGCAAGTACCTGCCGGCGCCGCGGGTGGTCGAGCAGGAGGACGGCTTCCGCCTGGTGACCGAGCTGCCCGACAGCGTCGGTCGCCTGCGGGCGGTGCACGGCAACTTCATGGTGCTCTTGCGCGCCTACGCCTACGTGCGCCGGCTCGGCGCCGAGGGCCTGCGGCGAGTGGCCGAGAACGCGGTGATCAACGCCAACTACCTGCGGGTCCAGGTCGACCAGGACTGGCGCGTGCCCTACGACCGCGTTTGCATGCACGAATTCGTCGCCCGGCCGACCCGGGAGATGAAGGAGCAGGGGGTCAAGACCCTCGACGTCGCCAAGCGGATGATCGACCTGGGCGTGCACCCGCCGACGGTCTACTTCCCGCTGGTGGTGGCCGAGGCGATCATGGTCGAGCCGACCGAGACCGAGTCCAAGGAGACCCTGGACGCCTTCGCCGAGACCATGAAGCAGATCGCGGCCGAGGCCCTGGCCGGCGGCGAGGGCCTGCGGGCCGCGCCCGAGACCACGCCGGTCGGCCGCGTCGACGAGGCGCGCGCGGTCAAGGACCCGCAGCTCTGCTTCCGCTGCTCTTGAGCGTTCCCCCGCCCGCCCCGGCCCGCCGGATCGACGATCCGCCGCTGGCCGGGGCGCGCAACATGGCCCTGGACGAGGCGCTGCTGGAGTGCCGGCTGGCCCCCACCCTGCGCTTCTATCGCTGGGCCCGGCCGACCCTCTCCCTGGGCTACTTCCAGCCCGTCGCCGGCCTGCCGCTAGAGGCCGTCCGCGCCCGCGGCGGCGAGGTCGTGCGCCGCTCGACCGGCGGCAAGGCGATCCTGCACCAGGACGAGCTGACCTACGCCCTGTGCGCGCCCGAGCGCGGCCCCTTGGGCGGCGGCCCGGCGGCGGCGATGGCGGCCCTGCACCAGGTCCTGGCCGAGGAGCTCGGCCGCCAGGCGGGCGCCGCCGTCGGCCTGCGCCGGGAGGCGCCCCTGGCCAGCGACGTCGCCGGCAGCGCGTGGTGCTTCGAGGAATCCTCGCCGCTCGACCTGTGCCTGGGCGGCCGCAAGCTGCTCGGCAGCGCCGCCCGCCGCCGGAGCGGCTGGGTGCTGTTCCACGGCAGCCTGGTGCTGCGCCCGCCGGCCGAGACGCCCGGGGTGGCTGCCCTCGGTTTCGAGCCGGACCGGGACCGGCTGTCGGCCGCGCTCGGCTCCGCCCTCGGCCTGGACTTCCGGCAGGGCACCTGGGCCGAAGAAGAAGACGCGGCGGCGATTGGCATCGCCGCCGCGCGCTTTGGCCGGCAGGAGTTCACCTGCCGCCGCTGATCCGGATCAGTTGATGTTCAGGGTCAGCATGTTGGAGTCCCACCACTGGCCGCCGATCTCAGCCGCGACCTCGAGGTAGAGGGTCATGCCGCTGCCGGCCGCCGGGATGGTGGCGGTGTGGCTGCCCGAACCCGAGCCCGAGTGGGTGCCCTGGGAGATGATGTTGACCGGCAGGCCGACGTCGAAGTTGTGTCCGCCGAAGACGGCGCCGGCGTTGCTGGCGCTCCAGACGAAGTAGTAGTTCGAGTACGGGGGCGACGCGGTCCAGTTCCAGGTGGCGGTCATGCCCGGCCAGACGTTGGTCGGGCCGCTCAGGTTGATGGTGTTGTTGCCGCCCGAGACCGGGGTCGACGGGGTCACGACCAGGGCGAAGTCGCAGTCCGGGATGGTGGTCCCGTTCTCCTCGTGGGTGTCGACGTTGACGTCGTCAGCGATCACCTCGATGGTCCAGGTGCCCGTGGCCGGGTTCTGGACGAAGACGTTCTCGACCGTGTCCTTGGTGTTGGAGGTGCCGCCGGCGGTGCTGTACATGCCGCTCAGCAGGCCGTTGTTCCCCCAGTACTGGGTGCCGTTGGGCGCGGTCACGCGCAGCGACAGGTCGTTGATCCGGTGCAGGGTCGAGCTCGTGGTGCCCGCCGGGTCGATGTAGACCAGGGTGGCGCGGAACTCGTCCTGGCCGGCCGGGACGTCGATCTGGAAGGCGGTCGACTCCTGGTCGCGGAGCGGCACGTCCTCGTCCACGATCAGCGCCATCGAGCGCAGGTCGTACATCCGCTGCAGGTCCGGGTGGCCCCAGCCTTGGCGCATCCGCGTCAGGTCGGTGCCGGACATCTGCCACTGCTTGGCGCTGTTGATCATCATCGCCTTGCCGACGGTGTTGTGCGGCCGGCTGTCGAAGACCGAGGTGCCGCCGCCGCCGCCGAACTCGCCGTGGTGCCACATCTGGTAGAAGAGGCCCAGGTGGCCGGAGACGATCGGGGTGGCCCCGGAGGTGCCGCCGAAGTTGGTGTAGTCGTCGCCGCTGGCGTAGCCGCCCGGGTCGGCGTCGGAGCAGTGGATGGCGTCGTAGTAGGCCGCTAGGTCGGGCTTGACCCGGCCGTCCTGGGCCGGACCGGTGGAGGCGCCGCCGGCCCAGCGGTCGTTGGCCTCGTTGGTGTCGTTGTAGTGGTAGGCGGCGCCGACCGCGATCACGTTCTTGGCCCAGGCCTGGGGCCGGGACTGGGTGTTGCCGGCGTTCGACTGCGACTGCAGGATCGACAGGTCGTTGATGCGGATGATGTCGTCCATCTCCTGCGAGTAGGAGTTGTAGGACGCGGTCCGCGAGCTGCCCCAGGAGTTGGTCTGGAAGACGCAGCTGTAGACGTTGACGGTCTCGCTGGTGAGGGTGTAGCGGTTGGTGAAGTTGTAGTTGGCGAAGACGCCCTGGCCCATCGGCATCATGCCTCGGGCGCTCGGGTGGGAGCTGCCGTCGCCGAAGTTGATTCCGAAGGTGCAGGTGCCGTGGCTGGTGCTGGAGCCGAAGCCGTTGTGGCTGATCGGCGTGCGCGGCGAGGTCCAGTCGGCGTGCACCGAGTCCAGGCCGGTGTCGCAGACCTCGGCGGTGACGCCGCTGCCGTCGTAGCCGGCGACGGTCTCGACGTAGTTGGCGCCCCAGAGGCTACGGACGTTGTTCATGTCCGTCTCCGGCGCGCTCCACTCGTCGACGCCGAGCACCTGGTCCATCGCCAGGACCTGCATCAGCTGGGTGCGGTCGAGGGTGGCTTCGACCACCCAGCCCTCGTCGATCATGAGGTCGAGCAGGCCGCCCATCTCGCCGATCTCGGCGGCGACCTGGGCCTTCTCGCGCGGGCCCCACTCGCCGACGATGATGCGGTAGCGGCGCGGGCTGAGCTGGTCGGCGACGTAGTCGGCCATCAGCTCGTCGGAGGGCTTGTAAGCCGGGTGGAAGGGGCCGACCCAGCGCACGAAGGGCATCTTCGCGGCCGCCTCGGCGGCCTCGGGGCTCATCCGCCAGATGTTGGCGTGGTGGCCGAGGTAGCGGTGGTCGACGGCGCCGAGCTCGCGGAGCTCCTGGCGCCACGGCTCGAGGCCCTTGGTGACGTACTGGACGATGTAGAGCTCGCCGTCCGCGGCGGCGCGGAGCTCCTCAGGCACGTTCGGCTCGCCGTCGACCAGCGGGTCGAACTGGCCGAAGCGCAGCATGATGTCGTAGCTGGTGGGCTGGGCGCGGCCGAACTCGACGCCGTCGTAGGAGACAGCGAAGTGCGGCACGCCTCCTTCCTGCCAGCGCAGGGCGACGGTGCCGCCGTGCTCCAGGACGGAGAAGCCGGTCACCGGAGCGGCCGGTGTATGGTCGATCAGGCCGCCGGCCCATTGCTGGGCGTCGCCGGGCTGCTGTGCCGGGAGCAGGCTACCGGCCGCGAATACGGCCAGGCCCGCGAGAAGGGGAAGAGTGGAGATGGAACGCTGGAGCATGGTTCAGCCATCCTAAACCGGGGGCGAAGATTGTGGAATGATCGCTAGAATCCTGGTGGCCAAGGCCTCCCCCCGATGAAGCAGTACCTGGACCTCATCCGTCACGTCCTCGAGCACGGCGAGAAGCGCGGCGACCGGACCGGCACCGGCACCCTGTCCGTCTTCGGCACCCAGAGCCGCTACGACCTCAGGACCGGATTTCCCCTTCTGACGACCAAAAAAGTCCTTTTTTCGGCCGTTGTGCGGGAGCTGCTCTGGTTCCTGAAGGGCTCCACCAACATCCACGAGGGCCTCAGCGAGCACACCCCGATCTGGGACGCCTGGGCCGACGCCGACGGCGAGCTCGGCCCGATCTACGGCTACCAGTGGCGCAACTGGGGCGGCCAGGGCCTGGACCAGATCCAGGACGCCATCGACCGGATCAAGACCGAGCCGGAGTCGCGGCGGATCATCGTCAACGCCTGGAACGTGGCCGACCTGCCGGAGATGGCGCTGCCCCCCTGCCACACGATGTTCCAGTTCTACGTCGCCGGCTGCCGGCTGGACTGCCAGCTCTACCAGCGCTCGGCCGACCTGGCGCTGGGCGTGCCCTTCAACATCGCCAGCTACGCCCTGCTGATGATCCTGGTGGCGCAGGAGTGCGGGCTCGAGCCCGGCGTCTTCGTCCACACCATCGGCGACGCCCACGTCTACCTGAACCACCGCGAGGGCCTGGAGGAGCAGCTGAGCCGGACGCCGGGGCCGCTGCCGCGGGTGCGGGTGGCGAAGAAGCCGGTCGACCAGGTGCGCTTCGAGGACGTCGAGCTGATCGATTACCAGCCGGCTCCCTTCATCAAGTTCCCGATCTCGGTGTGAAGATGCGCGAGTTCGAGATCGTGGTGGCGGCGGACGAAGAGGGCGGCATCGGCCGCGACGGCGCGCTCCCCTGGAGCCTGCCGGGCGACCTGGCGCTGTTCCGCAAGCTGACCACCGGCGACGGCGGCAACACCGTGATCATGGGCCGCCACACCTGGGAGTCGATCCCGGAGCGCTTCCGGCCGCTGCCGGGCCGGCGCAACGTCGTGCTGTCGCGGCGCGGCGTGCGCGGCCTGCCGGACGGCGTGCTGCAGGCCGACAGCCTGGAGCGAGGCCTGGAGCAGGCCGACCCCGCGGGCGAGGTCTTCGTCATCGGCGGCGGCGCCGTCTACCGCGAGGCCCTGGCCTTGCCGGCCTGCCGACGGGTCCACCTCACCCGGGTCGAGGGCTACTTCGACTGCGACACCTTCTTCCCGGCGATCGAGGCCCGGGAGGAGGAGTGGGTCGAGGAGGCCAGCTCCGACACCGTGGCCGAGCACGGCGCCCGCTACCGCTTCCTGCGTTACGTGCGGCGCTAGGCCTCCGGAGCAGCTTCGGCCCGCGGCCGGGCGAGCAGCCCGCCGCCGAGGGCGGCCGCGGGCGTGACCGCGAAACTGACCACCAGCCACCAGCCCGGCAGCGCTTGGGCGTCGGGCAGGCCGGCCAGCATGGCCGCCAACAGCACGATGGCGAAGCCGAGGGCGTGCCGCAGGTACATCCGGTGGGCGACCGCGGCGGCCACGAAGCCGCCCAGCAGCACCCCGGCGGCGTGGGCGGCCAGCAGCAGCGCCAGCTCGCCGGTGTCGGTCACGGGCCGGCTCTCGCCGCTGGCCGAGAAGCGCAGGAAGGCCAGCGGCAGACCGCCGCTCATCAGGGTGGTCACCCCGCCGGTGGCGGCGAAGCCCGCCAGGACCGCGATCACGCTGCGCAGCATGCGGCCAGCATAAGAGCGCGAAGCGTGCGGATTCCAGCCCGGGCGGGTCACCGCATGACGGGGACGGGATAGCATCGGCTCGCCCGCGTGGCTCCAGCCGATGCTGCTCCCCCTGCTCCTCCTTCCCCTGCTCCAGCTCCCCGACTGGGAGGACCCCCAGGTCGTCGGCCGCAACAAGGAGGCGCCGCGCGCGATCCTGGTGCCACAGCCGAGCCTGGAGGCGGCGCGCGACGCCGCGCCGGACGAAGAGGGCCGAGTGGCTTCCCCGTGGCAGCGGTCGCTGAACGGCGCCTGGCGCTTCCACTGGGCGCCGCGGCCGGCGGAGCGGCCGGTGGGCTTCGAGGCCGAGGGCTTCGACGACTCCGGCTGGGACACGATCGACGTGCCGTCGTGCTGGCAGATGCGCGGCTATGGCCTGAACCGCTACCTGAACCAGCCCTACACCTTCCCGCCGAACCCGCCGCACATCCCCCACGACGACAACCCGGTCGGCAGCTACCGGCGCCGCTTCGAGCTGCCGGCGGAGTGGGACGGCCGGCGGGTGCACGTGATCTTCGAGGGAGTGAAGAGCGCCTTCTCCCTGTGGGTCAACGGGGAGGAGGTCGGCTACTCCGAGGGCGGCATGACGCCGGCGGAATTCGACCTGACCGAGTACCTGCGGCCGGGCGAGAACCAGATCGCGGCCGAGGTCTACCGCTGGTCCGACGGCAGCTACCTGGAGTGCCAGGACATGTGGCGCTTCAGCGGCATCTACCGCGACGTCCGCCTGGTGGCGCTGGCGCCGCTGCACCTGGCCGACGCCTGGGCGCGCTGCGAGTTGGACGAGGACTACCGCGACGCCGTGCTCACCACCTCGGTGAAGCTGCGGAACCGCGGCGAGGACGCCCTGCCGCGGCAGGTGCGCGTGACCCTGTGGGACGGCGAGCGGCGGGTCGCCGGGGGCGTCGCCGGCAATTTCGGCCTCCGGGCGGGCGAGGAGCAGGAGCTCGACGTCACCTTCCCCGTGGCCGCGCCGCGGCTGTGGTCGGCGGAGCTGCCCCACCTCTACCGGCTGGTGATCGAGGTCACGACCCCAGAGGGGCAGCCGGAGTTCCACGCCTTCGACTTCGGCTTCCGCGAGGTCGAGATCCGCGGCGGCCAGCTCTTGCACAACGGCCAGCCGATCCTGATCCGCGGCGTCAACCGCCACGAGCACGACCCGGACCATGGCCGCAGCGTGCCCTACTGGCGCATGGTGCAGGACGTCGAGCTGATGAAGCGCAGCAACGTCAACGCCGTGCGCACCAGCCACTACCCGAACGATCCGCGCTGGTATGAGCTCTGCGACCGCTACGGGCTGTACGTCTTCGACGAGGCCAACATCGAGTCGCACGGTATGGGCTACAAGCCGGAGCGGACGCTGGGCAACGACCCTGACTGGGAGCTGGCGCACCTCGACCGCACGATCTCGATGGTCGAGCGCGACAAGAACCACGCCAGCGTGATCGTCTGGTCGCTGGGCAACGAGGCCGGCGACGGCGTCAACTTCGTCGCCACCAGCGATTGGGTGCATGAGCGCGATCCGACCCGCCCGGTGCACTACGAGCGCGCCGGCAGCCGCGAGCACGTCGACATCATCAGCCCGATGTACGCCTCGCCGCAGTGGGTCGAGCGCTGGGCGCAGCAGGAGCACGACCGGCCGCTGATCCTGTGCGAGTACGCCCACGCCATGGGCAACTCGACCGGCAACCTGAAGGAGTACTGGGAGATCTTCGAGGCCAACCGCCAGACCCAAGGCGGCTTCATCTGGGATTGGGTCGACCAGGGGCTGCGCAAGGTGTCGGAGCCGAGCTGGGCCGTGGTCGAGTTGGTGCACGGATTCGTGGTCGACCTGCACGGGAAGGCCGTGGCCGTGGCGCAGGACGCGCCCGGCGCCCCGCCCGCCAGCCAGGCCTTGCGCGGCTGGCTGCAGCTGGGCCCCGGCGAGGGCCCCGACCTGGCCGGCGGCCACACCACCCTCGAGGCGTGGGTGCGGCCGGAGCCGGTCGCCGGCCACGCCCCGATCCTGGGCCGCGGCGACACCAACGTCATGCTCAAGACCAGCGGCGACCAGCTCATGTTCTTCGTCTACGACGGCGGCTGGATCACCTGCACCGCGCCGCTGCCCGAGGACTGGCACCGCAACTGGCACCACGTCGCCGGCAGCTACGACGGCGAGCAGCTGAGGCTGTTCCTGGACCGGCGCGAGGTCGCCCAGCGCGCCCACGCCGGCGCCATCCGGGCGAGCGCCTCGCCGTGGGCGGTCGGCACCAACTCCGACCACCGCGGCCGCCAGTTCGCGGGCGCCATCGCCGACGCCCGCGTGTGGCTGGAGGCCCTGCCCGCCGAGCAGCTGGCCCATCCGCGCCCCCCCAGCCACAGCCTGGCCTTGCGCTTCACTTTCGGCCCCGAGCAGCTGGTCCAGACCGACCCCGGCGGCGAGGAGTTCTGGGCCTACGGCGGCGACTACGGCGACTCCCCCACCGACGGCAACTTCTGCTGCAACGGCGTCGTGCAGCCGGACCGGGAGCCGAACCCGGGCTTGCATGAGGTGAGCTTCCTCTACCGGGAGATCGATATCGAAGCGGTCGACCTGGCGAAGGGTGAGATCCGGGTCACCAACGAGCACTTCTTCCGGAACCTGGAGCGCCTCGAGCTGACCTGGCGAGTCTACGCCGATGGGATTCGAACGCGTGATGACGAGCTCGCGAGCGGCACCATCCGGCCCCTTTCCCTCGCGCCGAGGGAGTCGAAGCTCGTCCAACTCGAACTCGGCGAGCCGACTCGGCCCGCCCTCGAGTACTCGCTGGGGGTCACCGTACGCCCCCTCGAAGATCCGGGCGTGGGGACCCTGCCCGGGCGCGCCTATTCGTCCTTCCCCCTCCCCTGGCCAGGGAGCACCGAGGTCTCGGACGCACCTCCAGGCGTGCTCCTCGAGCAGCCGAAGGCGGGACTCCTGGTCGCCCACGGGCTCGAGGGCTCCTCCCTCGGAGTGCGCCAGGAGGATCGAGGGGAGCTCTCCCTGAGCTGGCTCGGTGAGGGCGCCCCGGTCGTCCTCCGCTCTCTGCGGCCGACCTTCTGGCGCGCGCCCACCGACAACGACCGGGGCAACCGGATGCCGACCTGGGCCGGCCCCTGGCGAGAGGCCTACCGCAACAGCGAGATCCTCGAGCGGTCCATCGAACTGGCAGCGGACGGCAGCACCGCCCGCGTCTCCAGCTCGGGTAGAGACCCGGAAACAGGGGCGAATTGGAGCTTGACCGCCAGTCCCATCGGCGACCTCGACGTCCTGGTCGAGTACGAAGTCGAGGTCCCCGAGGGCTCACCTCCGGTACCCCGCCTGGGACTCCGCTTCGAGGTCGACCGGGACTTCGGCAGGGTGGAGTACTACGGCCGTGGCCCCTCCGAGAACTACTCGGACCGCAAGTCCTCCACCCGCAGGACCTATGGCCAGATGGAAGCCGACCGCCTCGGCCACCCCTACCTCCGCCCGCAGGAGAACGGCCACCGAACGGACACCCGCTGGGTGGCGCTCCTCCGCCCGCGTCGGGTCGGCCTCCTCTTCGTCGCCCTGGGTCCGCTCATGGAGTTCAACGTCCTGCCCTGGACCACGGAGGACCTAGAGACCGCGCGGCACCCGCACGAGCTCCCAGACCGAGACTTCCTCGAGGTCCACCTCGACCACAAGCACATGGGAGTGGGCGGCGACAACTCCTGGGGAGCCAAGCCCCACGAGCCGTACCTCATCGGCCCAGGCACCTACCGCTTCCGCTTCCTGATCCGCCAGCTCCGACAGGTCCGAGATCGCCGACCGCTTCCTGGCATCATCGCTGATCTGATCCAGACCAGTCTGCCCGTACCGGTCCTGACCGAAGAATGAACCGCCGCACCGCCCTCCTCCTCCCCGTCGCCGCCGGCCTCGCCGCCGGCCTGCTCTCCGCCGTCTTCTCCTCCTGCGCCACGGGCGGCTCCGGCCCCTACCGGGACGCCCCGACCGAGGCCCGCTGGTGGAAGGGCAACACCCACACCCACACGCTGTGGAGCGACGGCGACGGCGCGCCGGAGCTGGTGACGGACTGGTACGCCTCCAACGGCTACGACTTCCTGGTGCTGTCGGACCACAACGTCTTCCTCGATCACGACAAGTGGTTCGCCGTGAAGGACGGCACCCGGTTGACCCAGGACCGCGTCGACCAGCTCCAAGAGCGCTTCGGCAAGGGCAGCGTCGAGCTGCGGGCCCGTGACGGCCTCACCGAGATGCGGCTCAAGACCCTGCCGGAGCTGAAGCAACGCTTCGAGCAGCCGGGGCGCTTCCTGCTCATCCCCGGCGAAGAGGTCACCGACGAGGCCGAGGGCCGGCCGGTGCACCTCAATGGCATCAACCTCGCCGGGCTGGTGAAGCCGCGGGGCGGAGCGACCGTCGCCGAGGCGGTGCAGGCCGACCTCGACGCCATCGCCGCCCACGGCCGCGAGCACGGGCGGACCGTGCTCGGCCACGTCAACCACCCCAACTTCGGCTGGGCCTTCACCGTCGCCGACCTGGCCCAGATCCGCGGCGAGCGCTTCTTCGAGGTCTACAACGGCCACCGCGGCGTCCGCAACCACGGCGACGCCAACCACCCCTCGACCGAGGCCATGTGGGACCAGGCCAACGCCATCCGCCAGGCCGAGCTCGGCCTGCCGCCGCTCTACGGCCTGGCCACCGACGACGCCCACGAGTACCACGCCAACGGCACCAGCGTGCCGGGCCGCGGCTGGGTCATGGTGCGCGCGGCCGAGCTGACCCCCGAGGCCATCGTCCAGGCGATGAAGGCGGGCGAGTACTACGCCTCGAGCGGCGTCACCCTGGAGGACGTCCGCGCCGACGACGCCGGCATGACCGTCACCGTCGCCGCCGAGCAGGGGCTCAGCTACACCACCCGCTTCCTCGGCAGCCGCCGCCACCCGGACGGCCGCCTCGAGGTCGGGGGCGTGCTGGCCGAGACCACCGACAACCCGGCCCGCTACGCCTTCGCCGGCGACGAGCTCTCGGTGCGGGCGGTGGTGACCAGCTCCCGCCTCCACCCCAACCCCTACGCCGAAGGGGACCACGAGACCGCCTGGGTGCAGCCCGTGGTCCCGCCGCGGCGCTGAGCCGCGACTGCCGCCGCGCGGTCAATCCTGGCCGAAGGTCGGGCTCAGGTCCTCGTCGAAGGCGGCGCTCCAGCCCCAACGCACGGTGGCTTCCTGGCCGGGGCGCAGCTTGAGGCGCCAGCGCCACAGGCCCTTCTCCTCGCGGTCCTCGAGGTCCTCCTCGCCGGCCAAGGCGGCCGGCTGCATGCCCTCCGGGGTGATGACGATGCGCTCGTCGCGCGACACCGGCAGCGCCTCCTCGACCAGGATGGTCACCGGCTTGGGCGCCGAGGCGCTCAGCTTGAGGGTGGTCTCCCACGCCCGCCGCAGCTTGACCGTGTCCGAGAACACGCCAGGCTCGTCGCGCTCGTCGAGCACCTGCTCGTACTCCACCACCAAGTTCGGGTCGAGGCCGAGGTTGAGCCAGGTCGAGTCGCCCGGGCGCAGCATCGGGAAGCCGGCCTTGCCGAGGAAGTCGGGGCCGAGGAAGATCCGCGCCTCTCCCGGCAACAGCGGCGCGTCGGCGGCGCTGGTGACCTCGGCCCGCAGGTAGGCCTCGAGGCTCAGCGACGGCAGCAGGTAGCGCTCGGGGTGCACGTCCAGCGGCACCTGCACCAGCGGGAAGGTCTTGGGTTCGTCGTCGGCCGGTACCGTCACCCGCTCGGGCAGGGTGAACTGCTGGCTCAGGCCGTAGTCCTGGACCGAGACCACCGGGGCGGCCTCGAAGGCCTCCTCGTCGAGGTCCTCGGCCTCGTAGGCCACGCCGGCCGAGGGCGCCATCGCGGCGGTGTCCGCGCCGACGTACCCCAGCTCCGAGAGCATCGCCCGGCCGCGGCGCTTCTCGCTCCAGCCCAGCGACACCCAGCGCTTGGGCAGCACCGGCGGGTCCAAGCCGACGTGCGGGCGGGCGGTGCTCAGCACCATCACCGCGTCCTCCCAGTCCTCCTCGGTGCTCTGGCGGATCTCGCCCGTCAGGCCGACGTCGACCCGGGTCAGGCCGGGGTCGAGCCGGACCTCGTAGATCGGCCGCCAGCTGGCCCCGTGGACCAGGTACTGGAGCCGCAGCCGCGACTGGCCGGCGCGCTCGAAGAACAGGTTCACGCGGGCCTGCTGGTAGGGTCGCGCCGCCGAGCCGCGGCCGCCGAGCTGGCGCTCGAGGTCCTCGATCTCGGCCCGCAGCCGCTTCAGCTCGCGCTCGCGGCTGATCTCGCGCTGGTCGAGCT
The DNA here is from genome assembly GCA_964482495.1 of uncultured Planctomycetales bacterium. Lineage (GTDB taxonomy): Bacteria > Planctomycetota > UBA1135 > UBA1135 > UBA1135 > J029. The sequence goes on from CAYZXS010000014.1 coordinate 16,595, forward strand.
CGCTGCTCTTCTCCGAGACGAAGTCCAGCAGCTGGCTGAGCACCGCCGGGTCGAGCTGCTCCCACTTCTGGACCGCGCTGGTGGCGGCGCTGATCACGCCCTGGCCGGCCTCGATCGCCGCGGCCTCGCTCCCCAGCTCGCGGACCTGGTCCGCCAGCGCGTCCAGGCGCGCCCGCAGCCGGTCGCGCTCGGTCCCGGCCAGCTCGCCGGAGCGGCGCTGCATCTGCAGCCCCTGGACCACCGCCGAGCCCGCGTCGAGCTTGGCCTGGAAGGAGGACGGGTCGGCGCCGACCGGCAGCGGGCCGAGCACCACGGTCACCGGACCGGGTTCGCTGGCTTCGACCGCGAAGCTGCGCTCGACCAGGGCCTGGCCGGCGTAGACGGTCACCCGGTCGATGTGCGAGTCGACGGTCTGGGCCTCGGGGGCCTGGGCCAGGCCCAGGGGGATCATCAGGAGGATCGGAATCATGGCGTGCTCGAACGGGTCGTCCCTGGATCAACGATGCCACGGCGGCGGTCGTGGCCAAAATCCGCGCCCGATCCCCGGCTAAGATCGGTTCGATGCCCCGCCGATCCCCCCTGTCCCGGCTGCTGCCGGCCCTGGCCGCGCTGGCGCTCCTGGCCGGCGCCGCGCTGGCCCAGGGCGGCCAGGACCTCCAGGCCAGCCTGCGCTATGGCCGCGAGGCCCTCGAGGCCGGCCGCCACGCCGAGGCCCAGCGCCACTTCCTGTTCGCCCTCGCCCGCAGCCCGGAACCGGCGAGGGTGCTGGAGCTGCTGCTCGCGAACGCCCAGGAGGACGGCGACGCCCGGATCCTCTGGGCCCACGACCTCTACGCCGAGGCCGCGGACGCCAACGGCCGGCTCCGGGCCAAGGCCGGCCTGAAGGACCTGCTCCCGCCCGAGGACCCCTACCCGGCCCGGATCGCCTCCGCCCGCGCCAAGGCGGTGCGCGAGCTGCTGCGGCTGCGCGGCCAGCGCGGCCGGGCCAAGGACGTCGGCTCGCTGCTGGCGGTGCAGTGGCTGGAGGACCTGGCGCGGCAGCTGGCGGCGCCCTCGCCGGCGCTGCGCCAATCCGTCGCCGGGGAGGCGACGCCGGAGATCGAGGTCGGCCGCCGGGTCTGGCAGGTCGTGGTGCAGGAGCTGCAGCGGATCGTCCGCGCCGCCCTCGGCAACGGCGACTCCGTGACCGCGGTGCGCGCCGCCCGGATCCTGCGCGGGCTGGCGGCCCAGGCCGGCTTCAAGGACCTCGAGGGGCCGCGGCCGATGGACATGTCGAGCGGCGCCCGGAGCGCCGGCGAGGGCCTCGGCCGCGGCCGCGCCGGCATCGCCGCCGCCTCTGGCCCGCTCAGCATCGAGCAGCTGGAGGAGATGACGCTGGACGAGCAGCGGGCCTTCACCCTGGCGCACGCCAGCTTCGGCGACCCCGGCGTCAGCCACTCGCCGCGGCAGTGGTACCGGGTCGAGACCAGCTGCGGCTGGGAGACCCTGGTGGGTTCGGCGACCACCGTCGAGCTGCACCACGACCGGCTGGTCAACTGGTACGGCCAGGACCCCTTCATCGGCCGCCAGGGCACGCTGCGGGTAGTGCCGGAGTCGCACGGGCTGGAGATGGAGGGCGCCGGCTTCTGGTGGGTCGGCGGCTTCCAGGGCGGCGACACCACGACCCTGAAGCTGACCATCGGGACCATCCCCGGGCTCGGCCGCGGCATCACCCACGAGCTGACGCACCGCTTCGACGGCGGCGTCTACGGCGGGCTTCCGGCCTGGCTGTCGGAGGGGCGCGCGGTCTGGACCGGCTCGGCCTACGGCTCGATGTACGACGAGCAGTTCGTCGAGGACCACGCCAATTTCGGCACCCAGACCTCGACCCGGCAGAAGGGCTACGGCGGCCGCGAGAAGCTGGAGGAGCTGATCTCGGGCGAGATCGAGGAGTACCGCGACAACTACGGCGCCGGCTACTCGCTCTACCTGTTCTTGAACACCTGGAGCGGCGTCGAGCCCGAGGAAGGCGAGGAGGGCCACGGCGAGTGGAGCGGCGAGCCTCTGTTCCAGGACCGACTGTTCCAGTTCATGGAGGGCGACCGCCGCCGCCGCGGCGACCCGGTCAAGGTCTTCGCCACCTACTTCGCCGACGGCAAGGACGGCCGCCCCGAGGGCATGCAGGCATTCGCCGAGGAGTTCGACCGCTTCCTGGCTGGCTTCTGGTGGCGGGAGCCGGCGCCGTGGCGGGACGAGCGCTACACCCAGGCGACGCCGCCCGGCGACCCGGCGCCGACGGTCATGGACGAGCCGACCTGGTCCTGGGAGCGCCACCGCGCCGAGCCCTGGTTCGGCCAGGAGCAGGCGCGCATGGCCGGCGAGCTGTGCGCCGAGCTCGGGCGGGCGCGGGAGGCCAACTTCGCCTTCTACTGGTCGCTCGGCGTCGACGAGGCCACGCCCGGCACCCTCGACCAGTTCGTCGAGCAGCTGCTGGCCGACAAGGAGGCCGAGGCGGCGTGGATGCTGCGCCACTGGGAGCGCTTCCGGGCGCCGGCCCGGCGCGAGGGGGAGCGGCGAGAGGCGCCCTTCCTCGACAAGTCGCCGTCGACGCGGGCGCTGGCGAGCACCTGGGCCGAGGCGGCGCGGGCCTACCTGGCGCAGGGTCACCGGGTGGCGGCGGAGGCCATGGCGGCCCAGCACGACCGGCTGGCCGCCGCCGTCGGCCTGGCGCCGCTCGAGCTGGGCGAGCCCGCGCCCGAGACCCGGGAGCAGCGCGGCGACGCCCTGCGCGCGGCGCGCGACGCCGGACCGATGCACCCCTTCGTGGCGCCGCCGCGGCTGCTGGGCCTCGACGGCTGGGGCGAGGACGGCCTCACTGGCCACGAGGACCGGCGGGTCGAAGGCCTGTGGTTCGAGGAGACGGACGGCGACCTGCACGTCGGCCGCGACAAGCCGCGCACCGGCACCGACACCATGGACCGCGCCGCCCACTGGCGCGACGCCTTCGCCCTGGGCGAGGCCTGGATGGAGCCCGGCCGCTACCGGATCGCAGCGCAGGTCGAATTCACCACCAGCTACGTCAGTGCCGGGGTGGTGGTCGGCTACACCCGCCGCGACCGCAACATCCGCTTCGGCTTCAGCGGCGGCGACCACCAGTTCGCCATCGGCGAGGTCGACGAGTCGCGCGGACTGGACGGCATCTCCTGGTCCCTGGACGGCCTCTACGCCCGGCGCGGCGCTGTCCGCGGCCGCCACGGCTTCGGCGCCGAGCGCAACACCTTCCAGCTCGAGCTGCTGGTCGACGGGCCCACCGCCGAGCTGCGGCTGGACGGCGCCACCGCCGGCTGGGTCACGACCGTCGACGGCTCGCCGATCCAGGGCCGGGTCGGCTTCTACACCGGCCACGGCGCCATCCGGGTCCGGACGCCGATGGTGCAGCGGCTCGACCGCGACCGCTGGGCCAGCGGCGGCTACGCCCGCGGCGCCGGCCTGCACCCGACCCAGCCGGGCGCCGCGAGCTGGTCGGAGCTGGTGCAGCGGCCGGTGACCGGGATCGAGCTGCGGCCGTCGGGCACGGTGCTGCTGTGGTTCCCGGACCAGAAGGCCGAGAAGCTGGCCGAGATGAAGGAGGGTGAGTGGGCGGAGCGCGTCACCACCGTGCTCGACAAGCTGGCCGAGGACTTCGAGTTCGAGGGACCGAGCCAAGGCGTGGTGACGGTGCTGCCGCCGAGCTTCCCCGAGGAGGCGCTGGCGCCGCTGCGCGAGCGCTACGCCGAGGCCTACGGCGGCGGCTTCCGGGCCCAGCGCCACGACCGGCCCGGCGAGCTCGAGGAGAGCGACTGGACCGTCCAGGGCTGGACCACCCCCACCCTGGCCTTCGTCGACCCGGCCGGCATCCTGCAGCACTACGAGAAGGTCAAGCGCTACCGCACTGGCTTGTCCAAGGAGATGCTGCGCTGGATGGCGCTGCACCAGGACCACTCCCGGCCCGGGCAGGCCGGCGCCCACGAGTAGCCGGGGCCCGCCGTCCGCTCAGCGCGACGGGCCGTGCAGCTCGACCTCGGAGAAGCCGACCGCGGCGTTGCCCAGCGCGCCGCCGGTGGTCTCCACCACCCGCAGCCGCAGCCGGCTGATGGTGCGCGGCTTCTCGAGTTCGAAGACCGTCTTGCGCTGGGGGTTGGGGTCGATCTCGACCACCAGGACCTCCTTGTCGCGATTGAGCTGCAGCTCGACCTTGACCGGCCGCGGGTTGACCTCCTGCTCGCGCGACCGGGTGCGAGCGTGGCTGAACTGGATCCGGGAGGTTCGCAGACCCCGCTTCAGCTTGATCTCGACCGCGGGCGCGGCGTCCTTGGGGTCGCACAGCCAGCGCGAGCCCCACAGGTTGTCGGCCAAGGCCCGGCCGTTGCCGCTGGAGGCGGTGACCTCCGGCCGCGCCCGCGGCAGCAGGTTGCGCGACGAGTCGGCGGCGTAGCGGAGCTCGGCCTGGACCACGCCCTGCTCGAGCAGGAAGGGCACCACGCCGGAGAGCAGCTCCCCGCCGTCGGCGGCGACCGCGACGGCTTGGGCCTCCCACTCTCCCGGGACCGGGATGCTGAAGCGCACCGAGTATCGCGACGGCGCCAGCTCGCTCCCTCCCCGCGGCAGGCCGGTGCCGGCGTCCAGCCAATCGCCGCCAGGCTGGCGCAGGCGGTAGCGGACCTCCGCCACCGGCTCCGCCCCCTCCTCCTGCGCGACGCCCTCGATGTAGAGGGCGGTCGGCTCCCCTGGGATCACGACCAGCCGCACCGGGCCGTCGGCGGGCTTGCTGCGCGCCGAGCGGGAGGCAGACTTCCCCTGGCCGGTGGTCGCCGCCGCCGTCGCCCGCTTCAGGAACAGCAGGGCGTAGCAGCTGATGGTCTCGGGGCGGCCGCCCTCGCTCCACTGCCCCTTGTCCTTCTGCTGCCGGAGCAGCAGCTCGGCGCCGTCCCAGTACCACTCGCGGCCGCCGAAGGTCTCGGTGCCGAGCAGCGAGCCGGCGCGCTCCAGGCCGTAGAGGTAGTAGTAGTGGCGGTCGCCCTTGCCGGGGTTGCGGGCGACGGTGTAGTTGCCGGCGAGCCAGTTGATGCCCAGGTTCTGGGCCTTCAGGATCCGCTTGTTGGCGGACGAGTCGGGCGGCAGGTCCAAGGCCCGGCGGCAGATCTCCAGGGTCGCGATGCCGGCCACCGTCATCGATCCGGTGATCTGCTTCGGGTTGCCGCGCCGGTAGGCGAAGCCCGCGACCGGCATGCGGCGGCCCGAGGCGCCGACCGCGCCGGGCGCGGCGTCGACCTTGCGGACCCGGTCCTGGTGGTCGAGCACGCCGTCCACCAGGCGGTTCCAGACCCGATCCGGGATGTCGATCCCCGACTGCTCCGCGGCCAGCAGGCCGAGGGCGGCGTACTGGGTGCAGGAGAGGTCGATCTCGCCCTCCGGGTAGGCCCAGGCGCCGCGCATGCGGTCCTGCCAGCTGCCCAGGTCGGCGGTCAGCTCCTCCATCCACGGCAGGAAGTCCGGGTCGCGGGCGGCGGCGATGGCCAGCATCTGGCAGCCGATCGAGTAGGTCATCGTCGGCGGCTCCTCGCGCAGGTAGGCGAAGGCGCGCAGCAAGGCCGGGTGGCGCGGCGGCAGGCCGGACTTGAGCAGGGTGTAGGCGACCAGGGAGGTGACGCCGTTGCGGTAGCGCGGCTGGTGCTCGCCCCAGGAGCCGTCGAGCAGCTGGCAGGAGAGCAGGTACTGGACGCCGCGGTCGATGGCGGCGTTGATCTCCTCCTGCGACGGCCGGGCGTGCTCCTTCATGGCGAAGCCCCAGGCGCCGCCGCCGTTGTTGACCTTGACCAGCAGGTGGTGGTCGCCGGCCTCCAACTGCAGCAGCAGCCGGTCGCTCTGCACGTTGACGCCGCGGGCGACGTTGCGGTCGTGGACCAGCTCGCCGTCCAGCCACACCCGCAAGCCATCGTCGCTGCCGAGGTTCAGGTCCACCTTGCCCGCCTTCTCCAGCCGCACGCTGCGGTAGAGGTAGGCGACGGCGTTCTCGGTCCAATCCTTGGCGCCCGCCGGCTTGGGGAAGACCGTCAGGAAGTTGATCACGCCGACGTCCGCGGCGGTCGCCCGCTCGTCCCCCTCCTCGAGCAGGGGCCACCAGCGGATCTCCTTCTTGCCCTTGCCGCGGTGGGACTCGGAGAGCCCTTCCCAGGGCGCGCCGACCTCGGCGTCGCGGAACTCGACCTCCGGCGGATGCGCCGGCCGGTTGTCTCCAGAACCCTTGGGGTGGTCGAAGGGGCCGATCACCTGCCACGGTCCCCAGGCCGGACCTTGCTGACAAGGGAGCGGCGCGGCCGCGGCGGCGGCGCACAGGAGGAGGAGGACCAGGCGGGGCAAGGCTTCCGTCGCGTGGGGGGGGAACGCGCGAGGAATCGGAGCGCGCGGCGAGTGTAGCCCGAATCCGCGCTTTCGGTACAAGAACCAGCGACCGGGGCCACTACAATTCGCCGCGCCCCCCGCCGTTCCGGCCATGGCAGAAGTTCCTCCCAAGGACCCGACCGAACATCAACAAGGGGAATCCCTATCCCATCGGCTGATCGCCGAACGCGGGAAGAAGGTCCGCATCGTCGGCCGCGCGGCGATGGTGCTCGCCATGGAGAAGGCGGTGCTGCACGCCATCCGCAGCCGCCTGGGCCTGAACAACGCCAGCCTGGCCGAAGAAGTGGTCGAGGAGGCCCGCACCGACTTCTTCCGTCAGCTCGCCGGAAGAGGAAGAACCGCTCGCAGCTTTACGGAATCCGGTTTGCACCAGCTGATCGAAGAGGCCAAGCAGCACTTCGAGCAGTCCAAGGTGGAGGTCCAGGACCAGCTCGAGGAGCTGGAGATCCGCCTCGACGAGCGGCGCGACGTGATCCTGGCCGAGCAAGCCCGGCTCGAGGCCGAGCTGGACCAGCGCTTCGATCCGGAGCGCAACGAGCTCGCCGCCATCATGCGCCAGCGCTTCGCCGACGCCGGCCTCGACGCCCCCGACCACCGGGCCCTGCTCGAGGAGCTGATCGGCCTGGTCATGGACGAGCTGCGCCGGGTCCAGGCCCAGCTCCTCGAGCTGCACAAGGCCCAGCACCAGAACGAGCTCGACATCGCCGAGCGGCGCATCTCGAAGCTGGCCGCCTCCCTGAAGGCGACCGAGCGCAACCTGCGGAAGCTGGCCGAGAGCAAGGGCTTCGACCCCGGGCTGGCCTCCATCTACCGTGAAGTCCAGGGGCTCTCCGAGGAGGACGCCCTGGCCGAGCTGAAGCGCGAGATGCTCTCCAAGATCTTCGAGGCCAACCTCAAGCTGCGTGAACAGCGCACCGACGAGGGAGCCCCCTGACCCACCGGGCGGCGACGCCGCCCCTCCGCAACCGTCCACGCCCCCTTCACCATCCGATGACCGAACACGATCAAGACACCGCCGCCAACGCGCCCGACACCGCCAAGAAGGAGGGCGTGCTCTACCTCGGGATCGACCTGGGCACCTCGCGGACCGCCGTCTCGGCCAGCAACGGGGTCCGCGACGGCATCGCCAGCCACGTCGGCTACCCGAAGGACGTCGTCAGCCGCAAGCTGCTCAAGCAGGACGTCCTGTTCGGCGAAGACGCGCTCCAGCACCGGCTGTCGCTGCAGTTCTTCACCCCGCTGGCGAAGGGCGTGCTCAAGTTCACGGACGAGGAGGGCAGCGAAGCCGAGGGCGACATGCGGGCCGCCCGCGACCTGGTGAAGGAGATCGTGCGCCGGGCCAAGCCGCGCAAGGACGAGCTGGTCTACGCCGTCATCGGCGTGCCCTCGGAGGCCGGCTTCAAGAACAAGGACGCGATCCTCGAGGCCGCCCGGGAGTCGGTCGACTCGGTGATGCTCTGCTCCGAGCCCTTCGCCGTCGCCTACGGCCAGGACATGCTCGACGACGTGCTGGTGATCGACATCGGCGCCGGCACCGTCGACCTGTGCCGGATGCACGGCACCATGCCCGAGGAGGCCGATCAGCTCACCCTCGAGACCGCCGGTAATTTCATCGACGACCGGCTGTGCGAGCTGATCAAGGAGAAGCACCCGGAGGCGCAGTTCACGCCGCGCATGGCCAAGGGATTCAAGGAGCGCTTCTCCTCGGTCGCCGACCAGATGGAGCCCGCCGTGGTCGAGATGCCGGTCAACGGAAAGCCGACGGAATTCGACGTCACCGACCTGGTCCGCGAGGCCTGCCGGGCCATGGTCGGGCCGATCGTCGACGGCCTGCACCAGCTGATCGCGACCTTCGACCCGGAATTCCAGCACCGGCTGCGCAACCGGGTCCTGCTCGCCGGCGGCGGCAGCTTGATCAAGGGCCTGGACACCGCGATCGAGAAGCAGATGGCCGAACGCCTGGGCGGCGGCACCGTGATCCACGTCCAAGAGCCGGTCTACGGCGGCGCCGAGGGGGCCTTGAAGATCGCCCACGACATGCCCGAGGACTTCTGGCAGGAGCTGAGTTGAGGCCGGGCGGCGGCCGCTAGCGGATCGTCGAGGTGACCCAGCGCAGGAGCGCGGTGGCTGCGGCCACCGCCGCCCCGCCGCCGAGGGCGCCGATCCCCAACCACAACAGGCCGCGCAGGACCAGCCGGGGCACGGCTGCGGCCTCCGCCGGGGCGGAGTCGAGCTCGCCGCGCTCCACGGCCTCGGCGTGGAGCAGCTCGTAGGCCTGCTGCCGCAGCCCCTCCTCGACCTCGCGCCGGGTCTGGTGCGGGATCTCCTCGAACTCCCGGCGCAGGCTCCCGGTGGGAGCGAGCGGCTCCTCGTCTTCGAGGATGAAGGTCAGCTCGTCGGCGTGGGGTTCGGCCATGGCGGAGCCGGGGAAGCGGCGAGCGGATTCTAGGCGCCTGCCTGGCGCTTTCGAAGCAAAGGCGCCGCCGGCGGGCAAAAAAGGCCCGGAGGCGACTGGGCCGCCAAGTCATCCCATTGTGACTGCCGTATCCAGTCGCCCCCGGTCTTGCGAGCAGGAAGCCATGCTCGATCAAGCTCTTTATCGTTCGATATGGCCGTGACCCGTAACGGAATCCCGAGAATTGCAGAAATCAAATTTGGGGCCAGACGCCCCGCTTGGCACGTGGTTTGTTATTTATCCGGCCCCCGGCCTCCCGGCGGGAATCCTCGCAGCGGACCTCGCCTCTTGGATGCGGATCGGCCCTCAAGTCCCGGCCGGACCACCGGCTCCCAGCCCTGCTCCGCCGCCCGCCTCAGGCGGCGTCGCGATCGCCGGACAGGTCCTGGCCGCCGCGCGGCGAGCCGGCCTCGAAGAGCGGCTCCTCGATCGGCTTCGGGGCGCTGATGCCGTAGCCCTGGGCATAATCGACCCCGATCAGGCCCAGCTTGGCCAGGATGCGGTCGTTCTCGACGAACTCGGCGATGGTGCGCTTGCCCATGACCTGGCCGACCTCGTGGATCGACTTCACCATGGCGTAGGCGGTGGCGTCGGTGGCGATGTCGCGCACGAACATGCCGTCGATCTTCAGCAGGTCCACCGGCAGGTTGCGCAGGTAGGCGAAGGAGGACAGGCCGCTGCCGAAGTCGTCGAGGGCGAACAGGCAGCCGCGCTTCTTGAGTCGCTGGATGAACTCCACCGCCGCCTTCATGTTGGCGACCGCCACGGTCTCGGTGATCTCGAAGCAGATCTTCTCCGGCGCGATGATGCCGTCGTCGAATTGGGACTCGATGAACTCCAACAGCTCGCCGTCGCCCAGCGACTGGCCGGACAGGTTGATCGAGCACAGGCAGAGCTGGTCCAGCTCCTCCGGGTTGCGCTTGAGCCAGTTGAGGGTGCTGGCGACGACCCAGCGGTCGATGCGGCCGGCCAGGTTGTAGCGCTCGGCGGACTGCAGGAAGACCCCGGGCGGCAGCACCTGGCCCTCCTCGCCGATCATCCGGATCAGGATCTCGAAGTGGTCACCCTTCTCGCCGCCGGTGACCGGCACGATCGGCTGCCGGTAGAGGCGGAAGCGGTCCTCCTCGAAGGCCTTGTTGATCATCGACACGGCCTTCATCTGCTCCTGGATCTGCTCCAGGCTGGAGTCGCCCTCCTGGTAGGCCTGGAGGCGGTCCCGGCCGGCGTCCTTGGCCGCGAAGCAGAGCGTGTCGGCGAGGCTCAGCGCCGTGCTGACGCTGTGCTCGTCGCCGCGGATCTGGACCAGGCCGACGCTGGTGGTGATCTCGAAGCGCTCCCCCTCCCACTCGAAGCGCATGGTCTTCAGGGCGGCGCGCAGCCCCTCCACCCGGGAGACGGCGTGGTGCAGCGGGCACTCCTTGAGCAGCACCGCGAACTCATCGCCGCCCAGCCGCGCCAGCAGGTCGGGGGCGTCGATGTGCGCCTCCAGGACCTGGGAGACCTGGCGCAGGAGCTCGTCCCCCACGGCGTGGCCGCAGGTGTCGTTGACGATCTTGAACTGGTCCAGGTCGAACAGGCACAGGGCGTGCTCGCTCCCCTTCTCGGCCGAGTGCTCGATCAGGATCTGGAGCCGCCGCTCGACCTCGCGGCGGTTCGGCAGTCCGGTGAGGGGGTCGTGGTGCTCGCGGAAGCTCAGGTCCTCCGAGAGCTCGTGGGCCCGGGTGGTGTCTTCGCCGACCCAGAGCAGCTGCGGCCCGTCCTCGGTCTCCGCCACCCGGACCACGGTCCGGACCCAGGCCGAGTCGCCGTCGATCCGGAGCATGCGGCCCTCGCGCTCGTGGAGCTGCCCGACGCCGCGGTGAGCGGTGCGGACGAACTCGCGCACCTCGTCGTGGTCGGCCTCCGGGACCAGGTCGAGGGCGCAGCGGCCCACGAGGTCCTCGATCCGGTAGCCGAGGAAGGTGGCGCCGAAGCGGTTCACCGAGACGATGCGGCCTTCGGCGTCGGTGCCGAGGAACATCGCCGGGCTGTCGTTGTAGAAGGCCCGGAAGCGCTGCTCCGAGCCGCGCAAGGCCTCCTCGGTCAGCCTGCGGGCGTCGATCTCGGCCTGCAGCAGCTGGGTGCGCTCGTCGACCTGTTGCGCCATGTGGTCGAAGGCGCGGGCGACCAGTCCGGCTTCGCCGCCGGCTTCGAGGGGCAGCTCGAGCTCGCGGCTGCCCTGGCCGTAGGCCTCCACCGTGCTGGTGATCTGGTCCAAGGGGCCGGCGATGCCGGCCGCCATGCGCCAGCCGAGCAGCAGGGCGATGGCCACCAGGACCAGGGTGATGACCAGGGTCTGGTCACGGACCAGCCGCGCCGAGGCGACCACGTCCTGGTAGTCGGCCACCACCGCGACGCCGAAGAAACCCGTCATGGCCGGCGCGCCGAGGCTGACCTGCTGAGCGCTGGCCGCGATCTTGCCGCCGCCGGCGTCACGCCGGATCAGGGTGCCGGCCTTCATCTCGCCGCGCTCCAACGCCTGGGCCAGGGTCGGGCCCAGCTCGGCCGCGCGTCCTGCTGCGGCGCCCTCGACCTCCCTCGGCACCAGCGAGCGACCGGCGTCGTTCACCACCACCAGGGCGCGCTGCCGCGGCACGGTCGAGGCGATCTCGGCGATCACCGGCGCCAGGTCCTCCTCGATCACCAGGATCGCCGCCAGCCGGCCGGCCTCGTCGTAGACCGGGGCGGCGGCCTGGAAGCCCACCTCCACCCCCGGCTCCGCCGCGCGACGGGCCTCCGACAAGCGGACCCCGGCGCCGGGCTCGGAGGCCACGGCGACCAGCAAGGGATCGGGGGCCGTCGCGCTGGGCGCCTCAGCAGCGCCGCGCTGGGTGTGGAAGACGCCCGCCGCGCCGCTCCGGTCCACGGCGACGATCAACCGGCCAGCGGGGCGGGCGTTGAACAAGGACACCCGGCGATAGGGGTCGTTGGTCCGGAAGACCAGCGACGCCAGCCCGGTGAAGCCGGCCATGGCGTCCTGGCGCTCGCCGTCGGCGGAGGCCGCTTCGCCGCGACTCGCGAGCCGGGCGAGCTGCTTGCTGGCCGGAGCGGCGGCGAGGAATTCGGCGTCGGTGCGCAGCGAATCCAGGTCGGCCGCCAGCCGCGCGGCGGCGGCGCCCGTCATGGCGTGGACCTCCTCCATCGCGGTCTCGACCAGCGCGGAAGAGGACTGCCGGTAGGAGAGGTAGCCCGCCAGGCTGGCCGACAGCACCACGAGGCCCCCGACCAGGAGTCCGACCTTGGCGCGGATCCCGATAGCAGGGTGGCGGAGCGTCTCGGCGATGGGCATGGAGGGTTCGCCGGCTCAAAGGGCGAGCCGGACTGGGGAGCCTCCTTCCATCGGCAGGATCCCCGCGGACCTGAACCCAGCCCGCGGCCGAGGACCCCGCGGACCGGGGCCTCAGAGCGCGGAGAGGGGCGCCCCAGGCTGGCCCCAGGCGGCCAGGATCGCGGGGGGATGCCCGACCTGAGCCAGGCCCTGGCGCAGCAGCCTGCCCTCAGGGGCCCCGACCGCGGCCAGGGTCAGGCAGACCTCCCGCTTGGCCTGGACCAAGGCCTCGTCGCTGCCGAGATAGGAGAGCAGCGCCCCGAGGCAGCGCCCGTCCCCGACCTCGCGCAGCGCCGCGTTCACGGCGCTGAGCCGCTGCAGGCTGCCCCGCGGATTCGGCTCCAGCCAGCCCGCCAGGTCGACCACTCCCTCGCTGCGGCCCAACAGGCCGAGGGCCAGCGCCAGCTGCCGCGTGAAGCGGCTGGAGACTCCGCGCGCCGCCATCAGGTCCACCAACCGATCGTGGCATTCCGTGACGCCGAGCATGCCGAGGGCCACCGCGCAGGGGCCGAGGAAGGCAGGATCCGCCGATCGAGCGAGCGCCTCCTGGAGCAAGGGACCAGCGCTCGGGGCCTCCGCCAAGGCGAGTCCGAGCGCGACCGCTGACCGCGTCGACGGGGAGCGGTCCGCCTGGAAGGCGCTGACCAGGGGCTGGGCCGCCGCCGCGTCGAAAGCCGCGTGGCCGCGCTCGCGGCTCCAACGGACCGTCAAGCCGAGGGCGAGGGCCGCCCAGGGCCGCCGCTGCCCGGAACCCTGGAGCAGCTCCTGCTCCAGCAAGGGCAGGATCAAGGGAGCGGCCAGCGAACCCGTCGGGCCGTCGGCGGCGGCGATGCGGGCCAGGGCGATCAGGGCCAGATCCCCGGCGAGGCCGTTCGGGTCCCGCTCCACTCCATCCCGCAGGGCGCCGACGACCCGGCCGGCGAAGGGGTCGCTCGGTCGCGTGAGCCGGCCCAGGGCCTGGACGCAGCCTTGGCGCAAGCCGGCGGCGACGCTGCGGTCCACCAGGGAGCGCAAGCACCATTGGACGACCGCGGCCCGGAAGGGCTCGTCGTCGGCCTCGACGGCGATCCTGGCGGTCACGACCGGGAGCAGGCTCCGCACCGAGGCGGGCCGGTTTCGCTCCTCGAGCAAGGCGAGCAGGCGGCCGCCGAGGTCGGCGCTCCGGCGCAGGTCCATGCCGCCAATGGCGGTGACGCAGGCGGCCTGGATCATCGGGTCTTCCCCTCCCGCGTCTTCCAAGAAGGCGACCAGCTGCCTGGCGACGAGCGGGGAGAGGCTCGGCCGATCGCTGCGGGCGCCGAAGACGCCGTGCGCGATCGCCGACCAGGCGCGGAGGTCGTCCGGCACCCGGGGACCGCCGCCGCACCAAAGCCGCGCCGCCTGGTCGTCGCGGAGCAGGCCCTCCAACACCCGCAAGGCTTCCGGGCTCCGGATGAAGCCGAGGGCCAGCACCGCCATCCGGGCGTCCTCACGCCGCCCCGAGAGCAGGGAGACGCAGTCGGCGACCCGGCCGCGGCCATCGCCGAGCTGGGCCAGCGCGAGCAGCGCGGCCGAACGGCAGGGGCTGCCGATCCCTGCCTCCGCCTCGAGCCCGGCCCGCGCCAGCCTCAAGAAACTGGCTCGCCGGCTCTCCTCATCCCCCGTCAAGGCCGGCAGGACCAGGCCGACCTCGGGGCGCGGCGCGGGCAAGAATTCCCCCCGGTTCCGCTCCCACCACCCCTGCCAGGACCGCTCGTCCAAGACCGGGAGCGCCGTCGCCGCCTGCCAGCGGCTCGGATCGGCGCCGGCGGCTCGGGAAGCGAAGGCGCCCGGGTTCAAGACAGGGGGCCCGGTCCCGGCCGTCGGGTCCTTGGCCGGGAAGGCATCCACCGGCCGATACTCCGGGAGTTCCAGCGAGGGGGAGCGCGGCGGCGCCGGCGGCTCCTGCTCTTCGCAGGGCGGCGGCGGAGGAGGAGGCGGCGGAGGCGGACCGCCGTGCCCACCTTGCGGCGCGAGGGCAAGCGGAGCGGGGAAGAAGAGCAGGCAGAGGGGAGCGAGAAACATGTCCTTGGGACCGAAGGGGGCAATCCTCATGCCAGGCCCCAAGGCGCCGGAGCTCCTCGATTCGTTGCGCCAGCGAAACCCGCTCACGCCCGCGCGCGCCGGCTCACGCCCGCGCGCGGCGCGCGGATGGCTCAGCCGGCGTCCCAGGCGGCGCGCATCTCGCGGTGGATCCGGTCGAGCATGCCGGCGGGCCAGTGCTCCTGGTGCGCCCGGAACAGGCTGCCGTGGTCCCTGCCGGGGACGATCAGGACCTCGGCGTCGCTGCCCAGTTGACGCAGCTCCTCGTCGAGGAGCCGCACCGCGCCTTCGAGCCGGAAGGTGTCCTGGTCCCCGATCCAGACCCGCAGCTTGCCGCGCAGCAGCGGCCCCAACTCCTCCCAGTTCTGCCGCAGCAGCAGCCGGATGTCGTAGCGCTTCCAGGCCTCGGCGACCTCGGGGTCGATGGCCCCGGTGGCGCGGTCGAAGAGCGGCATCGGCCGGCCGTCCTCGCCGCGGGGGCTGAAGACGGCGTCGAAGCTGGCCATCTGGCCACCGTAGTCGCCCTGCCGCTCCAGCTCGCGCTCGCAGAACTGGCGCAGGCTGCTGCGCCAGCCGCCGTCGCGGCCGCGGATCAGCTGGACCTCCTCCCCCGCCGGGTCGGTGTAGGCGTTGCTCCACGAGTAGATGTCGACGCCCGTGAAGTCGCGGAAGTCGACAGGGTCCGGCGCGGTCGACCAGGTGCCCCCGAAGTAGCGCGGGTGCCGGATCTGAAGCCAAAGGCTGCTCCAGCCCCCGCTGGAGTGGCCGGTGAGCAGCCGGGCGCGCGGCTCCGCGGGCAGCTGGAAGCGGCGCTCGATCTCGGGGATCAGCTCCTCCACCAAGGCCCGGCCCCAGGGGCCGTTGTTGGCCGAATCGGCGAACTCGTGGTGCCCCAGGGAGCAGCGGGCGTTGAGGAACACGTACGCCATGCGCGGGTAGTCCTCCTCCGCCATCTGGAGACGCAGGCGGGGGGCCGCCCGCGAGGCGCCGCGGTGGCTGCCGCCGAAGCCGTGGATGCTGTAGCAGGCCGGGATCTGCTCGCGGCCGGGCAGGTATCCCGGCGGCAGCACGACCCCGGCTTCGAGCACCATCGGCCGGCCCCAGTGCTGGCTCAGCAGCTCGGAGCGCAGCTCCACCCAGTGGACCGCCTGCTCGGCCGGCGCCATCGACGGCGCGCGGGTCTCCTGCGGCGCGGGGGCGGCGCGGGCCGCCGGTCCAGCGGCAACCGCCAGCCAGAGAGCGGTCAGGGCCAGGAACCTCCGTCGTCTCGTCATCGGTCTCCCTCCTGCTCGAGGCGCGCGAGCCGGGCCTCGATCTGCCGCCACGCCCGGGGG
Source organism: uncultured Planctomycetales bacterium (assembly GCA_964482495.1). Classification (GTDB taxonomy): domain Bacteria; phylum Planctomycetota; class UBA1135; order UBA1135; family UBA1135; genus J029. The sequence goes on from CAYZXS010000014.1 coordinate 32,232, forward strand.
AAGTCCTCCCCCGCGCGGTCGGGCCATTCCACCTCGGGGAAGGCGTCCATGCGCTCCAGCAGGTCTCGCTGGCGCGGCGACAGGTGACGCAGCCGGTCCGCCTCCTGGGCTTCGGCGTTCATCCGGGTGGCCTGGACCTCGAGCAGCGGCAGCCGCCCGAGCCGGCCTCGCCGCAGGTAGTACTCCTGGTCGTCCACCCAGCGGATCGGCAGCTCGCCGCGGGGCCGCAGCCCGTCCCCGAAGAGCTCGCGGCCAACGCGCTCCTGCTCGGGGTTCAGGGCGTAGACCAGCGGGATCTCGCCGCCGGCGCGAGCGGCGCGGGCCAGGGCAGCGAAGGAGGTCCGGTCCGGGTCGAAGCGGACCTCGACCACCTCGCCGTCGCCGAGCCAGCCGGCCCGGGTCGAGAGCACGCCGTCCAAGAGGCCGAACTCGGCCTCGCCGACCCAGTATCACGGCATGCCGAAGAGGGCTCGGCCGAGCCCCTCCCGCGCCGGCAGCTCCTCGTCCCGGAGGGCCACCAGCCAGGCCGGCGGCGCCTGCTCGCGGGCGGCCAGGGCCTCGACCATGACGCGGGAGACCGCCGCCCGGCTCCAGTCCTGGCGCCGGTGCAGCCGCGGCACCAGGTCCTCGCCTCGGGCGCCGAGGATGCGGACCACCGGGTTGTTCCAGGACGGCTCCTGGAAGCGCTCTCGGACCTCGGCCTCGTGGTCGTGCTCGGTGTTGTTCCGGATCGCCACCGGCACGAACAGGCTCTCGGCGGCCTCGACGATCAGCGGGTGGCTCAGAACCTGAGCCCCGAAGGCGCGGCAATTGCCTCAGCCAGGGACTTCCTGGAACAGCAGCAGGATCGGCTTCTGCTCCCGCTCGGCGCGGGCGGTGGCGCGGTCGAAGTCGCGCTCCCAGGCGACCCGGCCGAGCTCGACCGGCGCGTCAGGAACGGGCAGGAGCTGCGCCAGGAGCAGGATCGGAACGGAGGCGGCGGGCATCCTGGGCCAGAATAGCGCAAAAAGGAAGCGGGCCGCTGGGAGAACCAGCGGCCCGCTTGTTTGGCTACCCGACCAGGACTTGAACCTGGAACGACAGGACCAAAACCTGTTGTGTTGCCAATTACACCATCGGGTAAGGGGCGGAGAGTTTACCCGAGTCCGGCGGGCCGGGCAAGACGGCTCAATCCCGATCCCGGAGCGGGCTGAGGCCCAGGATCTCCCTCCGCAGGGCCTCGAGCGCGTCGCGCACCGTCTGGCCCTGGACGCCTCCCCGGCCGGCCCGGGCGTACTGCTTGCGCCGCAGCACCCGGCAGCCGGAAGGGCCGTCCAGAGCCAGGTACACCAGGCCGACCGGCTTGTCGGACGAGCCCCCGCCGGGGCCGGCGATGCCGGTGGTGGCGAGCGCCCAGTCGGCGCCGGAGCGCGCCCGGGCGCCCCGGGCCATGGCCTCGGCGACCTCGGCGGAGACCGCCCCGCGGGCGGCCAGGAGCGACGCCGGCACTCCCAGCTCGCGGGTCTTGGCGACGTCGGCGTAGCAGGTCCAGCCGCTCTGGAAGACCTGGCTCGAGCCCGGCACCCGCGTCAGGGCGGCGGCGATCCGGCCGCCGGTGCAGGACTCGGCCACCGCGACGGTCTGGCCGCGGGTGGCGAGCTCCTCGACCACCACGCCCTCCAAGCTGTCCTCGTCCCGGCCCCACAGCAGCTCGCCCAGGCGCCGCTGCAGCTCCGCGGCGACGCCGTCGAGCACCGTTTGGGCGCTGCGGCCGGCTTCGCTCCAGGCCAGGACCGAGAGGCTGACCCGGCCGCGGCCGGCGGTGATGCCCATGCGCGGGTTGGTGCCGTGCTCGAGCAGGTCACGGACCTCGGCCTCGATCGCCGACTCGGGCGCGCCGGAGCAGTGGAAGGTGCCGAAGGCGAGCTCCCGGCCCCCCGGGAAGCGCGCGTCGAGGTACTCGGCGCCGCCGCCGTCATGGAAGGCCGCCTCGCACTCCCGCGGCGGCCCCGGCAGGCACATCAGGTGGCCGCCACCGCCCAGCTCGCAGGCGAAGGCCCAGGCGGTGCCGGCGCGGTTGGCCAGCGGCGCCGCCCCGAGCGGCACCTGGGCCTGGGCCAGGAACCAGGGCGGCGGCTCGTCCTGGTGATGGCGTCGGTAGAGCTCGGCCAGCGGAGCGGTGGCGTCCGGCACCGCCTCGAGCGGCACGCCGAGCAGGCCGGCGACCTCGGCCCGCACCCGATCGTCGACCGTGGGCCCCAAGCCGCCCGTGCTGAGGATCAGGTCGAAGCTGCCGCCCAGGCGCTCCAGCAGGGCTCGGAGCTCGCCCGGGGCGTCGCCGACAGTGTGCATCTCGCGGACCAGGAAGCCGCGGCGGAGCAGCTCCGTGGCGAAGACCGGGGCGTTGGTGTCGGTGACCCGGCCCTCGAGCAGCTCCTCTCCGATCGACACCAGCGCCGCCCGCGGGGCGGCGCTCACGCCGCCTCCTCCGCCGCCTCCTTGGGCCTGCCGCGCCAGGCGACCAGCAGGATGCCCACCTCGTAGAGGACGATGGTCGGCGCCGCCATCAGCAGCTGGCTGACCGGCTCCGGCGGCGTCAGGAAGGCGCCGATGACGAAGGCGCCGAGGATGAAGTGGCGCCGGTACTTCCGCAGGAAGGCGGCGTCGACGATGCCGGCGGCGCCGAGGCCCATCAGGATCAGCGGCAGCTGGAACACCAGCGCCAGGGCGATCGTGAGCAGCAGGAAGAAGGAGAAGTACTCGCCGACGGTGTAGAGCGGCACGAAGCCGGCCTTCTCGTTGAGCAAGGCCAGGAACTCCAGCACCATCGGGATCATGAAGAAGTAACCGAAGCAGACGCCGGCGACCCCTAAGGCCATGCCCCATGGGATGAAGCGAGAGACGGTCTTGCGCTCCCCGGGATAGAGGCCGGCGGCGATGAAGGCCCAGATCTGGTACAGCAGATACGGGAAGCCGATCAGCAAGGAGATCACCAGCGAGGTCTTGACGCTGAAGAAGATGCCCTCGGTGACGCCGATCACGCCCAGGTCCGGGATCTCGATCGGCGGCTCCCGCTCCGCCAGGCTCTCGCGCATGGTCTCCCACGGGTGCATGAAGATGTCCCGCACGTAGCTGCTGAAGCCGAAGCTGACCACGAACAGCACCCCGATCACCAACAGGCCGCGGAAGATGCGGGAACGCAGCTCGTCCAGGTGAGCCGCGAAGGACATCCGCACCTGTTCAGGGTCGTTCGGCAGTGTGGCCATGATCGGGACGGGCGAGGGGCCCGGCGCCCCCAATTAGAGCGGCCTCCCGCCAGGAGCGGGAGGCCTATGGACGGAAGCTTTGTCCCGTCTCGAGATCAGAGGCCCAGCCAGGACATGGCGTCGCGCAGCGGCACGATCGTCAGCGAGAACTCCTCGGCCTGACGGTACTCGTCGCGGCTGCCCCAATCGAGCACCTCGCCGGTGTCCTCGTCGAAGAACGGGGTGCCCAGGATCAGGTAGTCGGCCTCGTTGCTGACCTTGTCGGCCACCACGATCCCGACCTCCTTGAGCTTGTTCTTCATGTCGGTGGTGCTGAAGCTGCCGAAGCCGTTGCCGAGCAGGACCGCCACCGGCTGGCGGCTCGGGTCGTACATGGCGTTCAGGATCAGGTCGTCTTCCCCGATCGGGTCGAAGCGGTTGGCGGTGTCGGTGATGACGCACTCGGCGCGCTTGTCCTCGACGTTGATGACCTTGATCCGGCCCTTCGGGTCCATGTTGGCCGCGTTGTGGACCGCGAACTCCATGCCGGGCACGATCCGGTCGAGCCGGCCGCGGTCGATCCAGGCCTTCTGCAGGCTGGCGCTCGCGGTCAGGACGGTGCCGTCGGGAGTGTCGGTGCGGCGCGCGACCTGGTTCAGCTTGGAGGCCAGGATGTCGTTGGTCTGGAGCTGGATCTGGCTCGCCGCGAGGTGGGCGCGGTCCTGCTCCTCGAGCCGGGTGTTGAGCTCGGAGACCTGGGCGTCGTAGTCCGAGACCTGCTGGCGCAGGCTGTCCCGCTGGCGCTCGTAGTCCAGGATCTGGTTGTTCAGGGACGTGGTGGTGTCCTGAAGGTTGTTGGCCAGCTCGGCGATCCGAGCGTCCTTGTCCCGCATCGAGCTCTGGTGAGCGTCGTTGCGCGACTGGAGGTCGTTGCGCAGCTGGGCGACGGTGCTCTCCAGGTCCCGCTTCTCGACCAGCGCCTTCTGGTAGGCGGTGGTGGCCGCGGGCAGCAGCGTCTCGATACGGTTGGCGTCGGGGGCGCCGAAGACCGAGGCGGCGGCCCCGAGTTCGGCGTTGAGAGCGTTCACCGAGGTGAAGCCCTTCGAGCCTTCGAGGAAGCCAATGATCTGCGAGAGATCGGCGTGGGCCTTGTCGGCAGCCTGTTCGCTGACGCTCGCGGCATCGGCCGCATCGACCGCTTGCTGCTGGCTCTCTTGCCAATCAGCAGCGGACTGCTGGCTGGTAAAGGCGAAAAGGGCGACGAAGACCAGGATGACGCACAATGCGATCACCCACATCACGCTGACTTGAGCAGCTCCGCGGTTGCGACCGGTCATGGGGTTTCAGCCTTGGGGGGCAGGGGGGAAGGGTTTAGGGACGAACCAGGAGCGCGGCTCCCAATCTCCCCTAAGTAGCCGGGTAGGGCCCGGTAAGGAACACAGTTTTTACGGGCCGCTACGCTGACGGTCAAGGACGCCACCCCCCATGAGCCCTCTCCCCGATCCCGCCCACGATCCCGGACTCCGCACGATCGGGATCCTCGGGGGCGTGGGAGCGGGCAAGAGCACCGTCGCGCGGGCCCTGGCGGAGGCCCTCTCCGGCCCCGAGAGCCTGGTGGACGCCGATCAGGAGGTCGGCCAGCTCCTCGCCAGCCCGGTGGTGGCCGAAGAGGTGGCCGCGGTCCTGGGCACCCGGGTCCTGCGCCCGGACGGCCTCCTGGACCGGCGGGCCGTGGCCGCCCAGATCTTCGCCGACGAGCAGGCCAAGGAGGCCCTGGAGGGCATCCTCCACCCCGCGGTCCGTCGGGCCATCCATCGGCGCCTCGAGGCCATGGAGGCCTCCGGGGAGCCCCGCTGGGCCATCCTGGACATCCCGCTGCTGATCGAGCGCGGCCTCGCCGACATTTGCGACTTCCTTGTTTTCGTCAATGTGCCCGATGATCTCAGGGCGGAAAGGGCGGCCCTGCGGCACGGCTGGACCCGCCAGGAGTGGCAGGCCCGGGAAGCCGCCCAGGCCGATCTGTCCAAGAAAAGGGGCCGGGCGGATGCTATCCTGGACAACGCGGATGGCTACGAAGCCCTCCTGGAACAGATCCAAGGGCTCCTCTCTCGCATCCAGGCGCTTTCCCCCCGCTCGCTAGCCTCGCGCTGGCCCCGTTGGGACCAAGCCCCGCTGCCTTAGCCCGCCTCCGCCCCCCCAGCCCTCGCCGGCCGGTCCTATGACCCCGCGCGACCGCCCTCTCCACTGATGGTTCCCGAGACCAAGTCCTCACCGTCCCGCCGGCGTCGCCGCCGGCGCCGCCGCGGAGGAGCCGCTGCCGTCCAGCAGCAGGCATCCGCCTTCCCGACCCTGTCCCAGCTCCCGCCGCCGCCGGAGGAGCCCTGGGAGCAGGCCGACGTCAAGTTCTTCGCCCGCAAGCGCAAGAAGCCGGAGCTCCACCTGTCGACGCTGCTGAAGCTGTCGCTGCCCGAGCTCCAGGAGCTGGCGGACGAGGAGGGGGTCGAGAACGCCTTCCACCAGAGCCGTGGCTCGATCCTGCGCCGGACCATCGCCGCGCGCATGGAGAAGGAGGGCGTCTTCTTCACCAAGGGCACCCTCGACATCGGCCCGGACGGGGTCGGCTACCTGCGCCACGGGGTCAACGACTACACCGCCAACGCCGACACCGACGCCCTGCTGCACCCGGCGCTGATCGAGAAGCACAGCCTCGCCTCCGGCCAGGAGGTCAGCGGCGTCTTGGTGTCACCGCAGGACGACAAGGGCGTCCTGGTCCTGCACGAGGTCCTGACCGTCTTCGGCGAGGACCCGGAGAAGCAGCTGGCGATCGCGCCCTTCAGCGACCTGATCCCGCTCTACCCGGACGAGCGCCTCGGCATGGAGACCGAGCGCGAGCTGGTCGAGACTCGAATCATCGACCTGATCTCCCCCATCGGCAAGGGCCAGCGCGGCCTGATCGTGGCGCCGCCGCGGACCGGCAAGACGGTGCTGCTGCAGATGATCGCCAACGCCATCGTCGCCAACCACCCGGAGAGCCACCTGATCATCCTGCTGGTGGACGAGCGGCCGGAGGAGGTCACCGACTTCAGCCGCACGGTGCCGGGCGAGAACCGCGAGATCGTCGCCAGCACCTTCGACGAGCCGCCCTCGCGCCACATCAAGGTGGCCGAGATGGTCATCGAGCGGGCCAAGGCGATGGTCGAGCAGGGCCGCGACGTCGTCATCCTGCTGGACTCGATCACGCGCCTGGCGCGCTCCTACAACAACGAGGCGCCGTCGAACTCCAAGATCATGACCGGCGGCCTGGTGGCCGACGCGCTGCAGAAGCCGAAGCGCTTCTTCGGCGCCGCGCGCAACATCGAGGACGGCGGCTCGCTGACCATCCTCGCCACGGCGCTGATCGACACCAACTCGAAGATGGACGAGGTCATCTTCGAGGAGTTCAAGGGCACCGGCAACATGGAGCTGGTGCTCGACCGCCAGCTGGCCGACCGCCGCGTCTGGCCGGCGATCGACATCAACCGCTCGGGCACGCGCAAGGAGGACCTGCTGTTCAGCAAGGACGAGCTGCAGCGCGTCTGGCTGCTGCGCAAGGTGCTCAACGACATGAACCCGGTCGAGGCCATGGAGCTGCTGGTCAGCCGCATGGAGAAGTCCGAGAACAACGTCGACTTCCTGATCAACCTCTCGGTCGGCTAGCTAGGCTGGTGCCATGGCCCGCATCCTGATGCTCCTGCCCTGCGCGGTCGACGCCCCGCGCGGCAACGTCACGACGGCCGAGCGGCTGGCGAAGGGGCTGGCCAAGCACGGCCACGAGGTCCGGATCCAGCCCGCCTCGGAGGCCGCCGACTCCCCCGCCTGCGACGCCATCGTCGCCTTCCACGCCCGCCACTCCGCGCCGGTCGCCCAGGCCCTGGCCGAGCAGCGCGGCGTGCCCTACGTCGTGCTCTTCACCGGCACCGACCTGAACGGCCGGCCGAACGCCGCCTCGCGCCAGGCGGTCGAGAAGGCCGACGCCTGCGTGGTGCTGGCGCTGGCCTCGGCCAAGCGCGCCCGCGAGCTCTACGGCGGCCCGAAGGGGCGCTACCTGGTGATCAAGCAGGCCGTGACGCCGCTCCCGGAGCCGCGGGAGCCGGGACTGCCGGAGGGCCTCCCGCCCCTCCGCGACGATGACCAGCTGGTCCTCATGCTGGCGGGGATCCGGGCCGTCAAGGCGCCCCGGCACGCCGTGCAAGCGCTGGCCCCGCTGGCCCAGAAGCGTCCCAACCTGAGGCTCTGGATCGTCGGCCCCGGGCTCGAGCTGCGCGAGACCGCCGCCCTGCGGGCCGAGCTCGAGCGCAACCCCTGGGCCGCATGGCCCGGCTCGGTGCCGCGCGACCGGCTGCTGCCGGTGGTGCGGCGCGCCGCCCTGGTGCTGTCGACCAGCCGCTCCGAGGGCGGCTCGCCCAACGCCCTGCTCGAGGCGGCCATGGCCAACCGCGCCATCCTCGCCAGCGACATCCCCGGCCACCGGGACTTCCCCGGCCCCGAGCACATGTTCGAGGACAACGCCCAGCTCCGCCGCCTGGTGGCCGGCCTGCTGGACGACGACACCGGCCGCGCCCGCGACGCCGCCAAGCTGCGCGACGCCGCGCGCACCCGCTACACCCTGCCGGCCGAGACCGCCGCCTGGGTCCGGACGCTGCAGAGCGTGCTGGCCTAGTCGCTCGTCAGCTGGCGCATGCGGTCCAGGAAGTCGTTCTCGTCGAAGATCGGCTTGGCCTGGTAGTCATCGGCCCCGGACTCGGCCAGGAAGCGCTCCCGGTCCCCCTCGACGGCGTGGGCGGTGAGCAGCATGACCGGCGGGGCGGCCTCCCCGAGCTGGGCCTTGATGCGCCGGCACAGGGCCAGGCCGTCAGTCGGCGCGCCGTCGAGCAGGGCGCCGCGCAGGGTGATGTCGAGCAGCACCAGCGGCGGCTGCTCCGCCTCGACGGTGGCGAGGACGTCCTGGCCCTCGCGCCACTCGACCACCGGCACCTCCAGGACCCGGGTCAGCAGGTCGCGCAGATAGCGCCGGATCAGCGGGTCGTCCTCGACCAGGTAGTAGGGCCTCATGCCGGGCCCTCCGCCGGGATCCCGAGCTCCTCGGACACCGCCCGCAGGAAGGCGGCCCGCTCCGCCAGCACCTCGCCCTTCTGCCAGTAGCAGTCGTGCCAGAAGTGGCGCAGCTCGGCGCCGAGGAAGTCGCGGCCGTGGCCGCTGACCAGCCACTTGGGCGTGAGCATCGTCGCCGGGCTGAGGGCGAGGGTCTGGAGCAGTTCCATGCCATCGAATCCGCGCTCGCCCTCCTCGGTCGGGAAGGCGACGTCCAGGATCAGGAGCTTGTAGGGCACCGCGGCGGCCCGTTGGAGGGCGTCGTCGGTGTCACCGATGGCGGTCACCTGGACCGGCAGCTCGCGCGCCAGCCACTCGGCCATGTCGTTGCGCCAGACGGCGTCGTCGTCGACCAGGAGCACGCGCAGGGAGCTCTCGGGGTCGCCGTGCAGCTCGGGCACGGCCTGGCGGCGGCCTGCGGCCGGCAGCGTGAACTCGAAGGTGGCGCCGTGGCCGATGCCCTCCGAGGTGGCGCGGATCCGGCCGCCCATGCGCAGCACCAGCCGCCGGCAGATGGCCAGGCCCAGGCCCAGGCCGTTGCCGCCGGCGTCGGCGCCCTGCGCGAAGGGGTCGAACAGCCGGCCCACCTGGGAGGGCTCGATGCCGGTGCCGGAGTCGCGCACCTGGGTCAGGACGTGGCCGCCGCCGGCGATCTCGCTCATCGCCACCACCACCTCGCCCTGGAAGGTGTGGTTGAGGGCGTTCTGGAGCAGATTCGACAGCACCTGGGCGTGCCGCTGCGGGTCGGTGTAGGCGCTCAGCTCGCCGTCGCCCTCCAGCCGCAGCTCGACGCCGACCTCCTCGAAGCGGTGCCGGAAGCGCCGCAGGACCTCCTCGCAAGCCGGGCCGAGCACCAGCTCCCGGGGCTGGAAGCCGGCCTTGCCGAGGTCGAGGCGGGACAGGTGCAGGAGGTCGTCGACCAGCGCCAGCAGGTGCCGGGCGGCGCCGTAGACGTCCTCCTCGGCCCGCAGGCGCTCGTCCTCGTCCTCGTAGACGCCGCGCTTCATCAGGTTGAGCAAGCCGAGCAGCCCGGTCAGCGGCGTGCGCAGCTCGTGGCTGGTGGTCCGGACCAGGCTCTCCTGGCCGCGCAGGCTCTCCTGGAGCTGCTGGTTGAGCTCGGTCAGGCGCTCGCCGCTGGCCCGCTCGCGCGCCAGGCTGACCGAGTGGTAGGTCGCGACCAGTAGCAGCGCGTCCCAGGAGAAGGCGCGCTGGAGCCGCTCGATGGCGTCGATCAGGCCGGCGCGGTCCCCGTCCGGCCAGCGCTCGCCGAGCTCGCCCAGGACCAGGCGCTGGAGCAGCTGGTGGCCGAGCAGGGTCAGCTCCAGCGGCATGCCGATGACCAGGTGGGCCTCGGCCATGCGGATCGCCAGCTCGGCGCGCTCCGAGGTCTCGGGCGGGTTGTGCAGGAAGCCGCGCAGCCACACCCCGAGTGACCGGTGCAGGCGCTGGAAGCGCTCCTCGCCGTCGATGAAGGACCAGGCCTTGGGCTCCTCGCGCAGCTTGGCGTAGAAGCCCTCGACCACGACCGGGATGGCGCCCTCGAGCAGCTCGGCGAGGTCGCCGAGCTCCGGCGGCTCCCCGAGGTAGGCCCGGGCCTGCTGGAGCAGCTGGCGCGGTCCTGAGCTCGGCAGCGCCGACACCTACTCGATCCCCTGCTCCTCGAGCCAGCGCTGGGCCTCGAGCGCGGCGGCGCAGCCCGAGCCGGCGGCGGTGATCGCCTGGCGGTAGACCGGGTCGCTGACGTCACCGGCCGCGAAGACCCCCTCGACGCTGGTGCGGGTGCCGCCCTGCAGCGTCAGGTAGCCGACCTCGTCCTTGGCGAATTCCCCGCCGAGGAAGTCGGTGTTCGGCGCGTGGCCGATGGCGACGAAGAGCCCCTGGCAGGCGAGCTCCTCGGTGCCGCCCTTCTCGGTGTCCTCGAGCACCAGCCCGGTGACCTTCTTGTCCTCGCCGTGCTGGATGTCCACCACCTGCCGCCACAGCTTGAACTCGATCTTCGGGTGCTCGCGGGCGCGCTGCTCCATCACCTTGGAGGCGCGGAAGTAGTCGCGGCGGTGCACGATGGTCACCTTGGAGGCGAAGCGGGTCAGGAACAGGGCCTCCTCCATGGCCGTGTCGCCGGCGCCGACGACCGCGACCTCGACGTCCTTGAAGAAGGCGCCGTCGCAGGTGGCGCAGGCCGAGACCCCGAAGCCCATCAGCTCCTGCTCCTTCTCCAGCCCGAGCAGCTTGGCCTTGGCGCCGGTGGCGATGACCACCGCGTGGGCCTCGACCTTCTCGCCGAAGTCGTCCTCGATGACGAAGGGCCGCTTCGAGGTGTCGATCGCCTTGACGTTGCGGAACTCGACGAACTCAGTGCCGAAGCGGGCGGCCTGGGCCTTGAACTTCTCCATCAGCTCGGGGCCCTCGACGCCGTCGGGGAAGCCGGGGAAGTTCTCGACGTCAGTCGTGATGGTCAGCTGGCCGCCGGGCTGCATGCCCTCGAAGACCAGCGGCTGGAGGCCGGCCCGGGACAGGTAGAGCGCGGCCGTGTAGCCGGCCGGTCCGGAGCCGATGATGGCGACGTTGCGTACCATGGGGCAGGATCATAGGACAGCCCCAGAGGGGCCTCCAGGCATGACCGGCGAACGCTACCCCACCGACCGCGAGACCCTCGAGAAGGAGGTCGTGATGAGCTTCCTCCGAGCCGGCGGCCCGGGTGGCCAGCACCGCAACAAGACCGAGAGCGGCGTCCGCCTCTTCCACCCCCCCAGCGGCGTCACCGTGCTCGCCACCGAGCGCCGCAGCCAGCACCAGAACCGCGAGCTGGCCTTCGAGCGCCTGATCGAGCGGCTGAAGCAGAAGAACCACCGGCCCAAGCCGCGGAAGAAGACCCGCAAGCCTCGCTCGGCCGACCGCAAGCGCCTCGAGGCCAAGAAGCGCCGCAGCCAGACCAAGCGGGACCGCGGCCGACCCGAGGGTTGACCGCGGCAGGCCACCGGCTTCCTTCTCTTGCTCGCCCTCGCGGCGCGCTCGACATCAGGAGCCCGATTGGCTCTCTGGGCCGGAGGGGCGCGGCGCTACCGCGCCCCTCCGGCCCAGAGAGCCAATCGGGCTCCTGATGTCGAGGGCGCCGCGAGGGCGAGCAAGGGAAGGAGGAGAGGGTCAGGTGCGTGGCGGCTCGGGGCGGACTAGGCTTGGGGCATGGAAGGCAGGGCGGCGGTGGTGACGGGTTGCTCGTCGGGGATCGGGGCGGCTTGTGTCGAGCTGCTGGTCGCGCGGGGCTGGAGGGTGTTCGCGGGGGTGCGGACCGAAGGCGACGCGGAGCGCCTGAGGGGGGTGGGCGCGGAGCCGGTGCTGCTGGACGTGAGGGACGGGGACGCGGTCGCCGCGGCGGCGGAGGCGGTGGGCGAGGCGTTGCAGGGCGCGGGTCTTCAGGGGCTGGTGAACAACGCCGGGGTGGCGGTGCCGGGGCCGCTGGAGTTCCTGCCGGTCGAGGACTTCGAACGGCAGCTGGACATCAACCTGACCGGGGTGCTGCGGGTCGGGCAGGCCTTCCTGCCGCTGTTGCGCGGCGGCGCCGGCCGGATGGTGAACGTCAGCTCGATGGCCGGGCGGATCGCCGGGCCGATGCTGGGCGCCTACCACGCCTCGAAGTGGGGGCTGGAGGGGCTCAGCGACAGCTGGCGGCGCGAGCTGATCCCGCAAGGCATGTGGGTGGCGCTGGTCGAACCGGGGGCGGTCCAGAGCGAGATCTGGGACACCTCCAGCGCCGATGCCGAGCGCATGGCGGAGGAGCTGCCCGAGGAGGCGGAGCGGCTCTACGGCGACATGTTCGCCGCGGCCGAGGGGCTGGTCGCCAAGGCGGTGGCGCGGGCGATCCCGGCCGCCGAGGTGGCGGAGGCCGTGCGCCACGCCCTGGAGTCGGCCAAGCCGAGGACCCGCTACGTGGTCGGCAAGGACGCCAAGATGGCGGTGCGGGCAGCCAACTGGCTGCCCGACCGGTGGATCGACCGACTGATGCTGAAGCGGCGCGACTGAACGACTCGGCGAGCCCAAGAGAGTCCGCTCAGGCAGGCACGCTCAATCCGTCGGCGATGACCCCGCAGCCCTGCGGGTCCTTCACGACTCGGGACCGGCCGCGAATCGGGGCGGAGATCTAGCGCGGCGCCGCCCCGCCGACTTCCACCTCGGTCGCCCCAGCCCCGGCCGGAACCACCACCTCCGGCCCGAGCGGTTCGCCGCCGGCGTCGACCGGCTGGAGACGGAAGCGACCACGGGGAGCGGCGTCCCAGTACGGCGAGCGGATCACCGGCGGAGCCGCCATGCCCGGGCTGGGCAGCACCCGGAAGCCCTGGAAGCGCTGCCGCCACGGGCAGTCCTCTGAGAAGGACAAGATCAGCTCGCGGCCGGGCTCGAGGGTGACCTCCACGCGGCATAGCTGGTCGGGCCGTAGCGGCGGCTGGAGGGCGGCGGCGGCGTGGCCGTCGGCCTCGATGACCAGCAGGTCGTAGGGGGCGAGCAGGGCCTCCTCGATCGCCGGCTCGCCGGGTTCCCCGGACAGCCAACGGACCCGCTCGCCGCCGCGGAAGGCGGCCACACCCCATTCCTCCAGCAGCCGGCCGTCCACGCCGCGGGCTTCGACCAGGTAGTAGTGGAGCGGCGGGCTCGGGATCCGCACGCCCTCGTCCCCGGCTCGAGCGACCACGGACGGCCCCGTGGTGTCCGCGGAGTCCTGGAGGGTCAGGCGATAGTCACCCGGAGCGAGGCCGGAGAAGGCGAAGGCGCCGGTCGAATCCAGCTTGTCGTAGGCGGTCTCGGCCTCCAGCGCCCCCAGCGGCTCGGCCAGGACCTTGAGGTCCTCCAAGCTCTCGGTCCAGCCCGGCGAAGGCGGCCAGAGCCGGCCGCTCAGGCTCGCCCCGGAGTCTCCGGGCGCTTCCAAGCGCAGCTCGACCAGGCGCTGCTCCCCCGGCGCCAGCGGCTCCGGCAGGCGACCGCGGCGGCCTTGACAGACCCAGCCGAGGCCACCGGGAGCAGGCGCGCGGACCCGGAGCTCGCCGTCGGCCGCGGTGAGCCACTGGCCGAGGCCGCCGCGCAGGCCCACCCGGCGAGCCTGGTCGAAGCTGTCGCGGGGCCCCTCCGACCCTACCCAGGCTCGCAGCTCCGCACCGGCCACGGGTCGCCCCGCGGCGTCGAGGACCCGGAAGAGGACCTCGGCCGTGCCCGCCCCGAGCTCCAGGGTCCAAGGCGCCTCCGGCATCTGGTAGCGCCGGATGTCGCCGAAGTGGATCGGGACGCCGCCCTCCGGCTCCACCACCAGCTCGGAGAGCATCGCGTGGCCCCCTCGGGGCCAGCGCAGGGCGGCCCAGCCCTGGGCGTCGGTGCGGTCCTGGTAGCGCCACGGACTCGCGTCCAGCGCCGGCCGGTCGAAGCCATGCTCGAGCTCGTCGGGCACGCAGGTCCAGTCCTCCTCGAGCCGCCAGCTCAACCGGGCCGCCGCGGGTTGGCCGCCGCGCAGCACCTGAATGGGCAGCTCCTCGAGCGCGGTCATCGGCACCGGCTCGAAGCGGTCACTGGTCCCCAGCGCATAGGCGACCGCGGCGAGATGACCGGGCGCCTCGACCAGCACCCCCGCCGGCCGCGCCGGCGCCGCGACGTCGATCCTGCCCCCCGCGCTGGGCAACGCGCCGCGCGGCGGCGGCGCGGCGAAGGACCAGCGGGCGTCCGCCGCGCCGCCCTCAGCCCAGGAGAAGCGCGCGCCCGCCAAGGGCTGGCCGCTCCCCTGGTCGACCGCCTGGAGCCGGATCCGCTCCGGCAGGGCAGCGCTCCGGAGGATCACCTCCTGACCTTCCCGGTCGATCCAGACCGTGGCCTCGACCGGCAGGCAGTCGGCGGCGGAGTCGATGCCGAACCAGCACTCGCCGAAGCTGGTGACGTGGATCACCGCCACGCCGTCGGCGTCGCTGAGGGCCTGGGCGAAGAACGGGCCTGCCTGGCGCCAGCCCTGCACGGGCACCCCGGCGAGGGGCCGGTTGCCGTCGCGGTCCAGGACGCGGACCCGGACCGCCAGGCCGCGCCTCAGCACGTAGTCGGCCCGGGCGAGGGGCTGGGCCGGCGCCACCTCGGCGTGATCGCCGTAGGCAAGACCGTTCTCCGGGGAGATCTCGAGCACGGGCAGGTCCGCGGCCCGAGCCGCGGCCGCGGCCGCCGGCGGCGGCGGCAGGATCAGCCGGTAGCGGCCGTCGGGTCCGGTCCAGGCGCGGTGCTGCCGGCCGCCGCTCTCGGCCGAGAGCAGGACCCCGGCCACCGGCTCCCCGTCCCCCACCGTCACGAGGCCGTGCCAGCCGATCTCGCCAGCCTTCAGCGCTGGGGCCGGGGAGGCCTCGCTCCGCCGTTCCCTGGGGAGGGAGGACGCTCCGTCGGGAGCGGGCCGGAGCGCGCCGCCGCCCGCGGGCTCGATGGCTCCCGTCGAGGTCGCGTCGACGGGGCCGCGGGCCGCGTCCGGCTCCTCCTGGAAGAACAGGACCAGGGCGGCCAGCAGCAGGACGAGGAGCAGGGTCGGCGCCAGGAGCTTCATCGATGCGCGAGATTCCATCCCGGTAGACCGGGGCCGTCGAACGGTAACGACGCGACGGACGAGGCCGGTCCCCGAATGCTGCTGGAAGCGCCGTCGAATCCCCCCTATGCTGTCTCCACCCATGAAGACGGGCGGAGGGACAGGCCCTGCGATGCCCGGCCAACCCGATCCGGCGGCAACCGGAACGAAGGTGGCAAGTCCTGAGCGGTGCTCCGTTCGAACATGGTGAACAGGCCTGTCCCTCCGTCACCGGGAGCAGAGACGGCCATGAACACCCGCCACGATTCGGAACCCCTCCGCAAGCGCCTCCGCCACCACGTGCTGGTGCTCGACGGGGCGATGGGGACCTCGCTCAACGAGCGCGGCCTGTCCTTCCAGGACTGCTTCGAAGCCGCCAACTTGGACCGGCCGGACTGGGTCCGCGAGATCCACGCCGCCTTCCTCGACGCCGGCGCCCAGGGCGTCCAGACCAACAGCTTCGGCGCCAACCGCTACAAGCTAGACCAGTTCCACCGCGAGCAGGAGCTCGAGGCGATGCTGGAGGCGGCGGGCAATCTGGCGCGCGAGGCGGCCGAGGGCCGCGGCTTCGTGCTCGGCGCCATCGGGCCGCTGGGGCCGCAGATCGAGCCGCTGGGCCGGATCTCGAAGATGGAGGCGCGGATCGCCTTCCAGGAGGTGGCGGCGCGCCTGGAGCCGCTGGTCGACGGCTTCAGCCTCGAGACCTTCTCCAACGTCGAGGAGGCGGTCGAGTGCCTGAACGGCATCCGCGCCGTCAGCGACAAGCCGGTGCTCGCGCACATCACCGTGGTCAACTCCGGCCGCACCCTGCTCGGCACCACGGTCGAGAACGCCGCCCAGCAGCTCGAGGCCGCCGGCGCCGACGCCCTGGGCTTGAACTGCTCGACTGGGCCGCGGGCGGTGCTCGAGGGCGCCTTGCGCATGGCCCAGGTCACCGAGCTGCCGCTGTCGGCCCGCCCCAACGCCGGCATGCCGCGCGAGATCGACGGCCGGGTCTTCTTCGAGTCCAGCTCGGACTACTTCGCCCGCTTCGCCCGCCGCTTCCTCCAGGCCGGCGGCCGCATCGTCGGCGGCTGCTGCGGCACCACCCCGGAGCACGTCCGCTCGCTCGCGAGCGCCGCGCGCGCCTTCCAGGCCAGCGGCGTGACGGCGCCGCCGCCGGCCCAGGCGCGGCCGCGGGCCGAGGTCGTGGCCGAGCGGCCGCTGCGGCCGCTGCCGCTGGAGCAGCGCTCCGAGCTCGGTCGACGGCTGCGGGCCGGGGAGCGCCCGATCAGCGTCGAGCTGCTGCCGCCGCACACCCCAGTCATGGACCGGGTGATCGAGGCCGGGAAGGCGGTGAAGGCCGCCGGCGCCACCTGCATCAACCTGCCGGACGGGCCGCGGGCCTCGGCGCGGCTGTCGAACACCGCCGCCGCGGTGATCCTCGAGCGCGAGGTCGGCATCGAGACCCTGGTCCACTACTGCTGCCGCGACCGCAACCTGCTGGGCATGCAGTCCGACCTGATGGGCGCCGAGGCCCTCGGCCTGCGCAACCTGCTGGTGATCACGGGCGACCCGCCCTACAAGGGCAACTACCCGGACGTGACGGCGGTCTTCGACGTCGACTCGATCGGGCTGTGCAACGTCATCGACCACCTGAACCACGGCCTCGACCTCGGCGGCAACGCCATGAAGGCCCAGACCCACTTCTGCTTCGGCGCCGCCTTCAACCACACCGCGGTGGACATGGAGCGCGAGCTCTCCCGCTTCCGCTGGAAGACCCTGGCCGGGGTGGGCTTCTTCATCACCCAACCGGTCTTCGACGCCGACGCCCTCGAGCAGGCGCTGGAGCAGCTGCCCGACGGCCACCCGCCGGTGCTGGCCGGCTTGTGGCCGCTGCGCAGCCTGCGCAACGCCGAATTCCTCGCCAGCGAGGTGCCCGGCGTGGTGGTGCCGGACCCCGTCCTCGAGCGCATGCGCCGCGCCGAGGAGGCGGGCGACGCCGCGGCCGAGGGCGTCGCCATCGCCGCCGAGACCGTCGAGCGCATCGGGGCGATGGTCCAGGGCTACCAGATCTCCGCCCCCTTCAACAAGGTCGAGCCCGCCATCGAGGTCATCGAGGCGGTGCACCAGCTGGCATGAGTTCCCCCCCCGCCCGCCCCGCCCTCGCCGCGCTGCTGCAGCGGCGCATCCTGGTGCTCGACGGCGCCACCGGCACCCTGATCCAGTCCCACGGCCTGGAGGAGGCTGACTACCGCGGCGAGCTCTTCCGCGACCACCCGCAGGACCTGAAGGGCGACCACGACCTCCTGTGCCTGACCAGGCCGGACGTGGTCGAGTCGGTCCACCGGCAGTACCTCGACGCCGGCGCCGACCTGATCGAGACCAACTCCTTCACCGCCACCAGCATCAGCCAGGCCGACTACGGGGTGGCCGAGCACTGCTACGCCATCAACCGCGCCGCGGCTGAGATCGCGCGCCGAGCGGCGGACGAGTACAGCGCCGCCGACCCGTCCAAGCCGCGCTACGTCGCCGGCTCGCTCGGGCCGACCAACCGCACCGCCTCGCTTTCCCCCGACGTCGAGGACCCGGGTAAGCGCGGCGTGAGCTTCGACGAGCTGGCGGACTCCTACGAGGAGGCCGCCCGCGGCCTGGTCGACGGCGGGGCCGACCTGCTGCTGGTGGAGACCGTCTTCGACACCCTCAACTGCAAGGCCGCCTTGTTCGGCATCAGCCGGCTGTTCGAGGCCCGCGGCGACGCGGTCCCGGTGGCGGTCTCGGGGACGATCACCGACGCCAGCGGCCGGACCCTCTCCGGCCAGACCGTCGAGGCCTTCTGGACCTCGATCGCCCACTTCCCGCTGGCGGCGGTCGGCTTCAACTGCGCCCTCGGCGCCGAGGAGCTGCGGCCGCACGTCGAGGAGATCGCCGGCCTGGCCCCGGTCCCGGTCCTCTGCTATCCGAACGCCGGCCTGCCGGACGAGTTCGGCGAGTACCGGCAGGACCCGGAGACCATGGCCAACCTGCTCCGCGGCTTCGCCGAGCGGGGCCTGGTCAACCTGGTCGGCGGCTGCTGCGGCACCACCCCCGAGCACGTGCGGGCGATGGTGACGGCGGTCGACGGGGTGGCCCCGCGGCAGCCTGCCTCGGCCGACGGCCTGCCCCGCTTCAGCGGCCTCGAGGCGGCCGTGATCCGCCCGGACTCGAACTTCGTCAACGTCGGCGAGCGCACCAACGTCACCGGCTCGCGCCGCTTCGCCAAGCTGGTGCTCGGCGACGACTACGAGGCCGCGGTGGCCGTGGCCCGCCAGCAGGTCGAGAACGGCGCCCAGCTGATCGACGTCTGCATGGACGAGGGCATGCTCGACGGCGTCGCGGCGATGCGCCGCTTCCTGCGCCTGATCGCCGCCGAGCCCGACGTGGCCCGGGTGCCGGTCATGATCGACAGCTCGCGCTGGGAGGTGCTCGAGGAAGGCCTGAAGAACGCTCAGGGCAAGTGCGTGCTCAACTCGCTGTCGCTGAAGGACGGCGAGCAGGAGTTCCGGCGCCGGGCGCGGCTGGCGCGCCGCTACGGCGCCGCGGTGGTCGTGATGGCCTTCGACGAGCGGGGCCAGGCCGCCACCTGCGCCCGGCGCATGGAGATCGTCGAGCGCAGCTGGGCCGTCCTGGTCGAGGAGCTCGGCTTCGCGCCGCAGGACATCATCTACGACCTCAACGTGCTGGCGATCGCCACCGGCATCGAGGAGCACGACGACTACGCCCGCGACTTCCTGGAGTCGGTGGCGGAGCTCAAGCGCCGCCACCCGGACTGCCTGGCCAGCGGCGGCGTCAGCAACCTGAGCTTCGCCTTCCGCGGCGTCGAGCCGGTGCGCGAGGCGATGCACTCGGTGTTCCTCTACCACGCGGTGCGCGCCGGCCTGGACATGGGCATCGTCAACGCCGGCCAGCTGGCGGTCTACGACCAGCTCGACCCGGAGCTGCGCGAGCGCGCCGAGGACGCGGTGCTGAACAGCCGCCCGGACGCCACCGAGCGCCTGACGGCGCTGGCGGAGACCCTGCGCGGCCGAGGCGGGGCCAAGGCGGAGGCGACGCTGGCCTGGCGCGAGCTGCCGGTGGCCGAGCGGATCCGCCACGCGCTGGTGCAGGGCGTGGCCGACTACGCCGAGGAGGACGCCGCGGCCGCCATGGCCGAGCTGGGCTCGCCGCTGGCGGTGATCGAGGGCCCGCTGATGGCCGGCATGGACCGGGTCGGCGAGCTGTTCGGCTCCGGCCAGATGTTCCTGCCCCAGGTGGTCAAGAGCGCGCGGGTCATGAAGAAGGCGGTGGCCTGGCTCGAGCCGCACTTCGAGAGCGCCGGCGAAGGCCCGCGCGAGGCCCGCAGCACCATCGTCCTGGCGACGGTCAAGGGCGACGTCCACGACATCGGCAAGAACATCGTCGGCGTCGTGCTGGGCTGCAACGGCCACCGCGTGGTCGACCTCGGGGTGATGGTGGCGGCCCAGGACATCCTGGCGGCGGCGCGGGCCGAGGGCGCCGACCTGCTCGGCCTGAGCGGGCTGATCACGCCCTCCCTCGAGGAGATGCGCCACGTCGCCGCCGAGCTGGAGCGCGAGGGCTCGGCGCTGCCGCTGCTGATCGGCGGCGCCACCACCTCCCCCGCCCACACCGCGGTCAAGCTGGCGCCCGAGTATCGCGGCCCGGTAGTCCACGTCGCCGACGCCTCGCGCGCCGCCGGGGTCGCGGCCAGCCTGACCTCGCCCGAGCAGCGGGACGCCTTCGTCGAGGCCAACGCCGCCGACCAGGGCCGGCGCCGGGAGCGCCACGCCGGCGGCGGCGAGCGGCGCAAGCTGCTCAGCCTGGAGGAGGCGCGGCAGCGCAAGCCGCGCCTGGACTGGAGCCCCGCCGCCGGGGCGGTCGACCGGCCGCGGCAGCCGGGCCTGCACCGCTTCCCGGACGAGCCGCTCGACGCCCTGGCGGAGCGGATCGACTGGAGCCCCTTCTTCCAGACCTGGGAGCTGCCCGGGCGCTTCCCGGCGATCCTCGACGACCCCGCCGCCGGCGCCCAGGCGCGCGCCCTGCACCGGGACGCCCTGGCCCTGCTCGAACGGTGGCGGCTGAGCGGCGCGGTCCGCGCCGCCGGGGTGGCCGGGCTGTTCCCGGCCGCCGCCGACGGCGACGACGTCGTGGTCTACGCCGACGAGAGCCGCCGCGCCGAGCGGGCCCGGCTGCCGATGATGCGGCAGCAGCGCCGCGGCCGCTCCAGCGCCACCAACCTGTGCCTGGCGGACTTCGTCGCGCCGCGCGAGAGCGGCGCCGAGGACTGGCTCGGGATGTTCACGGTCACGGCCGGCCTCGGCCTGGACGCGGTCGTCGCCGGCTACGAGGCCGACCACGACGACTACCAGGCGATCTTGGCCAAGGCCCTGGCCGACCGCCTCGCCGAGGCCTTCGCCGAGCGCCTGCACGAGCGGGTGCGGCGGGAGCTGTGGGGCTACGAGAGCGGTCCGGCGCCCGACAACGCCGGCCTGATCGCCGAGGCCTACCGCGGCATCCGGCCCGCCCCCGGCTACCCGGCCTGCCCCGACCACGGCCTGAAGCGCACCCTCTTCGGCCTGCTCGAGGCCGAGCGGGCGACCGGCGCCCGCCTCACCGAGACCCTGGCCATCGAGCCGGCGGCCTCGGTCTGCGGCCTCTACCTGGCGCACCCCAAGGCCTGCTACTTCGGGGTCGGCCGCCTCGGCGACGACCAGCTCGCCGACTACGCCGCCCGCGCCGGGGTCGCGCCGGACGACCTCGCCGGGCGCCTCGGCCTGCTCGCCGACTCCCCGGCGGCTCAGACCGCCGCCAATTGAATGCCGTAGGCCTGCTCGGTCACGCCGCGGATCGCGCGCAGGAAGGGCTGCGCCGTGAGGTGCGCGCCCGTCACCCGCTCGACCAGCTCCATCGCCGGCCAGCGCGAGCCGGCGTCGTGCACCTTCTCGCGCAGCCAACCGCGCAGCGGCCCGAACTCCCCGCGGGCGAAGTCCGGCTCCTGGTCGCCGAGCTCCCCGGTCGCGGTCTCGTAGAGCTGGGCGCAGATCAGGTTGCCGAGGGTGTAGGTCGGGAAGTAGCCGAAGGCCCCCATCGCCCAGTGGATGTCCTGGAGCACGCCCTCGGCGGGATCCGACGGCCGGATGCCGAGCAGCTCCTGATAAGCGTCGTCCCAGGCCTGCGGCAGCTCGTCGATGTCGATCTCGCCGGCGAACAGCCGCCGCTCGATCTCGAAGCGCACGGCGATGTGCAGGTTGTAGGTGCCCTCGTCGGCCTCGACCCGGATGAAGCTCGGCTTGACCGTGTGCAGCGCCGGCCACAAGGCGTCGACGCTGCGGCCGGCGGCGTCGGGGAAGTGGCGCTCGAAGCGCGGCATGGCCCACTGCCAGAAGGCGCGCGAGCGGCCGACCACGTTCTCCCACAGCCGCGACTGCGACTCGTGGACGCCGAGCGACACGGCGCCGCCGAGCGGCGTGCCCTGCCAGCGCGCCGGCAGGCCCTGCTCGTAGAGGCCGTGCCCGGCCTCGTGCATGATGCCGAACAGCGCCGGCCGGAAGTCGTCCTCTTGCAGGCGCCAGGTGATGCGCACGTCCTGCAGGTCGAAGGTGGTGCAGAAGGGGTGGGTAGTCTTGTCGAGGCGGCCGGCCTCGAAGTCGAAGCCCATGGCCTCGGCCACCTCGACCCCGAAGGCGCGCTGGGCGGCCTCGGGGAACTGGCCCTTCGCGGGCGCCTCGTCGATCACCACGCCGCTGTCGGCGACCGCCTGGATCAAGGGCGCGAGCTGCTCGCGGAGCTCGGCGAAGACCGGCGCCAGCTGCGCCTCGGTGGCGCCGGGCTCGTACTCGTCCATGAGCACGTCGTAGGCCGGACGGCTGCCGTCGATCGCGGCCGCCTGCTCCTTGCGCAGCGCCACCGAGCGCTCGAGGTGGTCGCGGAACAACGAGTAGTCGGAGGCCTCGCGCGCGGCCTGCCAAGCGGCCAGGCCGGCGCTGTTGGCCTCGGCGATGGCCTTCGTCAGCGCCGCCGGCACCCGGGCGGCGCGGTCGTAGCGGCGGCGCGCCTCGCGGGCGAGGGCCTCGAGGTCGCCGCCCGGATCGGCTTCGGCCTCGCAGTCCTCGATCGCCTCGCGCAGGGCCGGCGCGGTGATCTTCTCATGCCAGATGCCGGCCAGCGTGGCGAGCTGGCGGCCGCGACCGGCCTGGCCCAGCGGCGGCAGGTAGGTCTCCTGGTCCCACTGCAACACGGCGCTGGCGGAGTTCAGGTCGGAGATCTCTCCCCACAGGGCGGTCAGTCGCTGCTGGGCTTCGCTGGAGCTCATAGCGCCGGATTGTAGGCCCGCCCGGCGCCGACGACCGCTCAGCGCAAGGCGCGATCGACCGTGTCCGGCAGCTCGCCGAAGCCGTGGCCAGCCTCGGCGGGTCCGTACCACCAAGCGATCGTCGCCAGGTCCACCGGCTGCTCGCCGAGCTGCAACGGCAGCTCGAAGACGAGCGAGTCCTCGAAGACGTCGCCGCCGCCCGGCATCAGGCGATCGAAGGAGGTCCAGCCGTTCCCCTGCCCGACCCCCTGGAAGGCGGTCCGGCCGGGCGTTAGCGGCCCGGCGGCGAGACCGAAGTAGCCGCTCGGGTCCACCGCCCCGGTGTAGCCCTCCCCCTTCAGCGCCACGCCGGCGCCGAGCAGGCGGCCGGGGCCGTCGGCCTCGAGCAGGCGGCAGCGGAAGTCGCCTTGGGCCCCGGCCACGCGGTTCCAGGCGGCGTGCAGCCGCCACGGGCCGGGCTCGGCCTCAGACCAGTAGAGGTAGAGGCGGCACAGCGGCACCTCGAAAGACTCGTTGAGGACCACGAGCTTGATGCCGTCGGAGAAGGGCATCGGCAGGAAGGACTCCAAGATCAGGCCGTCCTTCGGGTCGTAGGTGGCCCGCAGCAGGTGGGAGCTGCCCGCCGGCAAGGCGGAGCTGGCGCCGAAGAAATCGCCCAGCGGCACGTCGACCTGGGTGGCCTTGTCGGCCGAGATGCGCAGCCTCAGGCCGCGGAAGAGCTGCTCCAGATCCAGGTCGGCGGCGTTGGTGACCTGGAGGCGAACGCCGTGCACGGTGCCGGCGCGGCGAATGGTGGAGCTGATCCGGCTGTTGGTTCGGATCCGGCCCATGGTGGTGGTCCGCTGCCGCGGCTGGAGCAGGAACTCGCCGCGCTCGATCATGTCCGAGGCCAGGCCGTAGGCCTCCCCCTGGCGCTGCCAGTAGCCGCCGTCGGGAAGCTCGAGGCCGTCGGCGCTGCTCCGCAGCTCGACCTCGATCCGGTAATCGAGCCCGGCGGCCGAGGCCGTGACCCGGCCCCCGGCCGGGACCGGCACCGGGAGCAGGGAGTCGAAGGCGCCGCCGGGGCGCCGGACCAGCTGGCCGGCGAAGGGCGCGCCGGCCGCCGCCGGGTCGAGCACCAGGGCGGGTTCGTTCGCGCCGCCGAAGTGGAAGGCGAGGGTCCCCTCCGCCCGCGGCAGCCAGATCCGCCGCACCACCGCCGGCCCGTCCAGTCGCAGCAGCTCGGCTCCGGGAGCGGTCGTCCGGCCCTGGAAGACCCGGAGGGCGGCGCCGGCCGGGGCGGGCTGACTGAGGACCGAGAAGTCGGTGAGGGGCTCCAGCACCTCGCTCGGCTGGGCGGCGCCGGCGGGGTCCTGGGGCAACAGGGCGAGGAGGAGGGCGGTGAGCTGCATCGCGGCGGGGCGGCCGACGGCCGCCTTCGATCATCGTTTGGAACGGACGGTCCGCTTGGGCTTTCGCTTGGGCTTGGCCGCCTTCTTCTTGGTGGTCTTGCGGGAAGTTTTGGCCGCCTTGGCGGGCTTGCGGGTGTTCCCGCCGGCCGCTCCCGGCTTCCGCCCCGGCTTCTTGCGGCCGCTGCTCAGCCCCACGGCCTCCAGGCGCTCGGCCAGGGCCTTCTTGTCCAGCGCGCGCAGCTCGGCGATGCCGTGGAGCTGCTTGCTGCGGGGGTTCGAGCGCCCCTTCTCCCAGGACCAGACCGTGTTCAGGCCCACCCCGAGCAGCTTCGCCAGGGCGGCCTGGGACAGGTCGTGGCGCTTGCGGAGCACCGCGATCGTGTCCTTGCGCCAGCGGATCGGCGCCGGGCCGCCGGCCGGGGCCTCGGGAGCGGACGGAGCGGCGCCGGCGGCGGCGACCGCCTTGCGCAGGGCGCGGAGCTCCTTCTCCTGCTCGGCGACCTGCTTGCGCAGGGCGGCGACCCGCTGGCGCTCGCGGCGGAAGCCCTTCTGCAGCTCGGCGGTCAGTGCCCGGGCTTCGCTTCGGGCGAGGCGCCGGATCTCAGTCTTCAGGACGGTTGCGAGGTTTGCCATTCGCTCATGTTTCTCCACACCAGGGGGGACGGCTCCCCGGTGAGAGGCAGAGGCTACCACAGGTGGGAAGAAAACCGGGAAGGAAAGGCGCCGGCGGAGGCGCCGGGAGCGCTGGTAGAGAACACGTCGATACCACAGAACCTCGTCGAGAAGATCGTCCAGGCCGACTCCGTCGGCCTGGAAGCTGGTGTTGAGGTCCGCTCCGGGGATTCCGTCACGGTCCGCCCGCGCCACGTCATGACCCATGACAACAGGGCGGCGGTGATGCAGGATTCCAACGGGTTGGGCGCCGACAAGATGGCCGCCCCCCTCCGAATAGCGAGCGCCGCCCCGGCCTCGGCCGGAACGGCGCCGCCTCCAAGAGGAAGATGATTACTGGACCACGCCAGCGATGACCGCCGGCGGGTCGGTCACGACCGGCTTCTCGACGGTCGCGGGGTTGGTGAAGTCCGAGCCGTCCGGCAGCTCCAGGCTGGAGGCCCCGTCCAGGGTCAGGCTGGTGCTGCCCGAGCTGTCCTCGGCCAGGTGCAGCTCGGTCTCGGTGGCCTTGATCACGTACTCGGTGCCGCTCGGGCCCATCGCCACGCCGTCCGCGATCGAGAACTCAGGCTGCCAGAAGTCCGGCTCGCCGTCGCCGTTCAGGTCGATGCCGTCGTGCGGGATGCCCCACAGGTCACCGTTGCCGTTGTACTCCAGCTGGACGGTGCGGCCGTCGTGGGTGCTGAGGCCGTTGGCGTCGTTGTCGGTGCTGTGGGTGTAGGTGAAGACCAGCGGCGGGTCGAAGCTCACGGTCTCGCCGAGCGAGTCGGTCAGCGACACGGTCTTGTTCCAGTCGTTGTGACCGGTCTCGTAGACGTAGAAGACGTCCGCGTTCCAGGCGTCCCAGGGGTTCGAGATGCCGCCGTAGGTGTTGGGGTGGTTCGGCAGCAGCGGGCCGGTGCGCATGCCCCACATGTAGGGACCGGTGCTGGGCTCCTGTCCGCTCGCGAGACCGACCTGGGCCAGGCCGGAGCCCGGGTCGTAGTAGAGCGCGAGGTCCGACTTCTGGAACTCGAAGGTGTGCGGCGAGGAGACGCTGCCTTCCGTGAGGTAGACGTCGCCGGCCTCCGCCTCGGCGCCAGTGATGCCGGTGCGCAGGCACTCGATCATGCCGTAGAGGGTGGCCTCGGTGACGCTGGAGGGGAACAGGTCGGCGTTGTCGCCGTCGACGAAGACCTCCTTCCAGTAGGTCAGGGTGGTGTCGCCGTAGACGTAGTTGATCGAGCCGCCGAGGCTGTCCGACCAGAGGTGGAGCCAGTCACCCGGCGAGAGGCTGATCACCTCGGGGGTCTCGAGAGCGACCCACTCGTTCTCGTCCCAATCCCAGACGTCGGTCTTGGTGAAGGTGCCGCCGGAGTGCTCGTAGACGACCTTGAACTCGGAGTGGGTGTAGGTCTGCTGATCGAACTCCCAGTAGCGGAACTCGTCGCCGTCGACCTCGGACAGGGCCAGGGTGTTCTTGGTGTTCTGGATCAGCCGGCCGGGGGCCTTGACCACGGTGTAGGCCGCCGGGTCGCCCTGCTGCGGGCCGAACTGCTCGCGGTAGACGGTGTCGCCGTTGTTCACGGTGACGCCCGGCTCCAGCCACATGCCCCAGTACCCGACCCAGCCGAAGTCGCCGCCGGAGGTGCGGATGCCGAAGCCCGAGTTGCGCTCGACGTTGTTGCCGATGTTGGAACCCTCGGCGTCGTAGAGGTTGTAGCGCCAGGTGCTGCGCTCGAACTGGTCGCGGTGGAACAGCTCGGTGTCCCCGCCGACGGTCTGGCGCAGGAAGTGGGTGGTGTTGAAGGCGATCAGGTACTCCTCGCTGAGGATGCCGCTGTCGCCGCCGGGGCCGAAGTTCTCGCGGAAGCGGTTGCGGACCCGCGCCACGCCGCTGAGCTGGTCGGCGGCCATGTCGACGCGGACCATGACCTCGTCGGAGAATTCGCCCGGGTCGTGCGGCAGGCTCAGGCCCTTGCCGGCCTCCTCGAAGAAGCTGAAGCCGATCCGGCCGGCGCCGGCGGACTCCGTCTTGAGCACGCCCTTGAAGAAGAGCGGGCCAGAGAAGGTCTCCTTCATGGCGAAGTTGAGCACGAACTTGCCGAAGGGGTTGGTGTCGCTCGGCTCCTCGACGATGCGGCCGTGGCCGTAGATCATGCCGTTGAAGAACTCTTCCTCCTCGGGGACCCACATGCGCACGAACATCGGCGAGTCGTTGTCCTCGCGGGTGCTGCGCACCGTCCACTCCTCGAACTCCTGGGTCGTGCCGGAGGACTGGCCGGAGGAGGAACCGCCCGACTCGCCGCCCTTCTCGGCCAAGGAGGCGTCGATCAGGGCGCGGTAGGCTCCCTCGTTGACCATCTCGTCAGCGGCGGTCTGCCCGGTCATGTCGAGGATCTCGTTGATCAGCTCGAGCGGCTCGATCGACCGGTCCCAGACGTGCTCGAAGGACTCGTCCGTAAAGTACTCGCAGTCAGCGGGGAAGCTGCCCGTGCCCGCGCCGGGGGCGATCGTTGAGCCGCCGCCCGAGGAGCCGGTGGCGGTCACCACCGACATGCTGTCGGGGAGGCTGAGGCCGCTGACGGAGCCGCCGCTGCTAGAAGAACTGCCGCCGCCGCCGCAAGAGGCGATGAGGAGGGCGGCAAGCCCGGGGAGAGAAAATGTCAGTTTCAGTCGCATGATGAGCCTCCCGGTAGCGGGAGTCGGATGGCCCGTCGCGCTCGTTGGCGGTCCGTGGCCCAGAGGTGAATCGCGCCTCTATCGACCCTTGCCGGCCCGCCCTAAAACAAAAATCCTAACTTTCGAAAACCCTAGCTAGTCCTTTATGAATAAAGACTAAAGACCGCTTTTCAGGAGATTGGACCGGCTCCTCCCGGCCCGCTTGGCGCGGTACAAGGCCTCGTCCGCTCGCTGCAGGAGCTCGCTGAAGCGGCGCAGCTCGCCGGGCGGCGCGCTGGCCAGTCCGACCGACACGCCGGGCGCCGGGTGCACCGTCGGCGCCATCTTCCGCAGCACCTCCTCCCCCTCGGCCCGGGTCCGCTCGACCAGGGAGAGGCCGCCGGCGCCGTCGGTGTGGGGCATCAAGATCACGAACTCATCGCCGCCCAGCCGGGCCACGACGTCGGACTCCCGCGCCGAGGAGGACAGCACCGAGGCGAAGGAGGACAGGACCCGGTCGCCGAAGGGGTGGCCGAGCTGGTCATTGAGCTCCTTGAAGTGGTCGAGGTCGAGCACGGCAAGGGCCAGCGGGATGCCGTAGCGCTGGGCCCGGCGGAACTCCACCTGGGCGAAGCGGTCGAAGGCGCGCCGGTTGAGCACTCCGGTCAAGGGGTCGCGCAACGACACCTCCTCCATCCGGCGCCAGGCCGCGGCGGCCGAGTCCTGGCGCAGCCGCCGCCGCACGGCCTCGCGGATGGCTTGGCCGAGCGCCTCCCCGCCTTGCTCGGCGAGGTCGAAGACGGGCACCTCGAGGTGCTCGGCGCGCAGCCGGTCGGCGAGGCCCGGGTCCGGGTCGAGGCCCTGCCCGACCAGGACCACGTCGGTCTCGCCGCGGCCGATGGCCACCGAGGCGTCCACCGGATCGGCGACCACGCGCAGGATGCAGCGCACACCGGCCGCGTGCAGCTCGTCCAGCAGCCGCGCCGACTGCCAGGGCTGGGCCCCGGTCAGCAGGGCCCGGACCAGGACCTCCTGCTCCTCCGGCGGCGGGGCGGCCTGATCCGCTCCGACCTTGACGTTGCGGAACATCTCGGTGAGCCGCCGGGCGCCTCGCCGGGCGCCGCGAAGGCCGGCGCTCAGGTTCCCGGGCAGGTGGACCAGGTCGGTCTCGGTGAGCCCGGCGAGCCAGCGCAGCGAATGCACCGGCGCCTCGAGCTCGCTGACCGTGGAGCCGAGCAGGTCCAGCAGCAGGTTGGTGCGCTGGCGGTCGGCCTCCGCCCCGACCTCCTCGAGGTCGGCGGTGAGGTCCAGGAATTGAACCACCAGGAAGGGCGGACCCCAAGGGCCGCCGGCCATCGGCGAGACGCGCATGCGGATGGTGCGCTCGCCGCCTCCGGCCTGGTGGAAGCGGCGCTTGCCGGTCCAGGTCCGGCCGGCGCGGAGCTCGTCCCAGAGGCCGTCGATCAAGCCCAGGTCCTCGCTGCGGTAGGTCAGGACCTGGCTCAGGGTCTGCGGCTCGGGCAGGCTGTGCAGCCGGGCCCATCCGCGGAAGGCGGCGTTGGTGCTCCGGATCTTGCCGTCCCACTCGGCGAGGAAGGCGGGGTCCACCCACGCCTGGAGCAAGCGCTCGACGACGTCAGAGGCGGCGGCAGGATCAGGCTCCTGCGGGCACGAGGGGTGCGAAAGGATAGACATGGTGCCGGGCTGGGCGAGGGGGTCGGCGGTCGAAGACCAGCGGGCGGGCTTCTACCCCCGAGGCCGCGGTCGGTTACGAAAGGAGTCGGCTCAGTGGTCGAAGCGCAGGCCCTTCACCAAGGGCTCGTAAGTCATGAAGTCGGCGTGGTGCACCACGTACGCTTCGGCGGTGCGCTTGATCATGTTTCCTTCGCCGGCGTGCGCGGCGATGACGTGGCATACCGGGTCGGGGACCCCGCACTCCTGCGCCAGACCGACGCCGGTGAAGGGGTGGCGCAGGTACTGCCCGCGCCGGGACTGCACGCACTTGCCGTCGACCTTCTCGTACTCGAGCAGCTTGCCGACGTCCGCCAGGATCGCGCCCGCGATGAGGGTGTCGCGGTCGATCGGCATCGCCTTGCCCATGAACTCCTCGATCTTCACGGCCGAGGCCAGGGCCAGGTGAACGACGAGGCGCTTGTGGGCCAGGAAGGTCACGGTGCAGTCCGGGACGTGCAGCGTGAACGGGATCTCGAGCAGGTCCTGGGGCTCCAACGGGCTGCGCTCGAAGGCCAGCAGCCAGGTGTTGATCACCTGCTCCCGGAGCTCCGCAGCCTCGATCCACTCGATCTCGGGCCAGACTTCCAGGACGCGTTCGCGGCTCCTCATCGCGCGGGATTCTAGCAGCGCCGGTCTCAGACCTTGCGATAGAGCAGCTCGACTTCCGGGTCGACCACCGGCGAGCGGTAATCGCCTCCGAGCTCGAGGTGGCTGCGCTCGGCCTCGATCCGGAAGCGCTCGGAGCGCTGCTTGCCGGCGGCGTCGGTCCAGCGCAGCCGCAGCCAGAAGCGATACAAGCCTTGGCTCTGGACCTGGCGCACCTCGAGGCCGGTCTCGCCCCAGATCAGCTCGAGCTCCGGGCACCCGGGCCGGTCCAGCCACTGCTCGAAGAAGCCGTCTAGCTCGGCGCCGCTCGAGGCCTCCAGGCTCGCCACCAGGTCGGCGGTGCTCAGGGCCTCGCCGACGTGCTCGCGGTAATAGCCGGCGATGCCGCCGAAGAAGGCCTCGTCGCCGAGCTCGCCGCGCAGCATGTGCAGGACCCAGGCGCCCTTCTGATAGGTGTTGATCGAAGAGCTGCCGAAGAAGTCGTCGGGCTTGCCGAAGTCCATCCAGCGGATCGGCCGGCGGCGGCCGGAGCTGGAGCGCAGCCAGGCGCGCCGGATGCCGTCCATCTCGCGCGCCATCGGCGGGCCGCCGCCGTGGGCGGCGTGCAGCCAGGGGCCGAAGTAGCTGGCGAAGCCCTCAGACAGCCAGGAGTCCCACCACTCGGCGTAGCCGACGCCGTCGCCGAACCACATGTGGGCGAACTCGTGGGCCAGGGTGCCGACGCCGGCACCGCGCGAGTCGAAGAGCGACTCCATGATCCAGGTGTTGCCGGCGTTCTCCATGCCCCCCCACCGCGTCGGCACCTGGACCACGCAGTACTTGGAGTAAGGGTAGGGTCCGAAGACCTGCTCCATCTGCGCCATCCAGGCGGCGTGGTGCTTGAGGCCGCGGCGGGCGCGGGTGCGGTCCTTGCTCCAGACGTAGTGCGGCACCAGGCGGGCGTCGCCTCCTTCCTCGAGCCGGGCGTAGGGGCCGATCGAGAAGGCCAGCTGGTAGGTGGGCAGGTCCGAGGCGGTCCGGCCGCCGCTCAGCACCCAGCCGTCGCCGGCGCCCGGGGCAGGACAGGGGCAGCCGGCCGGCGGCGGCGCGGCGGCCTCGCCCCAGTCGCCGCTGCCGATGCTGGTCGTGCCCGCGGGGTGCTCGAGCAGGACCTCGAAGGCGGCGCGGTCCGAGGGGTGGTCCTCGCAGGGCAGCCAGCCGCGGGCGCGGGCGCTGAAGTGGTCGGTGTAGACCACGGCGCCGCCGTACCGGTTGTCGACCCGGTAGAGGCCGTCCGGCGGCGTCCCGGAGAAGGCGGCGTGCAGCCCGAACTCCTCGCCCGCGGCGACGGTGCGGCCGAGCGCGACCACGACGCCGGCCGGGTCGCGTTCGAAGGCCAGCGCCGCGCCGGCCTCGTCGTGGAAGGAGAGCGCCCAAGCCCCGGAGTCGACGGCGTGGAAGCGGACCGAGGTCAGCGCCTCGACCGCCGCGATGCGGTAACGGCAGGAGCCGCTCAGGTCCCCCCCGTTCGGGTCGGCCTTGAGATAGACCTCGTAGGAGAGCAGGTCCTGCTCCGGGAAGCCGGAGTGGAGGGCGGCGGCCGGCGCGGGCGCCGGGACCGGCGCCTGGGCGGGCAGGGCGGCGAGGATCAGGAGCAGGCTAGCCGTCATCGTCGACGTATCCGAGGGCCGCCAGCTCGGCGCTGTCCTCGGCGCTCATCTCCCGCTCGGAGACGACGGCGCGCGGCAGGCTGGCGGCGGTCTCGTTCAAGAGCTTACGGAGCGGCTCGGCCTGCGGCGAACCGTCCAGCGCTTGCTCCACCTCGCCGTCGGGGCCGAGGCGGAACAGGCGCGCCGCCGCCGGGTCCCCCACCGGATAGAACAGCTTCCAGCCCGGCGCCCGGATCCCGAGCAGCCGCTCGTCGTGGAGCTGCTCGCCGCGGCGCACGGTGCGGAGCCGCTCCTGCCAGGCCTCCAAGTAGAAGCCGCCGCCGAAGGCCGCCCGGGCCGGCAGCGTGCCGCCCGCGGCGGCCGGGAGCAGGTCGACGCCCTGGTGGCCCTCCGGCGCCTCCAGGCCGGCTAGCGCCGCCAGGGTGGCGGCGACGTCCGCCTGGTAGACCGGTCCCGCGACCCGCCGGCCGCCCTCGCGCCCGCCCGGGAGGTGCAGCAGCGCTGGCACGTGCTGGGTCGCGTCCATAAGGCTGGAGGTGTGGTTGTTGCGGTAGCCGCCCTCGCCGAAGCACTGGCCGTGGTCGGCCGTGAGCAGCATCGAGGTGCGCGCCAAGCCCGGGTCCCGGGCTTCGAGCAGCCCGATGAACTCGCCCAGCAGCGCGTCCAGCTCCATGATCTCCGCCCGGTAGAGCAGCAGGTTCTCGCCGCAGGCCTCCGGGTCGGCGGCGGCGGGCAAGGCGCCGGCGGCGAGCGCGCGGGCCCTGGCCTCGGCGGCCGGCGCCGGCTCGTGCGGGCCGTGGGCGTCGAAGAAGTGCAGCCACAGGAAGCAGGGCCGGTCGGCGGCCTCCAGATAGGCGCGGGCGCGCTCGAGCACCACGGCGCCCTCCAGCTGGGCGTCGCGGTGGTGGACGACCTTCTCCCGCAGCCAGCGCACCAGCGCCATCTCGCGCGGGCCGATCTCGGTCAGCGCCCGCAGGCGGTCGGCCCGCAGCCGGTCGTCATAGACCCGAAAGCCGCGGGCGAAGCCGTTCTTGGCCCGCAGCGGCGGCGCCGAGACGAAGGCCGCCGTGTCGTAACCGGCGGCGCGGAAGGACTCCGCCAGCAGCGGCACCTCGGCGGCGATCTCGGTGGTGCCCATCGAGCGCAGGCCGTGGCTGGGCGGCACCCGGCCGCTGAGCAGGGTGGCGTGGGTCGGGCCGGTGATCGGCGCCACCGCGATCATCTCCTCGAAGACCACCGAGCGGCCGGCCAGCTGGTCCAGGGCCGGGGTCTCGAGCCCCGTGCCACCGTAGGGCGGCAGGACGTCGGCCCGCACCGTGTCCCAGGTCACCAGGACGACGTCCCCGGCGCCTTCCGGGGCGGCCGCGGGAGCGGGGCCGAGCCGCGCCGGGTCACGGTCCCCGGCCAGCCAGGCCAGGACGCCGGCCGCGGCCAGCGGCAGGCAGGCGGCGACCAGGCCGTAGGGCAGGCGCCGCGGCCAGGGGCGGCGGACCAAGACCAGCTGGGCGGCGGCCGCGACCAGGAAGGGCCAGGCCAGCGGCTCCCTCAGCGCGCCGCTCGCCCGGGTGAGGTCGACGACGGCCAGCGCCAGGGCCACCAGCGGCACCAGCAAGGCGCCCGGGAGGCGCAGCTTCCGGCCCGCCGGGCCGGCGAGGAGCGCCAAGGCGGCGCCCAGCACCGGATAGGCGCCGAGGGGGACGAGCAGCATCAGGCCGCGCAGCAGCGGCTCGTCCAGCCCGCCCCATCGCGCCGGCAGCGCCAAGCCGAGCTCGAAGAGGCCCAGGGCCAGGCCGGCCCGGAAGCCCAGGGCGGCGTCGTTCCGCAGGGAGCTGGCCACGCGCGGTCAGCCGGCCGGGGACATGCCGGCGCCGCAGCGCTCGATCAGCTTGGCCACCAGCTTCTCGATGCCGTCGGCGACCTCGGAGATGCGCGAGTCCAGCATGTAGGCCGGCGTGCTGATGACGTTGCGGCCCTCGTCGACGTGGATCTCCCCGGCCGGGCAGACGACGTGCTTGGCCCCCATCTTCTCCAGCGCCTCGGCGGTGCCGGCGTCGCTGCCGATGGTCAGCTCCACCGCCGGCGCGAACTCCTGGAAGACGGCGGCGCAGACCGCGGGGGCGATGCAGATCACCCCCAAGGGCTTGCCGGCCTCGGCGACCGCCCGGACCACCCGGGAGACCTCGGGGTGGACGGCGCAGGCCGGCCCGTTGACGGCGAAGTCGGACAGGTTCTTGGCCGCGCCGTAGCCGCCCGGCAGGACCAGCGCGTCGAGCTCGGCGGGGTCCACCGCCGCGGCGGCGACGACCTGCCCGCGGGCGATGCGGGCCGATTCCCGGAGCACGTTGCGGGTCTCGCCCTCGGCGACCTCGCCGCCGAGATGATCGACGACGTGCATCTGTTCGGCGTCGGGCGCGAAGCAGACCGCCTCGGCGCCGGCGCGGTCGAGCGCCAGCAGCGTGATCACCGACTCATGGATCTCGGCACCGTCAAGGAAACCGCAACCGGAAAGGCAGACACCGACTCGCACCATGCTTAGGTCCTCGCGAAAGGGAACAAGCTACGGCAGCCGGCGGACGGTCGCGTCAGCGGCCAAGCGCGCCTGGCAAGCCAGCCTGACGCCCGGCGGACAGCCGAAGGAGCGCAGTGTAAGCGCTTCCAGGGGGGCAGGGGCTTCCAGACCGCCCCGCTCCTCCACCTGGCACAAGCCGCACTTGGCGCTCTGGCAGCCGAAGGGGATGTTCAGGCCGCCGTCCAAGGCCGCCGCGAGCACGGTCTGACCCGCGGCGCCGGGGGCCTCGCCCTGGCCCTCCACCGTCAACCGCAGTTCCCGCGCCCGTGCCACCGGCGATCAGATCCGGCCGCGTTCCAGGAAGCGGTCGCGGAAGCGGAAGACCTGGACCACGTACTCCCAGGGTGACGGCTTGCGCCCGCGCAGCCCGTCCAGCCAGGACTCGGGGCCGCCGGCCTCCGCGACCTCGCGAGCCACCCGCCCTGGGCCGAGCCGGTAGGCCAGCAGGCCGAGCCGGGTGTCCCCGTCCCAGGCCTGGGTCAGCTCAGCCAGATAATGAGCGCCGAGCTGCAAGTTGACGGCGGGGTCGGACAGGTCGTCCAGGCCGTACCGGCTCGAGAGCTCCGCGGCGGTCTCGGGCACCAGCTGGCACAAGCCGGCGGCGCCGATGCTGGAGCGGGCCTCAGGGTGGCCGCGGCTCTCGGCGTAGACGAGCCCCGCCAGCAAGCTGGGGTCCTCGAGGCCGGCGGCCTCAGCGGCGCTCCGGATCTGCTGCCCCCAGGCCTCCACCCGCAGCACGCCGTCGAGGTGGCGCTGCGCCAGCACCCCGACCACGGTCAGCCCGAAGACCGACAGCAGGAAGGCGCTCAGCCGTCGGCGCGCGCGTCGCTCCATGCCCTCCAGGCGGCCGCTGCGGCTTGGACCTCCTCGAAGGTCGTCTCGGGGCGGAAGGCCGGACGGTCCAAGCCGGTCAAGAGCTCCAGGTAGTAGGAGGCCATGGGGCGCAAGCGGACGGGCCCGCCCTCGAGCAGGTCGACCAGCTTGGCCACGGCCTCGGCCGGCGGCACCCGCTCGGCCAGCTCGAACTCCTGGGGCAGCAGGTAGCCGCTGTTGGCGGCCGCCCGCTCCAGCCAGAAGGCCGGCTCGAGCAGGCCGTTCTCGCTCCACCAAGCGGCGTAGACGCCGGCCGGATCGGGAGTGCCGCGGTAGTCGACCCCGGTGGAGGTCACCAAGGCGTCGAGCAGGTCCCCGTCATGCGGGGAGAAGGGCAGCAGCTGGATCAGCCTGCCGACCGCCTCGGGATCGCCCAGCCGGCCCGCGAGCACCGCGGCGCGCGAGGCGACCACGGGGTCGGCGGCGGCCTGGTGCTGGCTCAGCACCGCCCGAGCCTCCGCGGCCCCGCGGCGCTCCAGGGAGCGGCTCCAAGAGAGCTCCAGCTCCCCTCCGGCGAACAGCGGGAACAGCTCCGTGAAGGCCGGAGCCACGCCGTCGCCGTCGAGCTTGCCGAGGGCCTGGATCGCGGCCAGGCGGACCGGCGACTCCTGGTCGAGGCCGCAGGCACCGCGCACCGCCTCGAGGGCCTCGGGGTCACCGATCTCGCCGAGCGCCCAGAGGGCCTCCCCGCGCACGCCCTTGGAGTGCTGCGCCCCGGTCAGCGGGATCAGCTGCCCCACCACCGCGGGGTCGCCGAGCTGGCCGAGGGAGCGGGCGGCCATCTGGACCACCAGGGCGTTGGAGTCCCGCAGCGCCTCCAGCAGCGCCTCGAGGCCCGCCGGCCCGACGTTCCCGAGGGCGCGCGCGGCCGCCACCCGCACCGGCAGGCGCTGGTCGCGCATCGCTTCGGCCGCCACGTCGGGGCCGAAGGCGAGCATGCCTTGCTGCAGCAGCTGGGAGCGAAGCGGCTCTCCCATCTCCGCCAGGGTCTCGATGAAGGGGTCGGCGAGCTCCGGGTGGGGCTGGCGCAGCGCGGCTTCGAGCAGGGCGCCGGCCAGCTCCGGACGCGCGGCGTACATCGGCACCGCGGCCAGGAAGGCGCCGCCGAGCTCGGCGTCCCAGAGCGGGTCCAGTTCCGGGTCGGCCGCCAGGTAGGCGCACCAGGCCTCGAGCTCGTCCCCGCTCAGGAGCGCCAGGCGCTCCAAGGTCAAGGCCAGCTCCTGGACCCGGCGACCATTGGCGTCGGCCTTGTCCCAGTCCTCGAGGTGCTCCAGGACGAAGGCCTCGGGCGTCTCGGCCGGGGCCAGCGCCTGCCAGGCCAGGGTCCCGAACAAGGCATCGAGGTCCCGCAGCAGCCCCGGCAGCCAGTCGGCGCCGGAGTCGCCGCGGAAGGTCAGCGGCTTGCGCTGGTCCCCGACCTGGAGCTCGATCCGGGCCTTCACCGGCTGCGAGGAGGAACCATAGATGCCCGGGAGGACCCGGACGTCGAGCAGCTGGGCCTGCTCGATCCGCTCCAGGAGCTGGACCATGCCGATGGCGCCGAGCAGGCGCAGCTCGGCCTCGTCGTGGCCGGCATCGCGGCCAGCCAGGCAGCGCAGCGGACCCTCGCCGTGCTGCCAGCTGATGCGCAGCCGGGGCAGGTCGGCCTCGCGGACCTCGAGCCGGCCGCGCACGGCCCGGAAGCCGGTCTGGTTCTGGGCGAACCAGGCCAGCCAGGCGCCCCGGCCGAGGTGGCTGAAGTCCTCCCCGGTCACCCGGATCAGGCTGGCCTCCCCCATCTTCGAGAAGCGGGCGTACTGCGGGTAGAACTCGACGCCGCCGATCGCGCGCACCAGGGTGTGCACGATCTCGCCCTCGAGCTCGCGCAGGGACTCGATGTCGGTCGAGCGGAAGAGGTACTCCGCCAGGCAGGCCGCCGCGGCGCCGCTCAGGAACAGGTCGGGCTCCCGCAGGGCGTCCCGGAGCATCGGCAGGAGCGGCTCGTCGATCAGCAGCCGGTTCAGGATGTCCCCCTGACGCAGCAGCGCGAACAGCAGGTAGGCCTGCTGGAGGCCGGGCTCGGCCGCGCTCAGGTCCTGACGCAGCAATTCGAGGGCCTCGGGGTCGGCCTCGCCGGCGAGGGTCTCCGCGGCCTCGAAGGACACCGGCACCGAGGGATCGAGCAGGGCTTCGTGCAAGGCCAGCCGGACCTCCGGGCGCTCGCGGAAGCCGCGCAGCAAGCGGGCCGCCCGCAGCCGGGTGTCGTGGTCCCGGCCGGTCCGGAGCTTCTGCAGCAGCGGCTTCAGGAAGCTGTCGTCGGCCAGCCGGTCGAGGCGGGCTTCGGCCGCCGAGCGGACGCCGCGCTTGGGGTGGTCGAGCAGCCGGACCGCCCGCGCCGGCAGCCAGCCGCCGTTCAGCCGCAGCGCCACCTCCAGGCAGGTCGTCGCCACGGGCACCACGCCGACCCCGGAAGCCGTGCTCACCAGGGCGTTGGCGTCCTCCGGCTCGCCGACGAACTCGAGCAGCTCGGCCGCCAGCTCCACCATCGACGGGTCGAGGGAGGTCAGGGCATGGAGCGCGGCCGCGCGCGGGCTGTCGAGGCCGAAGGTCCGCAGCCGGCTGAGATAGCGGGACCGAGCCTCGGCGCCCCGGTCCTCCTCGGCTTCGAATTCCCGCAGCACCGCGACCACGCGCGGGTCCAGCGCCTCGGCGCCGGGCAGATCCCAGTGGCTCAGCACCTCAGGGGTGGCGTCGGCGGCGGCCTCCTCGGGCTCCCCGGCCTGGGCCGCCTCCGCCTGCTCGGCCGGCGGCGGCTGCGTCCGGGGCTTGGGGAAGTCGATCTTCTGCGCCGGGGCGGCCGGAGCGAAGGCGAGCAGAAGGGGGGCGAGGAGGGCGGGAAGGGGCAATTCGTGACCTGGGCCGGAATGGCGGAAGGGCAATTCTAACGCGCGGCCTCCAGGAGGGGGCTGGGCCTCCTAGTCAGCCGCCGCCAGCCAGGAACGGACTTTCGGCTGCTGGACGGCGGCCACCAGGTCCGCGTCCAGGCTGGGGTCGAAGACCTGGAAGTCGCTCCTGCCGTGCTGTCGCAGGCCGCGCAGCGCCCCGGGCCCGCGGGCGGCCAGGTCGGCCTCCGCCACCGCGAAGCCGTCGGCGTGGCGCTCGAGGATGGCGAGGCGGTCGAAGGCGGCCGGGTCGGCGAATAACCAGCACTCGCCGTCCCTGGAGCCGGGGCCGCGGGCGAGCCGGCCGCGCAGCTGGTGCAGGCTGGCCAGGCCGAGCCGGTGGGCCTCGAGGACCGCCATGCGGGGGACGTCAGCGACGTCCAGCCCGACCTCGACCACGGTGGTGCCGAGCAGGACCGGCAGCTCGCCGGCGTCGAAGCGGGCCACCTGCTCGGCCACCTCGGCGCCGGGCAGCCGGCCGTGGACCAACGCCAGCGGCAGGCCGCGCCACGGGCCCTGGCGCAGCTCCTCCGCCCGCTCCAGCAGGCCGCCGGCGCCGTCGATGCGCGGCGCCACCACGAACATGCGCTCGCCGGCCTCGAGCGCCGGCCGCCAGCGGGCGGCGGCCTCGAGCCAGGACTCGGACGGCGCCAGGTGGGTGGTGATGCGGCCGCCGGTGCCGGGCCGGCTCCGGAGCACGCAAGGCTCCAACGCCCCGTAGCGGGCCCAGGCCAGGGTGCGCGGGATCGGCGTCGCCGTCATCGTCAGGACGTGGGGCGACGACCCCTTCGCCAGCAGCGCCGCCTTCTGGCGGACGCCGAAGCGGTGCTGCTCGTCGAAGACGACGCAGGCCAGGTCGCGGAAGCGGACCTCGGCGCCGAACAGGGCGTGGGTGCCGATGGCGATCGCGGCCGCCCCGCTGGCCAGGGCGGCCTGAGCGGCGCGGCGCGCGGCGGCGGGGTCGTCGCCCAGCAGGCCGACGACCTCGACCTGGGACCCCGCCAGCCAGCGGCGGAAGGTCGCCAGGTGCTGGCGCGCCAGGATCTCGGTCGGCGCCAGGACCGCCGTCTGCGCGCCTTCGGCGGCGAAGGCCAGGGCCAGGGCGAAGGCGATCGCGGTCTTGCCGCTGCCGACCTCCCCGTGCAGCAGCCTCGCCAATCGGCCACCCGCGGCGAGGTCCTGGCGCAGCCGGGCCAGGACCTGCTGCTGCTCCTCGCTGAGGGGGAAGGGGAACCGGGCCTCGATCCGCTTCCAGACCGCCGCGTCCAGGGCCCGGCGCGGCGCCTCGCCAGCGGCGGCAGCGGCGGCGCGCTGCTTCAACCGCCGCTGCTCCAGGCGCAGCACCTCGCCCCAGGCGAGGCGGCGCCGCCCCGGCTCCAGGGCTTCCCGGTCGGACGGCGCGTGCAGCAGGCGCAGGGCCAGGTCCAGGGGCGGCACCCCGGCCGCTTCGAGCAGGGCATCGGGCAGCGGCTCGGGCACCTCGCCCGCCTGCTCCAGGGCCGTCTCCAGCAGCCGGCGGAGCTGGTGCCCGCCCATGCCCTCGACCTCGGGGTAGACCGGGAGCAGGCCGGACCGCTCCAGCTCCTCCTCGGGCACCACCCGGGGCCCGAACAGCTTCAGGCCCTGCTTGCGCGACGCCCGCCCCTCCAGGACCAGCTCCCGGCCCTCCGGGAAGCTGTCCTTGAGGTAGGGCATGTTGAACCAGGAGGCGGTCGCCGCGGCGCTGTCGTCCTCCACCCGGACCTGCAGGGAGGAGCGTCGCCCGCGGCGCCACAGCGAGCAGCCCCGGACCCGGACCCGGACCCGCGCCAGCTCGCCCTCCTCCAGCTCCGCGAGCGGCGTCGCCCGGCCCGGCTCGTCGTAGCGGCGCGGCACCACGCGCAGCAGGCCAGCGATGCTGCGCACCCCGAGGTCGCGGGCCAGGGAGGCGGCGCGCTTGGGACCGACCCCGCGCAGCACCGTCAGGGGCTGGTCCAGGAAGGCGGCGCGGTCGGTCCGGACGGGCACGGCGCCAATCTACAATCTGGCGAGAACCATGACCCCTCCCCGCAAGAAGTCCGGCAAGAAGCGCGTCCCGGGGCACCACGCCCCCGAGGCCCCCAAGGGCTACGGGCGCCAGTCCTTCCTCATCCACGGCCGCACCCGCTCGACCCACTGGGACTACTCCCACCACGTCGTGCCGCCGTTGAGCTCCTCGAGCACCTTCCGCCTCGAGAGCCACGACCGCGGCGAGGCCGGCTTCTGCGGCTTCGCCGACCCCGAGCTGACCGAGTCCAGCAAGCCGCACATCTTCATCTACGAGCGCCTCGACGAGCCGGTGCGGGCGATGCTCGAGGAGCGCCTGGCCGCCGCCGAGGGCGCCGAGATGGGCGTCTGCTTCAACAGCGGCATGGCGGCGATCTCGACCGCGATCATGCACCGCCTCAAGGCCGGCGACGAGGTCATCGCCCACCCGACCTTATACGGCTGCACTTACTCGCTGCTCGAGAACTGGCTGCCGCGCTTCGGCGTCAAGGTCCGCTACCACGACCTGGCCGGCAACCTGGGCAAGCTGCGCATCGGCAAGCGCACCCGCGTCGTCTACTGCGAGTCGCCGGCGAACCCGACGATGCAGATCGTCGACCTGGCCGCGGTGGCCGAGAAGGTCGCCAAGGCCAACCAGGGCCGCTCCGAGGAGGAGCTGTGCCGCTTCACGGTCGACAACACCTTCGCCACCCCCGTGTGCCAGCGGCCGCTCGAGCTCGGCGCCGACGTCGTCGTCGGCTCGCTGACCAAGGGCATCAACGGCTTCGGCACCGACATGGGCGGCTACATCGCCGCCAGCAAGCGCGACGAGACCTCGATGCTGGTCTTCCGCAAGGACTTCGGCCACCCGCTCTCCCCCACCCCGGCCTGGCGCATCCTCAACTACGGCCTGCCGACCCTGACCCTGCGCACCCGGCGCCAGGAGGAGACCGCGGTCGAGCTCGCCGAGTGGCTGGACGCCCACCCGAAGGTGCAGAGCGTGCAGTACCCCGGGCTCGCCAGCAGCCCCGGCTACGAGGTCGCGCGGCGGCAGATGCGCGACTTCGACGGCAACTTCGCCCCCGGCAGCCTGCTCTACTTCGAGGTCAAGGCACCGAACGCCAAGCAGGCGGCGGCCAAGGCCGACGCCCTGGTCGACCACGTCGCCAAGAAGGGCTACGTCATCACCCTGGCGGTGTCGCTGGGGCAGATCCGCACCCTCATCGAGCGGCCCGGCGGCATGACCCACAGCGTGCTGCCCAAGGAAGTGGCCGAGACCTGCGGCATCAGCGCCGGCGGGGTGCGCCTGGCCTTCGGCATCGAGGACCCGGAGGACATCCGCCGCGACCTCGAGCGCGCCCTGAAGGTCATCTGATCGAGTGCGCGGAGCTCCTCGACCGGGCTGGGTGGCGCTGCTGGCAGTGGTGCTGGCGGCGCTCACCTACCTGCCCGGGATCGGGGAGCAGGAGTGGGTCGGCACCGAGGACTTCCGGGCCAGGATCGCCGCCGAGACCGCCGAGCGCGGCGACTGGGTGGTGCCGAGCTTCTACGGCTCACCGATCCTGACCAAGCCGCCGCTCTACTACGCCGCCCTCGCGGGCACCCTGCGGCTGGCGGGCGGCCATGGCCCCGGCGAGGCCCGGCTGCTGAGCCTGGCGGCGCTCGCAGCCGTAGCCGCCATGATCGCTTACGCCGGCGCCCGGGCCGGGGGAGCGCGCTGCGGCGTCGTCGCGGCCTGCGGCTACCTCTTGGCCCTGAATTCGATCAAGAACGGGGTCAACGCCGAGATCGACCCGCTCTACGCCCTGTTCGCCGTGGCCGCCCTGCTGGCCTGGTGGCGAGGGCTGCGGACCGGGCGGACGGCCTGGGCCCTGGCCGCGGGGGCGGCGCTCGGGCTGGCCGGCCTGACCAAGGGCTGGGCCGTGCTCCCGGTCGTCGCCGCGGCCGCCGCGGGGGCCTGGCAGCTGCGGGTCCGGCCCCGGCCGCGCTTCCTGGTGGCCGCCGCGCTGCCGGCCCTCGCCGGGCTTCTGGCCTGGCCGCTGGCCCTGGCCTGCCTGGACCCGGCGCGGACCGCCGGGGCGGTGCGGGAGAACGACGGCTTCTTCACCGGCTGGGACGGCGCCGCGGTGATCGACACCCTGCTGTTCCCCTTCGCCCTGGTGGTCGCCAGCCTGCCCTTCTCGCTGGCCGCCCTGCACCGGCTCCGGAGCAGCGGCCGGGCGCCGCTCGACCGCTACCTGGTCGTGGTGGTGCTCGCCTTCCTGATCGCGACCCTCCCCTCCGCGACCAAGGCCACCCGCTACCTGCTGCCCTGCCTGCCCCTGCTGGTCCTGGCGGGCGCCCTGCGGCTGGAAAGGCTGGCGGCCACCCACCGCTTCAGCCGCGGCGTCGCCCTGGCGGCGGTGATCGTGGCCGCCGCGGCCCTGCCGGCGGTGCGCGGCAGCCTGGACCTCGGAGGCGCCCTGGCCTTGGGCGCCCTGGCCCTGGCCGGCAGCGCCGGCTGGTTCCTGGCCCCGCGCCGGCCGGCGCTGGCCCTGGTGTTACTCCTGCTCCCCGCTCGCGCCCTGTTCACCCAGGTCTACCTCCCGGCCTGGGAGGCCGACGGCCAAGCCGTGGCCCCCGCGGTCGAGGAATTGCGGCGCCTGACCGACGGCGCCGAGAGCCTCGCAGTGGTCCGGACCGAGAGCCCCCGGCTCACCGATCCGCTCCAGCTCGACACGCGCTTCTTCTGGGATCCCGCGGACTTACGCGCGGAGCTCGCCGCCGGCCAGCGCTTCGACGCGGTCCTCATGGGGATCAAGCGGCAAGACATCGGCATCCCGGGATATGTGCAGACTGGCACGCTGGTGTTCGAGGGCAAGAGCCTCCGGGTGCTGAAGCCGGCCGACTGAGACCTGGAATGGGACTTGCAATGGGCTGAGCATGCTCTCGGTCTGCACCCTCGCCCTCTCTCTGCTCCCCGCCGCCCCGGCGCCTCAGAACGGATACCAGCTCGCCCCCGGGGACCTCATCATCGCCGACGCCGGCTCCTGGATCGGGGACGACCGGCACTCGGTGAAGATCCTGCACCGGAACGGGGCCATCGAGACCATCGTCTCCGGGACCTCCTCGATCCTCGAGTTCCCGAGCGACGTCATCATCGACCGGGACGGCAGCCTGCTGGTGGCCAGCTACTGGGACCAGGGCTCCGGCGACATCTTCCGCATCGACCCGTCCACGAGTGCCCTGACGGCCCTCAACGGCCAGACCCTGATCGAGCCCTTCCAGATGGTCCGGGACACCCAGGGCGATCTGGTGGTCACGGACGGGCACGCCGGCCTGGCGCGGATCGACGAGAACGGCCAGGTCAGCTGGTTCTCCGCCCCCTCGGCCTTGCCGCGGCTCGACTTCGGCATCGCCCTGGACTACGACGGCAGCTTCTTCGTCAGCGAACCGCCCGGCTACAACTCCGGCGCCGGCAGCGACGGCATCCTCTGGTCGGTCGACCCCGCCGGGGTCCGGACCTTGCTGTGCCAGAACCTGCAGGACCTGCCCGAGCCCAAGGGCCTGGCGCTCGACCGGGACGGCACCCTGCTGGTGGCCGACGGCCTGGACTACCCCAGCATGATCCGCCACGGCCTGGTCCGCGTCGACCGCGCTGGCCAGACCCAGGTCCTGGAGTGGAACGGCCTGACCACGCCGATGGACGTCGAGGTCCTGGCCAAGGGCGACCACCTGCTGGCGGACAAGGGCGACGAGTCGGTGCTGCGCTACCACGCCGGCGGCGGCACCACCCGGGTGATCTCCGAGCACGACGACGGCAACCCGAGCAACATGCTCCCGGTCGACCGCCCGTATGGGATCGCCATCGTGCCCTGGCTGTGGCTGCGGACGCCGATGACCGTCAGCATCAACCAGGCCGCCGTCGCCACGGTCACCACCCTGCCCGCCTTCGCCGGCAGCGACGTCCTGCTGGCGGTCTCGAGCAGCCAGCTGGCCACGCCGATGGCGGCCTGGTGGCCGAGCGACCTCCAGACCTCCTTCGTCGACCTGAACCAGGCCCAGCTGATCCGGAAGACGGTGCCGCCGAACGGCGAGATCGCCTTCTCCTCGATCGTGCCCAACAACCCGAACTTGGTCGGAGGCGCCCTGCACCTGCAGGCCTTCCTGCCCAGCCGCCGCCTGGTCAGCAATTACGTGGCCCTGCCGGTGCGCTGATTGGCCAGAATTTTCACTGAAATCCAGGCGCGCTGATCCGTAAGAAGAGCCGCCTAGGAACTTCTGGCACCCAAGGGGATCCCACCCCCGCCCCGTTTTTGGGGAAAGAGGGGATGGAGCGCTGCGTCGGGGGGATGCGGCGCTCCTACTTTTTTCTGCCCAGAGCGGCCCCGGCGCGCCGGCGCGGCCCCAGGGCGAGCGGGCCTAAGATCGGGCCATGAGCTTCTTGGACAAGTACGGGCCCTGGGCGGTGGTCACCGGCGCCTCGGCCGGCCTCGGGGCCTGCTTCGCCCGCGATTTGGCGGCCCGCGGCCTCCACCTGGTCCTGGTCGCCCGCCGCGCCGAGCGGCTGGAGGCCCTGGCCGCGGAGCTCTCCCTGGCCCACGGGGTCGAGACCCTGGTGACGCCGCTCGACCTCTGCGCTGATGGCTTCGTCGAGGGGCTGCAGGAAGCCGTCGGCGAGCGCGAGGTCGGGCTGCTGATCAACAACGCCGGCTTCGGCGCCACCGGCCCCTTCCTCGAGGCCGACCCGGCCTGGAACGCGCGCATGGTGCGGCTGAACTGCGAGGCCACGGTGCTGCTGGCGCACGCCTTCCTGCCGCCGATGGTCGCCCGGGGCCGCGGCGGCATGGTGGTGGTCGCCAGCACCGCCAGCTTCCAGCCCTGCCCCTGGATGGCGGTCTACGGCGCCACCAAGGCCTTCGACCTGATGCTGGGCGAAGCCCTGGACGAGGAGCTGCGCGGGAAGGGCGTCGACGTGCTGTCGCTCTGCCCCGGGCACACCGACACCGAGTTCCACCAGGTCGCGGGGGTGAAGGGCCCGGTGGCCGGCGGCACGGCCGACCCCGTCATGGTCGTGAAGGGCGCCCTCGACCGCCTCGGCCGCAAGCAGCACTGGGTGCCCGGCCTGCTCAACAAGCTGATGAGCGCCGGCTCCCGCTTCGGCACCCGGCGGATGGCGTCGGCGATCACGGGCAAGATGCTGGGCAGCCGGATGGTCGGCGGCGAGACCACCGACGGCGCGGACCACTAAGCACCCAGCCGCGTCCGCGCCCACGCCACGGCCGCGGCGTGGTCCTCGATGGCGCCGTCGAGCTGCAGCTCGAAGGAGGCGGCGATGACCTCGCCCATCGCCGGGCCGGGCGCCATGCCCAACTCGATCAGGTCTCGGCCCTGCAAGAAGGGGCGGGGGCGCTGCTTCTCAACGCCCAGGCCGGCGGCGCGCTCCAGCAGCCACTGCCCCGGCGGCCAGTCGGCCGGGGTGTCGGCGTAGGGCTCGTCCCGGCCGGCGCCGTCGGCCCAGGCGATGCGCACCAGGGCCGGGATGTCGACCC
The DNA here is from genome assembly GCA_964482495.1 of uncultured Planctomycetales bacterium. Taxonomy (GTDB): domain Bacteria; phylum Planctomycetota; class UBA1135; order UBA1135; family UBA1135; genus J029. The sequence goes on from CAYZXS010000014.1 coordinate 77,077, forward strand.
GGGTCGCCAGGCGGCGGATGGCGCCGTCCTTGACGTTGGGCTGCGCCAGGTAGAGCTGGGACGGCCGCAGGTGTTCGCGCACCAGCGACCAGACGCGGTCGGCGACGCCGTCCTCGCGCGTGATCCGTCCGATCAGCCCGCGCACCAGCCGCTCGGCGCCGGCGCCAGCGTCGTGGTTGGGGCTGCGCCAGCGTCCGCGCTCGAAGACGGTCGTCACCGCCTTGCCGAGGTCGTGGCAGAGCACGCCCAGCATTTCGACCCAAGGGTCCTCCATCTGGCCGCGGATGCGCACCGCGGCGTCCAGGCACAAGGCGGTGTGGCGGAAGACGTCGCCCTCGGGGTGCCAGACCGGGTCCTGGGGCACGCCGCGCAGGCCCGCGATCTCGGGGAAGAGCCGCAGCGCCCCGAGGTCCTCGAGCGCCTGCAGCGCCCGGCCGGGGTGCTCGCCGGTGACCAGGATCTGGCGCCACTCGGCCTCGAGCCGCTCCATCGGCAGCTCGCTCAGCTCGAGCAGCCGGCACAGCGCGACCGTCTCGGGGTGGACGCGCCAGCCGAAGCGGGACACGAAGCGCGCCGCCCGCAGCACCCGCAGCGGGTCCTCGGCGAAGGCCGGCGACACGTGGCGCAGCAGCCCGGCGGCGAGGTCGGCGCGGCCGTTCCAAGGATCGACCAGCTCGCCGTCGAGCGGGTCGAGCAGCATCGCGTTGACCGTGAAGTCGCGCCGGCGGGCGGCCTCGCGCGGCTCCATGCCGGGGTCGGCGGTGACCGCGAAGCCCTTGTGCCCGGGGCCGGTCTTGGACTCGCGCCGCGGCAGGCTGACCTCGACCACGCCGGCCTCGGTGGCAAGGTGGAGCACGGCGAACTGCTTGCCCACCAGGTGGACCTTGCCGAACTCCCCTACCAGCGCCTCGAGCGCCTCCGGGGAGACGCCGTAGACCTCGAGGTCGGCGTCCTTGGCGACCCGGCCGAGAACGTGGTCGCGCACCGCGCCGCCGACCAGGAAGGCGCGGCCGCCGGCTGCGCCCACCGCCCGGGCCAGCGCCCGGACCAGCTCGCCCAGCCGCGGCTCGGGGAAGGACGGGGTCGGTTCCATCGGCCTAGTCGTCGCC
>CAYZXS010000015.1:0-78064 GCA_964482495.1 uncultured Planctomycetales bacterium
CGGCCTCCCGAGCGAAGACCTCCCGAGCGACGGCCTCCCGAGCGAAGACCTCCCGAGCGACGGCCTCCCGAGCGAAGACCTCCCGCCCCGCTACCGCCCGCTCGTCTGCCTCGCGCCCGACCCCGCGGCCCGCTGCTCGGCCGGCCCCTAGTCCGCGCCCTTCAAGCCGTGCGAATCCCGGAGGAGGCGGGCGCGGCTCGCGTCCCGCTGGTCAGGGTCGAGGACGGCGCCGATCCTAGCCTGAAGGTGACCGGGCTGGATCTGGAAGGAGTCCGTGAGCAGCCGCTCCGGGTCCAGGTCGATGCGGAGTTCCTCAGTTAACCCGCAAAGGACCGCCAATCGCAGGGTGCTCAAGGCTTCGAGGGCCTCCGCCGTCGAGAGCGCGTCAGCGCCGGTCAGCTGTTCATAGGCGCGCTCGACGTCGGCGATCAAGGAGCGCCGATTGGCCTCCTCCCGGAGCAGGGCCTGGCGGACTTCCCGCTCGTAGCGGGTGACCTCGCGGCCGAAGTCCTCGATGCCGTGCAGCTGCTGCGCGAGGTCGGAGCCCAGGGTGCGCTGGTTGCTGATCTGGTAGAGGTGCCCCAGCGCCCGGCTGCCCTCGCCGTGGACGCCGCGCACCGCCAAGAAGGACTTCTGGGCGGTCTGGAGCATGCGCTGAAGCGGGATCCGCGCCCGGGACAGGGCCGGCAGGTGGAGCAGCAGCGAGGCTCTCAGGCCGGTGCCGGTGTTGGTCGGGCAGGCGGTGAGCCAGCCGTAGCGGCCGCTCCGGGCGAGCTCGAAGCTGCGCGCCAGGCGCTTGGCGAGCGGCTGGGCGCAACGCAGAGCGACCTGGAGGTTCAAGCCGGCGGCGAAGGCCTGGATCCGGAAGTGGTCCTCCTCGTTCACGAGCAGTCCGACGCTCTCTTCGCCGTTGAAGAGCACCAGGGTCGGACGCGGGGCGTCGAGCAGGTCGCGAGTGGCGAGGCTGCGCTCGACCAGGAGGTCGGCGTCGGGTCCCTCGAGGCCGCTCGGTTCGAGCACGAAGCCCCCCTCGAAGGCCGGGGCCAGCTGCGCGCGCGCCTGCTGGCAGACCTCGCGGGCCTCCTCGATGTCGAGCAGCGAGGGAAAGCGCCGCGACGTCAGGTTCCGAGCCAAGCGAACGCGGCTGGCGACCACCACATCGGCCTCCGGGCCGCCGGGCATCAGCCAGGCGGGGAGTTGGTCCAGCAGGGGCTCGAGGCGAGGGTCCATGAGGCGCTCAGATTGTAGGGCGGTGCCGCTAGAATCCGCGACGCGTGAAGAAAAGCCACTTCGAACACCAGGTCTCGGCCCGCGACCTGCGCCTCCTCAGTGTCTGGGTCGGCCTGGTCCTGGCCGGTGGCACCCTCGGCTACATGTTGATCGAGGGCATGGGCGCCTTCGAGGCCCTCTACATGACCGTGATCACGGTCAGCACCGTCGGTTACGAGGAGATCGGCCAGCTCAGCACTGTTGGCCGGGTCTTCACGCTGCTGGTCATCACCGCCGGGGTGACGACCTTCTTCTTCGCCGGAGGCCTGCTGGCGCGGGCCGTGCTCTCCGGCCTGCCCCGCCGCAACCAGAGACGAATGGAACGGAACATCGACAAGCTCCACGACCACGTGATCCTCTGCGGCTACGGCCGCCTCGGCCAAGTCGTGCGCGAGGAGTTGGAGGCGGCGGGCCGCCCCTTCGTGGTGATCGAGCGCGAGGAGGAGTTGGTCGAGGAGCTCCGGAACTCTCGGGTGCACTGCCTGCACGGCGACGCCACCGACGAGGAGCTCCTGCTCCAGGCGGGCCTCGACCGCGCCTCCGGCGTCATCGCCACGGTGGGCACCGACGCCGACAACGTCTTCATCACCCTCACCGCCCGGCAGCGCAACCCGGAGTGCCGGATCGTGGCCCGGGCCGAGGACCCGCGCAGCGAGCGCCAGCTGCTCAGGGTCGGCGCCAATCGGGTGGTCCCCCCCTACCAGCTCGGCGGCCTGCGGCTGGCGCAGGCCTTCCTCCGGCCCTCTGCCGTCGACCTCGCCGACCTGGCCCTGGGGGAGCGCAACCACGAGGTGATCTTCGAGGAGATCCCGCTGCCGGCGAACCTGCCTGCGGACCAGCGGACCCTGGCCGAGATGCGGCTCGGCAGCCGCTTCAGCCTGATCGCGGTGGCGGTCCACCGCAGCGACGGCTCTCGCTCCTTCAACCCGCGCGCCGACAGCCCGCTCTGCCCCGAGGACTCGCTGCTGGTGCTCGGCGAGCGGGAGGACATCGACGCCTTCCAGCGCCACCTGAGCCAGAACGGAGCGGCGAGCGCTGGCGCCTAGAGGATCGACAGGCCGAAGGCGCTGCAGATCAGCTGCTTCATGGTCTCGGCGCTGCGGTTGCGGTCGTCCAGCACCGGGTTCAGCTCGACCACCTCGAGCGAGCGCAGCTTGCCCGAGTCGGCGATGCACTCCATCAGCAGGTGCGCCTCGCGGTAGTCGACGCCGCCGGGCACCGGCGTGCCGACCCCGGGGGCGACGTCGGGGTCGAGGCCGTCGACGTCGAAGCTGAGGTGGAAGCCGGCGGTGCCCTCGGTGACGAATCCGATGGCCTCGTTGACGACCGCGCCGATGCCGCGCTCGTCGATCTCGCGCATGGTGTAGGCGTGCACCCCGGAGTCGCGGATGATCTTGCGCTCTCCGCCGTCGATGTCGCGGAGCCCGACCAGGGCCACGTGCTCCGGCTTGACCTTGGGCGCGAAGCCGCCGATGCCGGCCAGCTCCGGGTCGCCCATGCCCAGCAGGTGGGCCAGCGGCATGCCGTGGATGTTGCCGGAGGGGCTCGACTGGGGCGTGTTCATGTCGCCGTGTGCGTCGAACCAGATCATGCCGAAGTCCTCCTGGCGGGCGCGGAAGTGCGCCGAGACACCGGCCACGGTGCCCATGGCGATCGAGTGGTCACCGCCGTAGACCAGCGGCGTCGAGCCCTCGTCCAAGATCTGCTGAGTACGCGAGGCCAGGCGCTCGCAGACGTGCAGGATCTCGCGGTGGAAGCGACGCTCCAGGTCCATGGGCGTCCGCGTCTCCATGGCCGGGACCATGATGTCCTGCTCGCGCTCGACCGTGTAGCCGAGCCGGCGCAGCTCCTTGGAGACCCCGGCGATGCGCAGCGCGCTCGGCCCCATGTCAGTGCCGCGGTGGCTGGCGCCGAGGTCCATCGGCACGCCCAGGATCCGGATCTGCTTGCTGGTCATTCCCGGGCGCCTACTCCGGTTCGACGCCCAGGACCTCGAAGACCTCCTTGGTGCGGGCCTCCATGACCTCGCGCCGGTCGGACTCCAGGTTCATGCGCAGCAGCGGCTCGGTGTTCGAGGCGCGCAGGTTGACCCACCACCAGCCCTCGCTGCCAGGCTCGCCGAAGGCGATCGTGATGCCGTCGAGCTCGTCCTGCTGGCCGTCGCCGAAGTGGCTCTTGAGCTTGGCGATGGCCGCCGCCTTGTCCGCGACCTGGAAGTTGACCTCCCCGGTCGAGTGGTAGGGCATCAACTCGTCGAGCATGGCGCTGAAGGGCTTGTCGCTGCGAGACAGCAGGTTCATCACCGACAGCAGGATGATCTCCGAGTTGTCGGCGAACCAGTTATCGCGGAAGTAGTAGTGACCGCTCAGCTCGCCGCCGAAGGGGGCGTTGTGCTCGCGCATGCGCGCCTTGAGGAAGCTGTGGCCGACCCGCTCCTTGACCGGCTTGCCCTGGCCGGCCACCACGGTCTGGGGCAGGATCCAGGAGCTGCGCAGGTCGTAGACGATCGCCGCGCCCGGCTCGCGGCGCAGCACGTCGCGAGCCACCAAGGCGGTGATGATGTCGTTGCCGATGGCGCGCCCCTTCTCGTCGACGAAGCAGCAGCGGTCGGCGTCGCCGTCGAAGGCGGCGCCCAGCTCAGCGCCGGACTCCCCCACGAGAGCGATCAGGTCCGCCAGGTTCTCCTTCTTGAGCGGATTGGCCTCGTGGTTCGGGAAGCTACCGTCGAGTTCGAAGTAGAGTCCGTGGTGCTCGACCTCGGACAGGCGAGCCAGCACGCCGGGGAAGGTGTGGGCGGCCATGCCGTTGGCGGCGTCGCTGGCCAGCTTCATCGGCCGCGCCAGGTCGGCCCACTGCAGGACGTGGTCCAGGTAGGCGGCCATGACGTCGACCTGCTCGATGCCGCCCCTCTCGGCCTTCGGCGCCGGCTGCTCGGCGGCGGTGGCCATGCGCTCGAGGTCGAGGATGCCGTCGTCGGCGCTGATCGGCTTGGCCTGCTCGCGGCACAGCTTGAAGCCGATGTACTGCGAGGCGTTGTGGCTGGCGGTGACGTTGACCCCGCCGGCGGCGCCGAGGTGACCGATGGCGAAGTAGAGCTGCGGGGTCGAGGTCAGGCCGGCGTCGATGACGTCGACGCCGCCGTCGCGCACGCCGTCGATGAAGGCGCCCTGGATCTCGGGCGCCATGGTGCGCATGTCGCGGCCGACCACCACCGGGCCCTCGCCGAGGAAGTCGGCGTAGGCGCGGCCGATGCGGCGCGCGAGGTCGGCGTCGATCTGGTCAGGGTAGGTGCCGCGGATGTCGTAGGCCTTGAAGACGGACATGGGTTCAGTCGCGAGGAGTGGCAGTGACGATCTCTTGGAGGGCCTGAGCGGCGTGGTCGACGTCGGGGTCGCTGACCAGCCGGTGGGTGACGAAGCGCAGCATGCGGTCGGCCACGGCCAGGGCCAGGACGCCGTGGTCGGTGAGGGCGGCCTCGACCATGGGCGCGTCCAGGCCGGGGTGGGTGATCTCGACGAAGAGGATGTTGGTGTCGATGTTGGGCTGGGCGATCTGGAGCCCGGGCAGGCCGAGGATGGCGCCGCCGAGCTTGCGGCAGCGGGCGTTGTCGTCGCTCAGCAGCGGCAGCACCTCGTCCAGGGCGGTGAGCCCGCAGGCGGCCAGATAGCCGGCCTGCCGCATCCCGCCGCCCAGCCACTTGCGCACCCGCTTGGCGCGCTCGATGAAGGCGCCGCTGCCGATCAGGAGGCTGCCCACCGGGCAGGAGAGCCCCTTGCACAGCGACACCGACAGCGAGTCGCACATGGCGCCGTAGTCGGCCGGGGTGATCCCGGTCTCGGCCAGGGCGTTGAAGATCCGGGCGCCGTCCATGTGCACCGGGATGCCGAGCTGGACGCTCAGGGCCCGGAGCGACTCCAGGTAGCTCATGGGCAGAATCGAGCCGCCCGAGAACAGGTGGGTCTGCTCGATGCAGACCAGCGCCGTCCGCGGCATATGGACCGAGGGCGGCCGCACCGCCGCCCGGACCTCGTCCACCGGCAACATCCCGGCCTCGCCAGCGATGGTCCGGACGTGAGCCCCGCCGACCCGCGCCAGCCCGCCGCCCTCGTACATGAAGATGTGGGCGTCGGACTCGACGACAACCTCCTCGCCCGGCTCGATGTGCGCGGCCACGGCGCACTGGTTCGACATCGTGCCGGAGGGGGTGAAGATGGACGCCTCGTGGCCGAACAGCGCCGCGAAGCGCCGCTCCAGCTCTTGGACCGTCGGGTCGTCGCCGAGCACGGCGTCCCCGACCTGGGCGGAGGCCATGGCCTCCATCATGCTGGGGGTCGGCGTAGTGACCGTGTCCGAGCGGAAGTCGGCGTAGCGCTGGCCCATCAGAGGGACTCGACCAGGCCGCGCACCCGCCGCACCCCTTCCTCGATGGTCTCGATCGAGGCCGCGTAGGAGAAGCGCAGGTAACCCTCGCCTTCGGCGCCGAAGGCGGTGCCGGCGAGGCAGGCCACGCCGGCCTCGTTCAGGATCCGCTTCTGCAGCTCATCGCTGCTCACGCCGGTGTCACGGATGTTCGGGAACACGTAGAAGGCGCCCTTGGGCAGGTGGCAGGAGAAGCCAGGCACCTCGTTCAGCAGCTTCACGATGTGCTTGCGACGCTCGTCGAAGGTGGCGCGCATGGTGTCCACCGCCGACTGGTCGCCGGTGATCGCCTCCAGACCGGCGCGCTGCGTGAAGGCCGCCGTGCACGAGTTCGAGTTCACCATCAGCTTGGTCACCATCGCCGCGAGCTCCGGCTGCATGACCCCGTAGCCGAGGCGCCAGCCGGTCATGGCGTAGGTCTTGCTGAAGCCGTCCAGCAGGATGATGCGGTCGCGCACCGAGGGGTCGCTGAGCGGGCTGACGTGCTCCTCACCGTCGTAGAGCAAGCGGCTGTAGATCTCGTCGCTGAGGATCCAGACGTCCGGGCGGTCGCGCAGGGCGGCGACGACCTCCTCGAGCTGGGCGCGGCCGGTGACGCCGCCGGTCGGGTTCGCCGGCGAGTTCAAGATCACCATCTTGGTGTTCGGCGTCAGCCGCGAGATCACGTCCTGCGGGTCGAGGGCGAAGCCGTTGACCTCGCGCAGCGGGCAGGCAACGGCCTTGGCGCCCGAGAACTCGATCATCGACTCGTAGATCGGGAAGCCCGGGTTCGGGTAGATGACCTCGTCGCCCTTCTCGACCAGCGCCAGCAGGGCGTAGAACATGATCGGCTTGCCGCCCGGGACGACACAGACCTCGTCGGCGCCGATGGTGACGCCGCGGCTGCGGCCGACGACGTCGGCGATGGCCTCGCGGAAGTCCGGCTGGCCGGCCGCGGGCCCGTAGTGGGTCCAGCCCTCTTGCAGCGCCTTCACGCCCGCCTCGACGACGTTGGCGGGCGTCTCGAAGTCCGGCTCGCCGATCTCCAGGTGGACGATGCTGCGCCCCTGGGCCTCTAGCGCCTTGGCCCGAGCGAGGACTTCGAAAGCGGTCTCGGTGCCCAAGCGGGACATCCTCGAGGCCAATTTCAGCGGGGGGACGGTCTGGGTCATGAGGGCGGCATTCTACGTCCGCGCAGGCTCCCGTTTCCTAGCAGTAACCGGTGGCGGCGCTGGCCCCCGGATCGGGCCCGGCACGGGCCTTGCTAATCTTCGCCCGATGCGATCCGCCCTCGCCCCCGCGCTGCTGCTGGCAGCCCTCCTCCCGCTCTCCTGCACGGCCTCGGACGACCCCGACCTGGTGGTCTACTGCTCCCTGGACCAGGTCCACTCCGAGCGAATCCTGGAGCTCTTCGAGCAGCGCACCGGCCTGGTCGTCCAGCCCCAGTTCGACGTCGAGCGCAATAAGACCGTCGGCATGGTCAACAAGATCATCCTGGAGAAGGACCGGCCGCGAGCGGACGTCTACTGGAACAACGAGATCGCCCACACCATCCGGCTCAAGAACGCCGGTCTGACCCAGCCCTACGCCAGCCCAGAGGCGGCGGGGATCCCGGCCAACTTCAAGGACGCCGAGGGCCACTGGACCGGCTTCGCCGCCCGCGCCCGGGTGATCATGTACCTGCCCGAGCTGACCGACGGCGCCGGCGGCCCGCCGACCCGGATCGAGGACCTGCTGCTGCCCGAGCTGGCTGCCAACGGCGGCATGGCGGCGCCGCTCACCGGCACCACCCTGACCCACTTCTCGGTCCTCAGCCAGCAGCAGGGTTCAGAGGCGGTCCTGGACTGGCTGGCGCGGGCCAAGGAGAGCGGCCTGCACGTCGGCAAGGGCAACGCCGACGTCATGCGTCGCGTGTCCCAGGACCGCGACTTCGGCTGGTGCATGACCGACACCGACGACGCCGCCGCCGCCCGCCGCAACGGCCACCCCGTCGAGGTGCTCTATCCCGACCAGGAGGAGGGCGGCAAGGGGACCCTTCTGATCCCGAACACGGTCTGCATGATCCAGGGCGCGCGCCACCCGGACGCCGCCAAGCGCTTCATCGACTTCGTGCTCTCGGCCGAGGTCGAGGAGTTGCTGGCGAACGCCGACTCGGAGCAGATCCCGCTGCGGCCGGGCGTGCCGGCCCCGGATCACGTCAAGATGCCGGGCCGCGACTTCCGCGCCATGGAGGTCGACTGGGAGGCGGCGGCGATCGAGTTGCAGGCGCGCCAGACAGACTTCCAGGAGCTCTTCACCGAGTGATCCTGGCCGCCCTGCGCCGCTCGCCGAAGCCGCTGCTGGCCGCCGCGGCGGCCGCGACCTTCCTGGCCGCCTGGCTGCCGCTGCTGCCGGTCCTGCCGCCCCTCTTCGACGGACAAGCCTTCCGCGACCTCGCCGAGCCGCGCCTGGCCGGGCTGTTCTGGCGCAGCCTGCGGCTGTCGGCCGGCTCGGCCCTGATCGCGGTCCTGATCGGCCTGCCCCAAGCCCTGCTCGCCACCCGAGTGGCGGCCCCGGGGCGGACCCTCTGGAAGCTGCTGCTGCCGCTGCCGCTGCTGCTCCCTCCGCTGCTCCTGGCCCAGGCCTGGCACGGCCTCACGGGCATGGACGGTCCGCTGGCCTCGCTGTTCGCCCTCGGGGTGTGCTACGCGCCCTTCCCAGCGCTCCTCGCCGCCCGCGCCCTGGAGCGCCAGTCGGCTAGCGCCCACGAGGCGGCGCTGCTCTGCGGCGGCCGGCGCCTGGCGCTGCGGCGGATGCTCGCGGTCGCCTGGCCCGCCACCCTGCTCGGGGGCGCCCTGGCCTTCCTCTTCGCCTCGACCGACTTCGCCGTCCCGGACTACTTCGCGGCCGTCGGAGACAAGTTCGCGGTCTACCCGGCCGAGGTCTTCAACGCCTGGCGACGCGCCGATCTGAACCCCGACAACGCCTTCGCCAGCTACGCCGAGGGCATGGCGGTGGCCGCACCGCTGGTCCTGCTGGCGGCGGCGGTGCTGCTGGTGGCCCTGGTCGTGGGCGACCGCCACAGCGCCGAGGACGCCGGGAGCGGCCGTGCGCCGGGCCTGCTCGACCCGGGCAGCGGCCGCATCCCGCTGGCCGCGCTCGGCCTGGGCCTGGCCGCCCTGCTGCTGCTGGTGCCGCTGGGTCGGATCGTCTTCGAGACCGGCCACGCCGGCCCCGAGGCCGCCGGGACCTGGGCCAGCCGCAGCCAGGCCGCCTTCGGCGACGCCGTCGAGCGCGGCCGCGAGGACCTGATCCGCTCGGTGCGCACCGGCGCCCTGGCCGGTCTGCTGGCGATGCTGGTGGCGCCGGTCTGGGCCCACCTGCTGCTCCGCCTCGGCGGCGGCTGGCGCGCCCGGCTGCTCCAGGTGGCGCTGGCGCTGCCGCTGCTGGCGCCGGCCGTCGGCGTCGGCCTGGGCACGATCATCGTCTTCAACCGGGACCTCTTCTGGGAGTTCTACGACTCGATGTGGCTGCCGCCCTTGGTGCTGGCGGGCCGGTTCCTCCCGGTGGCGGTGTTCCTGCTGCTCGAGCGCCTGCGACGCCAGCCGCGGGAGCAGGAGGAGGCGGCGGCCCTCGCCGGCGCCAGCTACGGCCAGCGGCTGTTCCGCTTCCGCATCGGACCCGCGCGCGGCGCCTGGCTGCTGGCCGGCGGCCTGGTCGCGGTCTTCGCGGTCCGCGAGCTGGACCTGGCAATCCTCATCCCTGCCGCCAACCACAGCGCGGCGGTCCGCTACTTCAACGCCCTGCACTTCGCCCGCGACAACTTCGTGGCCGCCTTCGGGCTGCTGATCGCGCTCGTGCTCTTCCTCCCCGTTATGCTCGCCAACGCCTTCCGCCGCTTCTCCGGACCGGAGGAGCCGCAATGAGCCTCGCCCTCTCCCTGACCGGCATCTGCAAGCGCTACGGCCGCCACGCCGTGCTCGAGGACGTCGGCTTCGACCTCCCCGCCGGCGGCCGGCTGACCGTCGCCGGACGCTCCGGCGAGGGCAAGAGCACGCTGCTGCGCATCCTCGCCGGCCTCGAGCCGGCCGACGCCGGCAGCGTGCACCTGGCCGGGCGGACCGCCAACGAGGGCGGCCGCCTGCGGCTGCAGCCGTGGCAGCGCGGCATCCAGCTGGTGTTCCAGGACCTCGGGCTGTGGCCCACCCGAACCGTCCGCCAGCATCTTGTCGATCCGCAGCGCGCGCTCGGCCGCCCGCGCGCCGAGGCCCGGCGCCGCGCCGACGAGCTGCTCGAGCGGCTGGGCATCGGCAGCCTGGCCCGGCGCCGGCCTGGCCGGCTCTCGGGCGGCGAGGCCCGCCGCCTGGCCTTCGCCCGGGCGCTGGCACCGGAGCCGCGGCTGCTGCTCCTGGACGAGCCCTTCGCCAGCCTCGACCCCGTCGCCCGCGCGGGCGGCTTGGCCCTGCTCGAGGAGGTGCTGGCGGCGACCGACGCCGCCGTGATCCTGGTCAGCCACGACCCAGCCGAAGCCCGGGCCCTCGGCGGCCAGGTCGCCGTGCTCTCCGGCGGCCGGCTCTCCGCTCCCGCCCCCGTCGAGCAGCTCTGCGGCTCCGACGAGCTTTTCCGCGCTGCCCTGGAGGCCCGATGATCGCCCGCTTCCTCGCCCTGCTCTTCGGCGTCGGTGGGATCGGCGTCTTGGCCCTGGTGTTCCGGCCGGAGCCCGCGCCCGAGGCGATCGAGATCGCCTCCTCCCGCCAGTGCCTCGAGTGCCACCCGGGCGTCGCCGCGGAGTGGCAGGCCTCCCACCACGCCATCGCCTACACCAACCCGGAGGTGGTCAAGCTGAGCCAGGACTTCCGCAACGAGGAGTGCCTGGCCTGCCACGCCCCGCGGCCCGTGCTCCAATTCGAGCCTGGTCAGCGGGTGCTGGCCCGCGCCAGCGAGCGGGCGCTCGGCGTCGACTGCCTGGCCTGCCACGCCCACCCCGACGGCGGGGTCGCCACCGGCAATCCGCAGCCCAGCGCCAAGGCGCCTTGCCGGCCGCGCACCGTGGAGCGGATCCAGGCGGTCGATCACTGCGGCTCCTGCCACAACCAGCACGGCACCGTCGAGCAGTGGAAGGCCTCCCCGGCCGAGATCGAGGGGCAGCCGATCCGGGGTGAGAACTGCCTGCACTGCCACATGCCGGTCGCTTGGCGGCAGGGCGGCCGCCAGGGCTTCGACCACAGCTTCAAGGCTGCCCACGACCTGGAGTCGCTGCAGAAGGCGGTGCGGCTGACGGGCGAGTGGCGCGAGGCCCCCGTGGTCCGGCTGTTCAACTTCGGCGCCGCCCACAACTTCCCCACCGACGAGCGCTCGCGCGCGGCCGACGTCCAGGTGCGCTGGCGCACGGCGGGCGAGTGGGGAGAATGGGAGCACCTGTGGCGCTTCCGCGACCCTTACCGAGACGAGACCGACCTGACCAACACCCAGCTCCCCTCGGGCGAGACCTGGGAGCGGGAGCTGGAGCCGCCGGAGGGCGCCCAGGCCTTGGCGGCTCGGCTGCTCTACCGCACCAACCCCTATCAGCCCGACGACGAGGCGACCGAGGTCGCGGCCCTGGAGCTGAAGCCGTGACCGATCGAGCCAGGACCGATCCCGCCCGGCCCGCGCGCCGCCGATTCGGGACCCGAGCGGTCCCTTTGTGGCTCGCTTTCCTGGTCGGAGCCGGGGCAGCGATCGCGCCGACCAGCTGCGCCCCCGAGGCGGCGACGCCGGAATCCGGAGGGCCGGGCGGCGCCGAACTGCCGCCGGACTGGCTGCGCCCGGTGCTCGACCAGCGGCTGGCCGAATTCGAAGGCGTCGGCATGCCGGCCGAGCCGAAGCTCAGCGCCCTCGAGCTGGTCGATCTGCTCGACGGCGCCAACGCCGGCGGCCGGGTGGGTCGCATGGCCGAGCGAGAGCTGGCGGCGCAACCTCCCCTGCAGCTCGCGGCGGACTTGCTGGCGATCGTCGAGGACCGCCTGGCGCCGCCGGCCAACAAGGTGCTCGCCTACGACCGGCTCGGCCGCCTTGCGCTGCCCGCCTCGCTGCCGCGGTTGGCCCTCCGGCTGAAGTACGAGAAGGACTGGTTCGCCAACGCCTTCCTGGCCGCGGCGCTGCTCCAGCACGGCAACGCCTCCGGGCTCGACGCCGTCCGCACGGTGCTCGCCACCGAGGAGGCCAGCCCGCAGGCCCGGGCCGCCGCCGCCGCGGTCCTGACCTCGCTGCCCGGGCTCGCCGAGGGCGCCGACTTCGAGGCGCAGTGGCAGCGGCTCCTGACCGTGCAGCGAGAGTGGGAGCTCCAGCGCCTCCTCGAGGGCAGCCCGGAGGCGGTGGACGACGCCGACTTGGCCGCCGAGGCCTGGCGCATGATCGCGCGCCTGCGCAGCCAGCCCCTGCGGCCGGTGGACGACGCCCGCTTCTCGCTCCGCCGCATGCGCTGCGGCATCGTCGTGCCCTTGCTGCTCGAGGCCTCGCGCGACCAGAGCCTGTACGTCCGCGAAGGCGCGCTCCAGACCCTGGGCTGGATCGGTTATCCGGTCGGCGCTTGGGCCAAGCGCACCGGCTACGACTACCTGGGCCACTTCCGCACCGCGCTGCTCGACGCCCGGGCCCGGTTGAGGGTCCTCGAGGCCCTCGGGGCCTCCGGGGCCGCCGCGGCAGCGGAGCTGATCTTGCCCTGGCTCGAGGCGGGCAGCTTCGAGGAGCGCAGCGCCGCCGCCGACGCCCTGCTCCGCTGCGCTGGCGAAGAGGCTCTCCCGGCGGTCCGAGAGGCCCTCGCCGGCGACGGGCTCGGTCCCGAGGCGCGCTACGCCCTAGAGCTGCTCCGCGCGGAGCTGGACCCGACCTCGGCGCCGGCAGCCGCGCCGCCCGGCTTGGCATCGGGAGAGCGGGACCGCCGCGACCGCTGGGCCGCGGAGCGGGCTCGGCGCCCCTAGCGGCCCGCCGCCGCCCCGAGGAAGCGCCGCAGGGTGGCGGCGAAGGCGTCGAAGTCCACCGGCTTGGTCAGGTAGTCGTCCATCCCCGCCTGCAGGCACCGCTCCCGGTCGCCGCTCATGGCGTGGGCGGTCATCGCGACGATCGGCAGCCGGCCTGCCGCCCCATCCAGCTCGCGGATCGCCCGGGTGGCTTCGAAGCCGTCCATCTCGGGCATCTCGCAGTCCATCAGGACCAAGGCATACCCGCCGGCGGAGGCCAACTCGAGGGCCTCGCGGCCGGTCTCGGCGAGCGTCACCTCCAACCCCTCCCGCTCCAACATGCGCGTGACCAGCTTGCGGTTGACGGGGTTGTCGTCGGCCAGCAGGACCCGGCCCTCCAGGCGGGTGTCGCCGCCGCCGGCCGCGTCAGCGGAATCGCTCGGAGCGCGGTCGCCCTGGCCCCCGCGCTGCTCCTCGAGCCCCAAGACGCCGAGCAGCAGCTTGCGCAGCTGGCCGGGACGCGCGGGTCGGCGCAGCACCGCGTCGGCCCGGTCTCCTCGGTCCTCCCTGACGCCGACGCCGAGCGGCCGCAGCTCGATCCACCAGGGCGGGCGGGCGGGCGGGGTGGCCGTCGAGGCGGCGATCCCCTCCGCCGCGGGGTGGGCCGCCGAGCACACGACGACCTCGTAGGGGTCGTCCGCCTCCGCGGCGTCCCGGAGGAGCTCCTGGGTCTGGGCAGGCTCCAGCTCCGGGACCAGGTCGTAGCGGCAGCCGAGCTCGCGGAGGTGGATGCAGAGCGCGCGCCCGGTGGTGGCCTCCGGGTCCGCGACCAGCACTCGCCTCCCGGCGAGCCCGTCGTGGGCGCCCAGGGCTCCAGGCGGAGGCTGCGCCGGCTCCAGCTCGACCTCGAAGGAGAAGACCGAGCCCTCGCCCTCGACGCTCTCCACCTGCAGCCGGCCGCCCATCTTCTCCACCAGCTGCGAGGAGATCGCCAGCCCCAGCCCGGTGCCGCCGAAGCTGCGCGCGATCGAGGCGTCGGCCTGGGCGTAGCGGTCGAACAAGGTGGCGATCCGGTCAGCGGGGATCCCGATCCCGGTGTCCCTCACCTCGACCCGGATCCGGCTGCGGCCGCCGTCGCTCCCGGCCAGGCTCAGCTCGACCGCGACCTCCCCGGCCTCGGTGAACTTGATGGCGTTGCCGGCGAGGTTGAGCAGGATCTGGCGGAGCCGGGTCGGGTCGCCGTAGAGCCAGCGCGGCGCGTCCGGCCGGCGGAAGGCGTTCCACTCGATCCCCTGCTCGATCGCCCGCGGCGCAAGGGCGTCCAGGCAAGCGTCGACCACCTCTTGGAGGTCGAAGCGGGTCCGCTCCAGCTCGAGCTTGCCGGCCTCGATCTTGGAGAGGTCGAGGATGTCGTTCAGCAGGTGCAGCAGGGACTCCGCGCAGGAGTGGATCGTCGCCGGGTACTCCTCGGTCTCGGGGTCTCCGGCGGTCTCCTGGGCCAAGCGTGCCATGCCGAGCACGCCGTTCATCGGCGTCCGGATCTCGTGGCTCATGCTGGCGAGGAAGTCGCTCTTGGTCCGGCTGGCCTGCTCGGCGACCCCCTTGGCCTCGGCCAGCTCGGCCTGCATCCGCTCCCGCCGGGTTGCGTCATGGATGCAGATCAGCAGCGACCGCCCCCAGCGGGTGGCGGTGAGGTCGAGGACCTGCGGGCATGCGGCGTGCCCCAGCCCCTGCACGGCGAGGCGCTCGCCGCTCATCGCCAGACGGGCGAGCTCCAGCCGCAGCCGCGGCCCGCGGCGCCCGGAGCTGAGCTCGAAGAGGCCGTAGCCCGCGGACTCGAGCGGCCTCAGGATCTCCTGGGCGGCGGTGTTGCGGTAGACCTCGGTGAAGCCTTGGCGGGCCTCGAGGGCGGGCTCGAGGACCAAGAAGCCGTCCGGGAGCTGCTCAAGGGAGTCACGGAAGCCGCGCTCCGATTCCCGGCGGACCAGCTCGTTCCGCTGCAAGGAGCGGAACAGGGAGCTGGTCACCACCACCAGCAGAGTGAGGCAGCCGAGCGCGGAGAGCCCGGCCAGGATCTCCTGGGTCGGCCCGGAGACCGCAGCGCTGCCCGCCCCGCCGAAGAACCTCCACCCGAGCAGAGCGGCGAGGAAGGCGCCGGACACGCCGCCGAAGATCGAAGCCCCCGGCAAGCCATAGACGAAGCCGGCCAGCACCGGCAGCAGCAGCAGCCACGGCAAGGCCCCGGAGCTGAGGCCGCCCGTGCCCAGGACCGTCGCGCCCACGGTCACGGCCGTGATCGAGAGCAGGATCCAGCCGCACAGGTCGACCGCCTTGCCCCGACGCAGCATGAGCAGCCCCCACAGGTTGAGGAGCTGGGAGCCGAGGATCCCCAGACCGACCTCCAGGTAGCCGGCGGCGATGGTGGCGGCGCCGAGGATCGGCACCAACAAGAGCATCACCCCCGAAGCGGCGCTGAGGATCCGGCGGCGCTTCTCGAGGTCGAGGCTGGCGACCGGCACGGGAAGGAACCCGGCCGAACGGGGAGACTCTGTGGGCATCGAGATCGAGGTCGAAGGCGAGGTGGTCCGGCGCATCCGGACGGAACCCCGCCTCTACTTCGACCGATCACCGGCCCGACTTGAGCCGTCCTCAGGCCGGGCGCAGCCGCGACCAGGCGGCGTAAACGACGGCGGCGACCAGGGAGAGGATCACCGGCACCGGGCCGTAGGGCGTGTCCCAGTACAAGGACACCGGCCAGGCCAGCACCACCGCGCCGAGCCCCAAGGCAAGCACGTGGAGCAGGAAGCCGCGCAGGGTGCGGGCCACCATCCGGGCAGCGAGCGGCGGCAGGAACAGCAATCCGAAGACCAGCACCGGGCCGACGGTCATGACGCCGCCGCCGATGGCGAGGCCGACCAGCAGGATCTGGAGCTGCTCCAGCCGCGGCACCGAGTGGCCGAGCGCGGTCGCGGCGTCGGCGTCGAAGGAGAGCAACAGGAAGGGCTTGCGCCAGCGGACCAGGCCGGCGAGCACCACCGCCAGCACCACCACCAGGTATCCCAAGCCGTGCATATCCAGCAGCAGGATCTCGCCGCGGAGGATGGTCTCGGCCAGCGGCGCGGCCGCCGGACCGGCGTCGAGGAAGAGCAGCGCCAAGGCGGTGGCGACGGCGAAGCCGGCGGCGAGCCGGGCGTCGGCGTGGCTGTGGGGCGAGCGACTGGAGAGCCTGCCGAAGAACCACAGCGCCGCGCCGGCGGAGCCGACGGCGAAGGCGAACAGGTAGATCATCGGCGGGTGGCCGTGCTCCAGGAACTCGTCGAAGACCGCCGGGAAGCGCGGCATCAGGAGCAGCCCGAAGGCGAGTCCGGCGGCCGAGAACTGCGGCACGGCGACGCCCAGGAAGGCGGAGCGGCGCAGGTACATCAGGGCGCCCACCAACGGCAGCACTAGGCCGACCGCGAGGGAGGCGAGGAAGCCCTCCCGGACCATCTCCCACCAGAACAGCAGCTGCTCGCTCATCCCAGGTACTCCGCGGCGCCGGCCGGGCTCAGCAGCTGCGCCGGGTCGAGCATGCGCACCGTTCCTTCGGCCACCAGGCAAGAATGCGTGGCGCGGCCCCGCAGGGAGAGCGGGTGGTGGGTCACGAGCACTTGGGCGATGGCCTCAGCCTGCAATTCGTCCAGCAGCCGGTGGATCGACGCCGTGGCGCGGGCGTCCACCCCTGAGGTCGGCTCGTCCAGCAGGAGCAGGTTCGGCGCCGAGACCAGAGCGCGAGCCAGCAGCACTCGCTGTTTCTGGCCCCCAGAGAGGGTGCCGAAGCCCTCTCCGGCGCGGTGCTCCATACCCACCCGCTCCAACGCGGCGCGGACCCGCTCCTGGTCGGCGGCCCGCTCCACGCGGAAGGCGGCCCGGCCGCGCCACAGGCCCATCCGGACCACCTCCTCGGCGCAGACGGGGAAGCGCGGGTCCAGCGCCAACTGCTGGGGTACGTATCCCAGACGCAACCCGGAGGCGCGCCGCTCCTCCCCCGCCAGAAGCGGGAGGACGCCGAGCAGGGTGCGGAGCAAGGTGCTCTTGCCGCTGCCGTTGTCGCCGACCACCGCCAGGAAGTCGCCCCGGCGGAGCTCCAGCTCCACTCCGTCCAGCACCCGGGTACCGCCGTAGCCGAGGCTGGCGTCGCGCAGGGACAGGAGCAGCTCCGGATCAGCCGCCATGAGCTCCCGCGATCTGGCGCAGCAGGGAGTCGAGGTGGTCGAGATAGCCGGCGGTCTTGCGGCTGGTGCCGCAGGTGGTGGCGGCCTTGACCACGGTCACTCCGTCGAGTTTGGCGAGCGCGGCGACCCGGCGTTCGTCGTACCAGGGCTCGATCAGGAGCACCCGGATCTCCTGCTCGCGGACCGTCTTGGCCAAGCCCATCAGGTGCCGGGAACTCGGCGGCAGCCCCGGCTTGGGCTCGACGGTGCCGGCGATCTCCAGGCCGAAGCGCGCCGCCAGGTAGGGCCAGGAGTTGTGGTAGGTCAGGATTCGGGCGCCGCGGCAGGGCTCGAGCAGCTTCCGCCACTCCGCGATCTTCTTCTCGGCGCGGTCGTCCCAGACCTCCCAATTGGCCTGGAAGAGCTCGGCCCTGCCCGGGTCCAGAGCGCTCAGGTGGTCACGGATCGCCGCCGCGATCGTGCGGCCGTACACCGGATCGAGGTTGAAGTGCGGGTTGCCCATCGGGTGCAGGTCGGCGCCCTGCCCGCGGTCGAGCTTGTCCGGCACTTGCAGCGGCTCGATCAGCGACCCGAGCTCCAGGTAACCGGCGCCGCCCGGCCGCACCGCGGGCTTGCGCACCTTGTGCAGCAACGCCGGCATGAAGGAGTGCTCGTAGTGCAGCCCCATCACGATCACCGCGTCGGCCCGCGACAGCTTGAGCAGCATCGAGGGCTTGGCGATCACGCCGTGCGGGTCGTCGCCGGGCCGCACGAAGCCGTGCACCTCGACCGCGTCGCCGCCGATGGTCTCGGTGAGGGAGACCAGGTCGGCGATCGTGGTGACCACCTTGAGCGGCTCCTGGGCCAGGAGGGCGGCGCTCGGGCCGACGCCCAGGGCGAGGGCGAGGAGGAGAAGGGGGCGCTTCATCACCAGT
The DNA here is from genome assembly GCA_964482495.1 of uncultured Planctomycetales bacterium. GTDB lineage: Bacteria > Planctomycetota > UBA1135 > UBA1135 > UBA1135 > J029. Next base: position 17,713 of record CAYZXS010000015.1, read on the forward strand.
CCACCGAGTGGGAGTGGGAGCCGAGGATCACGGTCCACTGCAGACCCAGGACAAGATAGTCCTCCCGGCCGGGGCCCGGGTTCTCATGGGCGAGCTGGACCCGCAGGCGGTTGAATTCGGACAAGTACCAGCTCAGGAAGACCGCTTGGGTGGCGCCAGCGTCGAAGCCCTGCAGCCAATCGCCGGCCCCCTCTTCGGCGTGTTCCCACCAGGCGGCCTGGGCGCCGGCGGCCCAGCGCGGGCTGAATTGGTGCTCGTAGAAGCCCCAGAGGCCGTTGGCGCTGCCGGACTCGAGGGCGCCGGCGGGCGTCTCGTGCTGGCCGAGGTGATGCCACAGCTCCACACCGACGGTGTCGCCGCTCTGGGTCGAGGCGTCGACGCTGCGCCAGGTCAGGTCGAGCGCGGTGACCGCCTTGCGCAGCTCCAGCCGCTCCTCGTCGCCGCTGTCCGCGACGCCGTCCGGATCCTCATAGTGCAGACGGCCGGGGGCGTAGAGGCCGCTCAGACCCCACTGGAAGTAGCCGTTGCTGCCGACGTCGTGCTGGCCGGTCACCCGGCCGGTGGCGGTCCAGTTGTCGAGAGCGACCCGGCCGAAGGGCTCGGCCCCGCCGTGATCGTGGCCGCCGCCGTCATGGTCGTGGCCCTCAGCGCCGGAGCCGAGGCCGAGGGACCAGCGCACAGGCACGTCGCCGACGCCGGTCCACTGGTGGAGCTCGAGGCCGTCGAGGATCTGCGGGCCGCCGAGAAACTCACGGCGCACGCCATCCTCGTTGAGGAAGGGCTTGTCGTGGGTGTGGGTGGTGTTCCACTTGCCGAAGTCGGAGAAGAAGCGGCCGGCGCGAAGGGAGAGGTCGGCAGGCAGCTGGTCGAACCACATCGCGGCCTCCTCGATCTCGACCGAGGACTCGTGGCCGCTGTCGGCCCCCACCAAGTAGACGTAGGCCCAGCCCAGCGGGTCGATGCGGTGGGCCAGGTTCAATTCGACGCTGCGGGCGCGGAGCTGGTTGTAGCGCTCAGCGCCATCGTCGAGGCCCGAGAACTCGGCCACCACGTCGATGGCGAGGCCGATGGCGGGGTTGAAGGAGTTGTCGAACAGGCCGAGGAAGCCGGACTGGCTGCCGCCCATGCGGCCAGGCTGGGCGCTGAGGTCGGCGCCGGCAGCCGGCTCCTGGACGGGAGCTTGAGCGAGGGCGGGGGTCGCCAGCGCGAGCAGCGCTGCGGCGGAGAAGGGACGAATTCGGGGCATGATGCCTTGGTTTCTGGTTCCAGGATCGGAAGGAAGGCTCACCGCCAGCCCGGAATGGTGGCGGCGAGGTAGCCGTGGGCGTCGCCCGGGAACGGGGACGCGTCCGGAATCCGGAATCAGAGGGGTGGCGCGCGGCCGAGGCGGCGCCCGCGGAGCTCCCGATCGGGGAGCAGGTCGGCGGGTTCGCTGGCGAGACCGCGGAAGTCCGCTTCGAAGCTGCTCTCGGAGCCGCCGCCCTGCGGCAGGTCCAGCCCGGCGAGGCTGAGGCAGAGGTCGCAGCTGGAGTCCGCGTCACCGGCGTGCTCGCCGATGTGCAAGCCCACGTGGACCGCGCCGGCGAGGACCAGCAGGGCCAACAGGAGGGCGGAGAGACGGGACGTCCAACTCATGCCAGGGCGGAGTATACCATTGGGGGAATTGCCCCCCATGACCACGCTCGACCGCCACGACCGGCCCGTGCGCAGCCTGCGCCTCTCGCTCACGGACCGCTGCAACCTGCGCTGCGCGTACTGCATGCCGGAGGAGGACTACCACTGGCTGCCGCGGAACGACATCCTCCACTTCGAGGAGCTGTCGCGGCTGGTGGACGCCTTCACCGACCTCGGCGTGGACCGGCTCCGGCTGACCGGCGGCGAGCCGCTGTTGCGGCAGGACCTGCCGCAGCTGATCGAGCTGCTTGCGGCCAAGCCGGCGCTGCGCGACCTGGCGATGACCACCAACGGCCTGCGCTTGGCGGCCCACGCCGCGGCGCTGAAGCGGGCCGGCTTGCACCGGCTCACCCTCAGCCTGGACACGCTCGACGACGAGCGCTTCCGCCGCCTCACCCGCCGCGACGGCCTGCCCCGGATCCTCGAGGGCCTCGACGCCGCCGCCGAGGCCGGCTTCACCGGCACCAAGCTGAACATGGTCGTGATCCGCGGCTTCAACGACGACGAGCTGCTGCCGATGCTGGTCTTCGGCCGCCGCTACGGCGCCCAGGTCCGCTTCATCGAGTACATGGACGTCGGCGGCGCCAGCGGCTGGTCGATGGCCCAGGTCGTGCCCAAGCAGGAGATCCTGGAGCGGATCGCCGAGGCCTACGGCGCCGCGCCCGAGCCGCTGCCCGGCCGCGGCAGCGCCCCCGCCTGCGACTACCGGCTGCCCGACGGCAGCAGCTTCGGCGTCATCGCCTCGACCACCGAGCCCTTCTGCGGCGGCTGCGACCGCAGCCGGGTGACCGCCGACGGCATGTGGTTCTTGTGCTTGTACGCCTTGGCCGGCAACGACCTGCGCGGGGTGCTGCGCGGCGGCGCCGACGACCAGGCGCTGCGACAGCACCTGCGGCAGATCTGGGGGGCGCGCGAGGACCGGGGCGCCGAGGACCGCCTGGAGCTCCACGGGCAGGACCGGATCGCGCAGAGCGGCGAGGACGGCCCCTTCCACAACGAGATGCACGTCCGCGGCGGCTGAGATGGAGATCGACCTGCTCGCCAGCGGCTCGAGCGGCAACTGCGCCCTGATCCGCGCCGGGAGCGGCCTCTCCCGCACCACCCTGGTGCTGGACTGCGGCATCGCCATGCGCACCGCCCGCGACTTCGCCCGCGACCTCGGGGTCGAGTTGGGCGCGGTCGACAGCGTCCTGCTCAGCCACCACCACAGCGACCACAGCGCAAAGGTGGTGCCGGTGGCGGCGCGCGCCAAGTGCCCGCTGTGGGCCCACCCGGAGGCGCTCACCACCCACCCCCACACCTCGGAGTCGGAGCGGCGGCGGCGCAAGATCGACCACCGGCCCTTCCAGAGCGGCGAGTGGTTCGAGGCCGGCGGGATCCGGGTGTTGCCGGTGCGCTTGTCCCATGACGCCGAGCCCACCCACGGCTTCGTCTTCGAGGCCGACGGCCAGCGCGCCGGCTTCTTCACCGACCTCGGCACCGCCGACGCCCTGAGCCGCGAGCTGGTCGAGGACCTGGACCTGCTGGTGCTCGAGTCCAACCACGACCGCCAGATGCTGCGCGACGGCCGCTACCCGGCCTACCTCAAGGCGCGCGTCGGCGGCGACCAGGGACACCTCAGCAACGACCAGACCGCCGACTTCCTGCGCGACCGCTGCCCGCTCGGCCTGAAGGGGCTGGCGCTGGCGCACCTCAGCGAGCGCAACAACGCGCCGCTGTTCGCGCTCGAGGCGGCCGGCCAGGCCTTGCGCGACGCCGGGAGATCCGAACTCGTTCCGGAGGTCGCCCCCAAGCGCGGTATCCTGCGGATCGGCTCGTTGGACTGATCCTCGCCTCCGGGCCTGCTCCGTTCATGCCTGAGCCCTATTTCCTGCTGAGTCCGTTCCCAGCGATCGCCATGGGGGCCTTCTTCTTGTGGCTCGGCTGGACCATTCGGCGCCCGATCGTCACCCGGCGCGGCGGTCGTCGACGGGCGCCGACGCCGCAATTCGTCGGCGGCGCGGTGTTCTTCGCGCTCGGCGTTGCCAGTCTCCTGTCCGGCGCCGCCGGCCTGATCCGAGCCTGGCTCTAAGCCAGCAGGTTGTACTTGGTGATGTGCCAGAGGGCGGCGACGCCGTCCTTCCAGCCGATCTTCTTGCCCTCGGCGTAGTCGCGGCCGTAGTAGCTGATCGGCACCTCGTAGACCCGGATCCGGCTGCCGTCGGGGCGGCGGCGGCGGGCGATCTTGGCCGTGATCTCGGGCTCGAAGCCGAAGCGGTTGGACTCGATCTTGATCCCGTCCAGCACCTCGCGCTTGAAGACCTTGTAGCAGGTCTCCATGTCGGTCAGGTTCAGGTTGGTGAACATGTTCGACACCCAGGTGAGGAAGTTGTTCGCCATCTGGTGCCAGTACATGTGCACCCGGCTCATGCGCGAGCCCTTGAAGCGCGAGCCATAAACGACGTCGGCCAGGCCCTTCTCGATCGGCTCGAGCAGGATCGGGTATTCGGCCGGGTCGTACTCGAGGTCGGCGTCCTGGATCAGGATGACGTCGCCGGTGGCGTGCTCGATGCCGGTGCGCAGCGCCGCGCCCTTGCCCTGGTTGACCGAGTGGTAGAAGACCTTGATGTCCGGGTCGGACTCCAGGCCCTCCAGGATCTGCCGGCTGGAGTCCGCCGAGCAGTCGTCGATGAAGACGATCTCCTTCTCGTAAGGGGTGGCGCGGACCCGGCCGAGGATCTCCTCGAGGGTCTTCTCTTCGTTGTACACCGGGATGATGACCGACAGCTTCACGGTAGCTCCTGTGGAGGGGGGCGCGGGCCAGACGAGGCTGGCGCGGACCCGTGAGCGGAAGTCTACCCCGTCCCCAAGGCGTTCGCCGGCCGGAAGATCAGCGCGCGTGCGGCCGACCCACCCGGACCAGGAGGACCGCCAGGGCCGCCAGGCACAGCAGCGACAGCGGCAGGGACCAGGCGCCGGCCCAGTCGGGCAGGTCGACCTCCTGAGCCTTGGGGATGGCCACCAGCACGCCGGCCACGGCCTCCCCCGCCACCAGGCCCGAGGCCATCAGGACGCCGCGCTCGTGGCGGCGGAGGCGGGCCTGCTCGCCGTCGGCGCGGCTGCGCCGGTCCACCACCCAGGCGCACAGGCCGCCCAGCAGGATCGAGGTCGAGAGCCCCAGCGACAGGTACATGCCGACCGCCACCGGCATCAGGTAGAGGCGGAAGGAGCTGCGTCGGGGCGCCAGCACCAGCTGGTCGATCAGGATCACCGCCAGGCCGATGGCGGCGCCGATGGCGATCATGTCCCAGGGCAGCACCGCCTCGCCGAAGAAGCCCTCCATCAGCGACGAGAACAGCGCCGCCTGCGGCGCCTCGAGGGCGTGGCCCTGGAGCTCGGGCGCCAGGTGGGCGTCGGAGCCGATGCCGTAGGCCCCGTGCAGAAGCCCCAGCACCGGCGCCATGACGAAGGCGGCGGTGATGACGCCGATGACCTCCGCCCACTGCTGCCGGTAGGGCGTGGCGCCGACCAGCTGGCCGGTCTTGAGGTCCTGGCAGACGTCGCCCGAGGTGCAGGTGGCGCAGCAGACCACCCCGGCCACCCCCATCGTCGCCAGGATCGCGACCTCGCCCGAGTAGCCGGCGAGGAAGATGAAGGCCGAGGTCAGCAGCACCGAGCAGATCGTCATGCCGCTGACCGGGCTGTTGCTGACCCCGACCAGGCCGACGATGTAGGCGGCGACGGCGACGAAAAAGAAGGCGCACAGCACCATCAGGCCGGTCGCGAGCAGGCTGACCGAGAGGTCGTCGGTGAAGGAGTGGTAGAGCCCCAGCACCGCCATCGAGGTCGCCGCGACCAGGAACAGCAGCCAGCGCCGGTCGAGGTCGGTGTCCTCGCGGCGCTTGGGCGCGCCCGTCCCCGCCGCGGCCCGGTAGCCCGAGACGGTCTCCCGCAGGCCCGAGGCGATGCCCTTGCGGATCTGGATGATCGACCACAGGCCGCCGACTACCATCGCGCCGACCCCGAGGAAGCTGACCTGGCCCTCGAGCGCCGACTTCAGCTCCTCGCCCGAGGCGCCGCCGAAGTCGCGCAGGGAGGTCAGCAAGGGCGCCGCCACCAGCCAGGAGATGGCGCCGCCGGCGAAGACCTGCAGCGACAGCGGGAAGCCGATGATGAAGCCGACCGCGACCAGCGCCGGCGAGGCCTTGATCCCGACCCAGGTCCGCGCCGGGCCGAAGGCCAAGGCCGCCTCGGCGTTGGCCTTGAGCAGGCCGAAGGCGTCGGTCAGGATCTTGACCACCGTGCCGAGCCCGAGCGCGGCGAAGACCAGCCGCAGGCCGCTGCCGCCTTCCTCCCCCGCCTGCAGCACCTTGGCGCAGGCCACGCCCTCGGGGAAGATCAGCTCCTCGTGCTCGACGATCATCGGCCGCCGCAGCGGCACCATGAACAGCACCCCGAGCAGGCCGCCGGTCATCGCCACCAGGGTGGTCTTCCAGAAGTGGAACTCGGTCCAGACGCCGGTCAGGATCAGCGCCGGCATGGTGAAGATGATGCCGGCCGCCAGCGACTCGCCGGCCGAGGCCAGGGTCTGGACCAGGTTGTTCTCCTGCACCGTGCCGCGCCGGAGCACGCCCTTCAGCAGGCCCATCGAGATCACCGCCGCCGGGATCGAGGCGCTCACCGTCATGCCCGCGAACAGCCCCAGGTAGACGTTGGCGACGCTCATCAGCAGCCCGACCAGGATGCCGAGCCCGAGCGCCAGCGGCGTGAACTCGCGGGGGGCCGCGGCGGTCACGCCCGGCCCCTCCCCGCCGGCGCCGGCAGCTCGCGGAAGCGGCCCCAGAGCCGCTCCGACACCACCACCCAGGCCAGGAAGCAGACCACGCCGACGACGACGTCGATCAGGTAGTGGTAGCGCAGGTAGAGCGTGGCCACGGCCGTCAGCGCCGCCCAGGGGCCGAAGATCCAGAACCAGGCGCGGTCCCGGACCCAGCACAGCCAGGCGACGTAGAAGGACATCATCACGTGGCCGCTGGGGAAGCAGTCGCGCTTGGTCCACGAGGTCTGGATCAGCTGCTCGTGCAGGATCGGCTGCAGGCCGTAGGTCGGCAGCGCCTGGGCGTACTCGAGGAAGGCGTAGGGCGAGCGGGTCGGCACCAGCAGGTAGCCGCAGTAGCTGATCAGGAAGCCGGCGATGACCCGGTCGACGCCCTGGTAGAGGGTCGGCCAGTCCCGCCGCAGCGCCCAGCGGACGCCCAGCAGGAACGGGAAGACGTAGAAGCTGGTGTAGACCGCCTGCAGGACGTCGCTGAGCAGCGGGTGAGCGAGGCCGCTCCACGCGCCCTCCCAGGTGTAGCCGAACCAGACCCGGTCGATGCGCAGCATCAGCCACTCCTTGTCCTCCGGCAGCACCCACGGGATCACCATCGACAGGCAGGAGTAGATGGCGAAGATCAGGCCGCCCGACACCAGGGGCACGAGCAGGGGCCGCAGCCGGGGCAGGCGCCGCTGCGCGGCCTCGGTCATCAGGGCGACCGCCGCCAGGCCCGCAAAGCTGCCCACGGCCTGCACGGGGTCTTGGACCCGTCCAGGAGTGAGCAGCACCAGCAGGACCACCGCGCCGCAGAAGGCGGGCAGGGCGGTGCTGAGGCTGGAGGTGCGGAGGTCCGCCTCGACGGCCACGGCCGTATCATGCGGCCCTCCCAGGCTGAAATCCATGCGCCACCCCTCCCGAACCCTCTCCGCCCTGCTCCTCGGCGCTTGCGTCCTGGTCCTCGGCACCTGCGCCGCTTGCTCCTTCGGCCAGCAGGAGGCCGAGCCGCTGACCCCGCCCAGCTTCGACGAGGCCCGCGCCTGGGCCGACCTCGAGCACTTCGTCGGCATCGGACCGCGGCCGATGGGCAGCGCCGCCCTGGCCGAGGCCCGGGAGTACATCAAGGCCGAGCTGAAGGACTACGGCTGGCTGATCGAGGAGGTCCCCTTCACCGCCACCGCCCCCCCCGGCGCCCGGCGCAAGGGTGAGCACAACGGCGTCAACATCCTGGCGCGGCGCCCGGGCAGTGAAGCCGGCGAGGTCTGGCTCGCCAGCCACTACGACACCTACGACCAGCGCGGCTTCGTCGGCGCCAACGACGCCGGCTCCTCTTCGGCGGTGCTGCTGGAGCTGGCGCGCCAGCTCGGCGGCCCCGAGGTGCGCTCCGGCCCGACCCTGGTCCTGTGCTGGTTCGACGGCGAGGAGCCCTTCTCGCCGGTGGCCTGGAGCAACGAGAACAACTCCACCTTCGGCAGCCGACACCAGGTCGAGCTGCTCAAGGAAGCCGACGCCCTCTCCAGCATCCGCGCCTTCATCCTGATGGACATGGTCGGCGACGCCAAGCTCGGCATCACCCTCCCCGAGGAGACCGACTCGCGCCTGGAGAGCATCTTCGAGACCACGGCGCTGCGGCTCGGCTACAAGCTGATGTTCTTCGAGCGCCGGCCGATCCGCGACGACCACGTGCCCTTCTACAAGGCGCGCGTGCCGGTCATCAACCTGATCGACCTCAAGTTCGGCTCGGGCCTGAGCAACGAGTGGTGGCACACCGCCGAGGACCAGCTCGAGAAGTGCAGCCCGGAGAGCATGCGCAAGGTCGGCGAGGTGGTGCTGGCCGCCCTGCCCAAGGTCGAGCAGGAATTCCCGGTCCGCGGCTGAGGCCGCGGACGCCGGCGGCATCGCCGCGAGTCGCCAGGAGGCCGCCGGCGCTCAGGCGCCGGCTTCGTGCTCGCGTTCGGCCACCGGCGCCGGCTCCGGCGCCGCGGCGATCCGCGCCGGCGCCGAGGCCGGAGCCACTGGGGCCTGCGCCAGCGCGGCGCGCTCGGCCACCAGCCCGGTCCGGGCGTCGGTGAGCTTCTCCGGCGACTCCGGGATCTCCGACAGCTCCACCCCCACCACCAGGCTGACCCCGGCCTTGCGCATGGTGACGCCGAACAGGCGCTCGCAGCGGGCCATGGTCAGCTTGTTGTGGGTCACGACCATGAACTGGGTGCCGCCGATGAAGTCGTCCAGCACGTCCAGGAAGCGGCCGACGTTGGCGTCGTCGAGGGCGGCGTCGACCTCGTCCAGCAGGCAGAAGGGCGAGGGCCGGGAGCGGAACACCGCCAGCAGCAGCGCCAGCGCCGTGAGGGTGCGCTCGCCGCCGGAGAGCAGCTTGATCGAGCGCAGCTCCTTGCCGGGCGGGCGCACCGAGATCTCGATGCCGGCGACCAGCGGGTCGACCTCGGCCTCGAGGGAGATGTCGGCCCGGCCGCCGCGGAAGAGCCGGCGGAAGATCGACTCGAACTGCCCCTGGACCGCGTCGAAGGTCTCGAGGAAGCGGTCGCGGCAGCGCCGGTCGAGGTCCTCGATGGTGGCCTCGAGGTTGGTGCGGGCCTCGGTCAGGTCGCCGCGCTCCTTGCCCAGGAACTCGGCCCGCTGCTCCCGCTCCTCGAGCTCGGCGACGGCGTCCAGGTTGACCGATCCGATCGAGTCGAGGCTGGCGCGGAGCCTGCCGACCTCCGCCCGGAGCTGCTCCAGCTGCTCGCCGTCCGGCCGCTGGTCCTCCTCCAGGTTGGCGCCGCGGACCAGGTCCTCGAGCGGCTGCTGGAACTCCTCGGTGATGGTGCGCACGAGCTCGGCGCGCTGCATCTGCACCCGCTGCAGGCCGAGGGCGTGCTCCTGGCGCTCGCCGAGCAGCTGCTCGAGCTTGCCTTCGCCGCCCTGGGCGCCGTAGCGGGCCTGCTCGAAGGCGTCGCGGGCGCGCTCGAATTGGACTCGGGCCTGCTCCAGGCGCTCGTCCAGCTCGCCGCGCTCGCTGAGCAGCTCGCGGGTCCGGCCGCGGCCGGTCTCGGCCTCCTGGCGCAGCTCCTCGGCGCGCCGGCCGAGCTCCGCCAGCTCCTCCCGGATGCGCCCGCTCTCCTGCCGGTCCCGGTCGTGCAGGCGCTGGTGGGCCTCGATCCGCTCCTCGACGTGGGCCAGCTGCTGCTGCACGCTCTCGTCGGCGAGGCGCGCCTCTTGCAGTTCCTGGCGGGCCGACTCGAGCTCGCCCTCCCGCTCCGCGGCGCCGCCTTCGGCCCGCTCGAGCTCCGCGTTCAAGGCCTCCCGGCGCGCCTCGGCGGCGTCCCGGGCGGCGCTGGCCTCAGCCTCGGCGGCTTCGGCGGCGGACCGCTTCTCGTGGGCCGAGCGCAGCTCGTCGGCGAGCGCCAGGTCCTCGTCGGCGAGGGCCAGGGCGCGCCGCTCCAGGTCCTGGACCCGGGCCTGGGCGCGGTCGCGCTCGGCGACGGCCTCGCGCAGCCGGCCGTCGAGGGCCTGGAGCTCGGCGCTGACCTGCTCCAGCTCCTCCCCGGCGCGCTCCGCCCGCGCCCGCGACTCGGCCTCGATCCGCTCCGAGCGCTCAGCGAGGGCGCTGGCCTCCTTGCGGGCGTTGCGCCGCGCCAGGATGCCTTCGGCGCCGCTGCCTTGGAGCATGCCCACCCGGGCGAAACCGCCGCCGTGGAGCTCGCCGTCCTGGGACAGGAATAGCGCCCCGGGGTGCTGCGCAGCGAGCTGGCGGGCCTGGACGGCGTCGTCGACGCAGTAGATCTCGCCGAGCCGGGAGCACAAGGCGTCACAGCGGGCGGGGTCGCCGTCGAGCAGCCCGCGCAGCGGGGCGGCGGCGACCACGTTCACCGGGGCCGGGCTGGCCGCCGGGAAGAAGCAGTCGAAGGCGCCCTCGGGCAGGCCAGCGGCGGCCTCGCGGCCCTCCAGCCACAGGCCGTGCTGCATGCGTCCGAGCAGGTCCTCGACCAGCCGGTCCCAGGGCGCGGGCACGCTGACGCCCTCGAGCAGCAGCGAGGCTTCGCCGCCCCCCTTCACCAGGTCCCGGACGCGGTCGGGCACCCCCTGCTGCTCCTCGTCGACGGTGCTCAGGGCCTGCAGCCGGGTGCGGGCCGCGGCGGCGTCCTGGCGCGCAGCGGCGGCGGCGCGCTCGCTCTGCTCCCGCTCCTCGCGCAGGGAGTCCCGCCGGGTCACCAGCTGGCGGGCGCGGTCCTCGTCCTCGCCGACGCGGACGCTGCTCTGCTCCAGGGCGTCGCGGGCCTGGTCGAGCTCGCCGACCAGGCGCTGGCGCTCGCTCTCGCCTTCGGCGGTCCGCCGCTCCAGGGCCTTGAGCGCTCCCTCCGCCTCGCTGCGGTCGTGGGCGGCGGCGGCGGCGGCGTTGTGGTGCCGGGTGCGCTCCCCGAGCGCTTCCAGCACGCCCTGGCGCAGCTCCTCCAGCCGGCCGCGCAGCTCGCGGTGCTGCTCGCGCCGCTGCTCGAAGCGGGTGGAAGCCTGGGCCAGCGCGGCGGCGCTGCGTTCCCGCTCGCCGCCGAGGCGGGCCCGGTCCTGCTCCAGGACGCCGTCCTCCTGGCGCCTGCCCTCATCCTCCTGCTCCAAGCCGACGAGGCGCTCCGACTCGCGCTCCCGGCGCAGCTCGAGCTCGTGGGCCCGGCCCTCCAGGCCGCGCACCCGCTCCTCGAGGCCGGCGGCCTTCTCCTTGGTCTCGGCCGCGGCGGCGCGCAGGGCGTCGTGGTGCTCGCGCAGCACCCCTGCCTCCTTGTCCAGCTCCTGGAGCTTGCGCTCGGCGCTCTCCCGCTCGGCGCGCAGCTCGGTGATGCGAGCCTCGAGCTCCTCGGCGCGGCTCCGCAGCGCCGTCTCCTCCACCTGATGGCGAGCCGAGTCGGCCCAGGAGAGCCGGATCTTGCCCTCGCGGTACTGGTCACGGGTGTCGACGAAGCGGCGCGCCTTGCCGGCCTGGTACTTCAGCGAACGCACCGCGCGCTGGACCTCCTCGTAGACGTCCTCGACCCGCGCCAGGTCCTGCGCCACCCGGTTCAGCTTCAGCTCGGCCTCGTGCTTGCGCGCCTTGTAGCGGCTGATGCCGGCGGCCTCCTCGAAGACCGAGCGCCGCTCGGCGGCGTTGGCCGACAGCACGGCGTCGATCTTGCCCTGGGCCAGCACCATGTAGCTGCGGACGCCGAGGCCGGTGTCCATCAGCACGTCGCGCACCTCCTTGCGCTTGACCTTGCGGCCGTTCAGCAGGTACTCGGCCTCGCCGCCGCGGAACAGCCGCCGCCCGATCGCCACCTCGCCGCCCGGCTCGACGATGTCGCCGGCGTCGTCGGCCAGGATGATCTCCACCATCGCGTAAGGCGCAGGGGCGCGGCCCTCGGCGCCCTTGAAGATGACGTCGTCCATCGCGTCCGCGCGCAGGGTCTTGGCCGAGCGCTCCCCCATCACCCACAGCAGCGCGTCGACCACGTTCGACTTGCCGCAGCCGTTGGGCCCGACGATGCCGGTCAGGCCGCGCTGCACCTGGACGACGGTGCGGTCGGCGAAGGACTTGAAGCCCTCGAGTTCGATTCGCTTGAGGAACATGCGTGCGGTGGATCAGGAAGAGGGGCCGGCTGCGGCCAGCTGCTGCAGCTCGGGGGTCTTGAGGGCGGCTTCGGCGGAGAGCTCGAGCCAGGGGGCGGCGGAGAAGGCCGAGGCGGGCGGCACCTGGGCGGCCTCCAGCGGGCACCAGCCCACCGGGTAGGCGTAGGAGCCGGCCGCGGGGTCGCGGGAGGCGAGGCGGGCGCCGGCGCCCTCGGCGTGGGGCGGGGCGAAGTCGCGCAGGCGCAGGCCGGAGATGCGGGCGCGGCGGGCGAACAGGCTGCGCAGGCCGAGCAGGGTGCGGCGCAGCCGGTCGGAGCCGGAGCTGACGCCCGGCCACAGGAAGCTGAGGGCCTGCGGCAAGCCCGCCGGCACCAGGGCGACGGTGGCGGCGCCCTCGCCTTGGGCCCGACCGGAGAGCTGGAGCAGGGTCGAACAGGCCAGCTCGGCCGACTGCTCGACCTGGCCGAGGAAGGCCTTCTCGTCGCCGTCCGCCTGCTGAGCCGCGGCCGCCAGGTTGATCACGGCGCAGCCGCGCAGCTCGCGGCGGGCCTTGGGCTGGCGGGGCGCCACCGAGGCGGGCCACCACTCGAGCAGCACCCGGCCGTGGGCGGCGAGGGCCTCTCGCTCGGCCTCCGAGGCGGTGAAGTAGCGGCTCAAGGGGAGCCGCGCCCAGACCCCGTCCAAGGCCCACTCGTGCGCCAGGGCCGGGTCACCGGTGCGGTAGCGCAGGTTGCATCCGGGGGCGTTCAACCAGCGCGGGGCGCTGCGGCTGAGCTCGGTCCAGGGACGGGCGGCGGGCCACCAGACCTGGACCTCGTGGGCCTTGCCGCGCTCCTCGGCGACGCGGTGCCAGAAGGCCTGCTCGCTCTCGTCGGCGGCGGGATGCAACAGCGCGCGCGCCGGCCGCAGCCAGTCGCCGAGCGCCGGCACGTCGAAGCGACCGTCGCGCAGGGCGTCGACCTGGGCGGCGGAGAGCAGGTCCTCGAGGGCGAAGCGCGCCAGCAGTTCGCCGCCCAGCGCCGGCCGCGGGTCGCGCCCGGGCGAGGTCAGGGACGGGCCGGCGGCGGCGGTGGGCAGGCAGTCGCCGCCGAGCCAGGCGCGCATCTCGCGCCGGTCCAGCCCGACGTGGTCGGCGCCGAGCGGGTCGGCGCGCAGGCCCATGGTTCGGCACTCGTTGTCGGCCAGCGCCGCGACCAGCCGCCCGGTGGCGTGGCGCAGCTCGGTGTCGAGCAGCCGCCGCTCGACCCGGCGCGCCACCTGCCAGGCCAGGCTGCTCTCGAGGTAGCGGTCGCGCACCAGCGACATCGCCAGCCGCGGCCGGTCCCAGGGCCGGGCGCTGGCGTCGCGGCCGTGCGCGGTGTGCACCCGCAGCCGGTCGAGCTGGGCGCGGCGGGTGTCGCGGAAGGCGCGGTAGGCGCGCGCCGCCTCGCCGAAGCCGGCCACCGCCAGCGCGCTCTCGGCGCCGGCGGCGAGCTCGCCGGTCTCGACCGTGCCGGTGCCGGCCAGGGCGCCGGCGACCGCGGCGGCCAGCACCGTCGCCTGGGCGCCGTCGGCCCCCGCGGACTCCAGCGCGAACTGCAGCGAGTCCGCCAAGCGGACCGCATCGAAGCTCTCCTCGCGACCGTCGCGCTTACGGACGCGGGTCGGCAGCGGCTCCATGGCTTCCCTTCTCGAGCATCGGCTTCAGCTCCTCGAAGAATTGCGCGATGTCCTTGAACTCGCGGTAGACCGAGGCGAAGCGGACGTAGGCCACCTGGTCGAGCTTGCGCAGCTCGTCCATGAGCAGCTGGCCGATGTACTTGCTGCTGACCTCACGGTCGAACATCTCGGCCAGCTGGCGCTCGATCCGGGCCGTGATCTCCTCGACCTCCTCCAGCGCCACGGGGCGCTTCTCGCAGGCCTTGAGCATGCCCTGAAGGATCTTGGTTCGGTCGAAGGGCACCCGCGAGCCGTCCTTCTTGACCACCCGGAGCGGGGTCTCCTCCATGCGCTCGTAGGTGGTGAAGCGGCGGCCACAGTCCAGGCACTCCCGGCGGCGGCGGATGGAGTAGCCGTCGGCCGAGGAGCGGGAGTCGATGACCCGGTCGTTGTCCTGTTTGCAGTAGGGGCAGCGCACCTTTCAGGCCCCTATTCCAAGGGGCATAGACCGTTTTTACCACAAGAACTTGTGCAAATTCCACCTCCGACCCACCGGGCTCATTTGCCGAGGCAGAAGCGGCCGAAGATCTGGTCCAGCAGGTCCTCGGGGGTCAGCTCCCCCACGAGCTCCCCCAAGGGGGCCAAGGCCAGCCGCAGCTCCTCGGCCACGAGCTCCGCGGGAGCGGCGCTCCGGCGCAGCTCGCCGGCCCGCTGCACTGCTTCCAAGGCCTGGCTCAAGGCCGCCCGGTGCCGCTCGCCGGCCCCGCGACGGGCCTCCCGCTGGGCCTCCTGCCGCGCCAGCTGGTCCGCCGTCCCGGCCGCGAGCTGCGCCAACCCGCCCCCATCCAACGCCGAGACCCAGTGCATCGGGCCGAGCCGGGCGGCCGCCGCGACCACGGCCTCGGGCACGGCCCGGGGACGGTCGGCCTTGGTCCACACGACCAGGCGCGGGCCCTCGGGAGGCGCCTCCGGGAGCTGCGCCGCCGGGTCGCTGGCGTCCAGCAGCAGCCACCAGAGGTCGGCGGAGTCGCCCTGAGCCCGGTCCCGGGCAGCCTGGTCCCGGGGATCGACCGCGGCGCCCCCCAGGCCCGGACCGTCGGCGAGCCGCCAGGCCTGCTCCTGCCCCGGAGCCTCCCAATCCCCTTCGAGCCGGTCCCGGGTGGTGCCGGCCTGCTCCGAGACCAGGCCCTCGGCTCCGGTCAGGCGCCGGAACAGGCTGGTCTTGCCGGCGTTCGGGGCCCCAAAAAGGCCGATCCGCGGCGCCCCCCCGCCGACCCGCCGCCGGGCCTCGCCGCGCAGCCCGCGCCCGATGGCGGCCTCGGCCCGGTCCAGCAAGGGCTGGATCTCCTCCGGCAACAGGTCCTGCGAGTCCCCCTCCTCGAAGTCGAGGCTGGCCTCGAGCTCGGTGCGGGCGGCGACCAGGGCATCGCGGGCCTCTTGCAGCGCGGCGCCGGCGGGCCCCGCCAGCAGGCCCGCGGCCGCGGCGGCGCCGGCGGCGGTGCTGGACTCCACCAGGTCCAGGACGGCCTCCGCCTGGGCCAGGTCGAGTCGGCCGCGCAGGAAGGCCCGCCGGGTGAACTCGCCCGGCTCGGCCAGCCGGGCGCCGCGCGCCAGCAAGCCCGCCAGCACCGCCTCCACCACCGGCGGCGAGCCGGGCAGGTGCAGCTCGAGCACGTCCTCGCCGGTCGCCGAACCGGGACCGGGGAAGACCAGGAGCTCGACGCCGACCCGACCGCCGGGGGTCCACTCCAATTCGCCGCGCAGGGCGGCCCGGTCCGGCCCCGGCCGCGGGCAGCGCGGCGGCAGCAGCCGGTCCGCGGCCACGATCAGGCCGTCGCCGCTCAGGCGCAGCACCGCCCGCGCCGACGGCCCGTACGGGGTCGCCGGCGCGACGATGCAGTCGCTACTTCGAGCTGTCACCTGGCGCGGCGCCCGACGCGGCGCCCGGAGCGCCAGGGGTCGGGACCGGCCAGCGCTTCTTGATCACCTTCTGCTCGAAGATGCCCAGGCCGCTCGAGGTGATCATGTAGAGCGACAGCCCGGCCGCGTAGTTGTAGAGCATCACGCCGAAGAGGATCGGCATGAAGGTCATCATCTTCTGCATCTGCGCCTGCTGCGGGTCGGTCGGCTTCGGCATCGAGCGCTGGTGGAAGACCCACAGGAAGACCATGATGATCGGCAGCACGTTCAGGGTCGTGACGCCCGTGAACGGGAAGAAGTCGAGGATCGGCCCCCCGAAGTCGATCAACGCGTCCGGCCGCGACAGGTCCTCGATCCAGCCGGTGAAGGGCTTCTGGCGCAGCAGGATCGAGCAGCGCAAGGCGGCGAACAGGCCGATGAAGATCGGGAACTGGAGGAAGATCGGCAGGCAGCCCCCGAGCGGCGGCGACATCTTGTGCTCCTTGTAGAGCTTCATCGTCGCCTCCTGCTTCTTCGCCGGGTCCTTCGCGAACTTCTTGTTGATCGCGTCCAGCTGCGGCTTCATCTTCGCCATCTTGGCCTGGTAGAGGGCCATCTTCACCTGCGAGTGGCGGTTGATCGGGAACAGCACCGTCCGCACCAGCAAGGTCATCAGGATGATGGCGACGCCCCAGTTGCCGACCAGGCTCTGGAACATCCGCAGGATGCCGAGGATCAGCGGCGCGATCCACTCGGTGAAGAACATCCGGTAGAAGAAGGAGCCGCCGTAGTCGACGTGCTCGATCACGGTCTCGAGCGCCGGGTAACCCTGGGCGAAGACCTTCGGGTCCTTCGGGCCAAGGTACCACTCGAAGACCTGCGACTCGCGAGCGGCGCCGGGGCCGCCGATGTGCATCTGGAAGTCGCCGCCGATCGAGGTGCGCATCCAGGTGCCGTTATAGCCCGACAGGCTCAGGTCACGGGCCCGCCGGCTGTACTGCATCAACACCATGTCGACGAAGCTGCGCGTCTGCCCGGACGCGGCGGCCAGCCCCTCGCGGTCCTCCGCTCCCGTGGCGGGATCGACGAATTCGACCCACCGGGAAAGCACCCCGACCGCGGCCTCCCGGTCCTCCGGCGTGTAGGCTTCGAGCATCAGCTCCTCGTAGACCTCGGCGTCGATCACCACCTCGGAGACGGCGGCCTCGAACTCCTTGCGCACCGGGCGGACGGCGCTGAGGAAGTACTTCGAGCCCTCGAGCACGAAGGCGAAGCGGCCGATCCAGCTAGCGGCGGCGGAGCGGTCCTCAGGCAACTTGCCGCGCGGGTGGAAGATCTCCATGTCCTCCGCCTTGCCGCCCTCGATCCGGCCGGCCGCGGAGTAGGGGTTGGGGTAGAAGCGGTCGCGCTCGACCAGGACCCCGCCGCCGGTGCTGAGCCGGAAGTGGTGGTAGCCGGCCTTCTCGATCTCGGCGGTCGGCTCGACGCCGAACTCCAGCTCGACGTGGCGCGCCGCAGCGGCCAGCCGCAGCCGCTTGGTCAGCTTGACGCCGGTCGGCGTGACCAGCTCGAGGCTGATCTCCTGGCCGCCGTCGGCCGTTCGGCGGACCTCGCTCAGCGCCCAGTCGGCGGAGTCGAGGTCGATCCCGAGGCTGCCCTTGGGCTCCCACAGCCGCAGGCCGTCGCGGCGGCGGTAGTTGATGCCGGTGGCCTCCTGCTCCGGCCCGGGCGGCCGCGCCACGGGCGCGTTGTAGAGGATCAGCCAGTCCTCCTCCGCGAGCCGCTCGCCGTCGTCCAGCTCGGCGCCCGCCTCCAAGGAGGAGGTGTAATCCTTCAGCTTGACCTGCAGGCAGCCGCCGCCGCGCGAGGACCACTTGGTCCAGAGGTGCTCGTTCTCGAGGTAGAAGAATTCCTCTTCGCCGCGCTCCGCGTCGTCGAAGCGCTCCGCCCGCTGGCCGCCGGCGCCGGTGCCGAGGACCTCCTCGGGGGGCTGGCAGCTCTTGGCGATGAACAGGGCGGCGACGCCCCAGAGGACGAGGGTGAGGATCGTGCGTAGCTTCATCGCGTTCAGGCTCAGCGGCCGGCCAGCAGACGCTCCCCGAGGCTGTCGGGCAGCCCCTCGGCGTCGAGGATGCGGCGGCGGGAGGCGGCGACGTCGTATTCCAGACGGCGCCAACGGACGGTCTTGCCGTCGTAGAGGACGTAGCAGAGCCGCGGGTCGCCGTCCCGCGGCTGGCCGACCGAGCCGACGTTGATCAGGTAGCGCCGGTCGGCTTCGAGTTCCAGGACGTCCTGGTCCTCGGTGGCGCGCACGAAGGGGTCGCCCTCGGCGAACCAGCCCGGGTGGTGGGTGTGACCGAAGAAGGTCAGCCGGTGGTCGGCGGCGGCGAAATTGGCCGCCAGCTTCTCGGGCGTCTTGCCGAGGCCGGGCATCAGGTACTCGGCCAGCGGGTCGCGCGGGCTGGCGTGGACCAGCTGGATCTCCTCGTCGCCGTTGCCCGGGTTCACGGCCATCGCCGGCACCAGCTCGCCGAGCCAGTCCCAGATCGGCCAGTTGCGCTCCTGCTCCGGGTCGAGGGCGCGGCGGCTGAAGTCCACCGCCTGCAGCGCCCGCTCGTTGAAGCCGAAGGCCTCGCGGTCGTCGAGCAGGGCGGCGTCGTGGTTGCCGAGCAGGCAGACCTGGCAGCGGGCCCGGACCACCTCGACGACTTCACGCGGCGAGGCGCCGTAGCCGATGACGTCGCCGAGGCAGGCGACGCGGTCCACGCCCATGGCGTCGAGGTCGGCGAAGGCCGTCTCGAGCGCCTCGATGTTGGCGTGCAGGTCCGAGATGAGGGCGATCAAGGCGGCGTGGTGGGGTGGCGGACGGGCTTCCAGGGGAGTTATCCTGGTCGCCGGAGCGGGGTATCTTCCGCCTCCCCCCGCCTTCGAGCAAGAACCCGCCCGCCACCCGTCCATCCATGCTCCTCGCCCTCCTCTCCGCCCTCCCTCTGCTCTGCCAGGACCCCGCCGCCCAGGAGCCGCTGCCCGAGGGCGTGATCGCCCGGGTCGGGGACACCGACATCCTGCGCCAGGACTACCTGGAATTCCTCTACCTGCGCCTGGGCAAGCGGCCGGTCGAGGAGTACGTCGCCGACCTGCTCGTGGAGCAAGAGGCGGCCGCCTACGGCATCGTCCTGGAACCGGCCGAGCTCGAGGCGATGGCCGCCGAGCGGGAGAAGACCGAGCGCGAGACCCCCCAGCCCGGCGGCTTCGAAGAGCGCCTGGAGCGCGAGGGCAAGGACCTGGCCATGTACCGGGCCCTGATCCGCGAGGAGATCAAGCGCGAGTACCTGACCGGCGAGCTGGTGCTGGCCACCCGGGTCGTCACCGACGAGCGGCTGCAGCAGGAATTCGAGCGCGAGTACGGCCTCGGCGGCCTGAAGCTGAAGGTCCGGCACGTGCTGATCATGCCCAACGTGCTGCGAGCCGAGCGGATCCGCGCCGGCGCCAAGCCCAACGAGGTCGACCTGCAGGCGCTGAAGGGCGAGGCCCGCCAGCTGGCCGCCGACGCCCTGAGCCAGCTCCAGGGCGGCGCCGACTTCGCGGCCGTGGCCGCCGCCAGCTCCCATGACCGCGTCACGCGCGAGCAGGGCGGCGAGCTCCAGAACTACAACGGCCGGCTCTACGGCCCGGCCTTCCGCGCCGCCGTCGAGAGCATGCAGCCCGGAGACTTGTCGGAGGTCATCGAGACCGGCGCCGGCTTCCACGTCGTCCAGCTGGTCGACCGGGTCGAGACCTCGCTCGACCAGGTCCGAGACGCCCTGGTGAAGCAGATCCTCGAGGCCGAGCCGAGCTGGCAGGAGCGCAGCGCCCTGATCCAGGGGCTGCGGGCCAAGGCCAAGATTCAGCTCTGGTAGAGGCCGCGGCGGCGGATCAGCGCCGCCACCGCCTCCGGCAGGGCCGCCGCGCAGTCCTCGCCGGCCGCCAGGCGTCGCCGCAGGTCGGTGGCCGCCAGGTCCACCATCGGCATCTCGAGCATCTCGCCCGGCGTGCCGGGGCGCAGCGCCTCCCAGCCTCGGCGCGGGAACCACACCGGCGAGGCCAGCTCGAGGATCCGGTCGGTCCGGCGCCAGGAGCGCCAGTGCTCTTGGGAGTCGCCGCCCAGCACCAGCAGCAGCTCTGCCGACGGTTCCTCCTCACGGAGCCGCTCGAGGGTGTCGACGGTGTAGGACGGCCCCTCCCGCTCCAGCTCCCAGCGGCACAGCTCCTCGCCCGGCCGGCCGGCGATGGCCGCCGCGAGCAGGGCGGCGCGGTCCTCGCCCGGGGTCGGTCGCTGGTCCAGCTTGTGCGGCGCTCGCCGCGCCGGCACCCACAGCAGCCGCGCCGGCGAACGCTGCGCCTGGACCGCGTCGGCGACCGCAAGGTGACCGCGGTGGACCGGGTCGAAGCTGCCGCCGAAGACCGCGACGCTCATGCCAGGAGGTGGAGCTGGACCTGCTCCAGCAGCTCGTCCAGGCCGAGCCGCCGCTCCTCGCGCGCGGCCATGTCCTTGAGCACCGCCTGCGACGCCTCGCGCTCCTCCGGGCCGATCACCACCACCAGCTTGGCGCCGAGCTTGCCGGCCTCCTTGAACTGGGCCTTGGGCGACTTGCCGCGGAAGTCGAGCTCGACCCCAGGCACGCCGGCCCGCCGCAGCTGCCCGGCCACCGCCAGCACGGCCTCGCGCTCCTCGTCGCTGATGGCGACGCAGTAGACCTCGGCGCCCAGCTCCGCGCGCAGGTCGGCCAGCTGATCCTCCGGCGGCAGGCCGAGCTCGGCCAAGGCCAGCTCGGTGGCGGTGAAGCCGATGGCGAAGCCCACCGCGGGGGTCGACGGCCCCCCGACCTCCTCGACCAGGCCGTCGTAGCGGCCGCCGCCGCACAAGGCGCTGCGGGCGCCGAGCGGCGGGTAGTGGATCTCGAAGATCGTCCGGGTGTAGTAGTCCAGGCCGCGGACGATGGTCGGGTCCTCCTTCGGCGCCCGCCCGAGGGCCTCCATGGCGCCCAGGAAGCGCTCGTGGTGCGCGGCCGACTCCGGCGCCAGCATGCCGCGCAGCGTCGGCGCGCCCTCGTTGAGCCGCTGGCAGCGCTCGACCTTGCAGTCGAGCAGGCGGAAGACGTTGCGCTCGAAGCGGGCGCGGCAGTCCTCGCAGCGCTCGGCCAGGCTGGGGGCGAAGAAGTCCTTCAGGGCCTCGCGCCAGCGGTCGCGGTCGGCGCCGTCCCCCATGGTGTTGACCCGGACCTCGAGCTGGTCGCCGAAGCCCAGCTCCTCGAAGAAGCGCATCGCCAGGTCCACCACCTCGGCGTCCAGGCGCGGGTCCTGGCTGCCGAAGGCCTCGATCCCGAATTGGGAGAATTGGCGCTCCCGGCCCTTCTGGGGCCGCTCGTAGCGGAACATCGGCCCGACGTAGAACCACTTCTGGAGCGGCGCCCGGCTCGGGAAGCCGCCCTGGACGTAGGCCCGGGCCGCCCCGGCGGTGCCCTCCGGGCGGAAGGTGTAGGAGCTGGAGGACTCCCCGCGGCCGGCGACGGTGAACATCTCCTTCTCCACCACGTCGCTGGTCTCGCCCAGCGAGCGGCTGAAAAGTCGCGTTTCCTCCATCAGCGGGCTGCGTATTTCGCTGTACCTCGCGGAGCGGGACAGCCTCAGGGCGGTCCTCTCCAGGTGCCGGATCAGGACCAGGTCCTCCGGCAGGAGGTCCCGGGTTCCCCGCGGTGCTTGGTAGGCTTCTCTGGCCATGGCGCCGCGTCAGGATAGCTCGGCGCTCTGATTTCCCCCCCGGCGGCCCGTTGACGGGCGCGGCCGGCCTTCCTACGCTCTGCCTCCTGCTTGCGCCGGGCCCTCCGGCTGCATCCCCCCCGATCGTCCGACGAACCGATGAAGCGAAACCGCCTGTTCGCCGTCTTGGCCATTGCTCTGCTGGCCGTGACCTTCTCGTCCTGTACTCGTAGTGTTGGCGACGACCTGAGCCAGAAGGGTCAAGTCATCGTTCGGGACTCCAACCACGTCTACGACACCTTCTCGAAGTACTTCCTGAACCACGATCCGGACGATCCCTACCTGGACTGATCCAGGCTTCGTCCGCGGCAGCCTCGCAGCTCCGGCTGCGGGGCTGCCTTTGTTTTTTTCTGGAGCGGCTGGCTCGCCCGAGGGCGCTATAACGCCGCCATGCGCGCCCTGTCGCCCCTGCTCCTCGTTCTGCTCCCGGCCTGCGCCAACCCCGGCTTCCAGGCCGTGCCGCCAAACCCAGCGCACGAGCCGTCGGGCGCCGGTGGCGAGCGGGCGGATGCCGCCGAGGCCTTGGAGCGGCAGATCGAGGAGCTCGAGGCGGCGATCGCCCTGGAGCAGGCCAAGACCGAACTGAAGGCCGCGGAGAGCGGCTTGGCCGAGGCCGAGCGGGCCCTCGAGCAGCACCAGCGGGCCGCCGCGCCGCTGCAGCGGCGCGAGGCCGAGCTCGACCTGCGAGACGCCGAGAACGCCTTGCAGCAGCAGCAAGAGGAGCTCGACCAGCTGCTCCAGATGTTCGGGGAGGACGAACTCGCCAAGAGCACCGAGGACATCGTCCTGGCGCGCGCACGCCGGGCTCTGCAGCGCCGGGAGCAGCGGCTCGAGCTGGCCCGGGACGAGCTCCAGGCGCTGCTCTCCTGGACCCTGCCGCACGAGGAGCTCGAGCTCCAGGAGGCGGTCCGGGAAGCCCAGGCGGAGGCGGCCGCCGCCAAGCTCGGCCTGAAGCTGGCCCAGCTCCAGGCCCGCCTCGCCCTGCTCGAGGCGAACAAGGGCGACGCGGACGGCGAGGGATGATCCTCGCCCTCCTGCTCACGGCCCTGCCGCAAGACGCGGGAACCGGCGGAGCCCCGGCGCCGGCACAGGCCTCGCCGGCCAATGCGACAGCGGAGGCGCCCTCAGCCGGTTCCCCGGCCACCGCATCGGCCGCCCGCGCGGGCATCACCCAAGCCCGCGCCTGGCTCCTCGGCCACCAGAACCAGGACGGCTCCTGGGGCCACTGGCGGAACCCCGGCCCCTACGACGGCGGCTGGAGCAATCGGGAGACCCACCGCGCCTGGCAGGCGGCGACCACCGGACTGGCGGTGATCGCCCTGGCCGACGCCGCAGAGGGCGCCGATGACATCACCGCCGCCGCCAGCTGGGCGGCCTGGGAGCGCGGCGTGGACTTCCTCTGCAGGCGGGCGGCGGCGATCCAGCGACCCAGCGACTGGGACACCGACAACGTCTGGGCCTACTCCTACGGCCTGACCGCCATGACCGACGCCGCTCGGCGGCCGCGGCTGGCCCTGCCGGGGCAGGAACAGCGGCGCGCCGCCGTCGCGCGCGCCGGACGGGAGCTGCTGGACAGGCTGGCGGCTTACCAGACGCCCTTCGGCGGCTGGTCCTACTACGCCGACGAGTCGCTGGCCCAGCGCCCCTACTGGACCACCTCCTTCCTGACCGCAGTCAACGTCCTGGGCCTGCTCGAGGCCCGCGCCCTCGGATGGCCGGTGGATGCAGAGCGGCTTCGGCGAGCCGTCGAGGTGGTGAAGCGCTGCCGGCTGCCCAACGGCGCCTACACCTACACCGCCGGCTTGTTCCCCTCCCCCGGCGGCGCAACCAACATCGACCAGGTGCGCGGCTCCTTGTCGCGGATCCAGGTCTGCAACCTGGCGCTGTGGAGGGCCGGCCAAGAGGGCTTCGACACTGGCGTCGGAGCGGCGGAGCTGCGCACCGGGCTGGAGCAGTTCTACGCCGAGCACCGCTTCCTGGACCTCGCCTACCAGCGACCGATCCCGCACGAGGCCTGGTACTACAACTCGGGCTACTTCTACTTCTTCGGCCACTACTACGCCGCCGGCGTGATTGAGCAGCTGCCCGCGGACGAGCGGCCTGCGCTGGCGCCGCGGCTGTGGCGCCACTTGCTGAAGACCCAGCAGGGCGACGGCTCGATGTGGGACTACGCCATGAACGAGCACGGCCGCCCCTACGGCGTCGCTTACGCCCTCAGCGCCCTGGCCCGGACCACACCACCGGCTCCGACGGGACCCGCGACAGGGCGAAGCCGCTGACCAGCTCGGCCGGGCGGACCGCGGCGCCGGGCTGCGCCAGGCCGGACCAGGCCGCCAACCAGCCGCACAGCTGGTCCGGGGGCACGCTCTGGTCCCGAAAGGCGCGCAGGGTGGTGTCGCCGTGGCGCTTGGCCAGGCGCCGACCGTCCGGCCCCACCACCAGCGGCACGTGGGCGAAGGCGGGGGCCGGCATGCCCAGCGCCTGGTAGAGCAGCAATTGCCGCGCGGCCGAGGGCAGCAGGTCGTCGCCGCGCAGCACCTCGGTGACGCCCTGGTCGCCGTCGTCGACCACCACCGCCAGCTGGTAGGCCGGCTCGCCGTCCCGCTTCCAGACGACGAAGTCGCCGAGCTGGCGCTCCGGCTCCCAGCGGCGCAGGCCGGTGAAGCGGTCCGCCACCTCGAGTTCGCCCGGCGGGACCGCGAAGCGCCAGCAGGGCTCGCGGCCGGTCTCGGCGCGGGCCTCGGCGGCGTCTCGCCAGCGGCCGCGGCAGGTGCCGGGGTAGACGGGGCCTTCGTCGCCGGCGTGCGGGGCGCTGGCGGCCCGCTCGACGTCCTTGCGGCTGCAGCTGCAAGGGTAAGCCAGGCCGCGCCGGACCAGCTGCTCGAGGACCTCACGGTATCGGGCCAGCCGCGGCCGCTGGTAGACCGGGCCCTGGTCCCAGTCGAGCCCCAGCCAGCGCAGGTCGGCGATCGCCGCCTCGTCGGCGCCGGCCTTCACCCGCGGACCGTCCAGGTCCTCGACCCGGAGCAGCACCTCGCCGCCGCGGGCGCGCAGATCCAGCCAGGCCAGCAGGAAGCTGCGGGCGTTGCCGAGGTGGAGCACCCCGGTCGGGCTCGGGGCCAGCCGGCCGCGGAGGGTCATGGCGCTATTCTGCCGTCGTGCGGCTCCTCCTCCTCACGCTGCTGCTGATCGGCGCCTGCCAGGCGCCTCCGCCTCACGCCGCAGGCGGCGCCATGGCCCCCTACCGCGCCCTGCTGCTTGGCGCCGCCCAGGACGCCGGCATGCCCCACATCGGCTGCTTCAAGCCCTGCTGCGAGGCGGCCCGCGCCGACGGCTCCCCGCGCCGGGTCAGCGCCGTCGCCCTGGAAGGACCGGACGGCTGGTGGCTGCTCGACGCCACCCCCGACCTGCCGGAGCAGGTCGCGGCCATGGGGCGCCTGCCCCGCGGCGTGCTGCTCAGCCACGCCCACATCGGCCACTACACCGGCCTGATGTACCTCGGCCGCGAAGGCCTGGGCGCCGACCGGATGCCGGTCTACGCCGCTCCGCGCATGGAGGCCTTCCTGGCAGGGCACCAGCCCTGGCGGCAACTCTCCGAGCTCGGCCAGGTCGAGCTTCGGCCGATGCCGCCGGGCCAAGAGCTGTTCCTCGACGACCGGTTGTCGGTGACCCCGCTGCCGGTCCCCCACCGCGACGAGCTGAGCGAGACGGTCGGCTTCCTGGTGGCGCTGGACGGCCGCCCGAGCCTGCTCTACCTGCCCGACATCGACCGCTGGGAGCGCTGGGACCAGAGCCTGCCCGAGCTCGCCGCGGCGCTCGACTGGCTGGTCCTGGACGGCACCTTCTGGTCCGCCGCCGAGCTGCCGGGCCGGGACCTGGCCGAGATCCCGCACCCGCCGGTGACCGTGACCATGGACCTGCTGCAAGCGGCGCGGGACGCCGGCGGAGCGCGGGTGGTCTTCAGCCACCTCAATCACAGCAACCCGCTGTGGCGGGACGGACCCGAGCGGGCCGAGCTGCGCGCCCGCGGCTTCGAGCACGCCGTCGGAGAGCGGCCGGGTCAGGGCCCGGTGATGCCGCTCGGCGGCTGATCGCCCTCGATCCGCTCCAGGGCCTCGCGCGGCGTCAAGCCGAGCTCGGCGGCGCGGCGCCGCAGGGCCTCGAATTCGGGCTTCAGCGGCCGCGCGCCGTCGGCATCGAGGCGGAGCTTGAAGGGCAACGGGCCGATCGCGGTGTCGCGCTCCTCGACCCGGCGCGGCCGGCGCTGACGCTGCACCGGGCTCCACCGGAAGCCCAGCGTGCCCAGGTGGCGGAAGAGCAGCTGCTCGAAGTCGGCCATCCGGGCCCGCTCCACGAGCACCACGACCTCGAAGGCCGGCCGCCCCTTCTTGGCGGTGGCGGCAAGCGCGAAGGCGTCGACCGCGCCGGCGTCGTGGAAGGCCTCGAGGGCGGCGCCGACGACCTCGCCGCTGCAGTCGTCGACCAGGGTGCGCAGCTCGAGCAGCGACTCGGGCGCGCCCTCGGCCTGCTCGACCACCACCCTCAGCAGGTTCGGCAGGTCCTCCGGGTCGCGGCTGCCAGCGCCGTAACCGGCGGCGACCGGGGTCGCCGCCGGCCGGCCGCCGAAGCGCGGCTGCCAGGCCCGCAGCAGGGCGGCGCCGGTGGGCGTGGCGCGCTCGCCGGCGAGCTCATGGCCGCAGACCGGCACGCCGCGCAGCAGCTCCAAGGTGGCGGGCGCTGGCACGGGCAGGCGGCCGTGCTCGCAGTCGACGAAGCCGCTGCCCACCCCTACCGGGGACGCCCACAGCTGCTCGGCGTCGAGGGCGTCGAGCAGGGCGCAGGCGCCGGCGATGTCGACCAAGGCGTCGATGGCCCCGACCTCGTGGAAGTGCACCTGCTCCGGGCTGCAGTCGTGGCAGCGGGCCTCGGCCTCGGCCAGGTGGCGGAAGGCCTGCTCGGCCCAGCGCCGCGCCCGCGGCCGCAACTCCAGCCCGGCGAGCTGCTCCAGCACCTGCGCCAGGTGACGGTGCTCCTCCGCGGGGGCCGCTTCGACCACGAAGCGGGCCGCGGCGATGCCGTGGCGCTGGCAGCGCTCGAAGCGGCAGGCGAACTCCGCCGGCAGGCCGGCCAGCGCCGCTCGCAGCGCCTCCTCCGGCGCGCCGGCGTCGACCAGGCCGGCGACCAACATGTCGCCGGCGACGCCCGAGGCCAGGTCCAGGTAGATCTGCCGCATCCCGGCGATTCTAGTGGGTCCCGGGCACCCGGCAGAGGCTCAGGGCCCCGACCCGCGCCACCCCCAGCGCCCGCAGGGCCCGGGCGCACTCGCGCAGGGTCGCCCCGGTGGTGACGACGTCGTCGACCAGCCACACCCGCTCCGGCACCTCCGGGAGGCTGCGGCGCCGGTGCGGCGGCCGCTCGAGCCGGACGGCGAAGCTCCGATGCAGGTTGCGGCGCCGCTGCTGGCCGTCCAGGCCCGACTGCGGCGGGGTCTCCTGGAGGCGCAGCGTGCGGATCCCGGCGGGCCAACGGGACGCCCGGCGCAGGCCCGCGGCCAGCTCCTCCGCCAGGTGCCAGCCGCGGCGGCGGCGAGCCAGCGAGGGCGGCACGGCGACCACCGCGCCGGCCTCCAGACCGGCCAGCAGCCACAGCCGCGCCAGGCGGGCGTTCAGCAGCGGCAGGATCGGCGAACGGCGCTCCTCCTTCGCCCGCAGCACCAGGGCCCGGGCGGTGCCGCCGTAGCGCCAGCAGGAGAGCAGCGGAGCCACGCCGGGGAGGCTGGCGGGCGGGCACGGCGACGGCCAGCTGCGCTGGCAATCCCGGCACAAGCCGGCTTCGGCGGCCGCGGGCAGCGGCGCGTCGCAGGCCAGGCACACGGGTTCGAGCAGCGCCTCGGCCAGGCTCAGGAGCAAGCGTTGGACCACTTCAGGCCGACGTCCCGAAGCGGCACCAGTTACGCGCCGTCCGCCGCCCGCCCCGCAGGACTCACCAGCGCCGGGTGGTCTTGTTGCCGAAGAGGCGCGAGGGCTGCTCCTCGATCCCCAGCGCCGACCGCAGCCGCCCGAGGTAGACCGCCAGGGTGTCGTCGGCAGCGGAGGGCACCTGGAACAGCTCTCCGATGTCGCGGGCCAGCGCGATGTTGCTCTCGAAGTCGAAGGGGTGGGTCCGCAGGTGCTTCCGCAGGGACCGACGCAGGGTGCTGTTGACGTAGTGGTCGACCAGCACCAGGAAGGCGACGCTGAGGCCGAGCATGACCCCGCCGCCGAGCAGCTGCAGCGACAGGTCGGACGGCCCCGGCGCGACGAAGCCCAGCGCCAGCAGCACCGAACCGACGACGAAGAAGGCGGAGGCCGCCTGGCCGCGGACCTTGGCGTGGATGGCGTCGCGCAGCGAGCCCAGGCTGCTCGCGGCGGTGCCGAAGACCACCTGCAGGCGGTAGGAGGGCCGGCCGCGCCCGATCGACGAGAACATGAAGGCTCCCGTCAGGACATAGGCGACGAAACCGAGGACGACGAAGTCGAGGTCCCAGGTCAAGTCCACGGAAGGCTCGGGGCCGGCCTGCACGCCCCCATCCTACGGGTCCGGGCGGGCGGCTTCCAAGCAGGGCTGGACCGGGGGCTCCCGCGGGAGCCAGAATGGGCGCGCCATGCGGGATCCCTCCCTGGCGCGCGAGCGGCTGGTCGAGCAGCTCCGCGGGCACGGCGTCCGTGACCCGCGGGTGCTGCGGGCGATCGGCGCCGTGCCGCGGCACCTCTTCACCCTGCCCGAGGACCAGGACCTCGGCTACGAGGACGACGCCCTGCCGCTCGGCCACGGCGCCACCCTCTCCCAGCCCTACGTCGTCGCCTGCATGCTCGAATCCCTGGCGCTGCGCGGCAGCGAGCGGGTGCTCGACGTCGGCAGCGGCTCGGGCTACACCACGGCGCTGCTGTGCGAGCTCGCGGCGGAGGTCCACGCGGTCGAGTGGCTGGCAGAGCTGGCCAGCCGCGCCCGGCGGCTGCTGCGCGAGCTGGCCTACCCGAACTTCCAGATGCGGCGCGGCGACGGCCGCCTGGGCTCGCCGAGCCAAGGGCCCTTCGACGCCGTCCTGGTCAGCGCCGCCTGTGACCAGGTGCCGCCGGCCCTGCTGGCGCAGCTGGCTCCGGACGGGCGGCTAGTGGCGCCGGTCGGCGATGGCGGCCACCAGGTCCTCGAGACCTGGCGGCGGCCGGGGGACGGGCCCGCCGTGCGCGGTCCGGCCGGCCTCCCGGTCCGTTTCGTGCCGCTGCGGAGCAAATGAGCTACCTTCGGCTCGCCGCGCCGTAAACTGCCCGGAGAAACTCGTTCACAACAAACAATGAAAGCCACCACCCTGTTCGCGCTTCCCGTGCTGCTCGTTCCCGCCCTGGCCCCGGCGCTCCTGCCCGAGGGCGCCTCGGCCCCCCCGGCGGCCGCCTCCCCCGCCCCGCTCCCGGGCCCGGAGCCCTACAAGATCGACGGCGGCCACTCCTGGGTCCTGTTCCAGGTCGACCACCTCGGCATCGGCAAGGCCTGGGGCAGCTTCGCCGGCATCGAAGGCTCCTTCCAGCTCGCCCCCGACGGCCACCACGAGGACAGCCGAGTCGAGCTCCAGATCGACGCCGCCAGCGTCCACACCAACAACAAGAAGCGCGACGACCACCTGCGCGGCCCGGACTTCTTCAACGCCAAGGAGTTCCCGTCGATCCGCTTCCGTTCCAGCGAGGTCGAGGGCAGCGACGGCGAATACCGCGTCACGGGCACCCTCGAGCTCCTGGGCAAGGAACGGGAGGTCACGGCGACGATGCGCCGGGTCGGCGAGGGCAAGGACCCCTGGGGCAACCAGCGCATCGGCTTCGAGGGCGGCTTCACCATCGACCGCACCGCCTTCGGCATGGACTACATGAAGGACGGGCTAGGCGCAGAGGTGGCGATCACCTTGGCCTTCGAGGGCATCCTCCAGTAGCGCGCCGTGTGGGTCGAGCTGCTGGTCTACGGGGCCTTGATCCCGGGAGGCGCCGCCGCGCTGCTGGCCTGGCTGGGCGCCGGCTGGGCCGATTCCGGCGATGGCGCCGGTCCGGCCGGGGGCGCCCCGGCGACGCCCTGGATGCCCGGGGCTGCCACGGTCGGGGTGGCCTTCGCGGCGGCCTTCGCCGCGGCCTTCGGCGTCGACGGCCTGCTCGAGCCGAGCAGCTGGCAGTGGATCTACTGGGCCGGCGTGGCGGGGGCCGGCGGCGCGCTGCTGCGCGGGCGGGCGAGCCACCCGGCGGCGCTGGCCTTCTTGGCGGCCCTGGTGGCGGCGCTGATGCTCCGCCCGCTGCTCGCCAAGCTGGTGCCGCACGCGCTGGCCGAGGACCAGCTGCTGCTGCCGGTCGTGGCCATCGCCGCCTTGGTCGGTCTGCTGGCGTCGCAGCTCGAGACCGCCGCCCGCTGCTTCCCGGCGCGGGTCCTGGCGCCGGCCTTGGCCGCCTACGCCGGCGGCTGCGCCGGCCTGTTCTTCCTGCTCGGCAGCGCCCGTCTGGGCCAGATCAGCGGCTTCCTCGCGGCCAGCTGCGGCGCGATCGCGGCCCTGGCCTGGCTGCGACCGGCTCCGGCCGCGCTGCGCGGCGCGGCGCTGCCGATGGCGCTGGTCCTCGGCCTGGCCGGCACCAACGCCTCCTACTTCGGCTACGACGTCCCTGGGTGGCCGCTGCTGCTGGCGGCCCTGCCGCCGCTGCTGCTGGCCCTGGCGGGCCGGTTCCCCCGGCTGCGGTCGGCGGCGCCGGTCCCGGCGGCGCTCCTGCTGACGGCGACGGCCTTGCTCCCGCTCGGCGCCGCGGTCCTGGTCGCGCTCGCCGGGGCCGAGGCCGAAGCCCTCGGCGCCGACGAGCTGCCCTACTGAGGCGCGGCGGAACTACTTCAGCAGCCAGACGTTGCTGGTCTGGCAGGCGACCGGGTCGACCGCCTGGATCGGCCGGCCGCAGGCGCCGGCCGGCAGGTTCACGGTCGAGGAGCCGCCTCCAGCCGGGCCGATGACCAGGGTGCCGGCGAGGGCGGCGGAGCCGTCGAGCCCGGTCACCAGGCCGGCGCAAGGGTGGCCCGGGGGGAGCGCCCAGCGGCCACAGCCCCCGGCGGACCAGACCTCGACCGTGCTGTTCGGGGTGGCCCCGCTGAGGTCGACGGTCACCACGCCCGGGCAGGCGCCGGTCTGGGACAGGACCATCGCGCCGGTCCGGTTGAGGTGGGTGTTGGTGGCGGTGGCGGCGCAGGCCGCGGCGACGTCGGGGCGCTGGTTGGCGTCGAAGTCGGCCACGGCGAGGTTCACCGGCAGGTCGCCGGTGCCTTCGACCTGGACGGCGCCGAAGGCCCCGGCGCCGAGGTTGGCGAACATCCCGAGGCTGGAGCTCTTGGCGTTCGCCACGGCCAGGTCGGCCAGGCCGTCGCCGTCGAAGTCGGCGACCGCGATCTCCTCGGCGCCGAAGCCGCCGCTGGGGTACTCGGCGGGCGCGCCCAGCAGGCCGCCGCTGGCGAGCATGACGCTGGCGTAGGCCCCCGCCGGGCCGTTGCTGGCCGCGGCCAGATCGTCGTCGCCGTCGTTGTCGAGGTCGCCGGCGTCGAGGCCGCGGACCGAGGCCACGGCAGGGTTCATCGCCAGGCTCTGGGCGTGGGCGAAGGCGCCGGCGCCGTAGTGGAAGAGCTCCACGGCGCCGCCGGAGAGGGAGGAGATGGCCAGGTCCAGGTCGCCGTCGTCGTCATAGTCGCCGAAGGCGACGTCGTGCGGCTCGCTGCCGGCGCCGGCGGCCAGCGCCGCCCCCGCCGCGAAGCTGCCGCCGCCGAGGTTCTCGAACACCTCGGCGCGGTCGGCGAAGGCCACCGCCACCGCCAAGTCGGTGTCGCCGTCGTTGTCATAGTCCCCCGCGTCGAGCCCGCGCGGGCCGCGGCCGGTGGCGAGCGAAGCGCCGAGGGCGAAGGCGCCGCCGCCCTGGTTGTGGTAGAGGTCGATCCGGTCGAGCGCGATCATGACGATCGCGAAGTCATCGCGGCCGTCGTTGTCGAAGTCGCCGGTGACGACGTCGGAGGCCTTGGAGGCCACCGGCAAAGGAATGTCGCCGGCCCAGAAGAAGCCGCCCTCGCAGTCGTTGAAGAGGCAGACGGCCCGCGGCGGACAGTGCGAGACCACCAGCAGGTCCGGGACCTCGTCGCCGTTCAGGTCGGCCTCAGTGACGCCCAGCGCGAAGTTGGCGCTGGTGTGGACCTCGGGCGGGAGGAAGTCGAAGGGCTGCTGGGCGGGGATAGCGGCGGAGAGGCCGAGCGCGGCCAGGAGGGCCAGGGGATGACGCATGCGATCGGTGGCGCAGGGGTGGAAGGCCGGAGCGGCCGAGAAGCCAGAAAGGAGGCCCGCGGGCCTCGTCATGGAGATGCGCCGGATGGCCTGCGCGTTCCGCGAATAATCGCGAGTCATCCTGGCGACACCCCTCGTTTTTTGGCTTCTGGGGGGCCTTAGTCCACGTTTTTGTTGCAATTCCGTCGCAAATTGGACGCGGGAGACGCGGCCTCTTCGCTTGTCCCCCCGGCGCTGAATCGGGACAATGGGCCCAATGCGTGCCCTGACGCTGGAAATCAACGGAGACGAGGTGCGCGTAGCCGCGCCCGGCCACTGGACCCTTCTCGAGGTGCTGCGCTACTCGCTGGGCCTGACCGGGTCCAAGCAAGGCTGCGACAAGGGCGACTGCGGCGCCTGCACCGTGCTCGTGGACGGCCAGCCGGTGCTCTCCTGCCTGGTCCCGGCGGCGCTGGCCGAGGGAAAGGCGATCACGACCATCGAAGGGCTGGCCCCCGCCCACCGCGCCCGCGGCGGCGCGGGCGCGGATCCCGTCCAGGAGGCCTTCGACGCCTGCGGCGCGCTGCAGTGCGGCTTCTGCCAGCCCGGCATGATGCTCTCGGCCCGGGCCTTGCTCGACCGCGACGGGCGGCCGGACCGCGAGACCACCCGCCAGGCGCTCAGCGGCAACCTGTGCCGCTGCACCGGCTACGAGCAGATCTACCAGGCGGTCGAGGCCGCCGCCGTGGCGGAGGCCGGGGACGCCGCCCCCGCCGGAGAGGCCGACTGATGGCCGCCCGCGACCGCCACGGACCGGACGCGCCCTGGGGCGAGTTCCAGGTCGTCGGCAAGCGCCACCGGAAGGTCGACGGCATGGACAAGGCCACCGGCCGCGCGCTCTACGCCGACGACCTCAGCCTGCCGGGCATGCTGCACGCCAAGACCCTGCGCAGCCCGCACGCCCACGCCCGCATCCGCTCGATCGACACCAGCAAGGCCGCCGCGTTGAAGGGCGTGCACGCGGTCCTCACCGGCGCCGACCTGCCGGTGAAGTACGGCGTCATCCCGTGGACCCCGGACGAGAACGCCCTCGCCACCGACAAGGTCCGCTTCATCGGCGACGAGGTCGCGGCGGTGGCCGCGGTCGACGAGGACACCGCCAACGCCGCGCTCGAGCTGATCGAGGTCGACTACGAGCTGCTGCCGGCGCGGCTGACGCCGGAGGAGGCGCTGGCCAACCCCGAGCCGCCGATCCACGAGGACGGCAAGCGCCGCGACAACGTCAGCAAGCACGTCGAGCTCGAGTTCGGTGAGCTCGCGGCCGGCTTCGAACAGGCCGACCTGGTGCTCGAGGGCGACTACCGCTTCCACGGCACCACCCACGCCGCCATCGAGCCGCACTGCGCCCTGGCGCAGGCCACGCCGGACGGCCGGCTGACCCTGTGGTCGTCGACTCAGATCACGCATTACGTGCACCGCGAGCTGGCCCGGGTGCTGGAGCTCGACCCGACCCGAATTCGCGTCGTGCAGCCCAACCTGGGCGGCGCCTTCGGCGGCAAGAGCGATCCCTTCAGCCTGGAGTTCATCGTCGCCAAGCTGGCGATGATCACCGGGCGCCCGGTGAAGCTGTTGTGGACCCGCGAGGAGGTCTTCTACGCCCACCGCGGCCGCCACCCGATGCAGCTGCGCTACCGCACCGGAGCCAAGGAGGACGGCCGCATCACCGCGGTCGACGCCGAGATCCTGATCGACGGCGGCAGCTATTCGAGCTTCGGCCTGGTGACGACCTACTACTCGGGGCAGCTGCTGACCGGCCCCTACGACTTCCCGGCCTACCGCTTCGACTCGACCCGGGTGTTCACCAACAAGCCGCCCTGCGGGCCCAAGCGCGGCCACGGCTCGGTGCAGCCGCGCTTCGCCTTCGAGTCGCAGCTGGACGAGGTCGCCGCTGCGCTGAGCATCGATCCGTTCGAGATCCGGCGGCGCAACTTCCAAGGCGGCGACACCGAGACCGTGAACGGCCAGCGCATCACCTCCAACGGCTTCGCCGCCTGCCTAGACCAGGTCGAGGCGGCCAGCGGCTGGCGGGACCGGCGCGGCCAGCTGCCGCGCGGTCGCGGCTTGGGCGTCGCCGGCTCGATGTACATCTCGGGCACCAACTACCCGATCTACCCCAACCACATGCCGCAGGCCGGGATCCAGATCAAGCTCGACCGCAGCGGCCTGGCGACGGTGTTCACCGGCGGCAACGACATCGGCCAGGGCTCGAGCTCGGTGGTCGCGTATCTCGTGGCCGAGGAGCTGGGCATGAAGCCCGAGGACGTGCGGGTGGTGGCGGCCGACACCGACCTGTGCCCGGTGGATCTGGGCGCCTACTCGAGCCGCGTCACCTTCATGGTCGGCAACGCCGCCATCGACGCCGCGCGCAAGCTGCGGCGGCAGATCGTGACCGCGGTGGCCGAGCGCTGGGAGGTCGACGAGGCCCGGGTGCGGCTGGTCGGTGGCGCCGCGGTCGACCTGGAGGACGCCGAGCGCGGCATCCCGACCCGCGACGCCTTCCACATCGCCGAGGAGCGCTTCGACACCCTCGGCGCCACCGGCAGCTACAACACCCCCCACCTCGGCGGCCACTACCGCGGCGGCACCATCGGCGCCTCGCCGGCCTACAGCTTCACCGCCCACGTCGCCGAGGTCACGGTCGACGAGGAGACCGGGCGGATCGCCTGCGACAAGGTCTGGATCGCCCACGACTGCGGCCGGGCGCTGAACCCGATGCTGGTCGCCGGGCAGATGGAGGGATCGGCCTACATGGGCGTCGCCGAGGCCCTGATGGAGGAGCACGCGGTCAACCGCTTCGGTCTGCACCAGGGCCCCAACCTGCTCGACTACCGGATCCCGACCGCCGTCGACACCCCGGAGCTGCAGGCGCTGATCGTCGAGAGCATCGACCCCGAGGGGCCTTACGGCGCCAAGGAGGCCGGCGAGGGGCCGCTGCACCCGGCCATCCCGGCGATCGCCAACGCCGTCTACGACGCCGTCGGCATCCGGCTGCGCGAGCTGCCCTTCACGCCGGCCAAGGTGCTGAAGGCGCTGGCCGAGCAGCGAGCGCGGGAGGCGGCGTCGTGCTGAGGCTGCCCGCGCACGAGATCCTGCAGCCGGCCACCGTCGACGAGGCGCTGGCGCTGCTGGCCGAGCACGGCGAGCGGGCAATGCTGATCGCCGGCGGCACCGACCTGCTGCCGAACATGAAGCACCGGCTGTTCGAGCCGGACTACCTGATCGCGTTGGCCGGCGTCGCGGAGCTGCGCGGCGTGCGCGAGGGTGCGGGCGGCGACCTCGAGATCGGCGCCATGACCACCCTCACAGAGGTGGCCGAGTCGCCGCTGGTGCGGGAGCGAGCCCCGGCGCTGGCGCAGGCCGCCGGCCTGGTCTCCGGCCCTCAGCTGCGCAACATGGGCACCCTGGGCGGCAACGTCATGCTCGACACCCGCTGCCAGTGGTACAACCAGACCCACTTCTGGCGCCAGGCGCTGGGCTACTGCTTGAAGAAGGACGGCACCAAGTGCCACGTCGTCGAGGGCGGCCAGAAGTGCGTCGCCGCCGCCAGCAACGACACCCTGCCGGCGCTGATGACCCTGGACGCCGCGCTCGACTTCCGCAGCCCGCGCGGCGCCGAGTCGCGGGCGGTCGACGCCATCTGGAAGCCGGACGGCATCTGGAACAAGAAGCTCGGCCGCGACGAGCTGCTGACCGCGATCCGGGTGCCGGCGCGGGAATCCCACGCGCACCGCGGCGCCTACGGCAAGCTGCGCGACCGCGGCTCGATCGATTTCCCGCTGCTCGGCATGGCGGCGCGGCTGGACCTGGACCCCTCCGGCGCCGTGGCCGACGCCGACCTGTGCGTGGTGGCGCTGCAGGCGCGGCCGGTGCGGGTGCGCAAGGTGGCAGCCATGCTGGCCGGCGCGGCTCCCAGCACGCCGGCCTTCGACCAGGCCGTCGAGGCCGTCGCCGCCGCGGCCGCCAAGCAGTGCAAGCCGCTCGCCAACATCCCCGGCGACGCCGAGTACCGCCACCTCATGGTGCCGGTGCTGGCGCGGCGGACGCTGCGCGCCGCGGCCGAAGGCGCTACCGTCGGCGTGCTGTGAGCCAGGCCTCCCCCGCTGAGCCCCCCTCCGCTCCCCCCGCCGACGGCGCCCCCGTCCGCCAGCGGCGCGCCCCCTTCCTGCTGCGGGCGCTGATTCTGGTGCTGTCCTTCGCCGCCGGCCTGCTGGCCCTGTGGCTGCTCGGCTTCGTGCTGGCGGACATCGGCAAGGTGCAGCGGCCGGACTTCGCCGCCTTCGAGGCGGAAGCGGTCGACGCGGAGGCCATCGACCGAGAGCGGGCGCTGACCCAGGAGCTGGACGGCGTCCAGGTGGACCTCGCGCGCCAGCGCGAGGTCCAGGGCGGCTTGCGCGACAGCATCGACAACGCTCGGGGCACGCTCGACCAGATGCTGGCCATCCGCCGCCTCGCCCTGGAGAAGGGGGTCGACTGGCAAGAGGCGGAAGGCGCGGCCCTGACATCGGCGCAGCAGCGCTTCCTCGCCAGCCAGGACCAGCTCGACGCCTCGCTCGAGCGCACTGCCGAGCTGGAGACGCGGCGGCACGAGCTCAAGGCCGACCTGGCCGCCGCGTCGGCCGCGCTCGAGGAGCAGCGCCAGCCGGCCCGCGCTGCCTGGCAGGACGCCATCCGCGGCCGCGAGTACCGCGTCGCCGCGTACAAGCTGGCCTTCCTGCTGCCGGTCTTCCTGGCCGCTGCGTGGCTCGTGGCGAAGCGGCGCCGCAGCCTCTACCGGCCGCTCTTCGTCGCCCTGCTGCTGGCGGCCACCTGGCAACTCGGGGCCATCATCCACCAGCACTTCCCGGCCGAGTTCTTCAAGTACCTCGGCATCGCCGCCGGCCTGGTGGTGGTCGTCGCCTTCCTGGTCACCCTGCTCCGGAGCGCCGCCCGCCCCTCCGGCGCGGTGCTGCTGAAGCGCAACCGCGAGGGCTACCGGCGCTGGGAGTGCCCGAGCTGCGCCTTCCCGATCCGCACCGGCACCGAGGACGGCCCCGCCACCTGCGCCGCCTGCGGCCTGGAGCTCTACCGCAAGTGCCCGAGCTGCGGCGAGACCCGCCACAGCCAGCTGCCGCACTGCGAGTCCTGCGGCGCCGAGTGAAGATCCGGCCGCTGGACCCCGCCCTCGCCGAGGAAGTCGATCGCGTCGCCCGGCGCATGCGCGCCACGCTCCAGGAGGTGGTCGACGCCGAGCGCGGCGCCGAGATGTACTCGATGGCGTGGCTGCGCGACCGGGTCCGGCAGCACCTGGCCGGCGGCGAGCTCGACGGCGAGGTCCTGCTCGCCGAGGACGCGGACGGCGCCCTACGCGGGCACGTCATCCTGCGGGTCGAGACCGAAGAGAGCGGCCGACGGCATGGGCTCTTCTCGACCTTCTACGTCGAGCCGACCTGGCGCCGGCGCGGCCTGGGCACCCGCCTGATCCGGGCCGGCGAAGCCTGGATGCGGACTCGGGGGCTGGAGCGGGCGGTCACCTACACGGCCGCCGACAACCTGCCCCTGATTCGGAGCTGTGAACAGCAGGGCTACGCCGTCGAGCTGCGCGAGCGCGGCATGGTCGGCCTCGGCAAGCGGCTGGAGCTGGGCGACGGCTAGGCCTCAGCCGGCCGGGGCCAGCCCCGCCGAGCGGGCGAATTCCTCCGCCATCCGGTTCTCGCCCCAGTACCGGTCGAGGTCGCGCCACCGCGAGGTCCGGACCGGTCGAGCGGCGACGAAGGCGTTGTGGCCGCCGTGGCGGGTCTCGAGGTAGGCCAGGCTCGGGTGCCGCTCGAGGATCCGGTTGGCCTCAGGGCACATCGGCACGAAGGGGTCGTCCTCGGCGTGCAGCACGGTGCCCGGCACCCGCACCCGCTCGAGCACCTGGGTCGGGCTGGCGTCGCGGTAATAGGCGGCGGCGTCGGGCCAGCCGAAGCTGGGCGCGGTCCAGCGGTCGTCGAAGGCGCGCACCGAGCGGATGCCGCGCAGGCCGTCGCGCGGGTAGCGCTCGGGGTAGAGGCCCGCCTTGCGCCGCCAGGAGCGGCGGAAGTCGTCCAGGAAGTACTGGACGTAGACGCGATTGAAGCCGCCGCGGTGCATGGCGGCCGAGGTCTGCTCCAGGTCGAAGGGGGCAGACTGCACCCACAGCCGCGCCACCCCAGGCGGCGGCGCGGCGCCCCAGCGGGCGGCGGCGTGCAGGACGATGCCGCCACCGAGGCTGAAGCCGGCGACGCCGATCCAGGCCGGCCGGCGTTCGCGGGCGATCCAGTCGACCAGGGCCTCGAGGTCGTCGGAGAGGCCGGCGTGGTAGAGGCTGCTCGAGAGCGATTCGGTCCCGCCGCAGGTGCGCAGGTTGATGCGCACGGTCGAGAAGCCGGCCGTCCAGGCCTTGCGCGCCGCGCCGACCACGTAGACCGCCTTGGCGCTGCCGGACAGGCCGTGCACGAGGACCGCGACGGGGGCGTCACCGGGTTGCCAGTTGGCCTCGGCGACGATCGTGGTGGTGTCATCGACCCGGACCTCGAAGCGCTGCTCGTCGGCCAGGAAGCGGCGCTGGAAGCGCGGCAGCTTGACGCCGGCGACGGTCATGGCGTGGCCGTTGCGCAGCAGCGGGTGCGGCCGGAAGGCGTGGCGGGCGGTCTCCGCCGAGTCGCTCCGGCGGATCACGCGGCGGCGGTTCCGGACGAGGCGGCGGCGGAGCGCGCCGCCGGCCGGAACAGCAGGAAGCCGAGCAGGTAGCCGGGCCCGAAGTGGAGCAGCATCTGCCCCCAGGACCCGCCCAGCCACTGCAGCTGCAGCGCCAGGCCGTCGCCGGCGGCGTAGGGCCAGCCGAGCGGGGCGTGGCCGGACAAGGAGGCCACCGCCAGGCAGCTCAGGCCGAGGGCGACCAGCAGCCGGCCGAGCACCGCGCCCGGGCAGCGAAACAGCAGCGCCGCCACCGCCGCGGCCCCCAGCAGCACCAGATAGAGCTCGCCGATGAGGACGGCGTCGCTGCCCGAGAAGTGGAAGGGGAAGCCGGGAGCCGCGAACGGGATGCCCGCGGCGCGCAGCGCCAGGGCGCTGAGCAGCGGCATGAGGGCGATCAGGGGCAAGGTCCGAGCCACGCGCCCCATTCTAGGGGGCAGGGCGCCGAGGCTCTGGTGTCACGCTCTGGCGTCGCTCCGGTGTCAGGCCAGCCGCCGCCCGCAGACCGCCGCCAGCACCCGGGTGTCGGCGATCAGGCCCGCCAGCTCGCCCGGCAGCAGCGCCTGCGGCCCGTCGGAGCGGGCCTGTTCGGGGCGCGGGTGGACCTCGACGGCCAGGCCGTCGGCGCCGCTCGCGACGGCGGCCCGCGCCAGCGGCGGGATGAAGCGCGCCACCCCCACCGCGTGCGCCGGATCGACGATCACCGGCAGGTGGGTCAGCTCGCGCAGGAGCGGCAGGATCGTCAGGTCGAGGGTGTTGCGGGTGGCGGTCTCGTAGGTGCGGATGCCGCGCTCGCACAGGATCACCTGCGGCGCGCCGAAGGCGCACAGGTACTCGGCCGAGTAGAGCCACTCCTCGACCGTGCCCGACAAGCCGCGCTTCAAGAGCACCGGCCTCCCCGCCGCGGCGATGGCCTTGAGCAGGGTGAAGTTCTGCATGTTGCGGGCCCCGACCTGCAGGCAGTCGATGTCGTGGTCGACGAAGGCGGCGAGGTGGGCGCCGTCCATGATCTCGGACACCACCGGCATGCCGAAGGCCTCGCCGGCGTCCTTCAGCTGCGCCAGGCCCTCGACGCCGAAGCCCTGGAAGCTGTAGGGGCTGGTGCGCGGCTTGTAGGCGCCGCCGCGCAGCACGTGGGCGCCGGCCTGCTTGCAGTAGCCGGCCACCTCGAGCATGAAGTCGCGGCCCTCGACCGAGCAGGGGCCGGCGATCACGGCGACGCCCGGGCCGCCGAACTCGACCTCGCCGACCTTGGCGACAGTGGCGCTGTCACGGAAGGAGCGGTGGGCGAGCCGGAGGTCGCCCTTGGGGCGCACGATCTCGTCCAGCGCCGGGTCCGCGGCCAACTGCTGCTCGAGTTCGGCGGGGATCTTGTCGACCACGGCCACGATCGGCCGCGCCGGATCGGGGGAGCGCAGGGTCCGGGCGCCGGCGGCGTTGATCCGCTGGCAGAGCGCCTGCACCTGGTCGGCGGCGACGTCGCGGTGGAAGCGCAGGATCACGGGCGCGCCTCCCCGGCGCCGGAGCAGCCGCGGTCGATCAGGGCGAAGAGCTCGGCCAGCAAGGCGGCGTCGAAGCCGCCCTGGTGCCGGCGCAGGAGGTCCTCCACCGCGGCGTCGCGGCCGGGGTCGTCGCCGGGCACGCCGGCGAGCAGCCGGGCGCGCTCGGCCAAGAGCGCCAGCAGGGCGCGGTCGAGGTGGGCGAGCTGGTGTCGCAAGGCGGGGTTCATCGCAGTCCCTCCATGAGTTCCGCCAAGAAGGCGGCGGCGGCCTCCGGCGCGGCGGCGCCGGCCTCGTGCATGCGCTGGACCAGCGCGGTGCCGACGATCGCGAGGTCGGCGTGGCGGACGGCGGCGCGTACGTCCTCGGCGCTGCCGATGCCGAAGCCGACCGCGGTCGGGGTGTCGCTGAGCGAGGCCACCCGCGCCAGGAAGGCCTGGGTGGCGTCGTCGAAGCGCGTGCCGCTGCCCGTGACGCCGACCCGGCCGACGACGTAGAGGAAGCCGCGGCTGGCGGCGGCGGCCGCGGCCACGCGCGCGTCCGGGCTGGTCGGGGCGGCGAAGAAGACCGGGCACAGGCCCGCGCCCGCGGCGGCCGCGCGCAGGGGCCCGCCCTCCTCGAGCGCCAGGTCGGGCACGATCAGGGCGTCGACGCCGGCGTCGGCGGCCGCGGCGCAGGTGCCCTCCCAGCCGCGCCGGAGCAGCGGGTTGGCATAGCTCATCAGCGCGATCGGGACGGCCCCGCCCTGGTCGCGGAAGCGGGCCACGGTCTCGAGGATGCCCGTCAGGGTCGTCCCCGCCGCCAGCGACCGGTCGCCAGCGGCCTGCAGCGCCGGGCCGTCGGCGACCGGGTCGCTGAAGGGCACCCCGAGCTCGACGCAGGCGGCGCCGCCCTGGTCGAGCGCGTGCAGCGCCGCCAGGGTCCGCTCCAAGCCACCGTCCCCGGCGGTCAGATAGGGCGCGACGCCGCGCTGGCCGGCCCGCCGCAGGTCGGCGGTCCGCGCCTCGAGGCGATTGATCTCGACCCGGTGGCTCATGCCTCCCCTCCTCGCAGCAGGGCCAGGACGCTGTCGAGGTCCTTGTCGCCGCGGCCGGACAGGTTCACGATCACGCGCTGTCCCGCGAGGGCGCCGGCGTGCTCCACCACCCAGGCGAGCGCGTGGGAGCTCTCGAGCGCCGGCAGGATGCCCTCGCACTCCCCCAGCAGGCCGAAGGCGGCCAGCGCCTGTCGGTCGGTGGCGAGCTCGTAGCGGGCCCGGCCGCGCGCCTGCAGCGCCGCGTGCTCGGGCCCGATGGCCGGGTAGTCCAGGCCGGCGCTGACGCTGTGGGTCGGCCGCACCTGGCCGTCGTCGTCCTGCAGCAGCCAGGTGTGGCAGCCGTGCAGCACCCCCGGCTCGCCGCCGGCGAAGCGGGCGGCGTGGCGGCCGCTCTCGATCCCCTCGCCGCCGGCCTCGACCCCGACCAGGGCCACGCTCGGGTCGTCGACGAAGCCGCGGAAGATGCCGATGGCGTTGGAGCCGCCGCCGACGCAGGCGACCACGGCGTCGGGCAGGCCGCCGCCCTGCTGCAGCGCCTGCGCCCGCGCCTCCTCGCCGATCACCTGCTGGAACTCCGCCACCAGCGACGGGAAGGGGTGCGGTCCGAGGGCGCTGCCGAGCAGGTAGTGAGCGTCGGGGTCCGATACCCAGGCGCGCATGGCCTCATTGATGGCGTCCTTCAGCGTGCGCTGGCCGTGGCTGACGACCTCGACCCGGGCGCCCAGCAACTCCATGCGAGCGACGTTCGGCGCCTGGCGCGCGGCGTCGACCTCGCCCATGTAGACCACGCACTCGAGCCCGAGCAGGGCGCAGGCGGTGGCGCTGGCGACGCCGTGCTGCCCGGCCCCGGTCTCGGCCAGGATGCGGGTCTTGCCCATGCGCTTGGCCAGCAGCGCTTGACCGAGGGTGTTGTTCAGTTTGTGAGCGCCGGTGTGCAGGAGGTCCTCGCGCTTCAGCCACAGCTCGCAGCCGAGGCGCTCCGAGAGCCGCCGCGCCGGGGTCAGCGGCGTCGGCCGGCCAGCGTAGTGGCGGGAAAGGCCGTCGAGCTCCGCGCGGAATTCGGCGTCCTCGCGCGCCGCCAGCCAAGCGGCCTCGAGCTGCTCGAGCGGCGCCATCAGGGTCTCCGGGGCGAACACGCCGCCGAAGGCGTCGAAGTAGGCCGAGGTCTTCATCGGTGGGCGGCTCCGGTCATCGGTTCAGCTCCTGCAGCGCCGCCTCGGCGGCGGCCAGGAAGGCGCGCACCGCGGACGGGTCCTTGCGCCCGGGCGCGGCCTCGAGCCGCGACGAGGCGTCGGCGCCGTGCGGCCGCACCGCGGCGATCGCGGCGGCGACGTTGTCCGGCCCCAGGCCGCCCGCCAGCAGGCAGGGCAGCGGCGCGGCGGCCGCGACCAGGGCGGCGGCGGCGGCGGCCTCGACCGCCAGGCCGCTGCCGCCGGGCGAGGCCGGGTGGTCGAGCACGAATCCAGCCACCTGCTGCCTCCAGGCCGCCAGTTCCCGCTCGGCGCCGGCGCCGACGCCGATCCGGCGCAACAGCGGCAGCGGGAAGCCGTCGAAGTCGGCCGCATCCTCCCCACCGCAGAGCTGCAGGGCGGCGGCGCCGGCCTCCTGGCACCAGGTCAACGCCCGCTCCGGTGTGGGATCGACCATGACCGCCACCACCGCGGCGCCGCGCGGCAGCTCGTCGACGATGCGCCGGGCGCTGACGGCGTCGACCGAACGCGGCGAGGGCGGGTGGTGGACCACCCCCAGCGCTCCCGCGCCGGCGGTGTAGGCCATCACCGCGTCCTGCGGAGTCGTCAGGCCGCAGACCTTGGTGCGAGGGAAGGCGAAGCCGCTCACGACGACCCCGCCTCCGTCAGCGCCGCTCGCCAGGCGGCGAGCTGGCCCCCCGGATCGTCGGCCCGCATCAGGGCGGTGCCGACTAGGGCGGCGTCGGCCCCGGCGGCGCGTACCCGGCGCAGCTGCTCCTCGCCGTGGATGCCGCTCTCGGCCACCCGGACCGCGGTCTCCGGGACGCGCGGCAGCAGCCGCTCGACCGTGCCGAGGTCGATGGCGAAGCTGCGCAGGTCGCGGGCGTTGACGCCGACGCAGTCGGGCGCAACGGCCAGCGCCCGCTCCAGCTCGCGCTCGTCGTGGACCTCGAGCAGCACCGCCAGGCCGCACTCGGCGGCGCAGGCGCGCAGCTCCCCGAGCAGCGGGTCCGGCAGGCAGACCGCCAGCAGCAGCACGGCGTCGGCGCCGGCGGCGACGCTCTCGAGCACCATGCCCTCGTCGAGCAGGAAGTCCTTGCGCAGCCGCGGTAGGCCGCAACCGGCGACAGCGGCGAGGTCCGCCAGCGCGCCGCGGAAGTGGTCCTGCTCGGTCAGCACCGACAGCGCCGCGGCGCCGCCCGCGGCGTAGGCCGCGGCGCGGGCGCCGAGGTCGGGCTCCTGCGCCAGGTCCCCCTCCGAAGGCGAGCGTCGCTTGCACTCCGCCAAGAAGCTCAGCTCCGGCTGCCGCAGCGCGGCGAGGAAGCGGTCGCGCCGGCCGGGATCGGCCTCGGCCACGGCCTCGCGCCGGAGCGGTTCCAGCGGCAGCCGGCGCCGCCGCTCCGCGGCTCGGGCGCGCACCGCCTCGAGGATCGGATCCAAACGGGTCCCGGTGCTCAAGCCTCGCCTCCGGTCTCCGGCTCAGCCGCGGCCCGCTGCGAACACGCCGCCCATTCCGCCAGCGAGCGCTTCGCGGCTCCCGAGTCCACGGCTTCGGCCGCCCGCTCCAGCGCCGCCTCCGCCTGCTCCTCGACGCCCGCGGCCAGCAGGGTGGCGGCGGCGTTGTAGAGCACGGCGTCGCGGACCGGGTCCCGAGCGCCGTCCAAGAAGGCCGCGAGGATGCGCAAGTTCAAGGCCGCGTCGCCGCCGGCGAGCGCGTCCATGCGCGCCCGGAGCAGCCCCAACGCGGCGCCGTCCGCCGGCAGCTCCGGGGCCTCGCCGACCCGCGCCACTTGGTTCTCCCCCGCGAGGGAGAGCTCGTCGGCGCCGCCGGCGCCGTGCACCACGTAGGCGCGCTCGAAGCCGAGCGCCTCCAGCGCCGCCGCCATGTCCGCCACGCGGGCCGGCTCGCTGACCCCGAGCAGGTGCCGCCGCACCCGACCCGGGTTACACAGCGGGCCGAGGAAGTTGAAGATGGTGCGGATGCCGAGCCGCTTGCGCGCCGGCGCGGCGAAGCGCATCGCCGGGTGGAAGGCGGGCGCGTAGAGGAACACGATCCCGGTCTGCTCGAAGACCCGGCGCGCCGCCGCCGGCCCGAGCTCCAGCGCCACCCCGGCCGCCTCGAGCAGGTCGGCGCTGCCGCACTTCGAGCTGACGCTGCGGTTGCCGTGCTTGACCACCTTGGCCCCCGCCGCCGCGGCCACCAGGGCCGCCGCCGTCGACAGGTTGAAGCTGTGCAGGCCGTCGCCGCCGGTACCGCAGGTGTCGACCGCCTCGGGACAGCCGTGCTCGAAGGGCAGCATCGCCGCCCGCAGGGCCTCGGCGGCGCCGGCGATCTCCTGCGGCTGCTCGCCGCGCTCCGCCAGGGCCTTCAGCAGCTCGGCCAGGCCGTCCTCGTCCAGCCCCGCCTCCAGGGCGCCCGCGAACAGCTCCCGGGCGCGCCCGGCGGACAGCACGCGGCCGTCCCGGACCTCGGCGGCGGCATCGCGGAAGCCCACCTCAGCGGCCCCCCACGCACTCGCCGGCGGCCGCCAGGAAGCGGCCGATCAGGCGGTCCCCCTGCGGCGTCAGGATCGACTCGGGGTGGAACTGGATGCCGTAGCGCGGCAGCTCCTGGTGCTGGACCGCCATGACCAGTCCCTCCTCGGTCCAGGCCGTCAGCTCCAGCTCCGGCGGCAGGGCGTCGCGCTGGGCCCGCAGCGAGTGGTAGCGCCCGGCCGAGAAGGGGTTCGGCAGGCCGCGGAAGAGGCCGG
The DNA here is from genome assembly GCA_964482495.1 of uncultured Planctomycetales bacterium. Lineage (GTDB taxonomy): Bacteria > Planctomycetota > UBA1135 > UBA1135 > UBA1135 > J029. The sequence goes on from CAYZXS010000015.1 coordinate 62,635, forward strand.
CGCCGTCGTGGTGGACCAGCGAGGCCTTGCCGTGGGTCGGCACCGGGTCCAGCTCGAGCTGGCCGCCGTGGTGCTCGACGATGGCCTGGTGGCCGAGGCAGACGCCGAGCACCGGCAGGCCCTCGGGCATGCGCGCCAGCAGCTCCGGCATGACCCCGGCGGCCGCCGGGCGACCCGGGCCGGGGCTCAGCACCACCGCGGTCGGCTGCCGCGCCAGCAGCTCGGCTGCGCTGGCGGCGTCGTTGCGCAGCACCTCGACCTCCGCGCCCATCCCGGCCATGGCCTGGTAGAGGTTGAAGGTGAAGGAGTCGTAGTTGTCGAGCAGCAGGATCATCGGATCGCCTCCCGGAAGCTCGGAGAGGCCGCCAGGCGTACGGCCTGGAACAGGGCCTCGGACTTCTCCAGGGTCTCGCGGTACTCGCGCTCCGGCCGCGAGGCGTGGACCACCCCGGCGCCCGCCTGGATCGACAGCGAGCCGTCGCGGACGACGAAGGTGCGGATCATGATCGCCATGTCCAGGTTCCCGGCCCCGTCGAGGTAGCCGAAGGCGCCGGCGTAGGAGCCGCGGGCCTCGCCCTCGATGCCGGCCAGGAGCTCCATGGCCCGGACCTTGGGCGCGCCGCTGACGGTACCGGCCGGGAAGCTGGCGGCCAGGGCGTCCAGGGCGTCGCGCCCGGCGGCCAGCTGGCACTCGACCCGGCTCACCAGGTGTTGGACCTGGGCGAACTTCTCCAGCTTGGCGTGCTCCTTGACGGCGACGGTGCCGGTGGTGGCGACGCGGCCGAGGTCGTTCCGCGCCAGGTCCACCAGCATGTCGTGCTCGGCCCGCTCCTTGGCGTCCCCGAGCAGCTCGGCGCCCAGGCGGTCGTCCTCGTCCGGGTCCTCGTGCCGGGCGCGAGTCCCTGCGATGGGCCGGTTCTGGACCCGACCGCCGCGGACCGAGACCAGGCGCTCCGGGGAGCTGCCGACGAGGGTCTCGTGGGCGCCCTCGAAGTAGAACATGTGCGGCGAGGGGTTGGTCAACCGCAGCACCCGGTAGAGCTGGAAGACGTCGCCCTCGAAGCGCTGGTCGAAGCGCTGCGAGAGCACCGCTTGGAAGATCTCGCCCTCGCGGATGGCCTGCTGCAGTTGGCGCACTCCCTCTTCGTAGCTCTCCTGGCCCATGCTCGGCCGGGCCTGGTCCTCGAGCAGCCGGAAGGGGGCGCCGGCGCTGGGCACGGTGGCCAGCTCCCGGGCCAGGACGCTCAGCTCCTCGAGCGCGGCCGGGAAGGACTCCGAGCCCTGCTCGCAGGCCCGCATCAAGACGATGCGCTGGGTGGCGTGGTCGAAGGCGAGCACGGTCGGGAAGTACTGGAACTCCGCGTCCGGCCGGGCTTGGGAGCCGCTCAAGGCCGGCACCCGCGGCTCTAGCTGGTGCACCCACTCGTAGGAGAAGGAGCCGATCCAGCCGCCGCAGAAGGGCGGCAGGGTCCGCGGCGGCCGGGCGGCCGGGATCCGCGCCGCGGCGAGGCGCAAGAGCTCCTGGGGGCTGCCCTCGAGCTCCTCCTCGACCCCGTCGGGGCCGCGCAGCAGGCCGCGGCCGCCCCGGCAGCTCAGCTGCGCCCTCGGGTCGACGCCGAGGAAGGAGAAGCGCGCCAGGCGCTCCGGCCCCTCGGCCGATTCGAGCAGGCAGACGCGGCGTCCGGCCGCCCGCAGGGCCAGGAAGGCCCGGACCGGAGTGTGAAGGTCGGCCGGGAGCTCGGCCCAGGCCAGACGGTGTTCGTCGGCCTGGGCGGCGTTCGAGGTGGCGAGGAAGGCGGTCACTGGACTTCTTTCGGCAAAAGAAAACGGGCCTCCGAGAGATTCGGAGGCCCGAGAGGGTGGTGCGGGGAAGAGCGCGTCAACGACCGGCGCCCAGCCCCGAGGATCCCTCGGGCCCTGTGGGCCACCACCAGCGGTCATTGCGCATCTTGCTCATGTCTTCGGCCAAAGCCTACCCCTGGCTGGCAGGAAAGGCAAAAAAACCCCGGCCGTGAGGCCGGGGTCCAGGGATCGAGGTCGTTGCCCGAGGGGATCAGAGACCGGTCTTGTTGTGGCACTGGTCGCAGCCCCGGCGGCCGGGGCCGGCGCCGACCTCGGGCTCGTCCCAGATCAGGGAGAAGCTCTCATCCGAACCGTGGGCGTAGTGACAGCTCAGGCAGAAGACGCCGTTGGTGGTTCCGGAGACGGTCTGGGCGGCGGCGAAGGTGTCCGCGCCCTGGTTGACGAAGCGCACCCGGTCGACCTCGAAGCCGGAGCCGACGCCGGCTTCCCAGTGAGCCGGGTCGGTGCTGCCCTTCCCGGAGCCCTGGCTGACGGTGTTGGTGCTCGCCCGCTCGGAGTCGTAGGCCGGGTGACGCTCGTGGAAGCCGTCCCCGTTGGGGTCGATGTACGTGCCGCCGGAGAAGGTGTGGTGGCAGTCGATGCACATGTTCGACGGCTCGCGCAGGTCGACGGAGTCCAGCGTGCCGTAGGCGACGTTCTCGCGCTCGTAGCGGGCCATGTCGCCGAAGGACGAGCCGACGGCGGGGTCCATGAGCAGGCCCAGCGGCGGCTCGCCGCCCGGAGCGGAGGCCCACTGGAGGTTGCGCGCCCGCGAGTTGCCGTGCTTGTTGTGGCAGTCGATGCACTCCACCTGGGCGGTGGCGAAGGTGCCGCCGAAGTGGCAGCGCATGCAATATCCCCAGGCCCCCTTCAATGAATCCGGAATGTAGCCCAGGTTGTGGCCCGTGTGCGGGTTGGTGTCCGGCGCGTCGAAGTGGCCTGCCGAACGCTGGGTCAGGCCGTTGACGTCGGCCTGCATGACGTCGGGGATGCCGACCTGGCCGTCGTGGCAGGTCAGGCACAGGTCCAGGGTGTTCGGCGCCTTGAGCAGGTTCTCGGTCGCGGTCGTGCTCCAGGGATAGCCGCCGGTGGCGAAGGGATCAGCGCCGGTGCCGCCTTCGTAGTCGTGCTGGGCGCTCGCGTGCATCGTGTGGCAGTCGGAGCAGACCAGGGAGCCGTCGTTGTGGTAGACGGGGAGCCCGTCATACATGGACCTGCCGCCGCCAGAGCCGCCGGGGTGGAACTCCGAGCGGGCATGGAGCTCACCGAGACGATCGATGTTGCCGGGGTCTTGGGCCAGAACCGGGCTGGATAGGAGCAGGATGACGAGCGCGGGGAAGAGGGACCGCAAGACCATCTATAAAGAACCTATGTTGCGAGAAAAGAGAGGATTTCCCATTATCCGGGAAATCCGCAATCGTGGGAGGATCAGACAGGGCAACAAAGTGCCCTGCCCAAATTCCCTATTCCCACTCGATCGTGCCCGGCGGCTTGGAGGTGATGTCCAGCACCACCCTGTTGATGCCCCGGACCTGGTTGATGATCCGGGTCGAGATCGCCTGCAGGCAGTCGCGGCTGGGATAGACCCAATCGGCGGTCATGCCGTCATTGGACTGCACGGCGCGGATGGCGCAGGCCTCCTCGTAGGTGCGGTGGTCCCCCATCACGCCCACCGAGCGGGCGCCGGCGAGCACCGCGAAATATTGCCAGACTCCGATATGTTCGCCGCGCGCCTCGAACTCCTCGCGCACGATGCGGTCGGCCTGGCGCAGCAGATCGATGCGCTCGGGGCTGCACTCGCCGACGCAGCGCACGCCGAGGCCAGGCCCCGGGAAGGGCTGGCGGGCGACCATCTCCTCGGGCAGACCGAGGTAGCGGCCGAGCTCGCGGACCTCGTCCTTGAACAGCAGCCGCAGCGGCTCGACCAGGTCCATCTCCAGGTCGTCGGGCAGGCCGCCGACGTTGTGGTGCGACTTGATCACCGCGGTCGGGCCGCCGTGGGCCGCGACGGACTCGATCACGTCCGGGTAGAGGGTGCCCTGGGCCAGGAAGTGGGAGTTGGCGAAGCGCTTGGCCTCCTCCCGGAAGACGTCGATGAACTCGTGGCCGATGACCTTGCGCTTCTCCTCGGGGTCGGTGACCCCGGCCAGCTGGTCGAGGAAGCGGTCGGCGGCGTCCACCACCGTCAGGTCGAGCTCGAAGTGGTCGCGGAAGGTCTCCTCGACCAGCTCCCGCTCGCCGGCCCGCAGCAGGCCGTTGTCGACGAAGATGGCGTGGGTGCGGCGGCCGACCGCGCGCTGGCAGATGGCGCCCACCACCGAGCTGTCGACGCCGCCGGAGAGGCCGAGCACGATCTCGCCGTCCTCCCCCACCTGCTCCGCGACCTTGGCCACCAGCTCCTGCGCCAGGTCGCCGGCCGACCAGTCGTGCTGGCAGCCGCACACCCAGTGCAGGAAGTTGCGCAGCACGGTCACGCCCTCGCGGGTGTGCGAGACCTCGGGGTGGAACTGCAGGCCGTAGAGCTTGCGCCCGGCGTGGCCGATGGCGGCCTCCGGGCAGTGCTCGCTCCGGGCCAGACGCTCGAAGCCGGCCGGCAGCTCCTCGACCCGGTCGCCGTGGCTCATCCAGACCACGGTCTTGGCCGAGACGCCGCTGAACAGCCCCTCGTGGACCCCGACCTCCATCTCGGTGAAGCCGTACTCGCGGCTCTCTCCCGGCGCCACGGCGCCGCCGAGGGCCTCGCAGATCCACTGCATGCCGTAGCAGATGCCGAGGATCGGCACGCCGAGGTCGAGGATCTCGCGCGGCAGGCTGGGCGCGCCCTCGGCGTAGGCGCTGGCCGGGCCGCCGCTCAGGATGATGCCCTTCAGGGGTTCGGCCCTCGCCCGCTCCAGGGCGCGCTGCGGCGTCACCACCTCGGAGAAGACCTGGTGCTCCCGCACCCGCCGAGCGATCAGCTGGGTGTACTGGGAGCCGAAGTCGACGATCAGGATCCGTTCGTGCATGTTCAGGGGGGATGCGGCGCTGCGCTCAGATGCCGATCAGGTAGTTCGGCGCTTCCTTGGTGATGCGCACGTCGTGAGGGTGGCTCTCCTTGACGCCCGCGCCGGTGACGCGGACGAAGCGGGCCTTGGCGCGGAAGATGCCGAGGTCCTCGGCGCCGATGTAGCCCATGCCGGCGCGGATGCCGCCGACGAACTGGTAGACGAAGGGCGCCAGCGGTCCGCGGCTGGGGATCATGCCCTCGATGCCCTCGGGGACCAGCTTCTGGGCCTCGTGGACCGAGGCCTGGCCGTAGCGGGCCTTGCCGCCCTCGACCATCGCTGCCAGCGATCCCATGCCGCGCACCGCCTTGTAGGTGCGGCCCTCGTAGAGGAAGGTCTCGCCCGGGCTCTCCTCGACCCCGGCGAAGAGGCTGCCGAGCATGACCGTCGAGGCGCCGGCGCCGAGCGCCTTGACCGAGTCGCCGCTGTGGCGGATGCCGCCGTCGGCGATCACCGGGACGTCCTCGGCCGCGCACACCTGGCTGACCTGGTAGACGGCGCTGAACTGCGGCACGCCGACCCCGGCCACGACCCGGGTGGTGCAGATCGAGCCGGGGCCGATGCCGACCTTGATGCCGTCGGCGCCGGCCTCGAGCAGGGCCTCCGCGGCCTCGGAGGTGGCGATGTTGCCGGCGACGACGTCGACCAGGTCGCGCCGCTTCAGCTCGCGCACGGTCTCCATGACGTTGGAGCTGTGGCCGTGGGCGGTGTCGACCACCAGCACGTCGACCCCGGCCTCGACCAGGGCCTCGGCGCGCTCGTAGTCCAGGACGCCGATCGCGGCCCCGACCACCAGGCATCCGTCGCCGTCCTTGGCGGCGTTGGGGAAGCGCTCGTTCATGCGGATGTCCCGCATCGTGATCAGGCCCTCGAGGTTGCCGCCGGCGTCGACCAGCAGCAGCTTCTCGACCTTGGCCTGGTGCAGGATCGAGCGGGCGTCGTCCAGGGAGGTCCCGGGGGGCGCGGTGACCAGGTTCTCCCGGGTCATGACGTCGCGCACCCGGGTGTCCTCGCCGCCCTGGAACTTCAGGTCGCGGCGGGTCAGGATCCCGACCACGCGCTCGCCGTCCAGGACTGGGAAGCCGGAGATGTTGTGTTCCTCCATCAGCCGGCGGGCGTCGGACAGCCGCTCGTCCTGGGACAGGGTCAGCGGGTCGTGGATGACGCCGTGGGCCGAGCGCTTGGCGATGTCGACCTCGCGCACCTGGTCGGCGATGGCCAGGTTGCGGTGGATGACCCCGATGCCGCCCTGCTGCGCCAAGGCGATGGCCAAGCTGGATTCCGTGACGGTGTCCATGGCGGCCGAGGCCACCGGGATGTTCAACCGGACGCCGCGCGAGAAGCGGGTCTCGGTGTGGACGTCGGTCGGCAGGACGTCGGACTCCTGGGGAACCAGGAGGACATCATCAAAGGTGAGGGCCAGCGGCAGGTCCATAGGCCATTCTACCGCCGCGGGGCCGCGGGAATCTAGCCCCGGCGGGAAGGAGCCTCTTGCTAGGCTGGCCCGGCCATGCGTTCGATTTTCCCTCTGGTCCTCGCTCTCGCCGCTCCCCTCTCCGCCCAGGGCCTGGAGGAGGCGCTCGCGGCCTCCGACGACCTGGCCAGCGCCGGCAACCCCGCGGCCGCCCGCGAGGCCCTGATCGACGCCCTCGCGGGGGCGGAGGACCGCGGCGAGATCCTGGCCCGGCTCAGCGAGATCGAACAGCGTTTGGGCGACTGGGCCTTCGCCGCCGAAGTCAGCGCGCCGGGCCCGGCCGAGCTCCTGCGCGGCCAGGTCAAGAGCTTCAAGGACAAGGGCCTGAAGGTCCGCATGATCTACGACTGGGAGGACTTCTCCGCCGCCGACCGGCGCCAGGACTTCCTCCAGATCGGCGACCGCTGGTTCTTTCGGGTCCCCCTGACCGGCGACGCCAAGCTGGTCCTGCGCGGCACCTGGCCGGCCGACGCCGAGAACTTCGCCCTGCTGCTCGGCTTCGACGACAGCGGCGAGAACGGCTGGCGCTTCACCCCGGGCTTCAAGCGCACCAAGATCAAGCCGGTGGTGACCCTGCCGCGGCGGCTGGAGCGGATCGGCAGCCCCTTCGAGGTCTTCCACACTGACACCGAGAAGCTCGACGAGCCGGTCGGCGACTGGGCCTTCACCGTCGAGCTGCGCCGGGGCAGCTTCACCTTCAAGCGCGGCAACAAGAAGATCGGCGCCTGGAAGACCGCCTATCCCGACTTGACCGCCGGCTTGCTGGGCTTCAGCGGCCCGGGCATCGAGACGATCGACTTCACCGGCCAGCTGGACCCGGACGCTTGGGCCAACCGCCGCCTCGAGGTCCTGGCGCGCAAGCGCGAGGAGTTCCTGCGCTCCGGCTACGACGTCTCCCAGGACCTGCCGGCGTGGTTCCAGGAGATGAAGTCGGCCTCGGCCTCCCGCCCGGCCGGCCGGCCGCCGGAGGGCGCGCCCGAGGCCGCCCGCGAGGCCTGGAGCGAGCTCCAGGACCCGAACCAGGCCCTCGACGTCGCCGACTGGGCGCAGCGTCACGGCGGCCTCGAGCCGGCGGCGCTCGCCTACGCCGCCGCGGTCCGCCACCAGGCGCTGGGCGAGTGGCGGGCCTGCGAGCAGCAGGTGGCCCAGGCCAAGAAGGCGGGCATGACCGACTTCGGCCCCTTGCACGCCCTCGAGTGGCAGGCCCGCTTCCACAGCGGGAGCCGACAGAAGTCCACCGAGGAGCTGCGCAAGCTGCTGCCGAGCTGGCCCGACGACGTCGGCTACCCCCTGGCGCGCATGGTCGGCCGCAGCCACGGCCCCACCGCCATGCTCGAGGTCCTCGACCAGGCGGTCGCGGCCGGCGGCCTGTCGAGCCGGATCGCCGCCAGCCGCCGCGTCCTGCAGACGGCCAAGGCCTACGCCCGCGAGGACGGCGTCCACCAATACAGCGGCCGCAACCTCCACCTGATCAGCGACGGCGACCCGGGCTTCGCCGACGAGATCGGCGCCAGCGCGGTCGCCGCGACCGGCTTCATCACCCGCTACTGGGGCCAGATCCGGCAGCCGATGGAGCCGCTGTTCGTGCTCCACTTCCGCGACCAGGAGGGCCGCCGGGCCTTCTGCCAGCGGGCCGGCATCGCCGAGGACTCGGAGGGCTACCTCTCCGAGTACCGCTTCAGCCTGGTGGTAGTCGACCCCGACCGCGGTGACAGCGGCGCGCCCGAGGCCTTGTTCCAGGCCCTGTGGCCGCAGATGCTCGACTCCACCCTCGACATCGAGCGGGCGCCGCTGTGGTTCGTGCACGGCTTCGCTGGGATCATGGGCGGCTGCTACACGGTCGGCAGCGGCGTCGAGCTGCGGGTCAACGTCGGCCTGGTGGCGCAGGAGGCGGAGAACGAGGAGGGCTGGTTCTTCTCGCCCCGGCAGCTGGTGATCCTGCCCCCCGGCGAGTGGGACAAGCACACCCACTGGGCGGTGCCGGAGTCCTACCTCCTGCTGCGCTACCTCTGGTCCCACGCCGACCGGCCGCTGCAGGACAAGTTCCGGGCCTACGCCGACGCCCTGTTCGAGGGCCGCACCCGCGCCGAGGCCTACCAGCTGCTGTTCGGGGACGTCGACCTGGTGGAGCTGGGCCGGACCCTGGCCGCATACCGTCAGGGCGAGATCGACAACCTCTAAGGCCCGCCGACGTCGCTTTTTCGATCCTCGGCGGGAAACCGGGCGGCGGTATCCTAAAAGGTCGCGACGGCCTCCCCGATGGCTCGGGGAGGTCCTGGAGAGCTTCGCCGTGAACCCTGCCACCACCTCCGAAACCGCGCTCCCCTTCCGCCTCGAGCCGGACCAGCTCGAGGCCGTCTCTCGGGTCTGCGACCGGGCCCTGGCCTGGTGCTCCCACATGATCTGGGAGGCCAACCACCGGGATGACCTCGAGCCGGGCGACCCCAAGGTCGGCGGCCACCCGGCCAGCTGCGCCTCCTCGGCGCACTTGGCGGGGGCCCTGCACCTGGTCGCCCGCGACCCGGCCGACTACTACTGCGCCAAGCCGCACCTGGCGCCGATGGACCACGCCTTCCACTACGGCCTGGGCTTCTTCCGCCACCAGGACGGGCGCTGGTTCGAGGACGACGAGGCCGAGGCCGTAATGCACCGGCTGCGCTCCTTCTCGCGTGAGGGCGAGCCGGTCTTCCAGAGCTACCACGCCGAGGGCGACCCCGACGCCTGGCGCATCCTGCCCTCGGGCACGGTCGGCATCCCGCCGGTCTGCTCCGCCTACCTGGCGCTGGCCTACCGCTACGCCGCCGACCACCAGCTGTGCTCGCAGACCCCCCACCACTTCTGGTCGATCATCGGCGACTCCGAGCTGCGGGAGGGTTCGCTGATGGAGGCCATGCCCGACATCGCCGAGCGCGAGCTGGGCAACGTCACCTGGATCGTCGACTACAACCGCCAGAACCTCGACGGCACCCGGATCCCGAACCAGCGCGGCCTACGCGGCACCGACGCCGACCGGATCGAGCGCACCTTCGACGCCAACGGCTGGCGGGTGATCCAGCTGCGCCACGGCCGCAAGCGCCAGGCGCTGTTCGGCCGCGAGGGCGGCGACGCCTTCCGCCAGGCCCTCGAGGCCGGCTTCAGCGATTACGAGTTCCAGGCCCTGCTGTGGAAGCGGGACGCCGCCCTGACCCGGCGCGAGCTGCTGGAGCGCTTCCCGGAGCTGGCCGCCTTCCTCGACGCCCTCGGCGACGACGAGCTGCTCGATGCCTTCGCCGACCTCGGCGGCCACGACCTGGTGGAGATCCTGCGGGCCTACGAGCTGGCCCGCGGCGACGACCAGGTGCCGACCCTGATCGTGGCCCACACCATCAAGGGCTGGGGCCTGCAGAGCTTCGCCATGCCAGGCAACCACAGCTCGCTGCCCTCCGAGGAGGAGATCGGCGCCCTGCTCGGCGGCCAGGGGCTCGACCGCCAGGACCCCTACGGCCGGGTCGGCGCCTGGCACGCCAGCGGCCCGGAGCTGCGCTACCTGGCGGCCCGCGGCCAGGAGCTGCGCCAGGGCGTCGCCGCCGCCGAGCAGCGCATCGCCGAGAACCGGGAGCGGATCGACGCCATGCTGGCGCCGACCCTGCCGCTGCCGGAGGACTTCGGCGTCAACCTCGGCCTGGTGCCGATGGCCCACACCCAGTGGCTGTGGGGCCAGGTGGCCGGCAAGCTGGTCCGGGTCGGCACCCACGACGAGCTGAGCGCGGCCGGAATGGACCCGGGCCGCGACCTCGACGACTTCGAGTCGCGCTGGGCCAAGGTGGCCGATCTGATGCTGACGCTGTCGCCCGACGTCGGCACCAGCACCAACATCAACCCGGCCATGGACGCCAAGATCTACGGCCCGGAGCACACCGAGAACCTCGAGGCCGAGTTCGAGCTCAGCGAGCGCGGCCGGCCGGAGCTTTACTCGCGCTCGGACCCGTGGACCCGCCACATCCGCTTCGAGATCGCCGAGGCCAACTGCATGTCGGCGGTGGCCAGCTTCGGCAAGATGGGCCACTTCGCCGGGGTGCCCTTCCTGCCGATGATGACGGTCTACGACTTCTTCATCAAAAGGGCGCTGGACCAGCTCTACTACGACGTCTACTGGCGCTCCAGCTTCATCCTGGTCGGCACGCCGTCGGGCGTGACGCTGTCGCCCGAGGGCGCCCAGCACTCGTGGAAGAACGACCTGCAGATGCCCTCCCTGATCACCTGGGAGCCGGCCTTCGCCCGGGAGATGGAGTGGGTGCTGGCCGACGCCGTGCGGCGCCACGTCGACCAGGACAACGAGGACCGCGAGGGCGTGCTGGTGCGCGGCGTCACCCGCGGCCTGCCGCAGAAGGAATTCGAGCAGCGGCTGAAGGCGCAGCCGCGCTTCCAAGGCCTGAGCAAGGACGAGATCCACGCCGCCACCCGCGAGGACGTGCTCGCCGGCGCCTACCTGCTGGTCGACCGCTCCGGCGAGCCGGACTACGCCCCGGGCGAGAACGTGGTCAAGATCCTGGCCATGGGCGCCGTGGTCGACCAGGCGCTGGCCGCCAGCGACCGGCTGCTCGAGGTCGGCGTGCACGCCGACGTGGTCGTGGTCAGCTCGGCCGACCTCCTGCTGGGCCGCTTCGCCCGGCGCGACGGCTACGCCCAGCTCGCCAGGCTCGGCCTCGACGGCGACCTGCACCTGGCGCCGGCCGGCACCGAACCGCTCGGGGCCGGCGACGCCCGGCTGCTCGGCGCCCGGGTGGTCCCGGTGGTCTCGGTGGCCGACGGCGAGGAGGGCCTGCTGGACAACGCCGGCTCGATCCTGGGCGTGCCCCAGGTCGCTTGCGCCGTGCGCCGCTTCAGTAAGTCGGGCCGGCCCAGCGACGTCTACCGCTACCAGGAGATCGACGCCGAGGCGGTGTTCCGCGCCGCCGGCGAGGCCCTGTCCCGCGCCGCCCTGCGGGAGGTCCGGTTGAGCGAGTCGGCGCGCCGGGAGCTGGACCAGCCGGGCGCCGCGCCGGTGCCGGACTGGCGCCAGCTCTGGCCCTTCGATTTCGAGGCCTGAACCGGACAAATCCGGCCTTTCCAGGCAAGGGAACGGATCCTAAGCCTTTTCCCTAAAATGGCGTGGATTAACCCACGTGGTGGCTCCCAATGTGGCTGCCGTGAGTACTCCCATGCCCGAAAACACCGTTCCCTACCCGGGGCAGCCGGCCACGACGGACGGCTCCGCGATGGTGGCCTACGTCGAGACCCACATCGGCGAAGGCGCCTGCGGCTACCCCATCACCTCGTCGACCAACATGGGCCAGGCCTTCGAGGTCTCGGTCGCCGCCGGCAAGTCCAACCTCTGGGACACGCCGCTGGTCTTCTTCGAGCCCGAGAGCGAGCACAGCGCCGCCTCGGCCTGCGAGGGATACGCCGCCTCCGGCGGCCGGGTCACCACCTTCACCTCCGGGCAGGGCCTGGTGCTGATGAAGGAGGTGCTCTACACCATCGCCGGCAAGCGCCTGCCGGCGGTCTTCCACATCGGCGCCCGGGCGCTCACCAGCCACTCGCTGAACGTGCACGCCGGCCACGACGACGTCGCCGCGGTGCTCGACTGCGGCTGGGGCATCCTGATGGCCCGCAACGCCCAGGAGTCGGCCGACCTCGGCCTGGTCTCCCGGCGCGTGGCGGAGGACACCGCCACGCCGTTCATGAACGTGCAGGACGGCTTCCTGACCACCCACACGGTCGAGAACGTGGTGCTGCCGGAGCCGGAGTTCATGAAGGACTTCGTCGGCGACCCGCGGGAGAAGCTCCAGAACCTGATGAGCACCGACACCGCCCTGATGAGCGGCGTGGTGCAGAACCAGGACTCCTACATGAAGGGCAAGGTGGCGCAGCGGGCCTTCTACGACCTGCTGCAGCCGAAGCTCGAGGAGGCCTTCGCCGAGTTCGGCGCCGCCACCGGCCGCGACTACGGCCTGATCGACTGCTACCGCTGCGAGGACGCCGACTTCATCGTCGTCGGCATGGGCACCCTGATGGAGACCACCGCGGCCACCGTCGACTGGATGCGCGACAACACCGAGCTCAAGGTCGGCTGCGTCAGCGTCATCTCCTGGCGGCCCTTCCCCGGGCGCGAGCTGGCGCAGGCGCTGGGCAAGGCCAAGGCCGTGGCCGTGATCGAGCGGCTGGACGTGCCCGCCGCCCAGTCCAACCCGCTGACGGCCGAGATCAAGGCGGCGCTCTACGACGCCAACTGCGGCGCGCCTGGCTACGAGCCGCTGCAGGGCATGCCGGTGATCTACGAGGGCTCCGGCGGCCTCGGCTCGCGCGACGTCCGCCCCGGCGACGTCAAGGCGCTGTTCTTCCACATGGCCGAGGGCAAGGAGACGGTCGCCGGCCGCTACTTCTCGCTCGGCATCGACCACCCGACCGCGATCACCCGGCCCGATGACCCGGACGTCCGCCCCAAGGGCAGCTTCTCGATGCGCGGCCACTCGGTCGGCGGCTTCGGCTCGGTGACCACCAACAAGGTCATCGCCACCCTGGTGGCCGACCTCTTCGACAAGCAGGTCCAGGCGTATCCCAAGTACGGCTCGGAGAAGAAGGGCCTGCCGACCACCTACTACCTGACGATCGCGCCGGAGCACATCCGGATCCACTGCGAGCTCAACCACGTCGAGTTCGTGCCGCTGAACGACGTCAACGCCTTCCAGAACGGCAACCCGCTGTTCGGCTTGCAGGAGGGCGGCTCGATCCTGATCCAGTCGCCGCTCGAAGACCCCGAGGAGGTGTGGCGCAACATCCCCGAGCCGGCGCGGCAGAAGATCCGCGAGCGCGACATCCACGTCTACTACCTGGACATGGTGCAGACGGCCCGCGAGGTCGCCAGCAGCCCGGACCTGATCGTGCGCATGCAGGGCATCGTCCTCCTGGGGGTCTTCCTCAAGGTGACCCCCTTCGCCGAGGAGTCCGGCCTCGACCACGACCACCTGCTCGAGGGGGTGGAGCGGTCGATCCGCAAGTACTTCGGCCGCCGCGGCGAGAAGGTCGTGGCCGAGAACCTGGAATGCGTGCGGCGCGGACTGGACGACGTCCGCGAGGTCCCGCGCGCGATCATCGAATCCGAAACCACCCTGAGCGTCTGAGCGGAACCATGACCACGACCCAAGAACAGGACCTGTTCGACCTGATCGACGTCCAGGACTTCGAGCAGCGCATCGTCGGCTGCTACAACGACGGCACCGCCGAGCTGGCGCTGCCCGCCGACCTGTCGGTGGCCCGCTCGGTCATCGCCCCGGGCACGGCGGCGCTGCGAGACTTCAGCTACATCGGCCCGGACGCGCCGGTGCTCGACAACAAGAACTGCGTCGGCTGCATGGAGTGCGTGACCGAGTGCCCGGACACCGCGATCCTGGCCAAGGTCGTGCCCGCCGCGGAGTACGAGCGGCGGCTGGCGGCCTTCGACAGCGACGCCGAGCGCGAGCAGTTCGCCGGCCACTTCAACCGCACCCGCAAGTACTACGACGCGGTCGAGAAGAAGGGCGGCGAGCCCGGCATGTTCGGCATCTTCGTCGACCCGACCAAGTGCAAGGGCTGCGCCGAGTGCGTCGAGGTCTGCGGCGACCACGACGCCCTCCACATGGAGGTCAAGGACGACCGCGGCCTGGACTGGTACCTGACCGGCTGGAAGCACTTCCAGGAGCTGCCCGACACCCCGGACGCCTACATCAACGAGCGCGTGCTCACCGACATGATGCTGTCGACCGAGGCGATCTCGACCTTCACCGGCGGCGCCGGCTCCTGCATGGGCTGCGGCGAGGTCTCGGCCCTGCGCATGATGCTGGCCGCGACCGCCTTCGTGCACGGCAAGGACAACATCGGCCTGGTCGCCGCGACCGGCTGCAACACCGTCTACGCCTCGACCTACCCCTACAACCCCTACACGGTGCCGTGGATGAACTCGCTGTTCGAGAACGCCGCGACCACCGCCGCCGGCGTGCGCCTGCGGTGGGACCAGATGGGCTGGGACCACAAGAAGATCTGGGCCCTCGGCGGCGACGGCGGCATGATCGACATCGGCTTCCAGGCGCTGTCGCGGCTGCTGGCCTCGGGCATGAACGTGAACGTGATGATCCTGGACACCCAGGTCTACTCGAACACCGGCGGCCAGACCTCGACCGCCTCCTTCTTCGCCCAGGAGGCCAAGCTGTCGGCGCACGGCAAGGCCCGCGGCGGCAAGGTCGAGCACCGCAAGGAGGCGGCCCAGATCGCCATGATGCACCCGGACGTCTACGTCGCCCAGACGACCGCGGCGCACCCGAACCACTTCTACCGCGCCGTCATGGGCGCCAACGAGTACGACGGGCCCTCGGTGGTCATGGTCTACACCACCTGCCAGCCGGAGCACGGGGTCGGCGACGACATGTCGAGCCACCAGGCCAAGCTGGCGGTCGAATCCCGCGCCTTCCCGCTGCTGATCCACGACCCGCGCGAGGGTGAGTCCCTCAAGGAGCGCATCAGCCTCAAGGGCAACCCGGCCCTCAAGGAGGACTGGAGCAAGAACTCCAAGACCGGGGAGGACTACACCTTCACCGACTTCGCCCGGACTGAGGGGCGCTTCCGCAAGCACTTCGACAAGGACGGGAATCCGGATGAAGGGATCCTGGCGGGGGCCCAGCAGCGGCTGGCGAATTGGCGGCAGCTTCAGGAGTGGGGGGGGTGGCGGTGGGGTCCCCGGGTGCGCCCCACGCCTGCGGCCCCCCGGTGTGGGCGGGCCTCTCTGCCTTCACGGCTGCCGCGCTCCGTGATTTCGCGCTGCGCGCGAAATCACGGGCGGCGCCGAGGCGGCAGAGAGGCCACCCTCACGGGCTGTCCCCTGCTTTCGGGCTCACGCTCTGTCCCACGGCCCCCTTCTAGCAGCTGCGGCCGTTCGGTTGGCCGTTGGGGGTACCGGTGGACACGTGGTGGCGTGGGTGACCGGTGCGGCTAAGGGAATGTGGAGGTTGCCTTTGATGGGCGATGTTGTTGACCGTGGGCGGAACCGCTCCCTCCCCAGTTCCCCCCTGGGCCTGCG
>CAYZXS010000016.1:0-74086 GCA_964482495.1 uncultured Planctomycetales bacterium
ACGATAACGCTTCAGATTTTCGATGGTGTCGATGGCCATGAATACCTCAACTGGGACAAGCTGCCGCGAGACACCCCATTTGAACATCCGCTTGATGATGCCCATCCGCCGGTTGATGGTCGAGCGGTGGAGGCCCTCATCGATCAGCTCTTGCCGGGTTGCCTCTAGATTCAGCGGGGTGAACTCAACGACGGGCTGGCTGCCGTAGATCCCCAGAAGCTGGACCAGGGCGTGCTTGATGTTGGACACCTCCCGCGAGGGGCGGCAATCGGGCTCGACGTAGTAGGTCTTGCAGCGAACCAGGTAGTCCGCGACGAGGTCGCGAACGCGGTACACCGTGGGCTTCACCACCGACGGCGGCTGGTCACCGCGCAGGGCCCACTCCACAACCAGTTGCCGGTACTTCTCCTCGGCCTCATCCGACCCCCAGGGGCCGGTGTAGATCTGCCGTCCGTTCAGGACGACGTACCCACAGTCGTGGGACTTGTGGCGCCGGTGCGCCGGGGGCTTGTTCCGTTTCCGGGACATGCTTCCTCCAATTGCTTTCAGATGCGGTGGATCTGCAGCGCTGTAGTGCTACAGGGCATCCGAGGCAGGGAAGCCGTCTCACCGGGAACCGGCGATCCTTACAAACCCTTTATCGGCTAACGGTTAGGTTGGTGGGCGTTACAGGACTTGAACCTGTGACCCCCAGCTTGTCGAGCTGGTGCTCTAGCCAACTGAGCTAAACGCCCAACCGGGCGGAGAGTTTAGCGTCCGCCGTCCTGCAAGGAAAGGGCTCTCTCGTGCCATTCGTCGTAGAGACCGGGATCCCGGCCGTCGCTCTCGAGTCGACACCTGAGATACTCCAGCGCGTCGAGGAAGTGCTCCTGCTCGACCAGCCGCGCAGGGTTCCAGCGACGTCCGCGGCGCTTCATGCTCTCGGGCGGATCCAGCCGCAGCTGGGCCAGGAGGATCTTCGACGCCCGCGACAGCGCGTGCCGCGGCAAGCGCGCCCGCTCCTGCAGCCGGCTGAAGATGGTCGCCGGCACCTGGGCGAACTCGTTCACCCGCATCGTGCGCGTCGCCGGGTCCAGCTCCTCCTCGACCATCGGCCCATAGAGGAAGCACAGCCGCAACGAGTAGCACGGATCCCCGCCGTCCAGCACCCAGTCGTCAAGCGTGCGCAAGCGCGCCGCCAGCTTCTCGCGCCGCCCCTGGCCGCCCTCGAGCCACTCCGCCAGGTCCGGCAGCAGCAGCGGCACCAGCCCCAGCAGTTCGAGGTCCTCGAGCGCGCCGTCCATGTCGCCGCTCTGCATCAGGCGGAAGACCTCCTCGACCACCCGCGGCGGCGCCGCGTGATCCAGATCATGCGCCAACTCGCGCGAGGCGGCGATCTCCTCTGGCCCGGGCGTGAATTCCAGCCGCCGGACGAACTTCACCAGCCGCAGGATGCGCACCGGGTCCTCGCGGAACCGCACCATCGGGTCGCCGATCGAGATCAGCCGGCCGTGCCGCAGGTCCTCCATGCCGCCGGCCCAGTCCAGGATCTCGCCGTCACCGGCCGGGTCGAGCAACAGGGCGTTGACGGTGAAGTCCCGCCGCAGCGCGTCCTCCCGTGCGCTGCCGAAGACGTTGTCGCTCTTGATCAGCTGCGCCTCGCCGTCCTCGCCGGGCGCCGGCGGCGCGGCGCGGAAGGTGGCGACCTCGTAGACCTCGCGGCCGACGTAGACGTGCACCAGGCGGAAGCGGCGGCCGATGATGCGCGAGCGCCGGAACAGGCGTCGGATCTGCTCCGGCTTGGCCGAGGTGGCGATGTCGAAGTCCTTCGGCTGCCGGCCGACCAGCAGGTCGCGGACGCAGCCGCCCACCATGTAGGCCTCGTACCCGGCGCGCTGCAGCCGCAGCACCACGTCGACCGCGCGCTTGTCCAAGCGTCGCCTCGGGAAGGGCAGCGGGAATCGACGGAGCCGGTTCTCGGGTTCCATGCAGCACTGCAGGATAACCCCGCGTGCAAGCCGTGGGGGATTCGGCGGCGGATCAGCGGCGGCCGCCGGCGCCGCTAACGCGGCCGCAGCACCACGACCCAGCGCTCGCCGTGCTCACCCAGCGCGTACTTGTGCCGCGCCGCCAGCTTCCAGCACCCGCGCCGGTCGTCGCCGAGCTCCTCCCAGTCCTGCTCGAAGCGCGGGCCGGCCATCAAGAAAAGCGCGCCGTAGCGGACCCGGTTGCGGCGGATCCGGGCCAGCAGCTTCGCCAGCGGCTCGACCGCCCGGGCCACGATCAGGTCCGGCCGCTGCTCCTCATCGCGCAGCCGCTCCTCGGCCTGGCCGCCGAGCACCTCGACGTTGGGCAGCTCGAGCCGCAGCGCCGCCTCCTCCAGGAACTCCGCCTTCTTGCCATTGCGCTCGCACAGCCACAGCTCCTTCTCCGGCATCAGGCTCGCCCAGACCAGCCCGGGCATGCCGGCGCCGCTGCCCCAGTCGGCCACGGTGCGGACGTCGTCGGGCACGAAGGCGGCGGCGAAGACGCAGTCGGCCAGGTGGCCCTCGATCAGGGTGCGCCAGTCACGGGCCCCGCTCAGGTTGGTGACGGTGTTCGCGGCCAGGAGCAGCCGGCCGTACTGGACCACCGCCGAGAGCGGACCATCCGGCGGGTCGGCGCAGGTCTGGACCGCCTCGCGCAGCAGGCCGAGGTCGAGCGGGTTGGGCTCCTCGAGGGAGGCCAGGGCGTCTTCCGGGATGCCGGGGAAGGGCAAGGGGGCTCGACCGGGAGGGTTCGCGTGGGGGAGTGGCAGGGCAGGTAGGACTCGAACCCACAACTTGCGGTTTTGGAAACCGCCGCTCTAACCAATTGGAGCTACTGCCCTGCGCGAGGACCGCCAGGCCCCCGGAGGGGCCAACAAGGACTGGTGCCGAAGGGGGGACTCGAACCCCCACGGCCGTAATAGGCCACTGGCACCTGAAGCCAGCGCGTCTGCCAATTCCGCCACTTCGGCGACCGTGTCCCTTGCGGGCCGGATAGGATACGGGTTCCCCTTCGGAAGGGGCAAGAGCTGATGAGCGAAAACGAGCGGCCCATCAAGGAGATCGCGGCCAATCGCCGCGCCCGCCGGAACTATGAGATCCTCGACACCCTCGAGGCTGGGATCGCCTTGTCCGGCACCGAGGTCAAGACCCTCCGAGCCGGCCGGATCAGCCTCGAGGAGGCCTACGTCAAGCAGATCGACGGCGAGCTGTGGCTGGTCGGCGCCCACATCGCCGAGTACCTCGAGGGCAACATCTTCAACCACGAGCCGACCCGCTCGCGGCGCCTCCTGGTGCACCGCAAGGAGCTGCGCAAGTGGTCCCAGAAGGCCAAGGAGAAGGGCTTGACCATGATCCCGCTCAAGCTCTACTTCCACGGCAAGTGGGCCAAGCTGTCGATTGCGCTCGCCCGCGGCCGGCGCACCCAGGACAAGCGCCAGCAGCTCCGCAAGAAGGAAGCCAACAAGGTCCTGCGCGGCCTGCGCCGGCGCTGAGCGGCGTGGTAGAATCCCCTCACCACGAGTGGGGGCGATCGGTTTCGACTGGGAGATCACCGTCCCGAGGTGGCGTGCCGAGGTTGCTGGGATGGCCTCGTTAATCCCCCAGCAAGGCTACAACTGCCGACAACAACTACGCTCTCGCTGCCTAATTAAAGGCGGCACGCCTCCCGGCACTCGCCCGCTGGGCCGGGAAGGCGCACGACCGCGGGCTGGCGTGAGGCCGCGCCTGAAGGCCGATCGCGAGAACAACTCAGGCTGGTGCTCTCCTCAGCGTGTTCGACGGCGGGGGAGGGGACGAGAACAAAGGTCGGACTACGCACGTAGAAGCCCGGGTTGGGACTCGTCAGGACGCGGGTTCGATTCCCGCCGCCTCCACCATCCCCCCGCTCACCCCTCCGCGCCCTGGAAGCGCCGGGGCGCTCGCGGCTAGACTTGCCCGTCGTGCGTTTCCCCCCGCGAATCCGGCACTTGGTGCTGCTCCCCGCCCTGCTGCTGGGAGCCTGCGGCAGCCTTGCTCCCGGGGACGCCATCCACGACCTGGCGGCGATCCACGACCCCGCCGACTGGTCGCCGCGCAGCCCGGCGGCGATGCGGCTCTCGCCCGAGTCCTACCTGGACGGCAGCCGCAGCAACAGCCCGATCCGGATCGGCGAGCAGGCCCGCTACGACATCGCCGACCACCGCGGCCTGGAGCTGGCGATCCTGGAGGCCGTTTGGACCACCCCCGCCCTCGACTACGGCCTGTCGCTCGAGGCCACCGGCTGGCTGGTGGTCCAGCTGCTCCGGGACGAGCACGATCAAGCCCGCAGCCGCGCCGCCTCGATCCTCGGCTCCTTCGCCGGCGGCTGGATCCACGGCGCCGGCGCCCGCCTGCCCGCCGCCGAGCCGGCCGGCGACCTGGCCGCCGCCGTCCAGGGCTACCTGGCGGCCGCCGCCGAGCCCGGGCACCCGGACTTCCGCCAGCGCAGCTCCGATGCCCTCGCCGTCCTCGACCAGGCCCGGATCGACGACCCCTTCCTGGCCGCGCGCCTGGTCGCCGGCCTCGGCCGCCACTACCGCGCCGCGGACAGCCCGGTGACCGGCAGCGGCGCCCTGGCCCGGACCGGCCTGCGCACCGTGCTGCTGGCGCTCGACCGCGGCGCCGCCGACTCCTCGCCCGCCGTCGCCGAGACCTGCCGCGTGCTCCGCCGTGAGCTGATCGCCGCCGCCCGGCCGGAGTGACCCTCTTGAAGCCCCTCGCCCTCAACCTGCTCAAGCTGGCGGTCGCCGCCCTGCTGGTGTGGTACGTGGTGACCCACATCGAGTGGCGGGACACGGTCGAGCAGCCGGGGCCGACTCCTGACGCCGAGGTCGTGCTGCATCCCGGCACCCTCGAGGGCGACTGGCGCAGCGAGGACTGGAGCTTCCGCGACGACGCCACCGAGACCGTCTGGACCGCCGCCACCTTGCCCGAAGGCTGGAAGCTGCGCCCCGGCTTCCTGACCTTGGTCGGCGGCATGGACTGGTCCTACTTCGCCTTGTCGGCGGCGATGTGGGCGCTGCTGCTGGTGATCGTGGGCTACCGCTGGACCCTGCTGCTGGCCGCCGCCGGCGTGCCGTCGGGCTACGGCCGCGCCATGCGGCTGTGCTTCATCGGCTACTTCTTCAACAACGTCATGCCGGGCCTCACCGGCGGCGACCTGGTGCGCGCGGTGTTGGTCACCCGCGGCCTCGACGAGCACCGCGCCCGGGCCGCGATGTCGGTCCTGGTCGACCGCTTCATCGGCCTCTTCGGACTGCTGGCTCTCGGCGTCCTGGTGCTGCTCTTCGTCGACTTCAGCGACAGCGCCGATCCGCGCCGGCTGGGGCAGGTCAAGTGGGCGGTGGTGCTGGTCTTCGTCGGCGGCGTCGCCGGCGTGCGCGCCTACCTCTCTCCGACCCTGCGGCGGCTGTTCCGCATGGACGCGCTGCTGCAGAGGCTGCCGATGGCGGACAAGTTCCAGCGCCTCGACGAGGCGATCCTGGTCTACCGCGGCCACCGCGGCCGCGTGATGCTCGCCTTCCTTCTGTCCATGGTGCTGCAGGCGGCGGGCGTGATGGCCTTCTGGGCCATGGGCCAGGCGCTCGGCGCCGGCCTCGCCCTGGCGGACAATTTTGCCGTCTATCCCGTGGTCCAGACCATCTCTTCGGTGCCGGTGGCGCCGGCGGGCTGGGGATACGGCGACTTCCTGTTCGGGAAGTTCTTTCAAGGATTCGGATCCACCTTCACCCTCGGGGTGGCGGTCTCGGTCATCTTTCGACTCACTACCCAGCTCGGCGTCGGCCTGATCGGCGGCGTCGTCTGGGTGCTGTCGAAGGAGCGGGGCGCCACCGACCTCATGGATAGGAGCGCAGAGCAATGACCCTCGTCGTCGTCGGTTCGGTTGGCATCGACACCGTGGAAACCCCCTTCGGCCGCGTCGAGGACGTGGTCGGCGGCTCGGCCGTCTACTTCTCCCTCGCCGCCTCGCTGTTCACCCCGGTGCGGGTGGCGGCGAACGTCGGGCATGACTTCCCCGGCCACCCCTGGGAGGCGCTCAAGCAGCGCGAGACCGACCTCAGCGGCCTGAAGGTCTTCGAGGACCAGCCGACCTTCCGCTGGTCCGGCCGCTACGAGGGTGACATGGCCAGCGCCGAGACCTTGAAGACTGAGCTCAACGTTCTCGCCGAGCCGCCCGAGATCCCCGATTCCTACCGCGGCGCGCCCTTCGTCTTCCTGGCGAACATGGGCGCCGACGTCCAGATCCAGATGCTCGACCAACTGGACGGCGGCACGGCCTTCGCCGACACCATGAACCTCTGGATCAAGACCCAGCCCGAGGAGCTGCGCGAGGTGCTGCGGCGCATCGACGGCCTGATCCTGAACGACGGTGAGGCTCGTCAGCTGACCGGCGAAGCCAACCTGATCGCCGCCGGCGGCGAGCTGCTGAAGATGGGGCCGAAGATCGTGGTCGTGAAGAAGGGGGAGCACGGCGCCTTCTTGTTCGCGCCCGAGTTCCACTTCGCCCTGCCGGCCTACCCGACCACCCGGGTGATCGATCCGACCGGGGCTGGCGACTCCTTCGCGGGCGGCTTCGTCGGCTTCCTGGCCAGCGGCGGCGGCCTGGACAAGTTCCGGCTGCGCCAGGCGATGGCCTACGGCACGGTGGCCGCGTCCCTGACCGTGGAGAAGTTCTCGACCCAGGCGCTGGAGGAGGCCGGCCGGGAGGACCTGGACCGCCGCTACGCCGAGCTGCGCGAGTTCGTGCGCCTGGAAGAGCGGGAAAGGGTGTAACGGCGGTCCTCGGGAACGTCTGCTTTTTCTGAAATCCCGGCTTCCATCGGGGAGGTCCGAGGGCTAGACTGGAAAACACGAACAAAACCCAAACATGGGAGATTCCCCCTTGGCCGCCAAGAAAAGCAAGTCCGACCCCACCGCCGAACGCGAGAAGGCCCTCCAGGAGGCCCTGGCCTCGATCGAGAAGAACCACGGCACCGGCGCCGTGATCCAGATGACCGACGACTACGTCGTCCCGGTGGAGGGAGTGCCGACCGGCTCCCTCGCCTTGGACGTCGCCCTCGGCGGTCGCGGTCTGCCGCGCGGCCGGGTGGTCGAACTCTACGGCCCGGAGGGCAGCGGCAAGTCGACCCTGGCCCTGTCGGTGATCGCCCAGGTCCAGAAGCAGGGGGGGTATGCGGCCTTCATCGACGCCGAGCACGCCTTCGACCCGGAGTACGCCAAGAACATCGGCGTCAACCTCGACGGCCTGCGCTTCAACCTCTCCCAGCCTTCGACCGGAGAGGAAGGACTCGACATCTGCGACCGCTTCGTCAAGTCCGGGGCGGTCGACGTGATCGTCATCGACTCGGTGGCGGCGCTGGTGCCCAAGGCCGAGATCGACGGCGAGATCGGTGACACCTTCGTCGGCCTGCAGGCCCGCATGATGTCCCAAGCGCTGCGGCGGCTGACCGGCGCAGTCGGCAAGGCCAACTGCATCGTCATCTTCATCAACCAGCTGCGCGAGAAGATCGGGGTCATGTTCGGCAACCCCGAGACCACCCCCGGCGGCCGGGCGCTGAAGTTCTACAGCTCCGTGCGCATCGACGTGCGCCGGATCGGCGCCATCAAGCAAGGCGACGAGATCATCGGCAACCGCACCAAGGGCACGGTGGTCAAGAACAAGGTGGCGCCGCCCTTCCGCCGCGCCGAATTCGACATCCTCTATGGCCTCGGGCCGAGCCTGGAAGGCGACGTCATCGAGCTGGGGCTTCAACACGGCATCGTCACCAAGGCCGGCGCCTGGTTCTCCTGTAAGCACCCGGAGAAGGGGGAGATCCGACTCGGCCAGGGCAAGGAAGCCGTGCGCCAGCTGTTCAAGGACAACCCTGATCTGCGCGATGAGCTGATGGAAGTGATCCTGGACGAGGCCCTGCCGGCGCGGAAGAAGGCCAAGGAGGCCGCCGCCGCCGAGGCCGCGGCGAAGACCGCTCCGCCCGCCGCGGCGGGGGAAGACAAGGCCATCGAGGCCGGCGCCGCTCCGAAGAAGAAGGTACGCAAGAAGGCTGCCAAGGCCTAGCGGCCGACTCGTGGCGCGGGGGGAGGCTTAGAATGCCGGGCTCGATCCCCGCATCCTGAGCCGCTCCCGATGTCCACTCCCCGCACCGGCGCCGAGATCCGCGAGGCGTTCCTGAGCTTCTTCGAAGCCCGGGGACACCAGCGGCTCCCGTCCGATTCCCTGATCCCGTCCAACGACCCGACCCTCCTGTTCACCGGGGCGGGCATGAACCAGTTCAAGGACGAGTTCCTCGGCCGCGGCCGGGTTGAGCTCAAGCGGGCTACGACGGCCCAGAAGTGTCTGCGGGTGCCCGACCTCGAGAACGTCGGCGTGACGCCCCGACACCACACCTTCTTCGAGATGCTGGGCAACTTCTCCTTCGGCGACTACTTCAAGGAGGAGACGGTGCCGTGGGAGTGGCAGTTCTTCACCGAGGTCCTGGGCTTCGATCCGGACCGGTTGGCAGCCACCGTCTACCTGGATGACGACCAGGCCTTCGGCATCTGGCGGGAGCAGGTCGGGCTCCCGGCCGACCGCGTCTTCCGGCTCGGCGAGAAGGAGAACTTCTGGCCCGCATCGGCCCCTTCCCAGGGCCCCAACGGCCCCTGTGGCCCCTGCAGCGAGATCTACTACGACCAGGAGCCTGGCGCGCCGATGCCCGCGAACGAGGGTCTGGTCGAGCTCCCCGATCGCTTCCTCGAGGTCGGCAACTTCGTCTTCACCCAGTTCGACCGCCAGGAGGACGGATCCCTCCCGCCGCTGCCGCAGAACAACATCGACGTCGGCCTGGGGCTGGAGCGGATCGCCGCGGTGGTGCAGGGGGTTCCGAACAACTTCGAGACCGACCTGTTCGCGCCCACCCTCGACGCCCTGCGACAGCTCGGCGCCCCGAAGTACGGCAGCGATCCGACCACCGATGTCCGGTTGCGGCGGATCGCCGACCACTGTCGGGCGGTCTTCTTCTGCATCGCTGACGGCGCCGCGCCGGGGCGGGACGGCCGCGGCTACGTGGTCCGAAAGATCCTGCGCCGCGCGGTGCGCGACGGCATCGACCTGGGCTTCGGCAAGGCCTTCCTGGCCGAGCTTCTGCCCGCGGTCCAGGCCCAGATGGCCGAGGCCTACCCGGAGCTGCGGGAGCAGCAGAACACCATCCAGGCCCTGGTCCAGGGTGAGGAGGAGCGCTTCCGCGAGGTCTACCGACGCGGGATCGACCGCCTCGAGTCCATGGTCGCCGAGGTCAAGCACCAGCGCGGCGCCAGCATCTTCCCGGGCGACTTCGCCTTCGAGCTGCACGACACCTACGGCTTCCCGCTCGACACCTCGGCGGTGATCGTCGAGGAGCAGGGCCTGGAGATGGACCACGCCGGCTTCGAGCAGGCGATGGAGGCCCAGCGCCAGCGCGCCCGGGCCGGCTCGGAGATCAGCGGCGAGGTCTTCGCCGAGTCGCTGCCGAGCCGGCTGGCCCAGGCCGGCGCGGCCGCCACCGACTTCCGCGGCTACGCCGAGACCGGCTGCGACGCCCGGATCCTGGCCCTGGTCCAGGACGGCCGCTTGACCGACGCTGTGGCTTCCGGCGCCGAGTGCGAGGTCGTGCTCGACCGCACGCCCTTCTACGCCGAGGGCGGCGGGCAGGTGGGGGATCGCGGCTCCCTGCTCGCGGCTACCGACGGCGCCCTGCTGCTCGAGGTCGTCGCGACCCGGGGTGAGGAGGGCTACTCCTTACACGCCGGCCGCGCCGCCGCCGACTTGGCGGTCGGGGCGGAGGTCCGGACCGAGATCGACCTCGAGGCCCGGCGCGCGACCGAGCGCCACCACACCGCCACCCACCTGCTGCACGCGGCGCTGAAGGAGGTCCTCGGCGGCCACGTCAACCAGGCCGGTTCGATGGTCGCGCCGGACCGGCTGCGCTTCGACTACACCCAGCCCGAGGGGCCGAGCCGCGAGCAGCTCGACCAGGTCGAGAACCGGGTGGTGGCCGAGATCATGGCGGCTACCCCGGTCGGCCAGCGCACCAGCAGCCTGGAGCAGGCCAAGGCCGAGGGGGTCACGGCGCTCTTCGGCGAGAAGTACGGTGACCAGGTCCGGGTGGTCTCCGTGCCGGCCTTCTCCCAGGAACTCTGCGGCGGCACCCACGTCGACAACACCGGCGCCATCGGCGCCTTCCGCATCCTCAGCGACCGGGCCCTGGCCGCCGGGGTGCGCCGGATCGAGGCCGTGGCCGGCTGGCAGGCGCTGGCGGCGATCCGCCAGGAGCAGGGGATCCTGCGCCAGCTCTCCGGCAGCCTGAAGGCCCCGGCCGACAAGCTCGAGGAGCGGGTGGGCGCCCTCCGCCAGCAGCTGAAGGAGGCCAAGAGCGCTCGCAAGGCCGCCGCCCCCGACGCCGCCAGCGTCGCCCAGGCGCTGGCCGCTGCGGCGGCGGACACCGGCCCTGGCGGCGCCGCCTTCGCCTGGCGCCACCTCGACGGCCTCGACGGCCCGGCCCTGCGCAGCCTCTCCGACGGCCTCAAGCAGGCAGAGGGCATGCCCGTGGTGGCCCTCCTGACCGGCGGCGACGCCGGCAGCGTGCCCTTCGTCTTCCTGTGCCGGCAGCCCGACGCCGGCGCCAAGGCCGGCGAGCTGGCCAAGGCCTTCGGCGCCCAGGTCGGCGGCGGGGGAGGCGGCCGGCCCGACTTCGCCCAGGGCCAGGGCTCGAAGGGCGGCGACCTGGAGGGCGCGGTAGCGGCCCTCCAGGCCTCCTGGGCGGCTCCTGCTTGACCCGCGCGTCTGAATCGCGACAATACGGGGCCCCCTTTTGGGTCCCGGACCCCGAATTGCCGAGTCATGGCCAATCCGAAGAGAAAGCACTCCCATTCCCGCTCGCGCAAGGTGCGCGCGGGCCTGCGCAAGCCCAACGTGTCCTTGCGCGACTGCCCGCGCTGCGGCTCCAGCGGCCGCCCGCACACCGTCTGTGAGAACTGCGGTCACTACGCTGGCCGCGAGGTCGTCGAGAAGGACGAGTTCTAGGCCGGTCCGGTGCGCATCGCCGTTGACATCCTCGGTGGCGACCACGCTCCGGGCGAGATCCTGAAGGGGATCGCGGCCGCGCTGCAGGACGATTTCCGGGCCGAGGAGCTGCTCCTGGCCGGCCCGCCGGAGGTCATCGAGAGCGGTCTCCGCGAGTACGGCGCCGACGACATCCCGGCCATCCTGGCCACCGAGGATGTCATCGAGTCGCACGAGAAGCCGACCAAGGCGCTCAAGACCAAGCCGCACGCGACCATCAACCTGTGCGTGGGCGCGGTCAAGCAGGGCCACGCCGGGGGACTGATCTCCTTCGGCAACACCGGCGCCGCGGTGGCCGCCTCGACCTTCGGCCTGGGCATGCTCCCGGGCATGAAGCGACCGGGCATCTCGGTCGTTCTGACCGGATCCGCCGGCAAGATCGTGCTGCTCGACGCCGGCGCCAACCCGGGCGCCAAGCCGCTGCACCTGTTCCAGTACGCCGCGGCCGGCACCGCCTTCGCCCGGGACATGCACGGCATCCCCGAACCCCGGGTCGGCTTGCTCAACATCGGCGGCGAGGCCGGAAAGGGCAGCCCAGTGGTCAAGGAGACCCACGCCATGCTCGAGCAGTCCTCGCTGACCTTCGCCGGCAACGTCGAGGGACAAGAGCTGTTCGCTGGCGTGGCCGACGTGCTGGTGACGGACGGTTTCGTGGGCAACATGATCCTGAAGGTGGTCGAGGGCTTCGTCGAGTACGTGGTCCGGGAGAGCCACGCCGAGAAGTCGGCCGAGCTCCGGGACACCTTCCGCCGGCTTTTTGGCGCGGCAGACTTCGCTGATGTCGGAGGCGCTACACTCCTAGGGGTGGACGGCGTTGTCCTCATCGGACATGGTCGCTCCCACGCCAATGCCGTCGCCCCGGCGCTTCGCGCCGTGCGGGGTGACATCGAAGCTGGTGTCAACCGTCACATCATCGAAGCACTCCGAGCCGAGGCTCCGGACTCGGCCTCACACGGGGCAGAGCGGGGCTAAGCCCATGGCGGTCCCCGTTGGCATCGCCAGCGTTGGTCACTTCGTGCCCGACCGGGTGATCGGCAACGACCACTTCGCGGGCTACCTGGACACCAGCGACGAGTGGATCCGGCAGCGCTCCGGCATCCAGCAGCGGCGCTGGCTGGAGGACGGCCAGACCACCTCGGACATGTTCATCGCCGCCGGCCGGCAGGCGCTGGAGCGCGCCGGGCTGGACCCGTCCGAGGTCGACCTGATCGTCTGCGGCACGGTCTCCGGCGACTACCTGTTCCCGGCCACCGCCTGCGTGGTGCAGGACGCCCTCGGCTGCAGCCGGGCGGGCGCCTTCGACGTCAGCGCCGCCTGCCCAGGCTTCTTGTTCGCGCTCTCCACCGGCGCCCAGTTCGTCGGCTCTGGCACCTACCAGAACGTGCTCGTGATCGGCGGCGAGGCCCTGTCGCGGATCACCGACCACAACGACCGGAGCTCGGTCGTGCTCTTCGGCGACGGCGCCGGCGCCGCCCTCCTGCAGCCGCACGAGGTCTGCCAGCAGGGCCTGATCGAGGACCTGCTGCTCGGCACCGACGGCTCGGGCGCCGAGCTGATCATCCGCCCGCACGGTGGCGCCAAGGCGCCCACGACCGCCGAATCCCTCGCGGACGGCACGCACCTGCTGCGCATGAAGGGCCGCGAGGTCTACCGCTTCGCGGTCGAGAAGATGACCCACATCATGGAGTGGGCCATGGAGGGCCAGAACCCGCTCGAGCTGGGCTGGGTGGTGCCGCACCAGGTCAACGCCCGGATCCTCGAGACCGCCACCGAGCGGCTGGCGATCCCGCGCGAGAAGGTGGTGGTCAACATCGACCGCCTCGGCAACACCTCCGCCGCCTCGATCCCGATCATCCTCTCCGAGCTCTGGGAGCAGAAGAAGTTGGAAGAAGGAAAGTTCCTCGTGCTGGCGACCTTCGGCGCCGGCCTGACCTGGGCGGGGGCCCGCGTCCGATGGTGACCGGCCCCGGCCTGCTGCTGCCCGGCCAGGGCGCCCAGGGCGTCGGCATGGGCGCCGACTTCGCCGCCGCCAGCGCCGCCGCCAAGGCGCGTTTCGCGCAGGCGGACGAGGTCCTGGGCATCCCGCTCACCCAGCTGTGCTTCGAGGGTCCGCTCGAGGAGCTGACCAAGACCGACGTCGCCCAGCCGGCGATCTACGTCTGCGGCATGGCCGCCCTGGCAGCCCTCGAGGAGCGCCTCGGTCGCCCGCTCGAGCCCTCCATGGCCGCCGGCCTGTCCCTGGGCGAGTACACCGCCCTGGCCGCCGCCGGCGCCTTGTCCTTCGAGGACGGCCTGCGGCTGGTGCGCCTGCGCGGCGCCGCCATGCAGGACGCCAGCGACGCCAAGCCCTCGTCGATGACCTCGGTCATGGGCGGGGAGACCGCCGACCTGGAGCGGCTGTGCGCCGAGGTCCAGGCCGAGACCGGCGCCGTCTGCCAGGTCGCCAACCTGAACAGCCCGGGGCAGACCGTGGTCAGCGGTGAGATCGCCGCCCTCGACCGCTTCGAGGAGCGCGCCCCCGAGGCCGGCGCCAAGCGCGCCGTCCGCCTGAACGTCGCCGGCGCCTTCCACAGCGAGGTCATGCGGCCGGCCGCCGAGCGGCTCGGCGCCGCCCTGGCCGAGACCGCCTTCCAGGCGCCCTGCTGCCCGGTGTGGCAGAACGCCACCGCCGCCCCCGAGACCGACCCGGACCGGCTGCGCGCCAACCTGATGGCGCAGCTGACCGCGCCGGTGCGGTGGGAGGAGTCCTTCCGCGGCATGGTCGAGGCCGCCGGCGAGACGCCCTTCCTCGAGCCGGCGCCCGGCCGGGTCCTGGCCGGCCTGGCGCGCAAGATCGTGCGCGGCACCAAGGTCCACTCCCTCCACGAGGCCGGCGCCTTGGAGGGCCTGACCGGCGAGCTGTCCGCGCCCGCCTGAGCGGCGCCGCGGCTCCTCGTCCCTACCCTCGAACCTGACCGCATCCGGATGGAACTCCAAGAGCAACGCGTCCTCGTCACCGGTGCCTCCCGCGGCATCGGCAAGGCCATCGCCGTCGAACTCGCCGCCCAGGGCGCCCGCGTCGCCGGGCTCGCCACGCGGCTCGAGAACCTCGAGGCCACCGGAAGGGAGGTCGAGGCGGCCGGCGGCGGCTTCCTGCCCTTGGCCGGCGACATCGCCGATCCCGCCACCGCCGCCGCCTGCGTCGCCGCCATGACCGAGCAGTGGGGGGGCGTCGACTGCCTGGTGGCCAACGCCGGCATCACCAAGGACGGCCTGCTGATGCGGATGTCGGCCGAGGACTTCGGCTCGGTGGTCGCGACCAACCTGGGCGGCGCCTTCCACTTCCTGAAGGCCGTGACCCGGCCGATGATGAAGGCCCGCGCCGGCCGCGTGGTCCTGATCGGCTCGGTGGTGGCCAGCGTCGGCAACCCTGGCCAGGCCAATTACTGCGCCGCCAAGGCCGGCCTGCACGGCCTGGCCCGCTCCGCCGCCCTGGAGCTGGGCGGAAGGGGAATCACCGTCAATGTCGTGGCCCCGGGCTTCATCGAGACCGATATGACCTCCGATCTGCCGGAGGCCGCCCGCGACGCCATGACCGCCAAGATCGCCCTGGGGCGCCCGGGGAGGCCCGAGGACGTCGCCGGAGCGGTCCGTTTCCTGGCCGGGCCCATGGGAGCCTACGTCACCGGGCAGGTGCTGCTCGTGGACGGGGGGCTTTCCCTGGGTTGAGGCCGTTCCTACAATCTGCGCCCCCAGCAGGCCGGAACCCCTCCGGGCCTGTTTCCCTGTGACCCGGCCTACCCCGCCCGGATCCCCTCTGGAGAACGAAGTGAGCGACGTCCAAGAGAAGGTCTACGAGATCATCTGCGAGCACATGGGTGCTTCGCGCGACAAGCTGGCCCCCGAGACCAGCTTCATCAACGACCTCGGTGCTGACAGCCTCGATACCGTGGAACTGGTGATGGAGTTCGAAAGCGCTTTCGACATCACCATCCCCGACGAGGATGCCGAGAAGATCCAAACCGTCGGCGACGCCGTCACCTACATCACCTCCAAGGTCGGCAGCTGAGCTTCGGCTCGGTTCCGGACCGTCGAGGAACGGATGTCCCCGTCCCAGCACCGCGTCGTCGTGACCGGGGTGGGAGCGATCACTCCGCTCGCCAGCGGCGCCCAGGTCAATTTCGACCGGCTGCTGGCGGGGGAGAGCGGCATCGCGCCCATCACCAAGTTCGACCCCAGCGATCAGGGAACCCGGATCGCGGGCGAGGTCTTCGGCAAGACCTACCAGGCCGAGGAGCACTTCGACCGCCAGGAACTGCGGCGGCTCGATCCCTTCAGCCAGATCGGTCTCGTCGCCGCCCGCGAGGCGATGGCGGACGCCGGCCTGGAGAAGGGCAGCTTCGATCCGCTGCGCGGCGGCACCATCCTGGGGTCGGGCATCGGCGGCATCAACACCACGCTGTCCGGCTACGACACCATCAACGCCGGCGGACCCCGGAGGGTGACCCCCTTCTACGTGCCCAACCTGATGCCCAACGCCCTGCCGGGCAACGTGGCCATCGAGTTCGGGCTGGCCGGGCCCTGCTTCCTGACCGCCTCGGCCTGCGCCTCCAGCGGCCACGCCATCGGCCTGGCCATGCGGGAGATCCGCGACGGCCGCGCCGACGTGGTGGTCACCGGGGGCACGGAGGCCAGCCTGGTCCCCGTGACCTTGGCCGGCTTCAGCCGCCTGCGCGCCTTGAGCACGCGGAACGACGAGCCCGAGGCCGCCTCGCGCCCCTTCGACCGCGACCGGGACGGCTTCGTCCTGGGCGACGGCGGCGCCATCCTGGTGCTCGAGTCCGAGGCACACGCCAAGGCCCGCGGCGCCCGCGTCTACTGCGAGATGGCCGGCTTCGGCCAGAGCGACGACGCCGGCCACATCACCGCCCCCGACGAGACCGGTCAGCGGCCGTCGCTGGCGATGACCTACGCCATGGCCGACGGTGGCATCGACCCCTCCGAGGTCGACTACATCAACGCTCACGGCACCTCTACCCAGCTCAACGACCAGATGGAGACCCAGGCGATCAAGCTCGCCCTGGGGGAGGAGGCCGCCCGCGCGACGGCGATCTCCTCGACCAAGTCGATGGTCGGCCACCTGCTGGGCGGAGCCTCCGCCATCGAGGCGGTGGTCGCGGCGCTGACGCTGCACCGCGGCGTCGCCCACGGCACCAAGAACCTCGAGAACCCCGACGTCGAGAACGGCTGCGATCTCGACTACATCCCCGAGCTGCGCCGAGAAGGCACGTTCCGGGCTGCCCTGTCGAATTCCTTCGGCTTCGGCGGCCACAACGTCTGCCTCGCCTTCCGCCGCAGCGAATGACCGCGCCCGGGCGGCTCGCCGGGACCCCATAGCCGTGAAGCAGAAGTTCGCTGACGCGCTCCGCAGCTACCGCAAGGAGCTGTTCAAGATCCAGCACGACCCGAGTCAGCTCGAAGAGCTCACCAAGGACGCCCTCCATCAGTCGGAGGAGACGCTGGACAACGCTTACCACTACCACTTCCACAAGCTGCCGGACGCCTCCCGGGCCGAGATCATCAACATGATCAACAACTACACCCTGGAAGCGCTGCTGCCGCCGATCGTGGAGAAAATCACCCGCCGTCAGGTCCTGCTCGAGAAGCAGCTCGACCTGCTGGTCCACCTGCTCGAGGACGCCCTCGACAAGATCGGGGTCGAGGACGACAAGTGACCCCGGAGGTGCCGACCGACCTTCAGGCCGCGCTCGACGAGCGCGGCCTGATTTCCGTTCTGGAGCCTGCGCGCCGGGCCGGAGGCGGGGCCACCGCCGCCCTGATCCGCGAGCTCCAGCAGTTGGACTGGCAGGTCCTCGACCGCCAGCGCCGCGCCCTCCAGGCCGGCGCGCCGGCCGCTCCGGGCGCCTTGGCGCCGCCGCCGCTGGCGCCGCCCTCCACCGACGCCGGTCCCGAGACCGCCGCCGCCGCCGCTGCCGGCTGGGAGGCCCTGCGGGCCGGCAGGGTGGCGCTCTGCACGGTGGCGGGGGGGCAGGCCTCCCGGCTGGGCTTCGACGGCCCCAAGGGCGCCTACCCGCTCGGGCCGGTGACCGGCGCCAGCCTGTTCCAGATGATGGCGGGCCAGGTGGCGAGGCTGCGGCAGCGCAGCGGGTCGCCGATCCCGTGGATCATCCAGACCGGGCCCGACAACCACCTCAGCACCCAGCGCTTCTTCGCCCGGCGGAACTGGTTCGGCCTCGGCAGCGCCAGCGTGAGCTTCGTCTGCCAGGGCACCTTGCCGGCATTGGATCCCGACGGCGGCCTGCTGCTTTCGGCGCCGGGGCGGTTGTTCCGCAACCCCGATGGCCACGGCGGCTTCTACCGAGCGCTCCAGGCCGGCGGCCTCTACGAGCAGCTCCGGCGCCAGGGCGTCGACCTGCTGTTCTACTGCCAGGTCGACAATCCGCTGGTGCGGATGGGGGACCCGGCCTTCCTCGGCCACCACCTGCTGCAGCAGGCCGAGATGTCGGTGAAGGTGGTCGAGAAGACCGCGCCCGGCGAGAAGGTCGGCTTGGTCGCCCTGGTCGACGGCACCGCGTCCTGCATCGAGTACTCCGACCTCTCGGAGGAGCTCGCCGCCGAGCGCGCCGAGGACGGCGGCCTGCGCTTCCGCGCCGGCAACATCGCCATCCACGCCTTCGACCTCGGCTTCGCCGAGCGCATCGCCGGCTCCGAGCTGGAGCTGCACCTGGCCCGGAAGCAGGTCGCGGCCCTCGACGGCGGCCTCGACCCGGTGCTGCGGGACGGGGTCAAGTTCGAGACCTTCGTCTTCGACGCCCTGCCGCTGGCCGCTCGGGCGGTGGTCCAGATGTGCCCGCGCGAGGAGGAGTTCGCGCCGGTCAAGAACCGCAGCGGCAGCGACTCGATCCTGAGCTCGCGGCAGGCCCTCGACCGTCGCTCCCGCGCCTGGCTGGAAGGCGCCCCGGCGGGGGGTGACCTCCCCGAGGGCCGTTGGATCGAGCTGCAGGTCGGCGTGGCCCTCGACCGCGAGGACCTCCAGGACCGCGCCGACGCCTTGCGCCGCCGCTGCGGCGGAGCCTTGGTCGGGGTCGACTAGGGGGGCCCGGGTCCCTCCTGCGCCCAGTTGACCCTCACGCCGGGCGCTGGGACGATGGCGCCTTCATGCCGGAGTGGCGGAATTGGCAGACGCGACGGATTCAAAATCCGTTTCCCGCAAGGGAGTAGGGGTTCGAGTCCCCTCTCCGGCACCACCTGACCGAGCGGCGGAGCCGTCGGTCCTTCGATCGGCTCTGGTGCCCCTGCGAGCGGGGGCTCTCGGCGCCCGTTGAGGCCCAGCGGGGCTCCCAAGGGCCTCCAGGGGGCTCTCTGGACTGGCCTCCCCTCCCAGGCCGCGCCTCTGCCCGGTGGACCTCGGTCGAGGAAACCGGAATTTCGGCCGCCGGAGGCCTGGGCGGTCCTGGTTTTCATGGCATGATGGAGCCGCGGCCGCCTGAGCTTCGCAGGCGATGTCCATCCTCCCGCTGGGCGGTCGCGCTGTCTCATCCCCTGAAGTTCCCAACCAGGAGTGCCACGCGTGCGCCCGTTCCCCTTCCTTTCCCTTACTCTCCCGGCGGCCGCCTTGCTTGTCGCAGGCCCCTTGGCCGCCCAAGGTCCGATCCACACGGTACTCGGCGACGGCGCCTATGACGGTCTCGGCCGCTCCGTGAGCTGGGTCGGCGACCTCAACGGCGACGGCTTCGATGAGTTCATCGCCGGCGCCCCGCTCGACGACAACAACGGCCAAGAGAGCGGCATGGCCCGCCTCTTCAACGGCTCGAACGGGATCTCCCTGTTCGACATCGACGGCCAGAACCAGGGCGACGAGTTCGGCGGCGCCGTGGCCGGCGTCGGCGACGTCAACGGAGACGGCACCCCTGACTTCGCGGTCGGCGCCATGCTCGACGACAACCTCGCCCCCGGCGGCGGCATGGTCCAGGTCTACTCGGGCGCCAACTACTCGCTGATCCACCAGTGGGACGGCCCCGGGAACACCGACATGCTCGGCTGCGACATCGCCGGCGCCGGCGACATCAACGGCGACGGCTATGACGACGTCATCGTCGGCGCTCGCCAGCGCTACGACAGCTCCAGCGCCAACCCCGGCTACGTGAACGTCTACTCGGGCGCCACCGGGGCGGTCCTGTTCACCCTCACCGGCGGCATCACGGCCAACCTCCAGTTCGGCTACTCGGTGGCCGGCGGCCGGGACTGCGACGGCGACGGCACCAACGACATTGCCGTGGGCGTCTACGGCGACGACACCACCGCCCTCAACGCCGGCGCGGCCTGGGTCTTCTCCGGCGCCACCGGCGCGGCGATCATCACCGTCTTCGGCGATAACCCGCAGGACCACCTCGGCAACGACGTGTCCCTGATCGGCGACGTCAACGGCGACGGCAAGGCCGACCTGTTGGCCTGCGCCCTCGGCGACGACACCAACGGCGCCGCCTCCGGCATGGTCCGGGTCTTCTCCGGCGACACCGGCACCGTCCTTGCCACCATCCGCGGCGGCTCCGGCGGCGACGAGTTCGGCTACTCCTGCAGCGAGTACGCCGACATCACCGGCGACAGCGTCGAGGAATTCCTGGTCGGCTCCTGGCGCGAGGATTCGGTCGGCAACGCCGACGTCGGCATGGTGCACGTCATCGACGGCGCCACCTTCGCCATCCACCAGTCCGCCGAGGGCCAGACCTCCGACCGCCTCGGCTTCGACTGCAACCGCGCCGGCGACGTCAACGGCGACGGCGTCGAGGACTACATCGGCGGCGCCTCCCAGTACGGCTCCCCCGGCGGCAACGGCGCCGGCTTCGCGGTCGTCTACGACGCCACCCAGATCCCGCCGCCGCCGCCGCTGAAGTGGCCCAACGTGCCCGCCAGCTTCGTCGCCACCGGCACCTCCTGGCCGGAGAACTTCGACAGCTACGGCGGCGTCGTCCCGGCCCACATGGCCGTGAACGAGCTGGTGACCTACACCCGCGGCCCGAACCCGGACGCGTGGTGCAACATCGGTCAGAACGGCCCGACCACCGGCGGCCCCGCCAACATCATCCCGAACAGCGGCGCCTACATGCTCGAGATGGGGGGCAACCCCAACGGCATGGCCGGCACCCAGGAGTACAGCAACGGCCTGGTCATCGGCCTCAACGGCGCCGGCAACCCCGGCCTGGTGCTGGACTTCATGGCCTACAACCTGGACGAGGAGGGCAGCCTGGATGACGGCATCTGGGTCTCCAACGACGGCGTCTTCTGGGAGCAGATGTTCTCCAGCTACCTGACCGTCTCCACCACCGCCTGGGACCCGGTCACCGACATCGACCTGAGCACCTCCTCGGTCTCGACGGCCGGCGACTTCTACCTGCTGATCGCCGAGTCGGATAACACCCAGCTTGGCGTGACCGACGGCATCTGCATCGACGACGTCGTGGTCCGCACCGCCGGTCCGCTGCCGCCGACCCTGGCGGTCTACAACCTGGTGGCCGGCAGCCTGGTCACCATCGAGGTCACCAACAACAACCCCGGCGACCGGTGCCAGGTGGGCTACTCGCTCGCCGGTGGCGGCCCGATCAACAGCCCCTACGGACAGGTCTTCCTGACCCCGCCGTACACGGCGCTGCCGCCCCTGACCGCCGACGCCACTGGGAAGGCCTCCATGGTCGCTCCGGTGCCGCCGATCGCCTCGGGCGTGAACATCTGGATGCACGCGCTGAACATCACCCAGGGCGTGCTGACCAACCCGATCGCGACCACCATCCTCTAGGGAAGGGAAGGGTCTGATTCTGAGCCGGGCGCCCTCGGGCGCCCGGCTCTCTTTCGATAGGGCGGGGGAGGGCACCGCTGCTAAGCTCGGACTCCATGGCGATCCCCCCGTCGTCTCCTCAGGACACCCTCCGCTCTCTGCTCGACCGCGCCGCCCGGGCCACCCTCCACCGGTTGGCGGGCAACCGCAACCTGGTCGATGGCTGGGCGTTGTTCGGCGCCCCGCCGGAGAAGCAGTCCGTGGTCGAGGAGCGCTGCCTCGAGGACCGGGTCCTGATCGGCCGCCTGGGCTGGCTGGTCGACTGCGGCATGGCGGAGCTGCCGGGCCTGGACGACCTCATGGAGGGGGACCGGGCCGTCGTCCTGCTCCACGCCGTGCTCGGCTTGGGCTCACCCGAGGAGGAGCGCCATGACGGATTCCCGGAGCTGGACCCGCGCGTGGCGCTGGCCGCGGCGACTTGGGCGGCCGTCGCCGGCGGCACCGAGCCACGCTGGTCGGTGGAGGAGGGGCAGCTCTGGATCCGCTCTTCGGAGCCGGTGTCGCAGCTGCCGGCCTGGTGGCTCGAGCTGTTCCAGGCCTTCCCCGGCCTCCAGGTCAGCACAGAGCGGCTCGTCTTGGAGCTGGGGGCGAAGACGGCGCCGCCGGCCGGGGACGCGGCCGAGGCCGGCGGCCGCGCCTAGGCCGGGAAGGCCTGGGGCACGAGGAAGGCCGGTCGCGGCGGCGCCGGCAGGTGGCCTGCAGCCTCGGTGACCACCCGCCCGACGACGCTGGACTGGGCGTAGACCGGGGCTTTCCCGCCCTGGATCCAGTAGCCGGCGCAACCCGCGACCGTCGCCAGGATGAGCGCCGCCAGGGCGCCGCCCAGAGCGCCGCCGACGCGGCCTGCCCAACCGCGCGCGCCGGGGCCTTCGCCGAGCAGCAGCCTCCGCAGCACCGTCAGGCCGGGCCAGACCACCACGAACAGGCCGAGCCCGAGGCGGGCGCCGAGCAGGCGGGAATCGCTGCCTTGTTCGGCCGCTGAGGAGAGGAGCGCCAGCAGAGGCGTGGATACCAGGCCGACGATCACCAGCGACAGGAGCAGCACCACCAAGCGGCTAAACTGGTGCACCGTACCCCGGAAGGCCCCCGCCACGACGCCGTAGGCGAGCAAGGTCAGGGCCACCCAGTCCAGCCACTGCAGGTCGACGAGGAATTCAGGCACGCCGAAGTTTGCCCTCTCTCGGGCCAGAGATGCAAGAAGACGACCTCCGCTCCGCTCCCGTGATCCGGCTCCTCGATGAGCTGGAGCTTCGGGTCACCCGCTCGGCGGACCTCCAGCGCGAGTGGAGGGACGCCTGGACCGGTTTCCCGGGGCGCGCGCACCTCGGGGGAGCCGCGCGCTTCCGCGAGTGGTTCCTGCTGGAGCGGGAATCCGAGGTGCTGGGGGCGATCCCGGCCCAGGTGTGGACCCCGGAGCCGGTGCCGGAGGCCTCACCCTGGAACGCCTTGCTCGACAACTTCCTCGGCATCTTCCAGGTGGTCGATACCACCGAGACCGGGGAGCTGGTGCTCGAGGACCTCTGGAGCGGCCAGGCCCTGCGGTGGATCCCGGCCGAAGAGCAGGACGTGCTCGGGCCGGAGTCCCTGATCATCGGCCGCTTCGTGCTCGGCGCCGAGGGCCGGCATGAGGCCCTGCCCGGGGTCTACTCCTGCACCGCGCCGGGGCTCCCCGAAGCGATCGAGCGGGACCTGAACGCCTGGCGGGCGGAGCACCCCCGGAGCCGCCTCTCCCAACTGGAGTGCGAGAACCTGTTCGCGCCTCTGCTCGGTGGCGGGGGGGCGGGTGGCGAGGCGCCGGGCCCAGGCTTCGGGGAAGGGAGCGACGGCGGGGCGGCGGACCCGGAGATCGAACGCGCTCACGCCGAAGCGCAGCTCAGCGCCGTGCTCGACGGCATCCCTGGCTGGGACCGAGAGAGCTGGTCGAGGCTCCTCGAGGCCGAGGGGCCCGCGGGTTTCCTCGACCGCGTCGCCTTCGAGACCGAGGTCGACCTCGAGCAGGCGCGTCGGCTGGTCTACGCGCTGGTCGCGGACGCTGGACCGGCGCTCGCGCCCGCCTTCCCGGGAGCACCGGCTGAAGCCGGCGAAACCGGGGGAGGGGAGGCCGGGACCGCGGGTGATGAGGTCCGTGACGTCGAGCTGGCCTTGGAGCGCTATGACCGGCTCCGGCGAGAGGGCGGCGATCTCGAAGCCTCCTTCCGCCAGCTCGAAGCCGACCTCGGCCTGGAGCACGGCGCAAGCATGGAGCGGGAGGAGACCCAGCCGGTGGGTCCAGTGGGAGCTCCCGCCGTAGAGGACTTGTCCTTGACCTTCCGCTGGGAGCGAGAGGCCGCGGGGTCGCCGCTGACCGCCTCCGAAGAAGAGGCCCTCGGAGCGCTGGGCGACTTCCTGAAGACCCTGCAATCCGCGACCGAAGCGGAGCCGACCGCGGCCGAGGCGGCAGCGGCGAGCTGCCTGCGGCGAGACCGGGTCCTGGCCTTCCTGTTGCTGGCGGAAGACGGTCCAGCCTTCCGTCGCCGCAGCCAGTCATTAACGCCCTTCCTGGGCTGGTGCGCGCGCGAACAAGATGAACCGGTGGGTGACCTGGCGGAAGCCCTGGCGGGAGGCTTGGGGCGCAAGCTCGAGCTGGCGGTGGAGGGCAACCGTTCCATGGCCGAGGCCAATCGGACCGCCTCGAGCCAGGCCCGGGTGGTGGGCGCGGGGCCGGTGATGGTGGCGGCAGCAGGCGGCGAGCGATGCGCCGTGGAGGGCATCCCGGAGGATTGCGCCTCAGCGGTCGAAGTGGATGACCTCCTGGCCGGCACCTGGCGGAGCGGCCGCTTCCTCGCGGCACGTTGGCTCCCGGCCGAGGTCCTGGACGCGCCTGACGGCGCCTGAGTTCAAGACCAGTCAGGCCGGCTCGAAGGTCGCTTCCTGGGCCAGGAAGTGGTCGCGCAGGATCGGCTGGACCGCCTCCAGGATGGAGTCCCAGGCGGTGCCGGGGTCGCGGACCAAGGTGACTCGATCCTCGCGGAGGGAGACGATCGCGACCCCAGGCAAGGCCATCAGGGCGTCGACGCCGGGGTGGCCGGAGGCAGACCCAGGCCGGTCCTGGGTCCAGCAACCGCCAGGGTAGATGGCGTAGGGCAGGCGGTAGACCGCCCGGTAGGGATGGAAGCCGATCTCGGGAGGAACAGGATCCACGGGGGTACGGGCCATCCTGGAAGTTAAGGCGGCCGCCGCCGTTTTCCAGACCGGACCTGCGGGGATGGCGACAGGGAAGGAGGGGGGGATTGCCGGGCTCGCGGCTGCTTACCTAGAGAGTCCGATAATATAAATTATGTTGTCACGAAGTGGAGTCGGATCCGCCGAATCCGTAGGATTGCCCGTCTGCGCCCTCCCAATTCCGGCGCAGAAGCCCCATTCCAGCCGATTGTGGAAAGCCCTGTGGAAAAGCCTGTGGATAAGGCCGGGAAAACCGAAAGCCCGGCCCGCTCCTTCGAGTCCTTCGAGATCGGTGAGTCCCACCGGTCCCCGGTCCGGGTCCTCGAGCAAGGGACGATCGAGGCCTTCGCCGATGTCACTGGCGACAAGAACCCGATTCACCTCGACCCCGAGTTCGCGCGCGGCACGGTGTTCCGCGGCACGGTCGCCCATGGCCTGCTGCTGACTTCGCTGCTCGCGGGCATGGCCTTCGACTACGGTCTGCTGGGCAAGAACATCCTGGCCCTCGAGAGCTCCGAAGAACGCTACCTCGCGCCGGTCCGCCCAGGCGACCGGATCCGCGGCACCGTCACCATCTGCGGCAAGGACGCAGACGTCAGCAAGCGCTGCGGGCGGGTCCGCTGGGACCTGAAGATGTTCAAGATCACCGGCGAAGGAAGCCAGGAACTGGTGCTCCAGGTCTACTGGAACACGCTGGTCTTCAAGGAGCGCTATCTGCGCCCCTAGGCCTCGTCTTCGCCGCCCCGGCGTCCCGTCCAATGGACCTGGGCGGTTCCCTCGACGGCGTCGATTCGGCTGACCGAGCCCGTAGGAAGTCGCAAAGACGACCACCGCTCCAGGGGCAAGCCAGCGGCCGCTGCGAGCATGGCCCGGGTCGGGAACAGATGGGAGACCACCACCACGGTCTCGCCTTCGTGCCTCTGGGCGAGCCGGTCCTGGACCTTCAAGCACCGGTCGCGGAGGTCGCCGAGGGATTCCCCGCCATGTCCGCGCCAGGTCTCCAAGTCGAGCCGGTGTCGGTCCAGATCCCCCGGCCAGCGCGTCTCGACCTGCTCCGGCGTGTGCCCGGTCCAGCGCCCGCGGTCGATCTCGCGGAGCTCCGGGACGATCTCGAGCGGCACCGCTCGCCGGCCAGCCAGGACTTGTTCCGCCCCGTAGCGGGCTCGCGAGAGCGGGCTGCTGTAGACCGCCGTCACGGGTTCATCGGCGATCAGGCGGGCGGCGGCGCGAGCCTCGCGCCGGCCCCGGTCGCTCAGGTCGACCTCGGTGCCGCCGTAGAAGGCGCCGGGAGCCGGCGGGATCACCTCGCCGTGGCGGATCAGGAACAGCCTCACGGGGGCATTCTCCGGCCGCAGCAGGCGGATTCAAAGCCGTTGCCTGGGTGGTATCCTCCACTAGAGCCTCGCAGACCGGCATTCCGCTGGACGCTCGGATGACCCGCCCCGCTCCCTCCCTCGCCGCCTCGCTGGCGCTGCTCCTCCTCGGGAGCGCCGCCTGGGCCAGCCCGCAGACCACCATCGGCGGCGGCTCCGGCGGCGTGAACATCGGCAATAAGGGCGGCGGCCACGAGACGATCGGCCCGGTCGATACCGTCGGTGAGCCTCCTCCCCCGCCGGAGGGCGGGCCGAAGGTCGGCGGCGGGCGACCTTGGGACCCTCCCGGGGTCGCTTCCTTCCCGCCCCCGCCCACCATGGGAACGGGCGCTGGGGCCCACCAGGGGCCGATCCGCATGCCCGATCTGCTGGAGGATGACTCCGAGTGGCTCTGGTGGTGGCGGCTGCAACGCTGGCACCGGCTCGAGGGCCCGGGGCCGCCCGAGCCGGGACCGGCGATCACGCCAGGCTCCGCGGGGTCTCCCCTGCCGGTGATCGGCGCGCCCGCAGCGGGCCCGACCGCCGCCGACCTGGTCGTCCCGATGCTGCTCGAAGCCTGGCAGCAGGAGCCCCGGCGAGCCGAGATGCGGTCGATCCTGCTCCAGGGCCTGGCCCGGGCAGGAGAAGGCCCCGCCATCGGCAACGCCCTGCGGCAGGGCCTCCAGGACACCGACCTGCGGGTGGTCGAGACCGCGGCGCTGGGCCTGGGCATCCTCGGGGAGCCGCACGCGATCCCGGTCCTGGCCGCCTTGGTCCGCGACGACCGCGCTGGCCGCGAGGCGGTCGGCCGCCACGAGGTCTCTCGCCAGGTCCGTTCCTTCGCCGCCTACGGCCTCGGGCTCTTGGCGGCTCGCAGCCCCTACCGCGGCCTGCGTGACAGCATCGCGGACGCCCTGCTCGACGGCCTGGCCGACCAGCGCCTGCCGGGGCCCGACCTCGGCGTCGCCTGCGTCCACGCCCTCGGGCTGTTCCCGGGAGAAGACGCCGCCGACCGCGTTCCTGCCCTGCTCGGTGTCCTCCGGGATCCCCGTCAGTACGACGTGGTGCGCGCCGCCGCGGCGACCTCGGTCGCCAAGCTGATGGCCCGCGCTGGTGACTCGGTCTTGGCGCGCGAGGCCCTGCGCCGGATCGCCAAGCGCCTGGAGGACCGCGGCGAGGACGACTTGGTCCGGTCCTCCTGCGCTCTGGCCCTCGGCCGGCTCGGTTCCCTGCCGCAGCTGGCCCCCCTCGCGGTGGACCCGCTGCTGACCCGCTTCCGCAAGGACAGCGACCCGCGGGTGCGTCACCTGTCCGCCATCGCCCTGGGCGAGCTCGGCGCCGGCACCCACCCCGCAGCCCAGGTCGACGCCCTGCCGGCGTTGCTCGGCGGTCTGGCCGACGGGCCCGACCGCGACCGCGGCTGGTGCGCGATCGCGCTGGCCTGGTCGGCCTTGCTCACCCAGGAGGAAGGACGGGCGCTGCCGATGTCGGTGCCCCAGCGCGTGCTCGCCTCGTACCCGGACCGCAACCGCATGCAGCTGCGCTCCGCCGCCGGCATGGCCCTCGGGGTGATGCGCCACAGCCCTGCCCAGGCGGCCTTGAGCGAGGCTCTCGACGAGGTCGGGCATCCCGGCCTCCGCGCCGAGCTCGTCGCCGGACTGACCCTCCTGGCTGGCCCCGAGGCCCTCGCCACGCGGGTCCCCGACGAACTCAGCCGCCTCGATCCGCTGCGCGAGGAGTACCAGGCTGCCTGCCTGAGCCTGGCGCGGAGGGCCCCGGAGGCCCTGCTCGGGCTGCTGGTCGAGGGCGCCCAGGCCTCGACGGGCAGCTACAAGGGCGAGTACGCCGCCGCGATCGGCCTCGGCTGGCTCAGCGGCGAACTCGACGCGATCCCGCCCCTGGTCGAGCTCTGGAAGAGCGGGAAGGCGCCTTTCGAGATCGAGGTCGCCGCCGTGCTCTCCCTCGGCCGTCTCGCCGAACCGGAGGGGCCGCGCTGGAACGCCGGCTACCTCGACCTCGTGAACCCCTTCGCGGCACCCCTGACTCTGGTGGGAA
This sequence comes from uncultured Planctomycetales bacterium, assembly GCA_964482495.1. GTDB lineage: Bacteria > Planctomycetota > UBA1135 > UBA1135 > UBA1135 > J029. Next base: position 27,541 of record CAYZXS010000016.1, read on the forward strand.
CTCCAGAAAGGCCAGGGGTTTGCGATCGCTTGTGAAGCCCGAGAGGGCGCCGTTACCCCCGGGTAACGCCCCGCGCTCGCGCCTGCGGTGCCCGGGGTGGTACACTCTTTGCCTTCCATGGGTGACGGCCGATCCATCATGACGCCACCCATACGGATACAGGAGATACGAATGAACCGCTGGCTGCTTCCCCTGACGCTGATCGCGTCCCTCGCCTTGGGGGCCGATCTGGCCGCCCACGGCGGCACCTACCGCGGGCCTGGCGACACCGTCCCGCCTGGTGGCGGCGGCGCTGCCACCCCCACGACGCCGACCGCCCCGGCCACCCCGGCCACTCCGGCGACCCCCGCCACCCCGGCCACGCCGTCCACTCCGGGGACGCCCTCGACGCCGACCATCCCGACCGCTCCGGCGCAGAACCAGCCGAAGCAGGCGACCACCGGCGTCCCTCCCGGCGACGACCTGACGCGCTGGGTGTTCTGGTGGGAGTTCAACAAGGAGCCGTACCTGAACCTCAAGGCGAAGGTCCACGGCGGCACCATCTCCACCGGTGAGAACGAGCTGCTGACCGGCCTCGAGGCCTTCAACACCAGCAACAACACCTTCAAGCCGACCACCCAGCAGATCACCTCGATGGTGATCCCGGCGCTGCGGTCGGCCCTGGAGAACGAAGAGAGCATCGACATCCAGTCCTCGGCGATGGTGGCCCTGGCCAAGATCGGCCTCGACCCGACCGTCATCGATCTGTTCCAGCCGCAGCTGGAGGCCTCCAGCCAGGAGATCCGCGAGACCTCCGCGCTGGCCTACGGCATCCTCCAGAACCCGATCTCGCTGGACGTGCTCCGGCACCTGGCCTTCGACACTCCTGAGGGTCGCGCCTTCACCGGCAAGCAGACCGAGGTCTCCCCCCGGACGCGCGCCTTCGCGGCCTACGGCTTGGGCTTGCTGGCCTACGCCTCCGATGATCCGCAGTTCCGTGACGACATCGCCACCAGCCTGTGGGAGTTGCTGAGCACCGACCAGTCCTCGCTGAAGGACATCCGGGTCGCCTCCGTGATCGCCCTGGGCCTGACTCGCGTCGAGGGTCCCAAGCTCGAAGAGATCACCACCAACCTCTCCCTGTTCCTGGCTGACTCGACCAAGGACAAGCTGGTCCGGGCGCACTGCCCGAACGCGATCGCCAAGCTGGTCAACGCCAACGGCTCTCCGGAGCAGGCCGACCGCTTCGCGCGCGACATCAACGGCTACCTGGCCAAGAACAGCAAGGCCGAAGCCGAGGTCCTGCAGTCCGCCGTCCAGGCGGTCGGCATGCTGGCCCCCGCCTGCACTCCCACCACCCAGAGCGAGATCTTCAAGACCCTGGTGCGGGTCGAGAAGGACGGCAAGGACATCCAGCAGAAGAACTTCTCGGCCATCTCCATGGCCTACCTCGGCGCCGCGGCGCCCGAGGGGAGCCCGATCCGGAACGACGTCACCGAGTTCCTGATGAAGCACACCGCCAAGGGCAGCACCAACTACCGCCCCTGGGCCGGTCTGGCGCTGGGCGTGATGTCCTTCAAGATGGAGGAGGCGAAGTCCGGCATGCTGCCCGAGGTCGCCGCTGAGGCGGTGCTCGCGCGCTTCAAGAAGGAGAGCGACCCGGCCAACAAGTCGGCCTTCGCGATCTCCCTCGGCCTGATGAAGTACCTCAAGGGCGAGAAGCTGATCTCGACCGAGCTGAAGAAGTCGAAGCAGCAGGAGCTGCGCGGCTACTGCGCCGTCGCCCTCGGCCTGATGGGCGCGCGGGACCACCGCGAGTACATCTCCGAGATGGTCAGCGAGAGCCGCCGCCAGCCGGCCCTGCTGCAGCAGGCCTCGATCGCGCTCGGCCTGATGAACGACCACGAGGTCGTGGACACCCTGCTCCAGCTGATGAACCCGCCGGAGGGCCGCCCGGTGCTGTCGGTGCTGTCCGCCGCCGCGACCGCCATCGGCTTCATCGGCGACCACCGCTCGGTCACCCCGCTCGTCGATCTGCTCGGCAACGACCGCGACTTCACCCCGCTCGGCCGCGCCTTCGCTGCCGTCGCGCTGGGCCTGGTGGCGGATAAGGAGACCCTGCCGTGGAACTCCAAGATCGCCGAGAACCTGAACTACCGCGCCGCGGTCTCGACCCTTCGGGACCAGGCCGGCACGGGCATCCTGGACATCCTCTAGGGCGCCCTTCGTCTCTCCTGGAAGGAGCGGGCTTCGGCCCGCTCCTTTCCTTTTCCCCTCAGGGATCCCGGCGTCGGAACTCGGCGCGCAGTTCGGCGGCGTCCAAGGACAGGAAGTCGCCGCGCTCGTTGCGGAGGAGGAAGCTGCCGGCGTCCACGTCGCTCCGCTTCAGGCGGTAGCTGCCCCGGTGCGGGGAGACCAGCCACTCGCCGGGCAGGAGCCAGGCCAGGTCAGCGTCGCGCAGCCGTCTGTTGGGGACAGCCGGAGCTTCGGGCTCCGCGTCGCTCGCTCGGCCGGGACCAGGGCCGGGGCCGGGGAACTCCCCCGCCAGTTCGAAGACCGCGCCCGCGTCACCGGCCGGATCTGCCGCGGCGCGTTCTGCGCCGGGGACCGCCTCGACCGCCACCTCGCGCACGCTGCCGCGGCTGCGGAGCAGGCGCAGCAGCTCCGCCGCCATGCGGGGCAGCTCCAGACGAGAGGCTTCCGTCTCCACTTGGAGGTTGTCGCCCGAGGCGAAGACGGCGCCGGAGCGCAGCATGGCCAGGCTGGGCGGCGGGAAGCCGGCCAGCTCCTCCCGGCACCAGCGTTGCACCAGGCTCCTGGCGTTGAGCAGCCCGGTGCGGTTCCAACGGAGCTCGGCCGCGGCGCCGCCTTCGCGTAGCAGCCGGCGCGCCAGGGCGCCGAACTCGGCGCCGTCCCAGTCCTCGGCGTGATAGGCGCCGTCGGCGCCGTAGAGCAGAAGCCGCGGGACGGTCCGTGAAGGCAGGCGCGGGCTCACGGACGCCGGGTGGACCGGAGGTGCAGGCCGATCAGGGCGGCCAGGGCCAGCAGCGCCCCTGCCGGCGCGAGCTGGGCGAGCAGGGTGGAGCTTCGCAGCGAGGCGCTGCGCTGGTCCTCCCGGAGGAGGCGGTCCCGCAGGGCGCCCAGCCACGAACGCTGGGCGTCGTTGAGGGCGCCTGGTTCCTGCTCGTCTCTCGCGAGCAGGGAGTCCAGGTCGGACACCAGCCGGTCCCGCCGCTCCGGCGCGTGGCTGTCGAGCTGAGCCTGCAGCAGCGCAGGCTGCGGGTGGGCGGGGTCGATCCGACGCAGCGCGTCGACGGCTCGCTGAGCCTCGGCCAGGGCGCCGCCTCGGTAGCAGAGCTGGTAGCGGGCCAGCTCGGTCTGCCAGACCGGCTCGGCCCGATCGAGTCGGTCGAGCTCATCGAGCAGGCTCCTGGCCTCGAGCGCGGCCGGCTCCTGGGCCGGGCGGGCGGAGGAGGCGCCGGTCATCCCGGCGAGCAGCCCGAGGGCGGCGACCGCGGCGCACCTCACGGGCCGGTCGCCTCCGCGATCCACTCCCGCGCCTGATCCAGGGAGATGGCGTTGCGGTCGTCGTGGTAGGCCTCCCCGCCTGGCAGGGCTTCACCCGCCTGGACCTGGCCGGCGAGGGCGGCGGCGCCGACGAACACCGGCACGCCGGCCGGGATCGACGCCTGGAGCTGCTCCAAGGGCATCAACGGCTGGTCCTTCCGGGCGAAGACCAGGACGTTGCGGGAGAAGGGCACGCGGTGAAGCCGCAGGTGCTCGCCGTAGGCGTCGCGCAGGCCGGCGAGGATGCTGCCCACCGCGGCGCCCTGGGTGCCGGCGCTGGAGCTGGTGCCGAGGTTGACCGCCAGGACCCCGCCCGGGCGCAGATGGCGCGCGGTCTCGTGGAAGAACTCGGCGCTGGCGAGGTGAGCCGGGATCTCGAACTGGGCGGCGTAGGCGTCGAGCAGCAGGAAGTCGAGGTCGGCGGGGGCGCCGCGGAGCTGCAGGCGGGCGTCCCCCACCCGGACCTCCGTGCGCCGCGACAAGGCCGGCGGCAGCGGGAGCCACTCCTGCCCCAGGGATACTGCCTCAGGGTCGAGCTCGACGCCGACGGCGCTCCATTCGCGGTCGCCGAGCCCGGCCGCGACCGGCCCCAGGGCGGCGCCTCCGGCGTGGCCGAGTGACCAGAAGCGGACCGGCTCGCCGCGGTCCTCGCTGCCGTGCAAGGCGTAGAGCGGGGCGAGCACGAAGAGGTCGTAGTAGCCTCCAGGCCAGCTCCCGCCGGGGCGCCAGAGCGACTGGTAGCTGTCCACGCCTTCATTCATCTGGAGCCAGCGCTCGACCGGGAGCTCGGTGTCCGGCTCGTGGAAGGCGACCACGCGCAGCCGCTGGTACGGCGTCTCGACCACCGCCTCGACCCGGGTCTCGAGGCCCTCCGCAGAGCGGTCGGGCAGGTTGGCGGCGAGGGCGGGGTCGGCGGCGGCGAGCGGCAGCAGCGGCAGCAACCCGAGCGCGGCGAGGCGGCGGTCCTTGGCGGCGAGCAGCGCGCCGGCGACGATCAGGCAGCCGGCGAGCAGGGCCAGGGTCAGGCGGATGCCCAGGAAGGGCAGGGCGACGTAGGTCGAGCCGAAGACGCCGAGCAGCGAGCCGACGGTCCCCGCCGCCGAGACCTCGCCCGCCGCCCGGCCGGCGCCCCGCTCCGCGGACCGGATCTCGACCAGGAGCGGCGCCACCATGGCGAGCAGCAGCACGGGCGGCGCGAAGAAGAGCAGCGCGCCGGCCAGGGAGCCGCCGAGGGCGATGCCAGCCGCTTCCTCGAGCCGCAGGCCCTCCGGCAGCAGCCAGGCGCAGAACCAGGGCAGCAGCACGAGGGAGGCCGCGAGGAGCAGGCCGGCGCCGCCGAGCAGGCCCGCGGCCCAGCGCAGCGGAGGGCCGCCGCGCCGCGCCAGCCGCCCGCCGAGGGCGGCGCCGACGGCCATGGCGAGCAGCACCACCCCGATCTGGTTGCTCCAGACCAGGGAGGTGGTCCCGAACCAGGGCGCGAGCCAGCGCACCCCCAGGACCTCGAGGGAGAGAGCGGCGAAGCCGGCGAGGGCGGCGGCGAGCAGGGTGGTCATGGTCAGTGGGCGGCCGGCAGGTCGAGGCCGCGGATCATGGCCGGATAGACCGCGCCCGGGTCCGGATTGCGCGCGAAGTTCTCGAGCAGGGTGGCGACGCTCCGCTGCACCTGGAAGCGGTAGCTGCGCTCGGATCCGAGGTGCTCGACCCATACCGGCTGGTCCAGGTCCAGCAGGCGGTCGTTGAGGTAGAGGTCGATGCTGTGCACCGATTCGGACTCGATCCGCAGCGCGTTCCGCTCGCGGTCGGTGGTGACCTTGATCCAAGCCGGCCTCGAGAGCTGCTCCGGGGGGTCGAAGGCGGTGGCGTGGACCCAGTAGGCGCGGCTGGCGCCAGGCACCAAGAGGTCGAAGTGGACCTCAGGAGGGTAGGCCTCGCGTCGCGCCAGCTCCTGGAGCCAAGCGAAGGCTGCCGTCCGGTCCGCGCCGCGATGCACGGGCGTCAATTCAGGGCGCCCGAGGTTGCCGCGGCACCGAACCAGCCAGGGAGAGTCCCTCGACTCCCGCCAGGGCTGGTCCGGAGGGGCGTCCCCGGTCGCCGGCGGCTGGATCAGGGCGGCGCCTTGGAGGAAGTGCGGCAGCAAGGCGGTGAGCACCGCGGCGTGGTCGCTGCCCGCGTCGGAGCCCAGCAGGAGGATCCGGTCCCGGTCGACGGCGCACTGGCGGAAGACCTCGGCCAGGGCGTCGACGAAGCGGAAGCGGCCGAGCTTGGGGATCTCGTCCAGGCGCAGGTCCGAGAGGTCGATCTCGAGCAGGGCGTGGCTGCCGCGCAGCCCCGGCGGCAAATCCGCGATGGCGAGCTGGGCCGCCTCGGCCGAACCGAGCAGGACCAGCAAGGGCAGCGGCGGGGCGTCCGTCAACCCCGCGGGGAGCGTGAGTCGGTAGGGCTGGCCCATCAGCCGGCTTCGGCCCTCCCTCTGCTCCCCGGCGGCGAGACCCGGCGACCGGCGGGCGCCGGCGAGGAGCTCGGAACACGCCCCAACCTGGCGCAAGGGATCCGCGCCCGCGGTCGCCTCGAGGGCCTCGAAGGAGGCGTTGAGCTCGCTTCCGGTGGTCAGGATCCGGCGGCGGCTCTCTTGCTCCACCGCGTCCTGCACCAGGCGCAGGACCACCTGGAGGCGCGATTCCAGCGGCTCGAGCAAGCCCTCGGGGAGGACGCGGGCGCTGACGGAGGCGAACTCGAGGGCGAAGCTGCCGACCAACTCGACCTGACGCGGGCTGGTGGATTCGAGCGCTGCGATCCAGCTCTGGAGGGCGGCCTCGACCCTGGACTGCTCGGTAGCCGGGAAGGGCGCCGGAGCCGGCTCTTGCGGCCAGGCCGCGAGCGTCAGCAGGCTCAAGGCGAGGGCGCTCATCGCGGCGACCGCGAGCGTGCCGCGAGCACCGCCAGGGCGGTGGGCCGGGGATCGGCCCGGAGCGACAACGGAGCGGGCGGCGCGCCGTCGAGCCAGGCGAGGTTGCCGCGCAGCCGACTGTCCTCCGGGTAGGCGGCCCTGGCGCGCTGCAGGCAGGTGCGCGTTTCCTCCAGGCGACTTTCTCCCCACAAAGCGAGCGCGTACTCCAGCATCGGGTCGACTGGAGCAAGCTCCGTGCCATCGATCGACAGGGGCAGCTGGTGCCGGCGCTGGTAGAGCACCAGGTTGGCGCGGTCGCCGGGGCCGCCGTGGTCGGCGAGCAGCTGCCAGCCGGCCTGGACTCGCGGGTCGAGCTGGTGGTCCAAGCGCCGCACCCAGTGGAACAGCCGCGCCCGCCAGGCGCCGGAGTCGGCCTGCGGGGCTTCGAGCATCTGGCCTAGCTGCTCCAGGACCCGCGCGCGCCGCGCCTCCAGGCGCGGGAGCGGGTCGCCGGCCGAGGCGGCCAGGAGCAGGGCCAGGATCAGTCCAGCCAAGCCACTCCCGCCGTCTGGTCGCAGATCTCGCCCATGGCGAATGGGGCGGCGCCAGCCTCGCGCAGGCCGGCCTCGATGGTGTCGGCAGAGGCCGGGTCGACCACCAGGATCATGCCGACGCCCATGTTGAAGGCCCGCCAGGCCTCGTCGCGCTCGACCTCGCCGGCCGCCACCAGTTGCTCGAAGACGTTCAGGGGCGGCACCGCGGCGCGGGAGACCGTGGCGCCGAGGCCGTGCAGCACCCGGGGCAGGTTGCCGGGCACTCCCCCGCCGGTGATGTGGGCCAGCGCGTGCAGCGCCGGGTCCTTCAAGAACGGTCGCAGCTCAGCGAGGTAGCAGCGGTGCGGCTCGAGCATGACGTCGGCGACGCTGGCGCCGTCGCCGCCCGGGAAGGGGTCGCCCCAGCCGAGGCCCATGCGCTCGTCGATGATGCGCCTGGCCAGCGAGTAGCCGTTGGTGTGCAGGCCGACCGCCGGTAGGCCGATCAGGCGGTCCCCGGCGCGGACCTTGCTGCCGTCGATGATGTGGGCCTTCTCCACCACCCCCACCAGCGTGCCGACCAGGTCGAACTCGTCCTCGGGGTAGACGCCCGGCATCTCGGCAGTCTCGCCGCCGAGCAGGGTCATGCCGTGGTCCTTGCAGGCGTGGGCCAGGCCCTCGATCAGGGCCGCCACCCGCTCCGGCCGCAGCTTGCCGACGCCGACGTAGTCGAGGAAGAACAGCGGTTCGGCGCCCTGCACCAGCGCGTCGTTGATGCAGTGCTGCACCAGGTCGCGTCCGACGCTGCCGTAGCGGCCAGTGGCCGCGGCGATCCTGGTCTTGGTGCCGACGCCGTCGGCGGTGGCCACCAGCACCGGTTCCTGGCCCAGGCCGTCGGCCCGGAAGAGGCCGCCGAAGCTGCCGACGTCGGCCAGCACGCGCTCGCCGAAGGTGGCGCGGATGGCGGGCTTCGCGCGGGCCAGGGCGTCCTCGGCGGCGTCGATGTCGACCCCGGCGTCGCGGTAGCTCAGGGCTTCTTGGGGCGGTTCCGGACTCATCTCAGCGGCGATTCTACGGCCGCCGCCCGCCTTTATCGCCCTCCCGGACTGCCCTATCCTGTAGGGACATGCTCGGGGAGAAACGCCGCCTGATCCTGCTCGGAGCCACCGGGACCGTCGGCCGCCAGGCCCTGCGGATCCTGGAGCGGACCGAGTCGCCGGTGCAGGTGGTGGGGCTCGCCGCTCACACCAGCGGCCCCGCCCTCGCCGAGCTCGCCGCGGGCTGCCCCGGCTGCACCGTCCACCTCAGCTCGATCCCGGAGCAGCAGGCCAACCTGCTCGGGCTGCTGGCCGACGGCGAGAGCTACGACGTCTGCCTCAACGCCGTCGTCGGCGCCGCCGGCCTACCCTACAGCGAGGCGGTGCTGCGCTCGGGCCGGGACCTGGCGCTGGCCAACAAGGAGTCGCTGGTGCTCGCCGGGGAGCTGCTGGCGGAGCTGGCCGCGGCCAGCGGTTCGACCATCCTTCCGGTCGACTCCGAGCACTCGGCGATCCAGCAGTGCATCGGCGACCGCCCGCGGCGGGAGCTGCGCCGCCTCTACCTGACGGCCTCCGGCGGCGCGCTGCGCGACCTGCCGCTGGAGCAGCTCGGGGACGTCAAGCCGGAGCAGGCGCTGGCCCACCCGAACTGGGACATGGGCCCTCGGATCACGGTCGACTCGGCGACGATGATGAACAAGGCCTTGGAGGTCATCGAGGCCCAGCACCTGTTCGGGGTCGCCGCGTCGTCGATCGAGGTCCTGATCCACCGCCAGTCGGTGGTCCACTCGATGGTCGAGTTCGTCGACGGCTCGGTCCTTGCGCAGATGGGGCCGCCGGACATGGCCTTCCCGATCCACTACGCCCTGCACGGGCCGGGGCGCCATCCCTCGCCGCTGCAGGGCTTCGATCCCCAGCTCTACGCCCAGCTGAGCTTCGCCGCGCCGGAGCCGGAGCGTTACCCGGCGCTGCAATTGGGCTACTTGGCGGCGGAGTTCGGCGGCGCCGCCGGGGCCGTCTTGAACGCCGCGGACGAGGTGGCGGTGGCGGCCTTCCTCGCCGGCCAGGCCGCCTTCTCCGACATCGCCCCGCTCTGCGCGGACACCTTGGAGGCCCTGCGCCACCTGCCCGCCGGCAGCCTGGCCGAGGTCCGGGAGGCCGACCGCCTCGCCCGCGAGCACGCCTCCTCCCTCTGCGCCGCGCGGAGCTGACCCATGCTGCCCTTCCTCCTCACCGCCTTCGGAATCGGCCTGGTGCTCTTCGTGCACGAGGCCGGCCACTTCTTCGCCGCCCGCGCCGCCGGGGTCCGGGTCGAGGTCTTCTCGCTCGGCTTCGGTCCCCGCGTGGTCGGCTGGAGGCGCGGCGACACCGATTACCGGCTCTCCCTGCTGCCGCTGGGCGGGTACGTGCGCATGGCCGGCGAGGATCAGACCCGGCCGCCGCTCCCCGACGAGCTCGGGGCCCAGCCGCCTGGCTGGCGCTTCCTGATCTTCTCCGGCGGCATCTTGATGAACTTCCTGTTCGCCTTGATCGTGATCCCGATCCTGTTCGCGGTCGGCGTCCCCTTCGAGGCCCCGGTGGTCGGCGCGGTAGAGCCCGGCAGCCCCGCCTGGGAGGCGGGCGTGCGCGAGGGCTCCCGGATCCTGAGCGTCCGCGAGCGGCCGATCCACGCCTTCCGCACCTTCTCCGCCGCGGTGGCCCTCGGGGACGGCGAGGCGGTGCCGATCGAGCTCGCCGGCCCCGACGGCGGCGTGCGCCGGATCCAGGTCGATCCGCGCTTCGACGAGCAGCTCGGCTTCCGCCGGATCGGGATCGCCCCCTCCCGTTGGAGTCCGGACTTCGCCATCGGCGTCCTGCCCGGCTCGGTCGCCGATCAGGCAGGCCTGGAGGACGGCGACCGCTTGGTCGAGATCGACCGGATGCCGGTGCACACCCGGCAGGACGCCCGGCTCCTGCTCGAACAGGCGGTACTCGGCTCGGGCCCTCTGCAGCTGGCGGTGATGCGCGGACAGCAGCGGCTCGACGTCTCGCTGGCGCGAGCCGAGCCGGCGGACGAGGACCCGGTCCAGATCGGGATCCTGCACCTCCTGAATGAGGTGCGCGCGATCCGCGATCCCAGGCTGGCGGAGGCGCTGGAGGTCGGAGACCGGGTCCTGCGCGCCAACGGCGAGGAGATCCGCTCCATCGCCGAGCTGGCAACCTCGGCGCGGCGCCATGACGGCAAGCTGGAGCTCGAGCTGCTGCGCGAGGGCCAGGTCCGTCGCGTCGACTGCGGCCAGGGCTTCGAGGCCGGCGACCTGGTCGCCGGGCTGTGGATGGACGGCGGCGAGGCGGTGCGGGTCGGGGTCCGCCCGGACGGGCCCGCGGTCGGCACCGGCCTCCAGACCGGGGACCGGATCCTGCGCGCCAACGGCAGCGAGATCCCGGACATGGCGGCCTTGTCGGCGGCGGTGCGCGGCGCCGGCGAGGAGCCGCTGGCGCTGCTGGTGTCGCGGCCCGGCCTCGAGGACCCCTTCGCCGTGACGATCACGCCGCGGCGGATGCCCCGGCCCGAATTCGGCTTCGCCCTCCAGGCCGACCGCGAGGTGGTGCGCTCCGAGGGGCCGCTGGACGCCCTGGCGATGGGCATCCAGGAGGCGCGGCAGATGGTCCGCGAGATCGGAGCCACCTTCCGCGGCATGGTCAGCGGTGCCGTCGACAGCAAGAACCTGGGCGGCATCCTGACCATCGGCACGATCACCCACAGCTTCGCCAGCGAGGGCCTGGCGCCGCTCTTCTTCTTCCTGGCGATGATCTCGATCCACCTCGGGGTGCTGAACCTGCTGCCGATCCCGGCCCTCGACGGCGGCCACATGCTGTTCGTCATCCTCGAGAAGCTGCGCGGCCGTCCGCTCAGCGCCGCGACCCAGGGCTGGCTCAACGTCGTCGGCCTGGTCGCCGTCTTCTCCTTGGTGATCTTCGTGACCATGAACGACATCGACCGGCTGTTCGGCTGACCCGATGCGCGCCTGGCTGCAGCTGCTGAGGATCGCGCTGGCGCCGACCATCCTCTGGGACGTGGTGGCGGGCGCCTCCCTGGCCGGAGCGCCCTTCGATGCCTCGCTGCTGTTGCCGCTGGCCTGCCTGCTGCTGGTCTATCACGGCGGCATGGCCCTGAACGACTTCGCCGACCGCGAGCTCGACGCCCGGACGCGGCCGCGCCGGCCCCTCCCGGCGGGCCGGATCCCGCCGTCGGCTGCGCTGGCCATTGGCCTGCTCATGGTCGGCGGGGCGGCGGTCCTGGCCTCCTCCTGCTTCTCCGAGGTCGCTCGTCAGGCCTTCCTGCTGCTGACGGCCTTCGTGCTGGTCTACAACTTGGGCGGGGTGGTGGTCCGGCGGGCCATCGGGCCGCCGCTGCTGGCCCTGGCGCGGGGCATCTCGCTCGCCCTGCCGGGCTTGGCGGCCGGCCAGGACCTCTTCGAGGAGAAGATCACGGTGCTGCCCTACATGGCGTACGTGCTCTACTTCCTGTTCCTGTCGCGGCTGGCGACGCGCGAGGAAGGCGGCAGCCCGGGCATGCGGGCGCTGGCCTTCGTCCTCGCCACCGCCCTGGCCCCGGTGCTGGTGCTCCCGGCGGAGACCAGCCTCGCCTTCCTGGCCGGCTGGGCGGTCTTCGCCGTCTGGCTGAGCTGGCCGGCGCTGCGGGACCGTCACCACCGCTGGGAGCCGCGCCGGGTGCAGCAGGCGATCCGCCGCGGCCTGGCCGCGGCCCCGGCGGTGCCCGGCCTGGCGCTGCTCGCCCACGGCCTGTGGATCGGCCTGGCGGCGCCCCTGGTGGGCTGGGCGGTGACCCGCCTGGCGCGCAGCTTGCCCCCCGAGTGAGCCCGGCTCGCGCGCGGATTCGACCGGCTCAGAAGAACTCGCGCAGGATCTGGTCCACGAAGGCGCGGACCTCGCTGCGCTGGGTCTGATCGCGGGCTTCCAGCAGCACTGGATAGGCGTCCACGCCGAGCACCTTCACCAGGAGGCCGAGGCTGTCGGCCCGGACCCAGTCCGGCTGGGCGGCGTCGAGGGCGAGCTCGATAAGGCGCTCGCGGGCGTCCTCGAAGTCGATGGCGAGGCCGCCGAGGCTGGCGAGGGCGTAGGCGGAATCCTCCTGGGCCACCGGCTGCTCCAGGAAGCGGAGCAGCACCGGCAGGCCGATCTCGTCGAGGTTGCTGAGCTGGGTCAGGGCCATGCGGTGCAGATCGCCCCGGTCCCGGCCCTCGTGTACCAGCTCCTCGATCAGCGGCAGGCAGCGCGGGTCTTGCATGCGGCCGAAGACGCGCAGCAGGCCGATCCGGGACTCGTCGTCGCTCTGCTCCCAGGCCTGCAGCAGCACCGGGGTGGTCCGCGGGTCGGCGGCGTCCTCGTGCTTGAGCAGGTTGATGGCGTTCACCGATCCGGCGCCGTGCGGGTAGGCCCGGGCCCGGACCAGCCAGGGCTCCAGCAGCCGCCGGTCGCCGCGCATGCACAAGGCGTGCATCGCCGCCTGGGCGAGCTCAGCGTCCGGGCCCTGGGCCAGCTCCTCGAGCCGGGCGTGGGCGACCCGGCTCTCGCGCCCCGCCGGCAGGCTGAGGACGTTGATGGCGGAGACGTGCAGCTGGCGGTCCGGGTCGTCGAAGCCGAGCTGGACCCCCTCCCAGTCCTGGGCGTGCCCAAGGCCCTCCAGAGCGACGATCCGGGTGCCCGGGGCGGGCGTGGTCGCCGGGTCGAGGAAGCCCCGCAGCGCGGCGCGGACGCTGAAGTCGCCGAGTTCGGCGCGCCGGCGCAGGGCGGCGACCTGGAAGGAACGGCCGGACAGCAGGCCCGCCACCCGCTCGAGCCGGGCCACGGCACCCTCGTCCTCGAGGGCGAGGACCTGGGTCCAGGCGAGGTTGCCGTAGATCGCGGCGCCGGGGCGGTTTTGGGCCCAGGCCTGGACCCGGTCCTCGAGGTACTGGTAGGCCTCGGGGCCACCGAGCTGGCCGAGGGCCTTGTACTCGGCCTGGAGCGGTCCAGCCTCGCTCTCGAGCTCGATGACCTGGATGAGGGCCGCGGCGTGCTCGGGGCCGCCGATGGCTCCCAGGGCCTCGGCGGCGCCCGTCCGGGCCAGCGGCACGGAGCACTCTCGCAGGACCCGGACCAGGACCTCGGCGTGCTCAGGGCCGCCGCAGCCGGCCAGCGCCTTGCAGTAGTTGTGCAGAGAGGCGAATTTGTTCTTGTCCAGGATCCGCTCCTCGATGCCCGCGACTAGGGCGTCGGCGGCCCGCTCGCCCTGGCCCGGCAGCTGCTCCAGGGAGAAGTGGAGCGAGTCCCGGGAGGACTTCTCGAGGTGCAAGAGCAGCCGCGGCAGCAGGTCCCCGTCGGCCGGGGGCTGGTAGGAGGCGACCAGGCCCTCGGGGCGCGGGAACCAGCTCGAGGGGCCGGCGGCCTGGCCGGAGGGCGGGCCAGGCTCCTCGCTCGGGCCGCAGGCCGCGAGCGTGAGGACGACGGCCGTAGCCGCCAGGACGGAGTGAACCCCCGGGTAGAATCGTTCCCCCATGTCGGACAGTAGTCGAGCCTCGCGAGTTGGTTTCCGCCTCGGGCCGCACCCGGTCCCGCATGGGCTGGCGCTGGCCCCGATGGCCGGGAACACCAACCTAGCCTACCGCCGCCTGTGCCGGAAGTTCGGAGCGGAGCTGACCACCACCGAGATGGTGTCGTCCAAGGCGCTGCAGTTCGAGGATCGGAAGTCTCTGCAGCTGCTCGAGAAGGGCCCGGAGGAGCAGCCCGTGGCGGCCCAGCTCTTCGGCGCCGAGCCGCCGGTGCTGGCCCGGGCGGCGCAGGTGGTGGCGGAGCGCGGCTTCCACGCCGTGGACCTGAACATGGGCTGCCCGGTGCCGAAGATCACCGGCGGCGGCGGCGGCAGCGCCCTGCTGCGGGAGCCGGGCCTGGCCACCGAGTGCGTCGCCGCCATGGCCGAGGCCAGCCCGGTGCCGGTGACGGTGAAGATCCGGGCCGGCTGGGACGAGGACAACCGCAACGCCCCGGAGCTGGCGCGCCAGCTCCAGGAGGCCGGCGCCCGAGCGATCACGGTGCACGGCCGGACCCGCGAGCAGAAGTACAGCGGCCGCGCCGACTACGAGCTGATCGGGCGGGTGGTCGAGGCGGTCGACATCCCGGTCATCGGCAACGGCGACGTCACCGACCTGGCGTCGGCCCGCGAGCTGCTGGGCTACGGCGTCGCCGGCCTGGCGATCGGCCGCGGCGCCCTCGGCCGGCCGTGGCTGTTCGGCCAGCTCCAGGCGATGCTGGACGGCGCGCCGGTGCCGGCGGCCCCCAGCATGGCCGAGCGCTCGGAGCTGTTGGTGGAGCTGGCGCAGGGTGTCTGCGAGCTCTACGGCGAGCGCACCGGCATGCGGATCATGCGCCGGCTGGCCGCCGACTTCTTCCGCGAGGCTCCCGGCGTGGCCGCCCTGCGGGCGCGCTGCCACAAGCTGGAGCGGCTCGAGGACCTGCGCCTCCTCATCGATTCGAGCGGCCCCGCTGGCGGCTGAGCGCCCGCTGACGGAGCGCCTGCCGGCGGCGCGGCCATGGGCCTATTCGCCCGGCGCTTCCGCCTCGCCGGCTTCGACCGTCGCCGTCGCCGGGGGGCTGCCGTCCCAGTTCAGGCCCTGGATGGTCTGGAGCTGGATCGAGGCCTTGGCGTACTCCATGCGGGCGTTCTTCTCGGCGCTGAGCGCGGTCTCGAGGTCGCGCTGGAACTGCAGCACCTGGAAATTGGTCGAGGCGCCCTCGCGGAGGCGGCGCTGCTCGGCCTCGAGCTGCCGCTGGGCCACGGCGCTGGCCAGCTCGGTGGCCTTGACCCGCTCGGCCTGGTAGTTGAGGTTGCGGACCGCCTCGCGGACCTCGGTGGCGACCTCGTTCTGGCGGTCGCGCAGGGTGCGCTGGGCCAGCTCGTAAGCGAAGCGGCTGCGGCGCTCAGCGCCGGCGAACTGGCGGTTGCCGAGCGGCAGCTCGAAGACCAGGCCGAGGGTGTAGCCGACGAAGTAGAAGCCGCGGGCGGTCTCGAAGGCCTCGGCCACCTGGCGCGCGGTTCCGGAGCTGTTGCCGCTGGCGGTCAGGTCCAGCTTGGGTAGCCGGTTGCGGCGGCCGACCTCCCAATCGAGGCGCTTCTGTTCCAGGTCGATCTCGAGCTGGCGCAGCTCGGCGCGGTGCTCGAGCGCCACCTGGAAGGCGGTCTCCCAGGAGAGGTCCGAGCCGGTGGCAGCGGGCGGCTCGCTGACCGGCAGGAACTCGAGCCGCCAGTCGCCGGCGTCCTCGAGCGGGAACAGGAGCAGCCGCAGCCGGTCCTGGACCTGGGCCACCAGGTTGCGCGCGGTCAGCAGCGCTTCGGTCCGCGTGGCGATGTCGGCGTCGGTCTGGACCACCTCGACCTCGGCCGCGGAGCCGACCCGGAATTTGGCCAGGGTGACCTCGCGCAGCTCCTCGGCGAGCTTCAGCGACAGCTCCTTGACCTTCACGTCTTCGATGGCGAAGGCCAGGTCCCAGTAGGCGTCGACCGCGGCCTGGACCGCGGCGGTCTCGCTCTGCCGGACCCCGGCGCCGGCCTGGCCGGCGGCCAGCTCGGCGCTGCGCAGGGCGTAGGTGCCGTTGAGCATCCAGCCGCCGCGCAGGATCGGCTGGGTGACGTTGAAGTTGATGCCGACGTCGGACTGCGGATTGAAGCCGAAGAAGTTCTCGGGCAGGTTGTCCTCGCTGTAGTTCTCGCTGACCGCCACCTGCACCGTGGCGCCGGTCACCAGGGTCGAGCGGAGGCCCTGCTGCGCCGACCAGGAGCGCACGTGCTGCGCCGGCAGGCCGCCCGAGAACAGACCGCCGGAGGTCGGCGTCTCGCCGTAGCTGTAGGTCAGGTCGCCGAACAGCACCGGGTCGTAGAGCCCCTCGGCCTCCTCGATGCCGGCGATCGCCGCAAGGGCCTGGAGCCGCGCCTGGTGGAAGGCGGGAGCGTTCTGGCCGACCAGCCGGATGACGTCCTCGATGCGGAGCGGGAAGGTGTCGGCGGAGGTCGCCGGGGCCGGGTCCTGCGCCGCGCCGGCGCCGGGATCCTGGAGGGCGGTCGGGAGTAAGCTGAGGAGGAGGAGGGACAGCATCGCTCGGGGCGCAGGATAGCGGCCCGGTCGGGTCCCCTATCGCGCGGAGGAGTCCTGCTTACGCCAGCTCAGGAGGGCTTCCAGCCGTTTTCTGGCAGGTCCCGGCTCCAGCGGTTCCAGGGCTGACTCCAGGCGCCCGGCGTCGAGCATCGCGCGCAGCTCCCTCGAGCGCCGCTGCTGGAGCCGCTCGAGCTCCGACAGGGCACGCCAGAATTCCCACCGGACCCCACCCTGCAAGGAATCCTCATACCAGCGGAGGTAGGCCCGGGGCTGCTCCTTGCGGGCCATGGCGCGGATCTCCAGGGCCCGCCTCAGCCAGGCGATCTTGGCCTCCTTGGCCTTGGCGCGGGAGCCCACCCTGCCCAGCGGGCGGTGGTGGAAGCCCTCATCCGCCGGCGGCTGGAGGAATAGCAGCTCCTCCTCCCCCGACGTGACCAGGCGGCCGCGATCCGCCAGGTAGCTGAACCGCTTCAGCTCCGTGCGGCCGTGCAGCCGCTCCTTGACCTTCAGCTCCAGGTGGCTGCCGATGACGCCGACGGCCCGTACCTCCTCGACCTCGGCGATCACGATCCAGGTCGACTGGGCGATCACCGGTTCCAGTTCGCACCAGGGCTCGACGGGCTGCTGGGCGGGTGCGGGGGCGGGCGCGGGGGCGGGCGCGAAGGCCGCCAGGGCGGCGAGGGAGAGGGCGTGGATCAATCGGCGGGCCAGACCAGGCTGCTGCGGTCGGCGGCCTCCCAGGATACCTGGAGATCGGCGCCGACGCCGGCCGGGAGCTGGCCGAGCGCGGGGTCGCGCTCGCCATCGAGGACCCAGATCCAGCCGGCCAGCCAGGGCCGGGAGGAAGGATCGCCGTTCCAGAGCTGCCGGATCCGGGTCACCAGCGGACCGGAGGGCGCCAGCGGGTGTTCCGAGGCAAGGAGCCGCTCCAGCTCCAGCCAGACCTGTTCCGGGCTCGATTGGGCCCAATCCGCCGGGACGGAGAGCTGCTCGGGGGTGACGAGGCCGCAGCGCAGCGCCAGACCGGCGCTCAGGCCAGCCGGCGCGCCCGCGCCGGGGTCGAAGGCCGGAACCGGCGCGTCGACCGGGTAGGCCTGGTGCCAGCGGAAGGAGGCCCGGTTCATCCGGCTCTGCCGGTCCACGGCGACCACGAAGCTCTCATCCAGGCTGTCGGCCAGATCATCCGCCGGGGCGGGCGGCGCCGGCAGCTCCGGCGCGACGGGGACCTCGACCGCCGGGGAAGTCCGCGGCGGGTCGAAGTGGACCCAGGGCTGGTCGTCGGCCGGGGCGGAGAGCAGCTGGAGCACGGCCATCACCGGCACGCTGCCGGCGACCGTCACCAAGAGGCCGGCGGCGACGCGCAGCAGCCGGTTCTGCTGCAGCGCCCGGCCGAAGGTCCAGCGGGGCTGGTGCAGCTCGGCGAGGCGGGCGCTGAACTCCGGCGACAGCGGCGGCGCCGGGTGGGCGGCGCGCAGCTCCTCGGCGAAGGCTTCGACCTGGCGAAGCTCCTCGGGGCTGAGCTCGGGAGCGGGGCGGTCCGGGTTCATGAGGACTCCCCTCCCCGCGGGTCGAGGCCGGAGATCCGGTCCTTGAGCCGCTTCAGGGCGTAGTGGACCCGCGACTTCACGGTGCCGACGGGGACGCCGAGGATCACGCCGACCTCCGCGTAGGGCAGGCGCTGGAGGACCGCCAGCTCGAGCAGCTCACGGGTCTCCGGCTCGCACTGGGCCAAGGCCTGCCGCAGCAGCCGGGCCCGGTCGCGCTCCTCCGCGGCCGCGACGGGGCCGGGCTGGAGCTCGTCGGGCGTGTCCTGGACCGCGTCCCCGACCGCCACGGGGCGGTGACGGCGCCGGGAGTCGATCCACAAGTTGCGGGCGATGCGCAGCAGGTACGCGTCCAGCCGGCCGCTCTCCTGGTAGCGGTCGAGGCTGTTGAGCACGCGGAGGAAGACATCCTGGGTCAGGTCTTCAGCGGTTGAGTTCTGGGCGCCGAGGCGCAGGAAGAAGCCCTTGAGCCGCGGGCCCATCTGTTCGACCAGCTCGGCGAGTGCGGCCCGGTCCCCGTCGCGGGACCGGCCGAGCAGGTCGTGGGATCCGCCGGCCATCGGCTTCTCACACCTCCAACGAGCCCAAACTCAGGAGGTTCATGGATTTCCCTCGATTTCCGGAGGCCGGGCGGCGGCCCGCAGGGCCTCCAGCCGGCCTCCGCTGGCCGCCCCGGTGGCCACGAGGCGCAGGCGCCGCCGTTCGCCCTCGCCGGAGAGCTCCAGCTCCAGGCGGTCGGGAGGCAGCCAGTCCCCCATGCGCTCGGCCCACTCGGCCACCACCACGGCGCGAGCGAAGCGCTCGACCAGGCCGTCGGCCAGGACGCCGTCCATGCGCGACTCGAAGTAGGCGTCCAGGTGCAGCAGCGGCACCGGCCCAGCGTACTCGTGGCAGAGCAGGTAGGAGGGAGAAGCGACCCGGTCGAGGACCCCGAGGCCGTCGGCGATGCCCCGCGTCAGGGTGGTCTTGCCGGCGCCGAGCTGGCCGCTCAGGGCCAGGAAGTCCCCAGGCTGCAGGGCGGCGCCGATCCGCCGGCCGAGGGCCACCGTGGCTTCGGGCGAGTCGCTGGTCCACTCGAGGGCGGTTCCGGGCGCGCTCACGACCAGTCGTACCTCCAGCCGTCCGCGCCCGGGTCGACCTCCTCGCCGTCGACCTCGTAGCGGGCGCCCTTGCCCTCGACGACGTCGCCGATGACGTGGACGCCGGCCCGCCGGAGCACGGGGTCCTCCAGGGCGCGCCGGGCGAGGACCGGCCGCAGCGAGGCCAGCAACTCGTAGTCCTCCCCCTCGCCGAGGGCGGAGCGCCAGCCCTCCAGGTCGTGCCCCAGCCGCTTCGCCAGCGGCAGCGCGTCCAGCTCCACCCGGGCGCCGACGCCGCTGGCGTCGAGCAGCCGCGGCAGGTCGGCGGCGAGGCCGTCGCTGAGGTCGATCATGGCGTTGGCGAGGTAGCGTTCGACGAGCACCCTGCCCTCGACCAGGCGCGGCTCGGGGCACAGGTGGCGGCCGCTGCAGACGGCGTCGCCGAGGCGGCCGGTGACCAGGAGCCAGTCTCCGGGGCGGGCGCCGGCGCGGCCGGGGGCGCGGTGGCTGCACTCGCGGCCGATCACGGTGCAGCTCAGCACCACGTCACCGGCCTGGCTGAGGTCGCCGCCGATCACGGAGCAGCCGAACAGCTCGGCCTCGGCGACGAAGGCCTTGGCCAGGCGCTTCAGCCAGCGCAGCGGCTTGTCGGAGGGGGCGGCGATGTTCCAGGCCACGGCCCAGGGCGAGGCGCCGGCGGCGGCCAGGTCGCTGAGGCTGCGGCGGAGCAGCTTGCGCGCCATCACCACCGGAGAGGCCCCGGCCTCGACGTGCACCCCCTCGACCAGCTGGTCGGTGCTCAGGGCCAGCCGGGCGCGGGCCGGCGGCACCAGGCGGGCGCAGTCGTCGCCAGGGCCGGACAAGCCCTTCCTTCCGACGAAGGAAGACCGGAAGATGTCGTGCAGGACTTGTTCGCCGTGACTCATCTCCGTTCGTCCGCCCGCCCCGGTTCCGGCCTGAGCCGCGTCGAGGCCCTCTGGCTGCTGCTGCTGGGGGTCGTCGTCACCGCCGTGATTCTATGGACGCTGGGCCGCGAGTTGGACCGCGCCCGCGCCCGCCACGCTCGTGACCTGATGGATTACCTCGCCGGCCACCTGCAGCTGGCGCTCGGGCCGCAGCTCGAGGGCTGGCCCGAGGGCGTGTCCCTGCTCTACGGCCCGGGCGATCCGCCGGTCCCGCTGGGCGGCGAGGGCCAGCTGCAGCTCCGCGAGGTCCTGCCCGAGACGGTGTTCTTGCCGGCGGACCCGTGGGGCCGGGCCTTCCTGGTCGAGCAGCAGGCCGACGGCCCGGTGCTGCTCTGCGGCGGCCCTGACGGCGACCCGAGCACCGCGGAGGCGACCGCTGAGGACATGCGGCGTCCGCTCCAGACCGACGCCGGCGGCTGAGCGGGTCCGCCTCCTCGGCTCGGTTTCAGGCACCGGCCCAGGCCGCGGCGAGCGCGGCCAGCCGCTCCGGTTCTCGCGCCGCCCGCAGGACGGCGACGCCGTGCGCCCCGGCTTCCCGGCAGGCAGCCGCCTGCGCCGGCTCCTCGACGCCGCCGATGGCGATCACCGGCAGGCCCAGGGCGCAGGCCGCCCGCAGGCCGTCGAGGCCGCGCGGCGCCAGGACGCCGCGCTTGGCGGGGGTCTCCCAGACCGGGCCGAAGATGGCGAAGGCCGCCCCGGCGGCGGCCGCGGCGGCGACCTCCGACGGCGCGTGGGTGGAGCACCCGAGCGCCAGGCCGTGGCGCTCCGCCTGCCCGGCGAGCGTCTCCAGAGGAAGGCTGCGGGCGCCTGCGATCACGGCGTGGGCGCCGGCGGCGGCGGCCCAGTCGCTGCGGGCGTGGACGGCCAGGAAGGGGCCGCGCTGCCGGAGCAGGCGCAGCGCCGCCACCGCTTCCCGCTCGTCGCCGGCGGGCAGGCGGAAGGTCCACGCGCTGGCGGCGGCCGCGCCTTCGGCCCAGTCGCCCGCTTGGACCGGTCCCGCCAGACCGGAGGCCACCGCCCAGACCCCTCCAGGCGCGGCGGCGGGCTCGGAGGCGGCCATGGCCCCTAGGAAGCGATGCGGAGCGAGACCCCGAAGTCCCGGACCCAGCCGCTCAGGTCGCCCTGGTCGACCGGCCCCTGCAGCCGCAGGGTGTCGCGCCCCTCGCGCTCCAGGCCGATGCGGCCGAGCTCCGGGTGCAGCTGCAAGCGGTCGAGGATCTCGGGCGTGTCGCACACCAGCCTGCCGTCCTCGTGCAGGGTCACCATGCCGTCGCTGCGGGCCCACGACTCCAAGGAGTAGAGCACGTTCTGCGGCAGCGGCGTGCGGCTGCGGTCGCGGAGCAACTCCAGGATCTCGTCCAGGGCCACGCCTTGCTGCAGGCCGCGGTGCAGGCTGCCGGGCGTGATCCGGTAGTGGACCAGGCTGTCGGACAGCTCGCGGTCGCAGAAGCGGTCGAGGGCGTAGACCAGCTCGTGCGAGCGTTCGTCGGGGAACAAGACCACCTCGAAGTCGGGGTTGACGACGATGTGGCCGGCGCCCTCGAGCTCGCGGCCGGGGATGATCTCGAGCAGCTCCGCCCCCATCTTGGTCAGGCGGATGGCGCTGGCCCGGCCGGAGGCTTCGTAGCCCATGTCGACCACCCCGAGCAGATAGAGGTGCTTGCGGATCCAGTTGAACAGGTTCCAGGCCAGCGAGCTCAGGTCGGCGGAGGAGCGGACCGGGAAGCTCTTGGCCTCGGCGTTGCTGTCGATCTCGGCCGCGAGCGTGCTGAGGTAGTGGTTGCGCGCCACGAAGGGCAGGAACATGGCGTCGTACCAGACCCCGGGCTCGAGCCGCTTCAGGAAGCGCAGCGCCGTGCGCCGCAGCCTCAGTTGGTGGGCCATGTCGCCGGGCAGGTCGCGGTCCTCCACCAGCCAGTCGAGCATCAGCCGCTGCTTGTCGGCCAGGGGCATGCGCAGGAAGTCCTGGCCGGGGTCGGTGAGGCGGAAGCTGCGCTCGCCGGTGCGGTCGATGTAACGGTAGGCGAGGGCGAAGCGGTACTCCAACTCGAGGATGTCGCGGCGCCGGAATTCCCTGCCCGGATTCGGGATCAGGCTGTCGGCGATGCGCTTGCCGGTGCTCTTGAAGATCGTCCCGCGCACCGTGAAGCGCACCGTCTCGTCGCCGACGAAGCTGGCGAAGCGGCTGAAGTTGGAGACGAAGTCCACCCCGATCGAGGCCGTGTCGGCCGGCGAGTCCTCGGCTTGCGCCGCCTCTCGGCGCAGGTAGGCGAGCACCGCCTCGTTGAAGATCGCCAGGACAGGGCCGCGCTGGCGGATGCCGCAGCGCTCCAGGTCCAGGTCCCCCACCGTGCCGGTGGAGGCCTCCTCCAGCTCGTGGCGCAGGCGGGCGGCGTCGGAGGCGGCGAAGCCGAGGCCGGCGAGCTCCTCCAGGGAGACCACGCCGCCGTACTCGGAGATCACGCGGTGGACCAGCCGGCGCAGCTCCTCGGGGAGCTCGTCGATGCGTCCGCAGAGCGCCGACTCCGAGGCCAGGAAACGGTACATGCGGCGGGTGTTCTCGGCCGCCTCTTCCGGCTCCTGGGTGCGCCGGAAGTGGCGCTCGAGGTGGCCGTGCAGGGTCAGCAGGCCGGCGACGTCCACCGGGCCGGTGGCGCTGCCGGCGAGGGCGCCGCGCAGCTCTTCGGGCACCGCCCAGAGGGTCTCGCCGTGGTTTCGCTTGGCCTTCGAAGCCAGGGTGCCCGAGAAGCCGGTGGAGACCAGCTCGGCCAGGGCCGAGCGCAGGCCGCCCGCCTTGATTCCTTGGCCCCGGGCCTGCCGGAGCAGGGCGTCGAAGTCCATGCCGACCTTCGGGCCGACCAGCAGCAGATCGAGCACCGCCGTGGCGTTCTCGGGCAGCTTGGCGCGCTGCGCCGAGGCGGCGACCGGGTCCTGCATGTGCTCGCGCAGGGCCTTGACCAGGGCGGGGCGCTTGGCCGGCGGGGATCCGCCCAGCCAGGCGTGGTGGAGCTCGAGCAGCTCGCTCTCGGCGCGCTGGCTCAGGTTTCGGGAGAGAGGGAGGCTCAAGGTCGGCGCTCGGCGGTGGGTTCGAGCAGCGCTTCGTAGGGCCGGATGTCGTAGGCGTAACCCTGCTCGGTCAGGAATCGCTGGCGCTTCTCGCCGTATTCCTGGTCCAGGGTGGCCTCGGTCACGAGGGAGTAGAAGTGGGCGGTGCTGCCGTCGGACTTGGGACGCAGGATGCGGCCCAGGCGTTGGGCCTCTTCCTGGCGCGAGCCGAAGGTGCCCGAGATCTGGATCGCGACGTTGGCGTCCGGCAGGTCGATGGCGAAATTGCCGACCTTGGACACGAGCAGCACCTTCTCGCGGCCCTCGCGGAAGGCCTGGTAGAGCTTCTCGCGCTCCGGGTTCGGCATGCGGCCGGTGATCAGCGGCACCCCGAGCTCCTCCTGGAGGCCGTGCAGCTGGTCGAGGTACTGGCCGATGATCAGGATCCGCTCGCCCTCGTGCTTGTCGAGCAGCGCCCGCAGCGCTCCCGCCTTGCGCGGGTTCTCGGAGGCGACGCGGAACTGGCTGCGGCGCTTCATCGCCAGGTAGGCCAGCCGCTGCTCGTCGTCGAAGGGCACACGCACCTCGACGCACTGCACCGTGGCGATGAAGCCGCGCCGCTCGAGGTCCTTCCAGGGCGCGTCGTAGCGCTTGGGGCCGATCAGGCTGAAGACCTCGTCCTCCTTGCCGTCTTCGCGCACCAGGGTGGCGGTCAGGCCGAGCCGGCGGCGGGCCTGGATCTCGGCGGTGGCGCGGAACACCGGCGCCGGCAAGAGGTGCACCTCGTCGTAGACGATCAACCCCCAGTCGCCGCGCGCGAACAAGTCGAAGTGGAGGAAGGACTCTTCCTTGCTCTTGCGGTAGGTGAGGATCTGGTAGGTCGTCAGCGTGACCGGGCGGATCTCCTTGCAGTCGCCCGAGTACTCGCCGATCTGGTCCTCGGTGAGCTCGGTCTTGTCGAGCAACTCCGAGCGCCACTGCCGCAGCGCGACCGTGTTCGGGGTTAGCACCAGGGTGTTGGCCCCGACCGCGGCCATCGCCGCCATGCCGACCACGGTCTTGCCGGCGCCGCAGGGCAGGACGATGACGCCGCTGCCGCCGAGGGCCGAGCCGCCGCGGTGGAAGGTCTGCACCGCTTCCTCCTGGTAGGGACGGAGGCCGAAGTCGCCGCCGGAGACGCACTCCTGGCGCAGGGCGACCTCGAGGGCGGCGCCGTCGACGTAGCCGGCCGCGTCCTCGACCGGGTAGCCGAGCTTGATCAGCCGCTGCTTCACCAGGCCGCGGCGGCCGGCGTCGGTCCACGCCTTGCCTTCCTCCGGGTCGGTCTCGGGCAGCAGCGAGGCCAGCTCCTCGTCGTGGAGCAGCTGCTTCAGGATCTTGGGCTTGTCGCAGCGGAGGAGCAGCTTCGCGCCGTCCTTCTCGAGCCGGAACAGGCCGCAGCGTCCGAACCAGGTCTTGAGCTCGGTCTCGACATTGCCCGGCACGCCGTAGCGAGCGTTGCCGCGCAGGAACGCCAGCACTTGGCGCACGCTGAGCCCGGTGGCGGCGGCGTTCCAGACCGAGATCGGCGAGATCCGGTAGGTGTGCAGGTACTCCGGCGACTTCACCAGCTCCGCGAAGGGCAAGAGACCGTCCCGCATCTCCTCGAAACGGGGGTGAGCCGTCTCGAGAACGATGGTCAGATCGCTCTGCAGGATCAGGGGCGGGATGTCGTCGCTCAAGCCAAGCGGTGGAAGAGAGGATGGTGCTCTTTCCATTCCGGAAGCCGGGAGCTGGAAAGGTAGCCCCCCATTGTAGAGGCCAGGCGGGAGGCCTCCAAGGGGCTCAGCCCGGCCGCCGGCAGGGCCAGCCGGCATGACGCAAGTTCGGTCCCAGAAGCGAGTTCCGCTGCCAGCGGCGCGAGGGCGGCGAGGCCGAGGGGCAGGCGACGGAGCTCTTCGTCCAGTCGCAGCTCCCCCATCCCGAGCTCGAGGGCGTGGCCCAGCGGCTTCCCCAGGCTCGGAGAGTCCCGGAAATGCTCCGCCAGCTCGGCCAGGCTCTGGCGGCCCAGGGAGAGCCAGCTCAGGCCGCGGTCCTCGAGGGCGCCGCATTCCGGGGCCCAGCCGGTCCCGTGGCAGCTGGGGCAGGGAAGTCGGAGTTCCGGGTGCGGCCGATCCCCGCCGCCGCCGCGGCAGCGGGGGCAGCGCCGGGCCTGGCGGCCCTGACCGAGGTCGGCTTCGGTCCAGCCGCGGAGGCGGGCCTGCTCGGTGGCCAGGAAGTGGCGTCGGAGCGGACCGGCCAAGCCCAGGGCCTGGCGCAGGGAGGCGTCGGCAGGCGCCAGCGGCGGGTCGGCCCAGGCCTCGAGGTCGAACTCCAAGGAGCAGCCGCCGGGCGCCTCCGGCCAGAGGGCGGGCACCGGGTCCCCCGGCGCTTCGGCGGAGCCGGAGTAGCCTTCGGCGTCGGTCCAGCGGTGGTGGCCGCCACGGGAGAGCGCGGCCGCAAATTTGCGGGCGAGGGAGGGCGGAAGCCCGGCGAGCGGCTGGTCGTGGAGCAGGACGACGCCCTCGACCGGGAACAGACACCAGCCAGCGAGCCGGGCCAAGCGGCGCTCCAGCGGCCGCAACGCCGCCGGCCGGAGCCCGGCGGGCCGGCGCAGCAACGAGCTCCCTGCGAGCAGCCGGCGCGCCTGGCGGAAGGGGGCCGGCGCCGGGGCGTGCTCGCCCAGGTGTTCGAGCAGCTCCTGCAGCGGTCCCTCGAGCAGCGGCTCGGCCGCCTTGCCGGCCAGCAGGTGGATGCGCGGCGCGGGCGCCGCCAAGTCTCCGCGCCGGCAGCGGCGGCAGGCCCCGGCCTGGAATTCCCAGGCCTGCCCGTCCTCCCGGCGGGCCCGGACGCGACCGCTGGCGAGCAGGCGGGCGTGGTGCTCGAGTTCGCGCAGGCGGTGACCGCCGTCGTCCTCCTGGTGCGGGTCGAGGCGGTCGAGCAGGACCTCGTCGCCGGCCTGGACCTCGACGCCACGCGTCAGGCTGAAGAGCTCGCCGTCGCGGAGCAGGCGCCGGAAACCCGCGGCCCGGAGCAGGGCGGCGTCCCCGCTCCCGGAGGGGCCGTGCTCCAGGGGCGCGGTGAAGCGCCACTCCCCCGCCGGGAGGGCGCCTTCGCCGCCGCCGATGCAGGCGGCCAGCTCGGGCCAGGGGCCGGGGCCGCCGCAGTGCTGGCAGGCCGGCGCGCCGCCGTTGCGCATGGCTTGTTCCAGGCGCCCGCGCAAGCCGAGCAGGTCGACCAGGCACGCGGTCGCTGGAGCCGGCACGGGCCATGCGGTGGGCGGCAGCGCTCCGGAGCTCTCCTCTTCCAGGCAGACGGCGTCGGCCAGCAGCGGCGAGCGCGTGGCCAGCTCGCGGCGGAGCTCCGACTCCAGCTGGCGCCGTCCCGGGCGCGCCAGGGTCTCGGCCAGGGAGCCCGACCGTGCCGGGGGCGGCGCCGCGGCGGCGGGCGGCGGCGCCAAGTCCGGCCGCTGCCCGCCCAGCCAGCGGCCGGTCGGGGTGTCGGCGGCGAGCAGGCCGGCGGCGTCGCCGGCGTAGAGCAGCTGGCCGCCGTCGGGGCCGGCGCCGGGACCGATCTCGACCAGGTGGTCGGCGCTGCGGAGCAGGATCTCGTGGTGCTCGACCACCCAGAAGCCGTGGCCCTGCTCGGTCAGCTCGCGCAGCACCTCGACCACCCGCCGCGCCTCGCCCGCGGGCAGGCCGAGGCAGGGCTCGTCGAGCAGGAACAGCTTCGGCCGGTCGCGCCGCGCCGCCGCCAGCTCGCGGGCCAGCGCCACCCGGCTGCGCTCGCCCAGGGACAAGTGCCGGCCGCGCTCGCCGAGCCGGCGTTCCCCCAGCCCGAGCCGGTCGAGCAGGGACAGAAGGCGGCGCAGCTTCGAACCCGCGGGCAGGCGGCGTTCGAGCGCGTGGAGCGGCGTGCTCAGCCAGTGGCGCAGGCTGCGGCCGCGCAGCCGCAGCTCCAGCAGGTCCTCGCGCAGGCCGAGGCCGTCGCAGCCGGAGCAAGGCATGTGGTCCTCGTCCTGGCCGTGGCCCCGGCAGCGGCGGCAGGCGCCTTGCCCCGGCCGGGCGACCAGGTCGGCGGCTCGGAGGCCGCGGATGCGCCCTTCCTCGCCGTCGGCGAAGGCGCGCCGGACCTCGCCCCAGGCCCCGGACAAGGTGGCGACGGTGGACATCGCCGCGGAGCCGAGCGCCCGCTCCAGCAGCACCGCGGGGCCGCCCTCGGGCAGGGAGCCTTCGAAGCCCTCCCCGGCGCGCAGCCGGGGCACCAGCTCCTCCTCCAGCAGGGTGCTCTTGCCGCTGCCGCTGACGCCGCAGACCCCCGCCAGGACCCCGAGCGGCAGCTCGAGGCGGTCGATGCCGAGGTACCGGGTCCGAAGTCCCGAGAAGCGCAGCCAGCCGGTGGCGGCCTGGCGCCGCGGCGGCGGCAGCTGCTCTTCATAAGCGGGCAGCTGCGCCCGGGGGCCTTGGGCGACCACCTCCCCGCCCTGCGGGCCGCCGCCCGGACCGAGCAGCACCCAGGCGTCGGCGCCCTCGAGGAATTCGCGGGAGGGATCGGCGGTGAGCACCGTGTTCCCTTGCTCGACCAGCTCGCGCAGCAGCGACACCAGCCAAGCGCGCTCGCGGCCGTGCAAGCCCATGCCGGGCTCGTCGAAGAGCAGCAGCTGGTCGCGCCGGACCAGGCTCGAGAGCGCCGCCAGCTCGAGGCGCCGGGACTCGCCGAGCGACAGCGTGCCGAGCTCCCGGCTGCCGTGCAGGTGGCCGAGGCCGGTCCGTTCCAGGAATTGCAGCCGCCGCTCCAGCTCCCGGGGTAGCGGCGCGGGGCGGCTCAGCCAGTCGCTGAAGGGGTCGCGGCGCCACTCGCTCCAGCTGCGGCCCTCCAGGATTCGCTCGTCCGCCTGGTCCAGGCCGGCGAGCTCGTCGACGCTGCGCCGCTGCGTGCGGGCGCCGCAGTCGGGGCAGACCTCGGGCGGGTCCTGCTCCCCGCTCTGCGTGCCGGCCTCCCAACGCAGAGCGGCGCCGCGACGGCGGGCGGCGGTCAGGGCTTCGCGCAGCCGCGGGCCCCGGTCCTCTTGCCAGCGGAAGCGGTCCAGCAGCAACCAAGCGCCCGCGGGCAGCAGCTCCGGAGCCTCCTCCAGCCGCGCCATGCCCTCGGGCAGGCGCACCCGGGTCCAGCCCGCGAGCAGCAGCTCCTCGGCGGCGGCGCCGCCGGCGGCCGAGTAGACGTGGACCGGGTCGCCGACGGCGAAGCCGCCGGCCCGCTCGAGCAGCGCTCCGACTCCGGGCGGCCGCCACTCGGCGCCGCAATTGCCGCAGCGGCGCCCACCGGCCTCTTCGAAGGTCCGCGCCAGCGGCCGCCACAGGTCGAGGGCGCCGCCGATGGCGGTCCGGCGCCGTCCGCGCGGCACCTCCCCCGCCCAAGCCACCGCGGGCTGCAGGCCGCTGACCTCGTCGGCCAGCCGCTCTAGCCAGCTCTCGTCGCCGCCCGGCAGCGCCGCCGGGTCGCGCAGCACCCGGAAGCGCCGCCGCGCCACCGGCTCGAGCACCCCGAACAGGACCGCGCTCTTGCCGGCGCCGCTGGGGCCGTGCAGGGCAGTCCAGCGGCCGCGGGGCAGGTCCAGGTCAATGCCGCGCAGGTTGCCGGCGCGCAGCCCGCGCAGGCGCAGCGAACTCACGCCGGCGGCTCCTCGCGGTCGCCGAGCGGCGGGTAACCCGGGCCGCGGCCCTCGAGCAGCAGCGCCCGCATCGGCTCGACCAGCGCCGCCGGCCCCGCCAGCAGGCTGCGGCCGTGCAGCCAGTCGCCGCCGGGCTCGATGGTGTCGACGACGCCGCCCGCTTCGCGCACCAGCAGGGCGCCGCCGGCGACGTCCCAGGGGCTGAGGTGCAGCTCCCAGAAGGCGTCGAGCCGCCCGGCGGCGACGTAGGCCAGGTCCGAGGCGGCGCTGCCCATGCGCCGCACCCCGCGCTGGTGCAGGAACAGGCGGTTGAAATTCTCGAGGTTGTTGTCGGCCAGCAGGTGGCGCCGGTACGGGAAGCCGGTTGCCAGTACGGACTGGTCCAGGGAACCGGCAGTGCTGACCCGGATGGGGTCGCCGTTGAGCCAGGCGCCGTGGCCGCGGGCGGCGGTGAAGCACTCGCCGAGCAGCGGCAGGTGGACCACCGCCAGCTCCGGCTCGCCGTCGCGGTAGGCGCCCATCGACACCGCGAACATCGGCAGCTGGTGGACGAAGTTGACCGTCCCGTCGAGCGGGTCGACGTACCAGGTGCGGCCGCCCTCGGCCCGGGCGCCGCCCTCCTCGGCGACGATGGCGTCGTTCGGGAAGGCCCGCTGCAGCCCGTCGACCAGCAGCTCCTCGCTGGCGACGTCGGCCACCGTCACCAGGTCGCGGGCGGCGCTCTTGCTGGCGACGTCGCCGGCGGCGAGCTTGCCGCGCATCTCGAGCAGCAGGGCGCCGGCGCGGCGGGCCAGCCGGGCGGCCTGTTCCAGGTCCTCTAGGAGGGTGTCCATGCTCGCAGGGTCTCGCGCAGGATGCGCTCCTGGACCTCCCGGAAGCGCTTGCCGTTGGTGCGCCGGGTGCCGTCGCGCTCGTAGTTGATCACGATCGAGAACACCAGCACCTCCCCGCCGGCCTGCAGGTAGCCGCTGAGGCTGCTGGAGCCGTTGATCCAGCCGGTCTTGGCGCGGACGCGGCGCGGCTGGAAGACCGGGTCGGTGAACAGCCGCGCCAGCCGGCCCTCCTCGCCGCCGATCACCAGTGAGTCGAAGTAGAGCTCGCGGTGCTCGTGGCCGGCCATGGCCCGCAGGGTCTGGCACAGCAGCCGCGGCGGCGCGGCGTTCGCGGGCGGCTCGCCGCCGCGGGCGTAGCCGCTGCCGTCGCTGAGCCTCAGACCGGCCGTGTTCACGCCGAGTTCCTCCAGCGCCGCGGTGACGGCCCGGGCGCCGGCGTCGGCGCTGCCTTGTCCCAGCCGCTCCTGGCCGAGGGTCCGCAGCAGCGTCTCGGCGACGAAGTTGTCGCTCTCCTTGTTGGCCAGCAGCACGGCGTCGCGCAGGGTCCAGGCGGAGGGGTGGCGGAGCAGCGGCGGGCCTTCGGGGGCGGGCTCGCCGTCCTCGACCAGCCGCGCCGGGCCGACCGGGAGGCCGCGCGCCGCGAGTCCCTGGCGCAGCCACTCACCGAAGACCCGCACCGGCTCGCGCATCGCCAGCCGCCCGGTGGCCGGCTTGGCCAGGTCGCCGGAGAGGCGCAGCGAGAGGTCGCCGGTCCAGACCGCCGAGAAGGCCCGGCCAGCCCGCGGCCGGCGAGCCAGGTCGACGCCGGCGCCGAGCGGCGGGTCCAGGCGCAACGAGGCGTCCCGGCCGATCTTGAGCTCGAGCACGTTGCCGGCCACCGCGAGCGCCGAGACCGGCGCCGAGTAGTCGTAGCTGAGCTGGTCCCGAGGCCACAGCGGGTGGAAGCGCTCGCGGTCGTAGGCGCGGTCGTCGAGCACCAGGCCGGCGACCCCGCCCCGCTCCTCGAGGGCGGCGGCGACCGCGTCGAGCAGCGCCGCGGCATGGTCGCCCGCGGGCGTGGCCCGGATCGAGGGATCGCCGCCGCCGCGGATCCAGAGCTGGTCCCCCTCGAGCCGCAGCTCGGTGTGCCAGCGGTAGTCCGGACCCAGCTCGGCGATCGCGGCGGCGGTGGTCAGGAGCTTGACGTTCGAGGCCAGCACCATCGGCTCGCCGCCGCGGAAGTCGTAGACGCTGCGGCCGTCCAGGTCCTGAACGGTGACCCCGAGCTCGACCCCAGGCTCCGCGTGCACCGACCGGACGTAGGCGTCCTGGGCCGCCCCAGCGGGCGCCAGCGCAGCCAGCGCCAGCAGGGCCGGCCGAGCCCATCGGGCAGCGGCTGCCCTCAAGGGCGCTGCCCCTCGTAGGCCACGGCGTGGGCGACGGCGAGGAAGACCTGCGCGATCCCGGCGGTCTTCTTGCCCTCGAAGCTCTCGGGGGTGTCGCTGGGCTTGTGGTAGGTCTCGTTGTCGTTGATGTCGCCCTCGAAGAAGAACAGCGCCGGCACGTCCTTCTGGTGGAAGCTGTACTGGTCGCTGCGGGCGTACATGTCCTTGCCCGACTTCAGGTCCATCTTCAGGCGGCTGCGGATGCCCTTGTGGACCTTCTTGACCAGCTTCTCCCAGCCCGGCCGGTCCCAGACGCCGCCGAGGTTGAACTCCTTCGGGCTGGTGCGGCCGATCTGGTCCATGTTGAGCATGACCACGGTCTGCTCGTGCGGGTAGAGCGGCTCGCGGCAGTAGGCCTGGGAGCCGTAGAGGCCGATCTCCTCGCCGCTGAACCAGAGGAACAGGAGGTCCTCCTTCGGCGTCGTGCTGGCCATGGCCTCCGCCACCTCGAGCAGCGCCGCGCTGCCGCTGGCGTTGTCGTCGGCGCCGGGGTGCTCGGCGACGGTGCCGAAGCGCATCACCTCGGCGCCGAGGAAGTTCGAGCCGACGTGGTCCAGGTGGGCGCCGAGCACGACCACCTCGCCGTCCTGCTCGCTGCCCTTCAGCCGGGCGGCGAGGTTGTAGTAGCGGACCTCGCGCGCGTGCCACTCGACCCCGATCTCGACGTGGCGGCCCTCCTCGACCGGCTCCAGCAGCTTGGGCTTCTTGCGCTTCTCCAGCTCCTCGCGGTAGGCGGCCAGGTCGGCGCCGAAGATCTCCTCGGCGACCTGCCGGGACACCGACACCACCGGGATGTCGGCCATGGTGAGGCTCCGCAGCCTGTCCAGGCTCATGCCGCGGCCGATCGGGTTCGGCACCACCGCCGGCAGCGGACGGTCGCTGCGCGGGTCGTCGGCCGGGTCCTGCACCACCACCAGGGCGACGCCGCCGGCGTCGGACACGGCGCGGGCCTTGTTGCGGATCCGCGAGTGCTCGGTCGCCTCCAGGCCGTCGAAGCGCTTGGTCCTGGCGTTGTCGGCGAAGGGCTCGCGGGTGAAGGCGAAGACGACCTTGCCGCGCACCTTCTTGGCCGGCAGGTCGGCCCAGCGCTCGTCCTTGGCGCTGATGGCGAAGCCGGCGAAGACCGGCTCGCCGGAGACCTGGCCCTCGGTCGAGCCGAGCAGCGGCACGAAGTCGGCGTCCGGCTTCCAGGCCTGGCCTTCGTTGGGTCCGGTGCTCATGGCGAAGCTGCACTTGTCGGCGACCACGCTCTCCATCGGGTAGCTCAGCCGCCAGCTGCCGTCGTCGCCGGCGGGCTCGAGGCCGAGCCGCTCCAGCTCCAGCTCGACGTACTCGGCGGCGCGGTCGAAGCCGGCGGTGCCGGTGCCGCGGCCGAAGCAGTCGGGGGAGGCGAAGAAGCCGACGTGCTCTTCGATCTCCTCGATGGTGATCGTGTCGAGCATCTCCGCGAGGCTGCGCGGGCCGGGCGCGGCGGCGGTCCCGGCCTCCGGGTCCTGGGCCGGCAGCGGGCCTCCAGTCATCAGGCCGAGGGCCAAGGCGAGCAGGCCGGCCGCTCGCGGCGGTCCGGAGGACGGGGTGGGCAGCGGTCTCATGCGGAGTAGCCCTCCGGGCGGTCGCGGTGCCAGCGTGCGGCGCTGGCGATGATGGCGTCGACGTCGGTCCAGCGTGCCCTCCAGCCGAGCTCGGCGGCGGCCCGCGAGGGGTCGGCGACGAGGCGGGCGGGGTCACCGGCGCGGCGCGGGCCGAGCGCGTGCGGCACCGGCCTCCCGGTCGCCGCCTCGACCGCGGCCAGGACCTCCTTGACCGAGGCGCCGCGGCCGGTGCCGAGGTTCCAGGCGCCCGAGGAGCCGCCGGCGCCGAGCCGCTCCAGCGCCGCCAGGTGGGCCGAGGCCAGGTCGTCGACGTGGATGTAGTCGCGGATGCAGGTGCCGTCCGGTGTTTCCCAGTCGTCGCCGAAGACCGTCAGGGGCCCGGCCTGGCCGAGCGCCGCCTGGATCGCCAGCGGCAGCAGGTGGGTCTCGGGCCGGTGGTCCTCGCCGTGCTGGCCGTCCTCGTCGGCGCCGGCGGCGTTGAAGTAGCGCAGGGCGGCGTAGCTGCCCTGGCCGGCGGCGGCGCGGTCCTGCAGCAACCGCTCGGCCGCCAGCTTGGTGGCGCCGTAGGGGTTCACCGGCCGCTGCGGGTGGTCCTCGTCGAGCCGCTCGCGCTCGGGTTCGCCGTAGGTGGCGCAGGTCGAGCTGAAGACGAAGGGCACGCCTTCCAAGGCCTCGCACAAGTGGATCACCGGCACGAGGTTGGCGCGCCAGTAGCGCACCGGCTGCTGCACGCTCTCGCCGACGTAGGCGCGGGCGGCGAAGTGGATCAGGCCGTCGAAGCGGCGGCCGCGCAGCCAGCCGTGCAGGGCGTCACGGTCGAGCAGGTCGAGCTCCGCGGTCTCGCCGTCCCAGGCGCCGCGGTGGCCTTCGGACAGGTCGTCGATGACGCTGACCTCGTGGCCGGCGCGGCGCAGGCTGCGGGCGGTGGCGCTGCCGATGTAGCCGCAGCCGCCGGTGACCAGGATCTTCATGCGCCGTCGCCTCCGTCCCCCCGGTCGTCGGCCGGGTCACGGCCGCTCCACCAGGCTTCCCACTGGGCGGCGATGCGCTGCCGCTCCTCCAGCCGCGGGTCGAGGGCGACGCCGAAGAGCTGGCCGGTGATGCGCTCGAGGGCCCGCCGGGCGGCCCGGAAGCAGGCCCGGTCCTCGGGGTCGAGGGCGCCGATCAGGACCGGGACCTGGTCCTCGCCCCCCACCGCGCCCAGCGCCTGCAGGCTGGCTAGCCGCACGCCTTCGTCGTCGTCGTTGACGGTGGCCTCGAAGACGCCGAGGCCCTCCTCGCCGGCCCGCGCGGCCAGCTCCTGCACCGCCAGCCGGCGGACGCGCGGATCCTCGTCGGTGGTGGCGCGGCTGAAGACCATGGCGTCGCCGGGGAAGCGCTCGCGGCTCAAGTAGCGCGCGCCGTTGAGCCGGTGCTCGGCCTCCGGGTGGTGCGCCAGCAGGTCGACCGCGTCCTGCACGTTCTCGGGCACGCCGGTCTCGAGGGCCTGCATCCGCTGGATGGCGCGCCGCTCCTCCTCGCTCAGCCGCTCGGGGCCGAGGGCCAGCTCGATGGTCTCCAGCGCCTGCTCGACGTCGCCGCCCTTCTCGTAGAAGGCCGAGGCGGTCTGGAGCAGCGCCGCCCGCTCGGGGTCCTCGTGCTCGTCGGCGAGCTGGTGGTAGAGCTTGGCCGCGTCGAGCGGCCGGCCCTCGCGGCCGTGCACCTGGGCCAGGGCCTCGCGCAGCAGCGCCGAACGGGTCTCGCGGATCTCCTTCTCCAGTAGCTCGACGGCCTCGTCGCCGCGGCCGATGCTCTGGAGGTCGTCGGCGAGCCGGATCCGCAGGTCGTCGTCGGCCGGCCTCAGGCGCAGCAGCCGGGCCCGCGCCAGGGCGGCGTCCTCGGGGCGGCCGGCGCGGTCGGCGAGGGCGGCGCGGCGCTCATAGAAGGCCTCGTCGATCTGGTCCGGGTGGTAGCGGGCGAAGTTGTCGAGGGCGTAGGCGGCCACTTCCCAGGAGCCGTCCAGCTCCGCCTCCTGGGCGTAGGTGAGCCAGTCCCGCTGCTCCGGCGGCAGCTCCTCGAAGTCGTTCGAGGTGCAGCCTGCGAGGGCGGCGGCGGCCAGGAGGCCGGCGACGGCGAGCCTGCTCAGGGGCGCGACCATGCGTTCCATTCCGTCCAGAATCCCGGGAAAGACTTGCTGACGCAAGCCGGGTCGGCCACTTCTAGCCCGGCGACCGCCGCGGCCATGGCCAGGCGGTGGTCGTTGCGGGGGTCGAAAGGCGCGGGCGAGGGGGGCGGGCCGCTGGGGCCGGCGCGGAGCATCAGGGCCTCCGGCTCCTCTTCGACCCGGGCGCCGAGGGCCTCGGCCAGGGCCTTCATCCCAGCCAGGCGGTCCGATTCCTTGATCCGGAGCCGCTCCAGCCCGCGGAAGCGGATGCCGGCGGGAAGGGAGGCCGCCAGCACCGCCAGCGCCGGGCCGGCGTCGGGGGCCGGGTCCAGGTCCAGTTCGAGCGGGCAGCCCGGGGGCTCTCCGGCGGGATCGAAGCGGTCACCCGGGACGGGCGCGAGCAGACCGGAGTCCTCGAGCCAGCGGCGGTTCAAGGCCGCTTCGGGGTGCTGCTCGGCCCACGGGGTCTCGAACACCGCCGGCCGGGCGCCGGTGGCGGCGGCCACGAGGAAGAAGGTGGCGCCCGAGGCGTCGGCCGGCACGGTCCAGGCTCGGCCGCGGGGGTTGCCCGGGCGCAGGCGCAGGGCGGCCGGCTCCCGGACCGCTGCCGGGGCGCCACGGAAGGCCCGGATCGTGGCCAGGGTGAGCTCGAAGTAGCCCCGCGAGGGCAAGTCGGCCGGCAGGCCCAGGGTGACCTCCCCGCTCCAGGCGCTGGCCAGGGCGAGGCCGGACAAGAACTGGCTGCTGGCCGTCGCGGGCGCATCCCAAGCGCCGCCGAGCAGGCCCCGGCTCCGGATCCGCACCCCCTCTGACGCCGGTTCGACGGCCGCCCCCCGCGAGCGGAGGAAGTCGTACAGCGGCTGGTGGGGCCGGGAGAGCAGCTGCGCTGAGCCGGTCAGCAGGACGTCGGTGCGGCCTGCGGCCAGCAGGCAGGCCAGGAAGCGGAAGTTGGTCGCCGCCTCGCCGGCGTCGATCCGCAGGCCCTCGGCCCGCGGCGGGCCGCCCATGCCCTGGACCCGGACCACCCCGGCCTCGGTGCGGTCGAAGCCGGCGCCCAGGGCCTCGAGGGCCGCCGCCAGCCCCACGCTGTCCGCGCAGTCCGAGAGGCCGCGCAGCTCGCTCTCGCCCTCGGCCACCGCGGCGAGCACCAGCGCCCGCGCGGACAGCGACTTGCAGCCCGGCAGACGGATCGGGCGGAGGCTCGCCTTCATCCCCGGATTCTAGGCGCGCGGAGGCTGCGGAACCGGGCCGGGCGGGGCGCTAGAATCCGGCCATGGTGCCTCCGTCCTCTTCGCTCGATTCCAACGCCGCCCAGGGCTACCAGGGCGGGCTGGAGATCCCCGGCTGGGAGCTCTTCTACAAGGGCAAGGTCCGCGACCTCTACCGCCGCCCCGGCGACGAGCAGCACATGCTCATGGTCGCCACCGACCGCCTCAGCGCCTTCGACGTGGTGATGAACGAGACCGTGCCCGACCGCGGCAAGGTGCTCACCCACATCACCGAGTACTGGCTCGACCAGGTCAAGGAGTGGATGCCCTCCGCGCGCATCACCACCGACCCGGCCGAGGTGCCGGACCTGCCGGAGGAGTTCCACGAGGTCCTGCGCGGCCGCACCACCTGGACCCACGTCGCCGACCGGGTCAACGTCGAGGTGGTGCTGCGCGCCTACCTCGCCGGCAGCGGCTTCCGCGAGTACAAGAAGACCGGCGCGATGTGGGACATCGCTCTGCCCGAGGGCCTGCAGAACTCGAGCAAGCTGCCCGAGACCGTCGTCACCCCCACCACCAAGGCGGAGGTGGACGAGCCGATCACCTGGGAACAGGCGGTCGCGATCATCGGCGATCCGGCCGAGGCCGAGCAGGTGCGCGAGCTGGCGCTGCGCATCTTCGCCATGGCCGCCGAGCGGGCGGAAGAGGCCGGCGTGGTGCTGGCCGACACCAAGTTCGAGTTCGGCCGCCTGAACGGCCAGCTGGTGCTGATCGACGAGGTCATGACCCCGGACTCCAGCCGCTACTGGCCGGCCGACCGGATCGAGCCGGGCCAGGAGCCGCCGAGCTACGACAAGGAGATCGTGCGCGCCTACCTGCGCGGCCTGAGCGACTGGGACAAGACGCCGCCGCCGCCGACCATCCCGGCCGAGGTCATCGCCAAGACCCGCGACCAGTACCTGGAGATCTGCCGGGTGCTGACCGGCAGCACTCCCTGAGCGGGGCGGCATGCTCCGGCGCCTCGCCGGCCTGCTGCTCCTGCTCGGCGCCTGCTCCTCCGAGCCGGAGCGGCCGGCGGTCCTCCTGATCACCCTCGACACCACCCGCGCGGTGGCGCTGGGCTGCTACGGCAACCCCTACGACCCGACGCCGGCGCTGGACGCGTTGGCGGCGGAGAGCATCCTCTACCAGCAGGCGCGCACGGTGGCGCCGGTGACCTTGCCGGCGCACGCCTCGATGCTGACCGGGCTCTACCCGCCGCGGCACGGCTTGCGCGACAACGGCCTGTGGGCGCTGTCCGGCGCCGCCGAGACCGTGGCCGAGCGCGCCGCAGCCGCCGGGGTGCGGACCGGGGCGGTGGTGGCTGCGCCGGTGCTGCACGCCCGCTACGGCTTGGACCAAGGCTTCGAGGACTACGACCAGCCGGAGACCGCGGACCAGGCCGGGCGGCTGGAGATGAGCTACCGGCCGGCGGCGGAGGTGGCCGACGCCGCCATCGATTGGTGGAGCGAGCACGGCGATGCGAGCGCCGGCGCGTTCTTGTGGGTCCACTTCTTCGACCCGCACGAGCCCTACCAGGCGCCGGCGGAGTTCGTCGAGCGGCTCGGCGGCCGCCCCTACCTGGCGGAGGTGGCGGCGATGGACCACGCCATCGGCCGGCTGCTCGACCAGCTCCGCGCCGACGGCAGCCTGGAGCGGACGACGGTGCTCGTGGTCGGCGACCACGGAGAGGACTTCGGCCGCCACGGAGAGCCGACCCACTCGATCACCTGCTACGACACCACGCTGCGGGTGCCTTTCTTGCTGCGGCGCCCGGACGGCGCCGGCGCCGGCGACCAGGTCTTCGCGCCAGTGACGGTGGCCGACGTCGCTCCGACGGTGGCCAGCGCTCTCGGCCTTGGGCCAGACCCCGCTGCCGACGGCGTCGACTTGCTGGCCGGCGCGCCGGAGGGACGCGGGGTCTATTTCGAGTCCTACGTCGGCTTCCTGAACTACGGCTGGAGCCCGGTGACGGGCTGGGCCGACGCCCGTGGCAAGTACCTGCACAGCGCCGATCCGGAGCTCTACGACCCGCTGCGGGACCCGGCGGAGCGCAGCGACTTGATCGACCAGCGGCCGGCGGAGTCGCTCGAGGCCTACCGCGCGGCTCTGCGCCGGGTGGCCTCGGCGCCGACGCTGGAGCCGGTGGTGCTGGGGGCGCTCGAGGCCGGCGCCGAGGCCGAATTGCAAGCCCTCGGCTACGCCGGCGTCGGCGACGCCGAGGCCGAGCTGCCGCCCCCCGGCGAGATCCCGCCCGGCTTGCCCAGCCCCCACCGCAGCACCGACGAGCTGCGGGCCTTCTACGAGGCGGCCCGCTTGGGCGGCGCCGGTCAGCTCGAGCCCGCCATCGAGGGACTGGAGCGGGTCGTCGCCGGCAACCCGCGCAACCTCTACGCCCGTGAGCTGCTGGGGCTGTTCCTCTACCGCGCCGGCCGCTACGCCGACTCCGAGGCCGCCCTGCTCCCCCTGATCGAGGCCGGCCACCGGCGGGCGACGGCCCTCGACGTGCTCGGCCACGACGCCGAGCAGCTCGGCCGGCGCGCGGACGCCCTGCGTTGGTTCGAGGAGGCCGCCGCCGCCCGGCCCGGCGACGCCCACCTGCAGGAGGACCTGGACCGTCTGCGCTGAGATGGCCGCCGGACCGCTCACCATCACCGAGGAGCAGGCGCTGTGGTTCCGCGCCCGGCGCGGCCTGCTCGCCGGCCCTGGCGCGACCGACGCCGGCGAGGCCGCCCGGGCCTTGATCGGCGCTCAGGCCCAACAGCTGGCGCCGGCGCTGCTGGCGCTGTCGCAGCGCACCGCGGGCCGCCCGGACGCCGCGGCCTTGACGGCGCAGCTGTTCGGACCGGAGCCGGCGCTGGTGCGCAACTGGGGGCAGCGCGACACCCTGCACCTCTACGACGCCGCTGGAGACTGGGCGGCGGTGACCGCGGCGCGGGCGCAGTGGGCGCCGGGCGGCCGGCGCGGCCCCCTGCCTCCGGAAGCGACCGTGAGGCGAGCGCTGCGCCGCCTGGAGCAGGCCGGGGAGCCGCTCTGCCGCGCCGACCTCGAGGACCTGCTGCCGGCCGCCTACCTGCGCCAGGTCGAGGAGCACGTCGCCGGCCGCATGCGCGTCGAGACCTTCGCCGCCGGCCGCGTGCTGTGGCTGCTCGCCAACCGCGGCGACTGCTGCCTCGGGCCCAAGCGCGGCGCCGAGCAGAGCTACGCCCTGCGCCGGCTCCTGTTTCCGGCCCTGGACTGGCGCGCCGAGGCGCTGGACCCTGAGGAGCAGGCGATCGCGCTCGCCCGCCGCTACCTGCGGGCGCACGCCCCGGCGACGCCGCGCGACCTGGCCCACTTCTTCGGCGCCCGCATGCCGGAGGTGCGCCACTGGCTCGAGGCGATCGACGCTGAGGCCGGTCTGCTCCCGGTCGACTGCGGCGGCCGCGACGGCCTGCTCGCCCTGCGCGCGGACCGCGCCGCCCTGTCCAAGGCCGCCCCCGCCGCGGTCCGGGACTGGCCGTTGCGCCTGCTGCCGCTGTGGGACTGCCTGATGATGGCCCACGCCGACAAGAGCTGGAGCGTGCCGGCGGAGGCCGACCGCAAGCGCATCTGGCGCGCTGGCGCTTTCGTCGCCGCGACCGTGCTCGCCCGCGGCCGGGTGGTGGCGACCTGGTCGCAGAAGCAGAAGGCCAAGCGCTTGGAGGTCGTCGTGGAGCCGCTCCGTGGCTGGCGCGCCAGCAAGCACCTGGCCGGCGTCCGGCGCGAGGCGAAGGGCGTCGCCGCCCACCTCGGCCTGCCGGAGGCGGTCGTGGCAGTAGCCGGCTAGCTCGCGCTCGCGGGCGAGTCGGTCATCGGCCCGGCGGCCGCCTACTGAACGACCAGGGTCCGGCTGTCGCTGTCGCTGCCGGCGGCGGAGACGGCGGTGGCTTCGATGAGGTAGCTGCCGGGGGCGAGGCCGCCGGGGAGGTGGAGCCGGGAGGCCCAGAGGGTGCCGTCGGCCGACGGATAGAGGCTCGCCTGCGGCCCCAGGAAGCTGGCGCCGATGTCCAGCTGGTTCCAGCCGAGGTGGGCGGCGGTGACGGTCACCGACCGCGTCGTCAGGGCCGCGAAGCCGTCGGCGGCGCCGAGGGCGACCTCGATCTCGAGGGGCGCGTAGGCGGCCACCGGGCCCGCCGGGGCGAGCACGCGCGCGACCGCCGGCTGCGTCGCGAGGGCGGTGTCCAGGACCAACTCGGGGCCGGCGCCGAGGTTGCCGACCGGGTCGGTGTGGTCGGGGCGGTAGTGGACCAGCTCGTCGGCACCGAGCCCGGTCAGGACCGCGGTGTGGAAGAGCCGCGGCCGGTCGTCCACGGCGGCGGCGCCGCCGCCGTAGTTCGGGTCGGGGCCGTAGGCCAGGCTCATGGTGCCCAGCTCGGGCAGGGCGCCGGGGCCGGGCAGCAAGGCGGTGCGGATCCGCCACTCCCCCGCCACCCCGGTCGGCGCCGCCTCGGTCACCGCGCAGGGCGGCGGCGCGGTCGTGTCGAGCAGCGCCGTCTTGCCAGCGCGCATCGGCTGGTAGAAGGGGTCGCCGACGTACATGCCGACCCACTTCGCCTTCGGGTCGCTGACCCGCGCCGCTTCGCCGAAGGGGTAGCCGTTGACGAGGTAGTGGGTGAAGACCTCCGGGTAGGCGTGGCCGTTCAGGTAGGGCTCGGCGATCACGCCCGGACCGCAGGCGAGACCGCGCTGGAAGGACTCGCCGAGGAAGGTCCCGGGGTTCGCCTGCCGGATCCGCGCCACCGAGTTGGAATTCAGGTCGCAGGCGGCGCTGCCGACCTTCCAGTCCCAGACGTCGTGGTACTTGTTGAAGTTGTACCAGCCCTCGTAGAGCAAGGCCTCGGGCGCGGTCGCCGCCGAGCCGCCGCCCTCCCAGGCGGCGCCGGCCTCGCCGATCTCGGTGCCGAAGGGCTCCCAGTAGAGCGGGAAGCCGGACTGGTCGAGCCACTGCCGGCCGTAGGCCATGTCCTTGTCGGCGTCGGCGTAGCTGTCGTGGCCGAAGGGGTAGCCGGCCAGCTCGGCCCAGGTGTAGGCGCCGTAGCGGGTGTCGCAGTAGCTGTTGCCGCCGTAGTAGCCGGGGTCGGGCGAGACG
Source organism: uncultured Planctomycetales bacterium (assembly GCA_964482495.1). Taxonomy (GTDB): domain Bacteria; phylum Planctomycetota; class UBA1135; order UBA1135; family UBA1135; genus J029. The sequence continues at coordinate 68,347 of CAYZXS010000016.1, forward strand.
TAGGCGTCGCCGTAGAGCGCCATCTCGACCAACTCGACGGCGTGCTGGCTGTCGAGACCGTCCAGACGCGACACCAGATAGGTGCGCAGGCCCTGGCGGCGGTGGACCACCGGATCGAAGCGGCCGGGGTCGGCGCCGAAGCCCGGCGCGGCGTCGAAGTAGGCGTCGTTGTGGCCGTAGGTGATGTAGTGGGGCGTGGTCCGGTCGCCCAGGGTCCAGAGCGCGATCAGGGTCTGGTCGATCGAGCGCGTGCCGTGGTTGCCGGGCACGCTGCTGAGCTGGTAGGGCACGCCGTAACAGAAGAGGAAGCCGAGGATGTGGTCCTCGTCCGGCCACTGCGAGACCTTGTTGCGCAGGGGCGTGATCATCTCGTCGAAGAAGGCCTCCCAGCCGGGGCGGCCGCTATAGGCGTGGCCGGTGCCGGTGGAGCAGTCGACCGGGAAGACGTTGGCCGCGGGGATGCCGCGCCGCCGCGCGACCCAGCGGGCGACGTCCTCGGAGTCGCCGACGCCGTTGCCGTCCTCGTCCGGCCACAGGCGGTTGAAGACCACGATCCAGCGGTCCGCCATGCCCTCGGGGTCGGGGTCGAAGGACTGTGGTGCGAGGGGGGCGAGCGTGGCGAGGATCAGCGGAGCCAGCATGGCTCCACGATACCCCATGGTCTCAGCGCCGCTGCCAGAGGGCGCGGTCGAGCATCCAGGCGAGCGCCGCGCCGGCGGCATAGCGGGGCAGGTCGGCCCACAGGAAGCCGCGGCCGAGCACCAGGGCGCCGAAGCGGTTGGCGCGCAGGGCGTCGATCCAGTCGGCCTGGTAGAGCTGGCTGAACTCGACCGCGAAGGAGAGGAGCAGCGCGGCCAGCAGCAGCCGCCCAGGCGCCGAGGCTGGCCGGAGCAGCGCCAGGAGGAAGTAGAGGTTCGTGGTCCAGAGGGCGTCGCCAGCGTTCCGCGTGAACCAGCCGGGCAGGGCGTCTGCGGCGCCGCTGCGGGAGGCCAGCCCGGCCCCTACCAGCGCCAGGCACAGCGCCGCCAGCGCCGAGCGGCTACGAGTCATCCCCGCTCCGCTCGAGCCGCATCGGCACGAATTCGATGCCGTCCTGCCGCTGCACCGGACCGGTGGCCCGGAAGCCGTGGCGCTCGTAGAAGGCCCGCGCGTTGAGAGTGGCGTAGAGGGTGAAGGCGTCACAGCCGTGGAGTCGGACCGATTCCTCCCGCGCGCGGCGCCAGAGCTGGGAGCCCACTCCTTGCCCCTGGCGGTCCGCGGCGACGAAGAGGTGGAACAGGTGGCAAGGGCCGCGCATGGCGACGAAGCCGGCCAGGCCGTGGTCGTCCTCGGCGAGCTCGAAGCGGAAGTCCGGGTCGCCGAGCCGTCGGCGCAGGGTCTCGGCCGACACTTGGGCGCGGAAGGCTTCGGCGCCGGCGCCGCTCGGGTCGACGGTGAAGGCCGGCACCAGCGGTTCGATCAGGCGTTGCAAGGCTTCGGCGTCTCGCGGCCAGCCGGGGCGGAATTGGAGGGCGGTGGGCACGCGGTCGGAGGGATCAGAAGAAGGGCGCGAGGAAGTAGCTCCAGATCTTGAGCAGCATCCAGCAGCCGATGCAGACGCTCAAGATCAGGATGAAGGCGGCGGCGTTGCGCTCGCGGCCGTCGGGGTCCTGGAGCTCCGCGATGCGCTTGCCCAGATCTGGGATCAGGAACCAGAACCAGAGGCCGCCGAAGACGAGCACGGCGACATCGAGCACCACCCAGAGCATCTTCTCGAGCGGCATGGCTATTTCTCAGGCAGCTCGGTGGTGAAGGCCAGGCAGAGGTCGAGCCAGCCGCGCAGGTCGCCGTCGGCGGCGAAGCCGGGCGGGTCGACGTAGACCATGCCGCGCAGCGGCCGGCCGGTGAAGTCCATCTCGCGAGCGTGGGGCCGGGCCAGCGCGTCGTCGTAGCCCTCGGGGCCGACCCGCGCCATCAGCCGCTCCCCCACCACGCCGCAGCACAGGTTGCCGCGGTCGAGGAAGGCGACGCCGCCGAACATCCTCTTCTCGGTGACGCCAGGGCGGTCGGCGAAGGCCGCTCGTAGGCGCTCGGCGACGGTCTCGGAGTAGGCCACCGTCTCAGCCCTCGAAGCTCAGCAGGTAGCTCTCGCCGGCGGCGGTCGGGAAGCTCCAGTGCTGCGGCCGGGCGGGGTCGGGGCGGTAGCCTACGGGACCCGATGCGACGCCGACGCCCGCGGGAAGGCGCAGGGTGCAGATGCCGCCGCGGTGGGAGGTGATGGCGGCCGCCCGGGGCGCGCCGTTCCGCCACGTCAGCTCGACTTCGAAGCCGCCGCGGCCGCGCAGGCCGCGCAGCGTGCCCTCCGGCCAGGCGGCGGGGAGCGCCGGCAGCAGGTGGAGGGCGCCGTCCTGCGACTGCAGCAGCATCTCGGCGACGGCGGCGGTGACGCCGAAGCTGCCGTCGACCTGCATCGCCCCGGAGCAGATCGCGAACAGGCTGTCGGTGGCGTAGCGGTCGGCGTAGCAGCGCAGGTTGTCGAGGGCGCGCTCGCCGTCGCCGAGCCGCGCCCAGCAGGCCGCCTTCCAGGCCGAGGCCCAGCCGTTGCCGTCGAGGCCGCGCTGCTCGAGCACCGCCGCCGCCGCCGCCGCCAGCTCGGGCGTGCCCTGCGGCGTGATCTGGTTGCCGGGGAAGAGGCCGTAGAGGTGGCTGATGTGCCGGTGGCTGGCCTCCTTCTGCGGCCAGTCCTCGAGCCACTCCTGCAGCTCGCCGTTGGCGCCGACCTGCATCGGCGCCAGCCGCGCCCGCGCCGCCTGCAGCTCGGCGCGGAAGGCGGGGTCCTTCCCGAGCAGCGCCGAGGCCTCGGAAGTGAAGCGGAACAGGTCGCGCAGGAGCTGCAGGTCGATGGTCGAACCGGCGCAGATGGTGGTGCCGGGGCTGACCCAGCCGGTGGTCTCGTCGTAGAAGTCGTCGTTGCCGGGCCAGGCGGGGAAGTTCTCGGGCGAGGTCGACGGGTTGGTGACGAGCAGGCCGGTCGCCGGGTCTTCGACCAGGAAGCCGAGGAAGAAGCGGGCGCTGCCCTCGAAAAGCGGCCAGCAGCGCTCGAGGAAGGCGCGGTCGCCGTGGTGCAGGTAGTGCTCCCACAGGTGAGTGCAGAGCCAGACGCCGCCGGTGGTGAAGGCGCCCCAGTCCGGCCCGTCCATCGGCGCCGCGGCGCGCCACAGGTCGGTGTTCTGGTGGAAGACCCAGCCCTCCTGGCCGTAGTGCTCGCGCGCCACCTCGGCGCCGGTCACGGCCAGCTCCTCGATCATCTGGAACAGCGGCTCGGCGCACTCGGCCAGGTTGCCGACCTCAGCCGGCCAGTAGTTCATCTCGGTGTTGATGTTGGTGGTGTACTTCGAGTCCCAGGACGGGTTCTGGCTCTCGTTCCAGATGCCCTGGAGGTTGGCCGGCTGGGTGCCGGGACGCGAGGAGCCGATCAGCAGGTAGCGGCCGTAGTGGAACAGCAGCGCGGCGAAGGCCGGGTCGCCGCCCTCGCGGAAGCGTCGGCGGCGCTCGTCGGTGGGCAGCGACGAGGCGGCGGTGACCGGGAGCTGGATCGCCGCGCGCCGGTAGAGCCGGCGGTGCTCGGCCAGGTGGTCGGCGCGAAGGCGCGCGAAGCCCTTGGCGGCCGCAGCGGTCAGGGCGGCGTCCACCCGGGCCGCGGGGTCGCCGCTGAGGTCGTCGTAGCGCACGAAGTTGGTGGCCGCAGCGATCAACAAGGTGACGGCGTCAGCGCCGGCGACCTCGAGTTCACGGCCCCGCACCGTGACCTCGCCGCCCTCGGGCAGGGTGAGCAGCCGCGCCTGGTAGCGGAGCGCGCCGGGGACGCCGAGGTAGTCGGCGGACTTGCCGCTGAGGCGGAGGCCGGCGTCGCCGTCCCCGTCCATCTGGAAGTAGTCGGTGCCGTAGTTCGAGTGCGCCTGGTTGCGCACGCCGCGGAACTCGGCGCGGAATCCCACCCGGCCTGGCTGGTCGGCGCTGATCCGGAGGACGAGGACCTGGTCGACCGGGCTGGAGAAGACCTCGCGGCGGTAGCCGACGCCGTCGCGCTGGAAGGTGGTGGTCGCGATCGCCTGGTCGAGGTCGAGCTGGTGGCGGTAGTCCTCGACCTCCCCCGCCACCGGGAGGTGCAGGATCAGATTGCCGAGGGCCTGGTACTTCTGCTGCTCGACCGGGTATCCCATCAGGTAGCGGCCGAAGAGGTCGTGGCCCCGGCGGTAGTCGCCGGCGGAGATCGCCTCCTGAACGGCGGGCAGGTGCGCGGCGCCGCCGGGCCGGACCTGCGAGTACGGTCCGCCGCTCCAGAGGGTGTCCTCGTTGAGCTGGATGCGCTCCTCCGCCACCCCGCCGAAGACCATGGCGCCGAGCCGGCCGTTGCCGACCGGCAGGGCGTCGCGCCACTGGGCCGCGGGCTGGCGATACCACAGGACCGCGCTCGGGTCCGGCTTGTCTTCCTCCTGGGCGCTGGCGGCGCCGGCGGGGAGCACCAGGCCGAGCAGCAGCAGGGCCGGGCGGAGGCGGCGGGGTCGGAGGCGTCGGGACATGGCTTCGCGCGCCCGGGGTCGGGCGCACGGGCACTCTAACGCCGCAGCGCGCGTTAGGATCTGGGCATGAGCCTGCAGCGCGGCGCGCGCCGTCCCGGTCTGCTCGCGGCGCTGACCCTGGTCTCGGCGCCCGCGGCGGAGGTGGTCCCGGCGGCGGTCGCGAGTCAAGATCCGGCCCCTGAGGCTGCCTTGGAGGCGGCCGACCGCCCGGTCTTCCTGGTGCCGGTCGCTGCCGAACCCGGCTGGCGGGACGACGCCTTCCTCGCCGCGGTGGCGGCCGCCGCTCAGCTCAACGGCGAGCCGATGGTCCTGGCCGTCGACCCGGTGGATCCCTGGCGACCGGAGCTGCTCGACTTCTTGCGCCGCTACGAGGCCAGCGAGCTCTGGTGCCTCGGCGAGCCCTTGATCGGCGCTCCGTCGGGGTTGGCGCTGCGGTCGCTGCCTTGCGGTTCGGCGGAAGAGGCCGCCCTGGTCCTGGCCGCGGCTTGCTGGCAGGAGGCGGACCCGGCGGTGCTCTACGACCCCGGAGACCGGGCGGCCGCCTTGTCGGCCTCGGTGCTGGCGGCGCGGCTCCAGGCGCCCTTGTTCCCCTGCCCGGGCGGCGCTCTGGGCGTCGCCGTGCGCCAGGAGCTCGAGCGCCTCGGCGCCGGTCGGGTGCTGCTCGTGAGTCCGACCGCCGGCGACGGCTTCGAAGGGCTGCGGCGGATCCACCTCGCCAACGCCGAGGAGGTCACCGCCTGGATGGTGAAGCACCGGCTTCCGGTCGATTACCTCGCCGCCGTCAACCCCGGCGACGCGGCCCTCAGCCCCGGCCGGCGGCTTTCGCTGGCGGCAGCGGTCCTGGCCGCCGGACGCGGCGGCGCGGTGGCGCCGCTGGCCTACGACACGCGCTGGAAGCTGGCCTTCCCCGCTCCAGATGTGCTCGAGGAGGCGCCGCCGGGCACCCATGCCAGCGGCGTCCCGCTGCGCCGCGGCCTGCTGGAGCACGCGGGAGAGTCGCTCGCCTTCGTCACCGGCCGCGACCCCGCCGACGGCCGCTGGTGGGCCCAGCTCGACCGGGACGGCGACGGCGCCTACGACGGCCCTGACGAGCAGCCGGTCGGCACCGGAGACGCGCTGGCCGTCGCCGGCCGCCGCTGGCGGGTCGACCTGGACGCCGACGAGAAGGCCCGCGGCCA
>CAYZXS010000016.1:74186-76628 GCA_964482495.1 uncultured Planctomycetales bacterium
TCGCCGGCCGCCGCTGGCGGGTCGACCTGGACGCCGACGAGAAGGCCCGCGGCCAGTCGCTGTGGCTGAGCTCCCCCACTCCGGAGGAGGTCCGGGCCGACCTCGGGCGCAGCTTCCGCGCCGCCGGCGGCGCGCCCAGCGCCTTGTGCCTGGTCGGTTGGCCCGACGCGCTGCCGTTGGCGGTGATCGGACCCGGCCAGGGCATCGACGGCGACTTGGCCTCGGACCTGCCCTACGGCCAGACCGACGCCGACCCCTTCGTCGAGCTGGCCTACGCCCGCTTCGTCGCCGAGGACCTCGCCTCCGCCACCTTGCAGGCCTGCCGCGGCCTCGCCTACGACGACTTCCGCGACCGCTCCTGGGAGCACCGCTTCGCCACGGCGGAGTGGGAAGGCGTCTGCCGCGAGACCTTCCAGGGCGCCGGCTACCAGTTCGCCGGCCACCACGACGGCGCGGCGCCGATCGCCGCCGGCTCGCCCCTGACCGAGGCCGGCCTGATCGTGCACGCCTCCCACGCCATGTGGACGGTGATGGGCGAGACCTACGCCTGGGACACCCCCACCCTTCTCGCCCCCGCGGTGGTGGAGTCCGCCGGCTGCAGCACCGCAGCGCTCGACCAGGACGCCGAGCACCGCTCGGTGGCGGCGCGGCTGTTGCGGAACGGCGCCGTCGCCTTCCTCGGCAACAGCCGCCGCGGCATCGCCCAGCAGGACCTCTTCCGCTCGGAGGTCTGGAACGCTCTGCTCGCCGGCCAGAGCCTGGGCGAGGCCAACCGCGCGGCCCTCAATCGGCTGACGGTGGCCGTGCTCGAGAAGGACGAGAACGGCCACGGCCCCTACACCTACCAGCTCTACAACCACGCGGTCTACGGCGATCCCGCCCTGAGGCTCACGCCCCCGGGTGAGCCGGCCGATCGCCCCGCCTGGTTGGAGCGCCGCGGAAACACGGCCACGATCCGGGCGCCGAGCCGCTGGACCCGCTTCGAGTACGCGCCGCTGGCCGAGTGGGGCGCGGAGGCGGAGCGGCTCTACTCCTGGCGCGGCGCCGGGATGAGCACGGAGAATTGGTGGTTCCATCCGGAGCGGCGCAACGCGGAGGCGCTCTACTTCACCGCCGCGCTGCGAACGCGCCGCGAGCTCAGCGAGGTCGAGCCGGTCGATCCGCCGCCGCCGCCGCTGGGCTGGACCGGCCAGAGCTTCGTCGACGAGCACGCCGACGGCAGCCGCACCCTCTACTGGCGGGCGCGGCTGATCGACTTCGACATGACCAGCGGCGAGATCCGGGCCGAGGTCGACCAGCTGCGCTTCCGGCTCAAGTGACCGCCGGCGGGGCGAAGCCTGGCCGGTAGGCGCGGCGCACGATCTGCTCGGTGGCCGGCTCGGAGTTGGTGAACTTCAGCTGCGAGCGGTCCCAGGCGAGCTCCACCCCCGGGAAGCGCGCCGCCTTCACCGCCAGCAGCGCCGCCTCGGTGATGCGGACGCCGTCGCGGAAGGGCGTGCGCAGCTCGGTCGGCTTGCCGACGATGTTGTCGACCCAGGCGTGCCAGTGGTTGAGCTCGGGGAAGGCCGGCAGGCCGGGCAGGGTGAGCCCGTCGGTGGCGACGCCGTCGCGCCAGATCTCGAGCTTGCCGCCGGCGGTCAGCGACAGCACGCCGCCCTCGCAGACGACCACGGTCATGTTGGACTCCGGCCAGGCTCCCGGCGGCAGTCCGAGCGCCGCCCGCGACGGCGCCTGGTTGACGTCGCTGTAGTGGATCGGGAAGCGCTTGCGGGCGAACCGGGGCGAGTCGACGGCGTAGGTGACGGTCGAGCTGCAAGGGAAGGGGTGGAACTCGTCCGCCGCGCGCGGGGTGTGGGTGACGACCGCCATCGGCGACTGCAACTCGTCGTAGCCGAAGAAGATGACGTCGAGCACGTGCACGCCCCAGTCGCCGAGGCCGCCGGTGCCGTACTCCCACCAGGAGCGCCACTTGAGCGGGGTCAGCAGGTCGCGGTAGGGCGCCTCGGGGGCCGGGCCGAGCCACAGGTCCCAGTCCAGCTGCTCCGGTGGCGCCATGGGCTCGCTCAGCTTGCGCTCGATGTTGAAGTAGTAGTCCCCCACCGGCGAGCTGGTCCAGGCGTAGCCGGCGACGGCCATGCCGAGCACGCCGGAGCGCAGCACCTCGACCGCGGCGCGGCGGCCGGGGTAGACCATGCGCTGGTTGCCGACCTGGGTGACGAGGTCGGGGCGCGCGGTCATCGCGGCGTCGATCAGGCTCAGCTCCTCGAGCTGCTGCACCAGCGGCTTCTGGCCGTAGACGTGCTTGCCGTGCGCCAGCGCCGTCAGCATGATCGGCGCGTGGGTGTGGTCGGGGGTCGCGACGATGACGGCGTCGAATTCGTCGGCCCGCTCGGCGAAGGCCTGGCGGTAGTCCTTGCAGGTGAAGGCGTCGGGGTGGTCGGC
>CAYZXS010000017.1:0-73160 GCA_964482495.1 uncultured Planctomycetales bacterium
CCTGAATCGCGAATCCTAACATTGGGGGTGGATCCGGATCAGGGGGCCGGGTCACGGATCCGCTGGAAGCTGCGCTCCAACGCCTATCTCGACCTGACCTCGGTCTGGTCGGAGCAGGCCTCCTCGACCGGGACCTCCCGGGCACAGTCGACGACCCTGCTCCTCAGCATCGATTTCTAATCAAGGCCTGCCGCGGGGAACCGCAAAGGGGGCGTCCGCCCTCTCTCCCCCGCGTCCATGCCGATCCTCGCCCTTCTCTCGCTAAGTCTTTTTCAGCAAGACCCTTCCGTCGTCGAAGCCGTTCGCGCCGACGACTGCCGCAGCTGCCACGCGCCGACCCCTTCCGAGGAGATGCGGGGGCACGAGCCCTTCCGCCACGGCGCCTGCCAGGTCTGCCACGTCCTGCCGGACGACGCGCCGGACGACCCCGCTGCGCTCCTGCAGCCCTTCGCCTCGTCCGCGCCGCCGTCCTCCTTCCTCCAGGCCAACCCGGGCCTCGGTGGGAGCTTCGCCACTCGCCACATGCGGACCCACCGGCCCTTGACGGGTTCGGCTGAGGAGGTCGCCGCGGGTCCGCCCGCGACGCCGGACTTCGGCAGCAAGCACCTCCTCCTCCACCAGGACGCCGAGGCCACCACCGGCCGCGCCTTCGCCGTCGCCCCCGAGCTGATCGCGGGGGCCGACTTCGTGTGGGTGCGCGAGAACGGCGGCAAGTGGCAGAAGGTGCTGCTCGAAGTGGGCGCGGAAGGGTTCTCGCCGCGCGAGCCCAAGGTCGACGTCGACGCCGAGCTGCGCCCGAGCGCCCTGGGCGGCGTCGCCCTGCTCGAGCTGCGCTCCGACTCGCCCGTGGCCGCGATCGTCGACCTGCCGGGCCAGCGTGACGGTGGCCGCCCGGTCAGCTTCACCAACGACCAGCACCTGCGGGTCGTGCTCGGGCCGGACCGCGCGGACAGCATCCCGGTCGAGATCCACACTCCGGACGGCCGGCGCCGGACCATCGACGTCCAGCTCGCCGACGCCTCGGCCCGCCTCGAGGAGCGGCCGCTGGCGGCGCGGGCCTACCTCGTCGCGGGCAGCTCCGCCTCGGGGATGCTGGAGCTGTGGACCCCCGAGCCGCGCCGCCTCGAAGTGCGGGCGCCTGCAGAGGGCGAGACCGCCCTCGAGCTCCCCGGGCCGGCCCTGGGCCGGAAGAGCTCGGCCGCCAGCGACCGCGCCTCGGTCCCGGTCGCCCGCACCGGCCGCCCCGGCGGCGGGCTGGAGCTGCAGATGCACCAGAACAACGCGCCGCTGGAGTACGCCGGCCTCACGGCCTGCCTGCAGTGCCACCCGAAGGCGGCGGACCCGGGCGGCTCGCACCCGCTGGTGCGGATGCGCTCGGGCAACGGCATGGCCCTGCCGCAGGACCTGCCGATGGGCCGCGGTGGCGCGATGCTCTGCAGCACCTGCCACGACCCGCATGGGGACACCGAATTCCGGCAACACATGCGGATGGACCCAGACCGCGAACTCTGTATTCAGTGTCACGTGGAAGTCCGCTAGGACCTTCCAGCATGGGATAGCAAGGGGAGAAGGCGCCCGGGGCTGAGAAGCTCCGGGCGCCTGACCCTTCCCGCGCCGGCGGCCGCCGCCCGCGCCCCAGCGCCTCGGCTCAGCGCCGGCCGAGCGCCTTGGCGTTGGCCTCCAAGGCGGCCGCGATCTTCCCGTGGTCGGCCTCGGTCGCGTGGCGCCGGGTCTGGCGCAAGGTGTCGAGGAAGTGGGCCACCTCCTCCTTGGTCACCGGGCAGCCGACGTTGCCGCCGGGGCCGTCGGCGGTCGCCAGCACCGTGCCGTCCGGTTCGACGATCGCGTACCACGGGATGCCGCCGCGCTTGCCCTTGCGGAACTTCTGCTCCAGGGCCTTGCCCTTCTTCATCCGGTCGATGTCGATCTCGATGTCGACGTAGTCCTTCGCCATCACCGGAGCAACCTCCGGGCGCTCGAGGAACTCCTCGAGCCGGTGGCACCAGCCTCACCACGGCGCGCCGAAGCGGACCAGGACGCGCTTCTTCTGCTTGGCGGCGCGCACCCTGGCTTCGGCGTAGACCTTGGAGGCGTCGAGGGGCGTGGCCTCGTGCTGCTCCAGGAAGGCCAGCAGGCCCTCGGCGTCGGCGCCGGCGGTGGTGAAGAGCTCGGCGGCGGGGCGATGGGCGAGGGGCTTGCCGGCGCCGTCGAGCACGCTCACAGCGGGCAGGCCGCCGGCGAGGTCGGCGCGCAGCCGGCCGGCGAGCGCGCCGTGGCGGCCGCCGTCGACCAGCAGCAGCTCGTACTCGTAGAGCATCTCGCGCGACAAGGTGCGGCCGCGCAGAGCGTCGTGGAGCAGGCGACTGCGATCGGAGCCGTTCTCGCCCCAGAGCACCAGCACGCGCTTGTTCTTCTTGGCGGCCTGGGCCACCGCCGCGCGCAGCTGGACGGCGGGGTCGGCCTCCTGGTCGAAGAGGGGAGCCGGTCCCTCGCGCTCGCCTTCCTGGGCGGTCAGCCCGGGCGCGAGCAGCAGGGCCGGCAGGATTCCGGCGGCAAGGAGCGTTCGCATGCCGCCATTCTGCCCCAAGAGGGGTCAGGCTCCTTCGTGAAATCGGCGCCTGAGGCCCTCGTGGCTCAGGCGAACTGCTCCAGCTGGCGCGAGGAGCCGCCGCTGCGCAGCTTCTCCAGCGCCGTCTTCTGGATCTGGCGCACCCGCTCCAGGCTGATCTTGAGCTGCTTGCCGACCGCCGCCAGGGTCTCGGCGCGGCCGGTGCCGAGGCCGTAGCGCAGCCGCAGCACGGTCTGCTCGCGGTCGCTCAGGTCGGAGATGGCGCCGTTGAGCAGGTCGCCCAGCCGGGCGCGCTCGCTCAGGTCGGGCAGCGGCTCCTCAGGGCCCTCGCCCTCGACCAGGTCGACCATGCGGGCGCCGGACTCGTGGTCGATGGTCTTGTCCAGCGACAGCGTGAAGCGGTTGCCGGCGATCGCCGACTGCACCAGCTCGGGCGCGACGCCGGTCTCGCGCGCCAGCCCGGCGGTGTCGGCCAGGTCGCCCTCGACCGCGCCGCGGGCGTCGTGGATCTTCTTCATCGCCTTCTGAATGTAGGCGGGCACCCGCACCACGCGGCTCTGGTTGTAGATCGCGTTCAGGAAGGCCTGGTTCACCCAGTAGCCGGCGTAGGTCTTGAAGCGCACGCCGCGGGTGAAGTCGAAGCCCTCGACCGCCCGGAACAGGCTGACGTTGGCCTCCTGGATCATGTCCTCGGGGGCGACGGCGACCTTGCGATAACGGTCGAGCAGCCGGAAGACGATGAACAGGTTGCGGGCGATCAGCTCGTTGCGCGCCGACACGAACTCCTCGTGGCGCTGCCGCAGCCGCTCCTTCTTCTCCGGCGCCAGCTCGATCTTGACGCAGCCAGAGAGCATGCGCTCGCGGTCCGGCGGGCAGCTCGGGCAGTCCTCGCAGGCCAGGCTGGGGTAGCGGGCGGCGTCCTCCCTGTTGAAGCCAGCGGCGCGCCGGGCCTTCTGCAGCCGGCGCCAGAGCAGCTCCAGGCCCATGCAGAAGCGCAGCTCCTCCTGGCGGTCCATCGACGGGATGGATTGGACCTCCTGGCGGTACCAGGCCATCGGGTTGACCGAGCGGCTGGCGCCGGAGAGCCCGGACTTGCGCTGGAAGTCGAAGCGGATCCCGGCGCGGCGCCGGTCGAGCCGGGCGAGCAGGCGCGGCGCCTCCCGGTCGAAATTCTCGACCGTGAGACCCTGGATCAGGTCGTCGAAGCGGACGGAGGTGTTGGTCATCGGAGGGGCAACGGGAATTGAGCCATAATTTAGTGCTAAATACGCACTTCGGCAAGGTCTGCTTGCCAATCAGGCCAGAATCCTGAGCGCCAGGCCGCTGCCGGGCCCCTCATTCACCGGGTAGGATGTTGGTGTCCACCCCTCATGGCTCGATCCCCCGCCATCCTGCTGGGTCTCCTGGCCCTGTCCGCCCTGCCTGCGCCCTCGCTGCAGGCCCAGGGGGGCCCGCTGCGGGTGCAGCCGGTGGGCGACTCGATCACCGTCGGCGCGCCGGTCCCGGGCGGCTACCGGACCCGGCTCTACGACCTGATGAGCCAGGCCGGGGCGCCGATCGACTTCGTCGGCCCGCTCCAGAGCAACCCCGACCCCGGCTCCCTGCCCGACCCGGACCACGACGGCTACGGCGGCTACACCATCGAGGAGATCGGCCACGGCTGGCAGCCGACGGGGGGCTACTTCCCGATCCACCAGCGGGTGGACACCTATCTGCCGGACGCGCTGCTGCTGCTGGCGGGGGTCAATGACCTCGGACCGAGCGCCGGGCTGGCGCCGTGGTATCTGGCCTCGAACCGGATGGACGACCTCGTGGAGGTCGCCATGCGCCGCCCCGCCGCCCCCACCGTGGTGCTGGCGACGCTGACGCCCAGCCTCTACGACCCGCTCAACCTGATGATCGAGTCCTACAACCGCGAGCTGGTCGAGCTGGTGCGCGACCGCCACGCCGCCGGGGACCCGATCATGTTCGTGGACATGCACGCGGCGGTGCCGCAGACCGAGATCGCCGACCTCGGCCTGCACCCGACCCCGGCCGGCTACGACCTGATGGCCGACGCCTGGTCCACCGCGCTGCTCAACCTCGGCGCGGCGCCGGTGCTGCCGCCGCCGCCGGGCCCGGTGATCGGGCCGATGGACGGCTTCGCCTCCGACAGCGCCGCGGGCAGCGCCCCGCGGCATGCGGTCAACCGCTCCGGGCTGGCGCAGGGCCTGCGCGGCAGCATCTTCCACGACGCCGACAAGGCCGTCGGCGCCAACACCTGGACCTCCGGCCTGCACGACTGGGTGGGCAACGTCGGCGAGTACATGGCGCCGGCCGACCAAGTGTGGTTCGCCGCTCGGCTGGACCGGCGCTACGACATCGAGAGCTTCCAGGTCTGGAACGGCCGCACCCTGTCCGCCCCCTACGACAACCTCGAGTGCGCCCGCGACGTCGAGGTCCTGACGAGCGAGGATGGTCAGACCTGGACCTCCCGCGGCCTGTTCCGGTTCCGGCCCGCCCCCGACGACCGCGCCCACCCCGGCGAGGTCTTCGCAGTCGACTGGCCCGGCGTGCGCTACGTCGCCTACGACATCCAAGACTGCTGGCAGGAAATCACCGCCGCCACGCCGCCGGGCAGCTTCGCGGTCAGCTTCGCGGAGTTCCTGTTCCGGGGCACGCCGACGCCGTAGGGAGCGGTTAGAAAGCGGTGATCTCCGCCACCTCGAGGTTGGAGAGGCGCATCGGCGTGTCGAGTAAGGCCTGGAGGTAGTAGCGGGTGCCGATCAGCGCGGGATTCGGCGGGATCGGCGTGGATTCCACCGCCGATCCGTCGGCGTCGAGGATGCCGCGGCGGGTTCCCGTGAGGGCGCGCAGGTCGACGCGCAGGCGGCCGTAAGGCGTCGGCCGGTCGATCTGCCGGGCGGAGGAGAAGAGGGTGTAGCCACCGCCGGCGGTGCCGTGGACCTCGATCTCCAGCGGCTTGCCGGCGCGGGGAAGGGCGCGCCAGCGGACCTGGCGGTCGAGGTTGAGGAGGAGGCGGAGGAAATCGCCGCCACCCTGGAGGATGTCCATGTCCCCGTCCTCGTCCACGTCCCCGAGGCCGAAGCCGTACCAGTAGATGCCGTCCGTGATCTCTGGTGAGGGAACCGGATTGGGTTGGAAGCTGCCGCCACCGTCGTTCAGGAACACGCGGTTCTCGCGGAACTTGGTGTTCATGACCACGTCGAGGTCGCCGTCCCCCTCCAGGTCACCGACCTCGAGGTCCGTGGTGAAGAATGGCGCGGAGCCGGCGAAGGCACCCGGGACTTCCGGCCCGAAGTGACCAAGACCATCGCCTGGGAGGAAGAAGATCGCGCCTTGGAAGGCATCCAGCCCGATGAGGTCCCAATCACCGTCACCGTCGAAGTCTCCACCGCGCCAGCCTTCTGGTGCGCTCCCAGGGGGAAGCTGAACGGCTCCTGACAGCTCGGTGAAGCGAGCACGGCCGTCGTTGAGGAAGACGGCGAATTCGGTCCCCAAGCCACCGAGGACCCTGGGGCCGATGATGGCGTCCAGATCGTGGTCATGGTCGACATCGACGAGCTCGATCTGCCCGACCGCGCCGCGAGGCCAGTCCCACGGCGGCATCTTGTCGCTGCGGTCCTCGAAACGGCCGTCGCCACGATTCAGGAGCAGGCCAAGCCTCCGCGGATTCCCGCCACCATCGCCGAGGATGAGGTCCGGATCCCCGTCCCCGTCGAGATCGCCTCCTGCTGCCGCCCCAGTCCCACGCTCGGGATCAGGCAGCCAATCGGTCGCATTCCGGAAGGCGCCGCCGACGTTGATCAGCAAGGCCTGGTACCTCGGCGGGTAGACACCGGGGCCGTCATGGAGGAAGAGATCTGCGAGGCCATCGCCATCCCAATCCTCGACGACACCGCCGCGAAACCCGAGGGAATACCCGGAAGGGAGCGAAGCAGGGATGGCCTCGTGATCCGTCCGGAACCTGCCCGAACCGTCGTTCGGGAAGAAGAACACTCCGTGGTGCTTGCCCGCGTTGGTCGGGTAGGCGAAGGCGATGGCGTCCAAGCCGGGTTGGCCGTCGAACTCAGCGAGCTGGAGGTCCCAGGTGGAGAGGGCCAGCGGGGGAATGGTGGAACCCGGTCCATGGAAAGCGCCGGTCCCGTCCCCCAGGAGCAACTCCGACCCGGCGCGATATCCGCTTCGGATGAAGACATCGAGATCCCCATCGAGGTCCAGGTCTTCCACAAGGATGCCCTGGGACGATGTCGGGTCGTTCCCCAATCTCGCCTCCCGATGGAAGTTACCGCGCCCGTCGTTGAACAGGACCCGATTCCAGAGATCGCCGAGCTGATCCCCGTCATGGCTGAGGACTAGGTCTGGATCCCCATCCCTGTCGAGGTCTCCGAAACCGGCTCCGGTGGTGAGTGTGGCGACTGTCGGCAAGAGTCCGGGAGTGGCCAGGAGCAGACCAGTGCCGTCGTTCAGGAGAATCCGGTCGTGACCCTCTCCCCCGACGAAGAGGTCGACGGCGCCATCCCCGTTCACATCTGCGGAGGCAAGACAGGCGCCACCGGTGAAGACCATCTCCTGGACCAGTTCGAAAGTAGACCAAGTGGGTTCCCACTTGAGGACCCGCAGCCCTGAGTCTCCGAGTACAGCAACCCCCGAGGTGCCGAGGCCCTCCCAATCCGCGGCGATGACGGAACCACTCGCCCCGGATGGCGGCAACCACCAGCTCTGGTCGCTGAACTGCCAGGGATTCCCGCCGCTGGCGAGGAAGAAGCGATCCCCCTGAGCGGTCGCCTGGAAGACGTCGACATTGCCATCGCCGTTGAAGTCCTCGACCACGAGGTCACGCACTCGCGGGAATTCGTAGGCGAGCCCGGTGGCCGCCTCGACGAAGCTGCCGGGGTATTGATTGACGTAGACCTGGAGGGGGAAGCCCCCAGCGACCAAGTCCGGGTCACCATCACGGTCGAGGTCGACCAGAACGGCGCGGCCGTCGACCTTCGTCGCGTTGCTCGGCACGCCACGCTCTTCGCGATACCCGGCGGCACCCTCGTTCCACCAGACCCTGGTCCGATCCTGCCCAAGGCCGGTGCCATCTACCAGAAAGAGGTCGAGGTCGCCGTCGCTGTCGAGGTCACCCGCGGAGACGCTGGCCTCCCCGAGCAACTCCGCCGGCAGCATGTCCGGCGGCGGCTCGAAGCGGATCGGGCGCTGCTGGGCGTGGAGGAGTGGGGCCGCTGCGAAGACCGCCAGGAAGGAGCAGAGGAGGGGGGAACCGCGCATAGGGGGTGGAAGCAACCGGCAAGAGCCGTGCCATGCTCTCCACCCCAGCCGGGCCGGGGACGCGAGACCGCCCGCACGGCATCGTGCGCCGGCGCACGGTCCGCCGGGCCCCGAAGCCCCTCAGCGGCCGTCCAACGCCCGCTTGACCCGCTCGATCAGCTTCCAGGCCTCGATCGGCGGCAGGGCGTTGAGGTCGACGTCGCGCAGCTCGGCCAACAGGTCCTCGTCGGCGTCTTCGAGCAGGTCGAAGAGGCTGTGCTGGAGGACCTCGGGCTCGGGGGGCGGCGCGGGCGCAGCAGGGTCGGCGGGGGCGGCATCCGCAGCGAGGGTTCGCTCCGCCGCCGGCGCCGCGGCGTCGTGCTCGGCCAGGATCTTGCGGCTGAGGCCTTCCTCGTCCTTCTCCAGGCGGACGAGCACCTCCTTGGCCCGGTCCAGCACCCCCGGCGGCACGCCGGCCAGGCGCGCGACGTGGATGCCGTAGCTGCGGTCCGTACCGCCCTCCTCGATGCGGTGGAGGAAGACGATCTCCTCGCCCCACTCGCGCACCGCGACGTTCAGGTTGCGGGCGCGGTCCAGACTGGCCGCCAGGTCGGTGAGCTGGTGGTAATGGGTCGCGAACAAACACCGCGCGCCCAGCCGGTCGTGCACGTGCTCGCACACCGACCAGGCGATCGCCAGGCCGTCGAAGGTGCTGGTCCCGCGCCCGACCTCGTCCAGCAGCAGCAGGCTGCTCTCGCTGGCGTTGCGCAGGATGTTGGCGGTCTCGACCATCTCGACCATGAAGGTCGACTGGCCGCGGGCGATGTCGTCGCCGGTGCCCAGCCGCGTGAAGATGCGGTCGACCAGGCCGATGCGGGCGGCGTCGGCCGGCACGAAGCCGCCCATCTGCGCCATCAGGACGATCAGCGCCGTCTGCCGCAGCCAGGTGCTCTTGCCGCTCATGTTGGGGCCGGTCAGCACCACCAGCCGCGAGCCCTCGCCCAGGCGCGCGTCGTTGGGCACGAAGGGGTCCTCGAGCAGCGCCGCCTCGACCACCGGGTGGCGGCCCTCGGTGATCTCCAGCACCACCGAGTCCTCGACCAGCTCCGGCCGGCAGTAGCGCCGCTCCGAGGCCACCCGCGCCAGGCCGGCGTAGACGTCCAGTTCCGCCACCGCCGCCGCGGTCGCCAGCAAGCGCGGCAGCTCGGCCGCCGCCGCCTCGCGCAGCTCGAGGAAGATCCGGTACTCCAGCTCCTTGGACTTCTCCTCGGCGCCGAGCACCTTGGCCTCGTACTCCTTCAGCTCGGGCGTGATGTAGCGCTCGGCGTTCTTCAGGGTTTGCTTGCGGGTGTAGTCCTCGGGCACCCGGTCGCGGTGGGCGTGGGTGATCTCGAGGTAGTAGCCGAAGACGCGGTTGAAGCCGATCTTGAGGGTCGGGATACCGGTCCGCTCGATCTCACGCTGCTGCAGCGCGGCCAGGTAGTCCTTGCCGCCGCGCGCCAGCGCCCGCAGCTCGTCGACCTCGGCCGAGTGGCCCTCGCGGACCAGGCCGCCGTCCTTCAACCCCAGCGGCGGGTCGTCGGCCAGGGTGGCGCGGATGCGCTCGGAGAGCGGCGCCAGCGGATCGAGTCGCTCGCGCAGCTCGGACAGCGCAGGGCAGGCGGCGGAGGCCAGCTCGCCGCGCAGCGCCGGCACGCGCTCGAGCGCCCCGGCCAGCGCCACCAGCTCGCGGGCCCCGGCGCGGCCCGAGGCCACCTTGCCGGCGGTCCGCTCCAGGTCGCCCATGCCGTCCAGCGCCTCCGCCAGCGCCCGGCGCCGGTCGGCGGCGTCGAGCAGCTCGGCGACGGCCTCCTGGCGGCGCAGGATCGCCGGCCGCTCGACCAGCGGCTCGAGCAGCCAGTCGCGCAGCAGCCGCGCGCCCATCGGCGTCTCGCTGCGATCGAGCACCGCCATCAAGGTGCCCTCGCGGCCGCCGTCCTGCTGCGAGCGCACGAGCTCGAGGGTCCTGCGGGTGGCGCGGTCGAGCACCAGGTGGCGCGCCGGTTCGTGCCGCTTGAGGTCGCGGATCTGGGCCAGGGCGCTCTTCTGGGTGTCGACCAGGTAATCGAGCAGGGCGCCGCAGCCGGCCAGCAGCTCCGGCCGGTCCTCCACGCCGAAGGGCTCCAGGGTGCGGGCGCCGAGCTGCTCACGCAGGTCGCGGGCGCCGTTGCGGGCGTCGAAGGCCCACGGGGGTCGCAGGGTGACCGGCAGCTCCTCGCGGGCGGCGGCGGCGCGGACCGCCTCCAGGCGCGCGTGCTGCTCGGGGCTGCCGTCCGACTCGTGCAGGTCCGGCAGCACCAGCTCGGCCGGCGCGATCCGGGCCAGCTCCTCCGGGAAGCGCTCGACGCTGGTCGAGGCGCAGCGGAAAGCGCCGGTCGACAGGTCCGCCCAGGCCAGGCCGAGCTCGTCCTCGCCGCCGCCGGCCGCGCTGCCGGCGGCGGTCGCCTGCACGTCCACCGCCAGCACGAACAGCGGCTCGGAGCCGACCAGGGCCTCGTCCTCGATCAGGGTGCCGGGCGAGACGACCCGGACCACGTCGCGGTCGACGATGCCCTTGGCGTCCTTGGGGTCCTGGAGCTGCTCGCAGATGGCGACGGTGTGGCCTGCCCGCACCAGCCGCACCAGGTAGCCCTCCATGGCCCGGACCGGGACGCCGGCCATGGGCACCTTGCGCTCCTTGTCGCGGGCCGTCAGGGCCAGGCCGAGCTCCCTGGCAGCGATCTTGGCGTCCTCGAAGAACAGCTCGTAGAAGTCGCCCATGCGGAAGAAGACCATCGCCTGCGGATGCTTCTTCTTGGCGGCGTTGTACTGCCGCATCATGGGCGTCTCGGCGGGACGCTGCTTCGGGGGGGACTTTCCGGCCACGGGAGCTACCTGGGAAGGGGGATTCTACGGCACCCGCGGCCGGAGACGGGGCGCCGCTAGAATGCCCGCCCGGAAGTCGCCGCGGCCGCCCTCCCCGCCCACCAGGCCGCCCTTCCGCCGGAGTTCCATGGCCCTCCCGAACATCATTTTCACCGAAGACCATCTCCGCCTGCAGGCGGTCGCCAACGAAATCGCCCGGACGCACTTGCTGCCGAACGCGGCCAAGCACGACAGGGACGAGAGCTTCAACGAGGACGGCTTCCAAGCCGCCGTCGACGCCGGCCTGCTCGGCACCTGGATCCCGAAGGCTTACGGCGGCAACGAGCACGGCGTGCTCGGCCTGGCCATGGTGGTCGAGGAGTTCTCCAAGGCCGACCCGGCCTTCGGCGTCGCCTTCGCGGTCAACGCCCTCGGCAGCTTCCCGATCATCGTCGGCGGCACCGAGGAGCAGAAGCACAAGTACCTGCCCCTGGTCGCCAAGGGCGAGGCCGCCTGCGCCTTCGCGCTGAGCGAGAAGTTCGCCGGCTCCGACGCCGGCGGCCTGTCGGTGCGCGGCACCCAGGTCGACGGCGGCTGGAAGATCAACGGCGAGAAGAAGTGGACCACCAACGGCTCGCGCGCCACGATCCTGACCTGCTTCGCGGTCACCGACCCGACCTCGCGCTCGCGCCGGATCTCGGCCTTCATCGTCGAGAACACCGACCCCGGCTTCTCGATCAAGAAGGTCGAGGACAAGATGGGCATCAAGTCGGTCCCGGTCTGCGAGACCGCCTATGACGACGTCTTCGTCGGCGACGACCGCCTGATCGGCGGCAAGGCCGGGCTAGGCTTCAAGCACTCGATGATGACCCTCGACCTGGCGCGGCCGGGCGTCGCGGCGCAGGCCGTCGGCACCGCCGCCGGCGCGCTCGAGCTGGCCAACACCTACGCCAACCGGCGCAAGCAGTTCGGCCAGAACATCGGCAGCTTCCAGATGGTGCAGCAGATGCTGGCCGACATGGCGATGAAGACCGAGGCCGCGCGCTGGCTGGTCTACGCCTGCGCCGCCGCCGCCGACGCCGGCGACATGAAGGCGGTCAACAAGTACGCGGCCATGGCCAAGTGCTTCTCGACCGACGTCGCCGTCGCGGTGGCCACCGACGCGGTGCAGGTCTTCGGCGGCTACGGCTTCATGGAGGACTACCCGATCGCGAAGTTCTACCGCGACTCCAAGATCCTGCAGATCTACGAGGGCACCAACCAGGTCCAGCGCATGGTCATCGCCCGCAACCTGATGAAGGAGTCGGGGAACTACGACTACCTGAACGACGTGATCCCGCAGGAGACCCAGGACACCTACGCGGCCGATTACGAGATCGCCAACACCTGAGCGGATCATGCGATAGTGGGGGCATGCAACGGCCCCTCCTCGCCTCCCGCCGGATCCTCGGCAGCGCTCTCCTCGCGGCCGGCGCCCTCGCGGCGCCGGCCTGCGTCATTTCCGCCGGCTCGGACACCGAGGTCAGCGGCCAGTACGTGAGCCAGGACACCCTGGACCGGATCAAGCCCGGCAAGGACCAGGAGTACGTGCTCGCCCAGCTCGCGCAGCCAGCTCAACGACGGCACCGAGATCTGGAAGTGGCGCTATCTGAAGAAGAAGCACTCCCGAGGCCACCTGATCTTCATCTTCGACACCGACAGCAAGACCGAGACCCGCCACCTCAGCTACGTCGAGTTCGGGCCCGACGGCAAGGTGGTGAAGGCCTGGCAGGACTGAGCCCTCCGGCCGATCCTCAGAGCTCCGCCGCGGCCCGGCGGAGCTCCTTCCACGCCCGCTCGACGTGGCGCCGCTCGGTCCGGGTCTGGCCGATGCTCATGCGCAGGGTGTAGCGGCCGTCCAGCTTGGTATGGGTCAGGAAGACCCGGCCGGCGGCGTTGACGGCCTCGAGGATGCGCTCGTTGGCGTCGTCGCCGCCGCGGCGGCGGAAGCAGACCAGGTTGAGCGGCGGCTCGCCGACCACCTCCCAGTCGGGGTCGTCGCGCACCCACGCCGCGAATTCCCGTGCCAGCGCCACGTGCCCGCGTACCGCCGCCTGCAGCCCGGCGACGCCGTAGCTGCGGATCACGAACCACAGCTTCAGCGCCCGGAAGCGGCGGCCGAGCGGCACGTGCCAGTCGCGGTAGTCGATCACGGCGCCGGACTCGCTGGCCTGGTTGCGCAGGTACTCGGGCAGGATGCTCAACGCCGCCAGCAGCGGCCCGCGGTCGGCGACCCAGAAGCAGTCGCAGTCGAAGTTGGTGAACATCCACTTGTGCGGGTTGAAGCAGTAGCTGTCGGCGCGCTCCAAGCCGTCGTGAATCCAGCGCAGCTCCGGGCACAGGGCCGCGGTGCCGGACATCGCGGCGTCGACGTGCAGCCAGAGGCCGTGCTCGGCGCAGACCTCGCCCAGCGCCGCGACCGGGTCGATGGCGTTCGAGGACGTCGTGCCGACGGTCGCGCAGAGGAAGGCCGGGCGCAGGCCGGCGGCGCGGTCGGCCTCGACGGCGGCGCGCAGGGTGGCGGCGGCCAGGCGGCGGTCGTGGTCGCTGGCCAGCACCCGCAGCCGGTCCGCGGCGACGCCAGCGATACGCGCCGCCTTCTCGACGGAGCTGTGGGCCTGGTCGGAGCAGTAGTAAACGAGGTCCGCCAGCTCCGCCGCGCCGCCCGACCCCTCCGGCACGCAGGCCACCGCCCGCTCCCGCGCGGCGAGCAGCGCGCACAGGGTGGAGCTCGAGGCCGTGTCCTGGATCACGCCGCCGCCGGGGCCAGCGGAGCGGAATTTCGCCGGCAAGCCGAGCATGCCCACCAGCCAGTCGAGCACGTGGGTCTCCAACTCGGTGCAGGCCGGGCTGGTCGACCACAGCATGCCCTGCACGCCGAGCCCCGCGGACAGCAGCTCGCCGAGCACCGCCGGCGGCGACGAATTGGCCGGGAAGTAGGCGAAGAAGTTCGGCGACTGCCAGTGGGTGATTCCCGGCAGGATCAGCTCGTCGACGTCGGCCATCATGGCCTCGAAGGACTCGCCCTGCTCCGGCGCCTCTGCCGGCAGCGCCGCCCGCAGCTCCCCCGGCTGCGCCCGAGAGCGCACCGGCAGCTCCTCGACCCGCTCCCAGTAGTCCGCGATCCAGTCGACCATCGCCCGGCCGTGGCGGCGGAATTCCTCCGGGCTCATCGGCCGGCCCGGGTCAAGGTCTGCGGCGTCATCCATCGGCCGCCATCCTAGGCCGCGCCGCCGCGGCGGGCAGCAAAGGGCTGGCCCGGCGGCTCGCTATTCCCGCCCGTCCACCGACACCCGCGACCGCAGCATCTTCATGCCCTCGAACAGCCGCGACTTCACCACCGACTCGGGGATGTCGAGGATCTCGGCGACCTCCTTGCGGCTGAGGTCCTCGGCGTAGCGCAGCCGCAGCACCTCGCGGTAGTTCTCGGGCAGGGCCTCGAGCACCGCGCCGAGCCGCTCGAGGTCCTCGGCGGCGGCGAATTGGCTCAGCGGCCCCTTGGAGAAGGCGCCGGCGATCGAGCGGTCGGGCAGGGCGGCGCCGTCCTTGCGCCGGCCGCGGTCGCGGACCATGTTGAGGCAGTGGTTGCGCGCGATCTTGTACAGCCAGGCGCGGAAGTCGTCCGGCACCAGCTCGCTGCGCAGCACCTTGTAGAAGATGTCCTGGACCGCGTCCTCGGCCTCGGCCTCGGAGCGCAGGTAGCCGAAGCAGAAGCGCTGGATCGGCTCGCGGTAGAGCTGGTCGAGCAGGCCGCCGACCTGGGTGTCGCCGGCGCGCAGGCCCCCGACCAGCGACGGGGTCAGGCGGCTGCGCTCGGCGGCGGGATCGCGGGCCGGGCCGGCCGGGCCGCGGGTCGGATCGGGAGGTTCAGTCATGCGCAGGAGTCCCACGACCAGGATGACCCCGCCGCCGGGCGGACGGCGGGAAAAACGCCGCTCACGAATCTCCCTCCAGCCGCCGCCGCGCCTCGACGATGTACTGCTCGGCCTCCTCCAGCTCCGCCGAGACCCAGTTCGGCCGCGGCCGGCCGCCGCGGTCGCGCAGGAAGACCCCGACCGCCAAATTCAACTCGGCCAGCGCCAGCTCGAGCTGCGCCGGCGTCGCCGCAGGATCGGCCAGCAGCGCCTTGGCGATGCAGTGCCGGTCGCGGCCGACCCGGTCGTGGTCGGGGCCGAAGAACTCCAGGTCGATGTCGCGGGCCTCCACGCACAGCCGCGCCGCCTCCCGGCACTTCACTTGCAGCCGCAGCGCCCAGGCCAGGTTGATCCGGACGCTGGCGGTGTTGCGCGACGGCTTGCCCGCGGCGCGGTCGATCTCCGCCTGCGCCGCCAGCGCCTGCCGCAGCGGCGCCTCGGCGTCGACCCAGCGGTCCTGCTGGATCCGGATCCGGCCCATCATCACCAGGGTGCCGACGTAGCCCTCCGGCTTCAGGAAGCGGTGCCGCTCCTGGATCGCCAGCGCCTCCTGGCAGGCCCGCTCCGCCTCCTCGAGCCGCCCGCGCTTGACCAGCGTCCGCGCCAGGTTGGTCAGCCCCTGGCCGACCCGGTGCAGCTCCTCCTCCCCCCGGCCGCGGAAGACGGCGAGGGCCTCGCGAGCCAGCCGCTCCGCCTCCTCGAGCTCGCCGTCCTCGCGCGCCACCACCGCCAGCTGGACCTGGGTCTTGGCGACGTCGAAGGCGGCCTCGTCACCGCCGCCGGCCAGCAGCCGGATCGCCTCCTCGAATTCTCGCCGCGCCAGCCCGAGCTTGCCGTGGTCGCGGTGCAGCATGCCCAGCGACCGCCGCAGCGGCGCCTCCAGCTCGGGGAAGCCCTCCAGGCGCTCGTCCATCGACGCCGCCAGGGCCTCGAGCATCTCGATCACCGGGGTGTCCGGACCCATCTCGTCGTAGCTGGCGGCGCTGAAGGTCTCGAACATGACGCCGATCATCTGCGCCACCTTCTCGGCCTGCTCCTGGATGCGGTTGGCGTCGATCCGAACCTTGACCGAGAAGCCGATCACCAGCGCCAGCACGACCGCGGTCATCGCCGTCAGCAGCTGGTGGCGCTTGACGAACTTGCTCAGCTGGTAGACCGCGCTCGGCGGCCGCGCCAGCACCGGCACGTCGGCCAGGTAGCGCTCCAGGTCCTCGGCCATCGCCGCCGCGGACAGGTAGCGGCGCTCCGGATCCTTCTCGAGCGCCTTGAAGGTGATCGCCTCGAGCTCGAAGCCGACGCCGGCGGCGCGGCCCTGGAGCCGCGCCGGCCGGGCCTCGCCGATCACCTTGACCGCCCTGGCCAGCGAGCCGGTCGGCACCTCGTAGGGCAGGTCGCCGCTCAGCAGCTCGTACAGGACCACGCCCAGGGCGTAGACGTCGGTCCGGGTGTCGACCAGCTCGTGCTCGCCGCGCACCTGCTCCGGCGCCATGTAAGGCAGCGTGCCGACCACTTGGCCCGTCCGGGTCAGGCTGACCATGCGCGGCCCGCCGAGGTCGTCGTGCGCCAGGCCGAAGTCGAGGATCTTCGGCTGCGCCGCGCCGTCCTGCTCGGCCACCATCAGGTTGCCAGGTTTCAGGTCGCGGTGGATGATGCCGCGGCCGTGCGCCGAGTGGACGGCGTAGCAGATCTGCCGGAACAGCTGCAGGCGCTCGCGCAGCGGCAGCCGGCGGCCGAAGACGTAGTCGGTGACCGACTGGCCGTCGACCAGCTCCATGGCGAACCAGTGGTGGCCGTCCTCGGTGTGACCGGCCTGGTAGATCTGGGCGATGCCGGGGTGGCGCAGCCGCGCCAGCGAGCTGACCTCGCGGACGAAGAACTTGAGCGCGTCGGGTCCGGCCATGCGCCCGCCCTTCAGCACCTTGACGGCGACCTTGCGCGCCGGCTCCTCCTGCTCGGCCTCGAAGACCCGGCCGGTGGCGCCTTCGCCCAGCAAGCGCAGGATGCGGAAGGGGCCGATGGTCTCGGGCAGCGGCAGCGGCTCCCGGCGGTCGACCGCGACCACGTCCATCAGCGACTGGATCTCCCCGGCGCGGCCGCGGCACAGGGCGCAGCCGGCGAGGTGCTCCTCGAGCTCCGGCGCGTCGCGGTCGAGCCAGCTCCAGAGCTGCTCTTCGGAGACGCCGCAGGGTTCACTCATCTCAGTCCTCGTCCGCCAGCCGCCACAGATACCAAGCCGCCACCGAGCGCAGCGGCGCCCAGGCCTCGCCGCGCTGCTCCAGCTCATTCGGCGTCGGCCGGCGCTCCAGCTTATCCAGGCGGCGCAGGCCCTCCTGCACGCCGAGGTCCGCCGCCGGCAGCACGTCCAGCCGGCCGAGCTTGAAGATCAGGAACATCTGCGCCGTCCACGGCCCGATGCCGCGCACGGCCACCAGCTCCTCCATGACCTGCGCGTCGGGCTGGCGGCCGATCGAGCGCAGCGGCAGCCGGCGGTCCTCGACGTGCCGCGCCAGGTCCTGCAGCGCCAGCATCTTGTTGCGGGAGAGGCCGGCCCCGCGCAGCGCGGGCTCAGGCAAGGTCAAGAGCTCCGGCGGCGGCGCCAGGCGCGGGCCGGGCGTCAGCGCCACCACCCGGTTCCAGATCGTGTCCGCCGCCTTCCAGGCCAGCTGCTGGAAGACGATCGCCCGCGCCAGGGCCTCGTAGTGGGTGCGCTTCCGGTAGTGCGAGGTCGGGAAGCCGGGGAAGCGCTCGAGCCGCTTCATGGCGGCGGCCAGGGCCGGGTCCTTCCGACGCAGGGCGCGGAGCTGGGCGGGAGTGGGCTGCATGGGAAGGCGGCGGCCGCCCCGCGTCGGCGGCCTGCCCTAGACTAGCGGCAGCGATGAGCAGGCTCCGCGTCGCCTTCACGCCGCAGCTGCGGCGCTTCCTCGAGACCCCGGCGGCGGAGGTCGAGGCCGAGCACGCCCGCCAGGCCCTGGACCTGGTCCTGGCCGGCCAGCCGGAGCTGCGCGGCTACCTGGTCGATGAGCGCGGCCGGCTGAGGAAGCACATCGCGGTCTTCGTCGGCGGCCAGCTCGCCCGCGGGGACGACGACCTCACCCGGCCGCTGCCTGACGGCACGGAGGTCCTCGTCATGCAAGCGCTCTCTGGAGGATGAAATGAACCGTCTCTTCGTCGCCACCCGCAAGGGACTCTTCACCTACGAGCGCCGAGATGGCGCCTGGCGGGTCACCGACACCGCCTTCCTCGGCGACCCGGTGCCGATCGTGCTGCCCGACGCCCGCGACGGCTCGCTCTACGCCTGCCTGGACCTCGGCCACTACGGCCCCAAGCTCCAGGTCCGGCGCGATGGCGCCGACGGCTGGCAGGAGCTGGCCACCCCCGCCATGCCCGACGACGGCGGCGAGGAGACGGTCAAGCTGCTGTGGTCGCTGGAGGCGGGCGGCGCCGACCAGCCCGGCCGGCTCTGGTGTGGCACGATCCCCGGCGCCCTGTTCCGCTCTGATGACGCGGGCGCCGCCTGGCAGCGGGTCGACGCGCTGTGGGACGCGCCCGAGCGCCAGGAGTGGTTCGGCGGCGGCTACGACCAGCCCGGCATCCACTCGATCTGCGTCCACCCCGACGACCCGCGCGAGCTGACCGTGGGCCTCTCTTGCGGCGGCGTCTGGACCAGCCGCGACGACGGCGGCAGCTGGGCCTGCCGGGCGGACGGCATGCGCGCCGCTTACATGCCCGAGGAGCGCGCCTTCGACCCGGTGATCCAGGATCCGCACCGGATCGCCCGCTGCGCCGCCGGGCCGGAGCGGATGTGGTGCCAGCACCACAACGGCGTCTTCCGCTGGGATGAGGCCGAAGGCCGCTGGACAGAACTGACCGGAGTCGAGCCCTCCGCCTTCGGCTTCGCGGTGGCCGCTCACCCCTCTGATCCCGACACCGCCTGGTTCGTGCCGGCGGTCAGCGACGAGAAGCGGGTGCCCGCCGATGGCCAGGTGGTCATCACCCGCACCCGCGACGGCGGCCGCAGCTTCGAGGTCCTGCGGCGAGGTCTGCCGCAGGAACACGCCTACGACCTGGTCTTCCGCCACGCCCTCGACGTCGCGCCGGACGGGGAGACGCTCGCCTTCGGCTCGACCACGGGGTCGCTGTGGCTCAGTGACGACGGCGGCGACTCCTGGCAGACCCTCAGCGCCAACCTGCCGCCGGTCTACGCGCTGCGCTTCGGCTGATCCGCGGGCGGCGGCCGCGCCTGTCCGCCGGGAGCGCCTACCCCGCCGCCGCGGGCAGCTCGAAGCGCACGCAGATCGAGGAGGTGAGGGGCGGGTACTCGATCACCAGCCGGTGGCAGTAGAAGTCCTCCGGGTTCCACCCCATCCGCTCGTAGACCTTGCGGCAGAGCTCGGGGTATCCCGGCGCCAGCGGCGTCCCGACGACGGACAAGCCATAGCCGACTCGCTGCGGCGTCGCCCCGAGCGGGAGCAGGTCGACGTTCTCGAGGCCCTGGTCCAGCCTCAGCTCGCCCCGCAGCCTGCCGGCCAGCAACCACTCCAGCTCGCCGGGGAGCCGGAAGTCCCGGTGGAGGAAGAAGTCGAACTGCTGGGACTGCACCGGCGCGTCGATCTTGCATTCGAGGGCGCCGTGCTCGTTCCCCGGACCGGCCACCATGGGGGCGACGCCGGGCAAGGCCGTGCCGAGGAACATGTCGGTGACGCTGCCGTTCCCGACCGGCCCCTCGGCCAGCTCGAACAGGATGCCGAGCTCGCTCTCGACGGTTCGGATCGGCGGGATCGGAGAGCTGCAGAACTCCGGGATGAGGTTCAGGCCGGGCTGGTCCTGGTAGTCGGGATCGATGGCGAGCTCGCGCGGCCGTCCCTGGTCGCCGATGCGCCCGCCTCGTCCCCCGATCCGCGCCAGCGGCCAGATCGATCCGGCCCGGAAGCGCCGCAGGCCGACCACTCCGCTGGTCAACACCATGTCCCCGAGCTCCGGGTTCTCGGCGTTGGGCGCCAGGAAGTGGGAGTTCACCCTGGCTCGGGCGTGGATGCCCCAGACGCCGCAATTGCCCCGGAAGGCGGCCTTGCGGCTGGCCATCAAGGGGTGGCCTTCGGACCGGCCGGTGACCACGCTGTCGAGGATCAGCTCGAGGGTCGGCCGATCGCCCGCGTGATAGCTGGCCATCGCTTCGAACTCCACCATGGCCTGCTTGGTCTTGGTGATCTTGGCGGCGGAGACCGACTGCTCCCCGAAGCGCGCCAGCAGCTCGAGCATGCCCTTCGAGCTGGGCAGGTAAGGGAAGACCGAGTAGAGGTCCTTGGCCTGGACCAGGTTGGAGATCCGCCAGACCAGGTTCTTCCGGAGACGGAGCCGCTCCGCGATCAGCAGCGGACTGCTGAGGTCTTCCCCCACAGCCGAGAAGAGCTCGATCAGAGCGCTCCGGTAGGCCTGGAGCGTCTGGCGGAAATCCTCTTCGAAGGCAGGGCGCGTGGCGAGGTCGGGAGTAGGCGTCACGGAAGGGTCTCGCGTGTTCGACGGGGGTCTCCCTCCAGGGAGGGATTTCCAACATCCCACAATCCCGCCGGAAGATCAAACCGGGAATCATCGGGATTCTACGTATTTTTCCGGAGGGATGGAACCGGATTCCTCCGACGAAACCTGCCGCTTGTGGAATGATCGCCATTTCAAGCTTATTCCGCCCGGCACCGGAACCTGTTTTCTTCAGATTCGAGAGATCGATTAATTATTTGGGTTTCCCCGGGGAATTCAAAAGTAGAATCCACTGCACGGGGCGCCGCCGCTACAACCCTGGAAGATGGTTCCTCGGCTCCCCTGCCCGAACCCAACCTCGGACCACACTCTCCGACCCACCCCAGAAGCTCCATGAGAAACATCCTCTCCGCTCTCCTCCTGGGCGCGCTCTTCAGCTCGACCGCCCTCGCCCAAACGACCTACTTCAGCGAGGACTTCGATTCCTGGCCTGCTGCTGGTTGGACCCAGCAGAACAACGGCGCCGCCGGCGCTTGGACGGCCGGATCGCCGGGTTCCTACACCTACATCATCTCCGGCATGGCCTTCCACGATTACGGTGCCGGCCAGGCCGACAACATGCTGATCAGCCCGGCGGTCGACCTCAGCGGCGCGACCGGCCCGGTGTACATGCACTGGTTCGACTACCTGAACCGGGTCAAGTACATGGCCCACCACTCCGCTGGACTGGGCAACGGCGTGAACACCGTCGAAGCCTCCACGGACGGCGGCGCGACCTGGACCGTGATCTGGACCGAGACCCGCACCGGCGGCCTTCTCGACGCCAACCACATCGATCTGTCGAGCTACGCAGGCACCTCGAACCTGATGCTCGGTTTCCGCTACACCGGCGACAACGCCCAGATCTGGGGCTTGGATGAGATCCGGATCGACTCCAGCGCCTTCGGCAAGATCCGCAGCATGGTGAACCCGGCCAACGGCCACACCTACATCGCTACCTACAAGAACGGCTACGGCGGCGTCGCCGGCTTCAACTCGGCGCGGGCTGCCGCCGCCGACCTCGGCGGCTACGTCGCCACCGCGACCGACGCGGCGGAGAACACCTGGATCTGGGAGAACTTCTCCAAGTGGAACTCCGGCACCAGCACTGCCCCTGAGTTCATCCAGCGCTCGATCTTCCTCGGCGGCACCGACGAAGCCGTCGAAGGCACCTGGGTCTGGGAGAGCGGGGAAGCCTGGTCGTACACCAACTGGGCCGCCGGCGAGCCGAACAACAGCACCGGCGTCGACCCCAACGGTGAGGACTACCTGCGCGTGGACTCCGCCAACGGGAACTGGCAGGACAAGCATGAAGCGGCGACCCTGTTCATCGTCGTCGAGGTCTCGGGGCCGAGCTACTCGGTCAGCAACCTCGTCGCCGGCCAAGTCGCCACCTTCGACGTCTCCAACGCCACGCCGATGGGCCTGGTGCGCCACGGCTACTCGGTGGTGGGCGGCGGCCCGACCAGCACCCCCTTCGGCGACCTGCTGCTGACCCCGCCGTACACCGAGATGCCCGCCCTGACGGCCGACGCCAGCGGAAACGCCTCCCTCTCCGTGCCGGTGCCGGCCGGCACCACCGGCGTCCAGGTGTGGTTCCACGGCCTCGACATGGGTTCGGCCACCTTCCTCAACAGCATCGTCGCTGTGATCGGCTGATCCCGGCTACCGCGGTCGGATCCTCCGGTCCGCTCCCTCGCGGCCGGCCCCACTCCGGGGCCGGCCGCTCTTCATTCCTCCTCCAATCGCCAGAAGGCGCCGCGCAAGCCGAGGGAGGCGAACAGCTCTTGCGCCGCCGCCGGGGCCGGCCGCCGCCAGCCCGGGTCCAACCGGTCGTGGTACCAGGCGTGGGCCAGGCGCCAGGCGGTGTCCAGGTCCATGGTGGCGCCGAAGGGGAGCTGGCGGCGCTCGCACCAGCGACGGACGTGCTCCTCCGACCGGAAGAGCAGGATCGTCGCTCAGGTGTAGACGATGTCCCGCCACCAGCTCGCCGCCGGGACCGCGAAGTGCACCAGGCCCGCACCGGCCGGCGCGGCGCCGGCTCGAACCTCCAGCCGCCACGGGTCCCCGCAGTCGGCGCAGGCGGTCTCGATCACGGCGTCGGCGCCGAGCAGGGCGGGCACGCCGAGGGCGTCCCAGGCGCAATTCGCCCACCAGCCGCGTCCGCCGCTGCGCACCCGGAAGGCGGTCGGCACGGCCGAGAAGGGCATCGCCATGAGCAACCTCATGGTTCCCGGCTGGAGCACCAAGGCGTGCTGGCGGTCCAATTCCCGCAGCTCGGCCTCGACCGCGGCCAAGGGGCGGCCGAGCGCGACGGCCAGCTCGGCAGCCGAGGGCGCCCGCTCCTCCTCAACGAAGGCGCGGTAGACCGCCAGGCGCAAGCTCGAGTCCATCTTGGCCGGCAAGTCTAGCCCGGTTCCAGGATGCTCGGCTATGGTGGGAACCACCCCCTCCATGGCCCCTGGAACCCCCCTACTCCTCCCCCTCGCCGCCCTCCTCGCCTCCGCGCTCCCGGCCCAGACCGGAGCCACCCTGCTGCACAAGCACCCGGGTTCGGTCGCCGGCGACGAGTTCGGGCGCAGCCTGGCGGTGATCGGTGACCTCGACGGCGACGGCGTCGGCGACTACGCCATCGGCGCCCCGCGCGCCGACGCCTACGGCCGCAGCAACGCCGGCACCGTCGAGCTCCGGAGCGGCGCCGACGGCAGCCTGCTCCGCACCCACGTCGGCGGCAGCAGCCATGACTGGCTCGGCGCCTCCCTCGCCGGCCCGGGGGACCTGGACGGTGACGGCGTGCCCGACCTCGTGGCCGGCGCCTCGAACGCCAGCGGCCACTCCGGCGCCGTCCTCGCCTGGTCCAGCGCCGACGGCAGCCTGCTGTGGCGGATCGACGGCGCCCAGCCCCTCGACCGCTTCGGCGACACCCTGGCAGCCGTCAGCGACTTCGACGGCGACGGCGTTCGGGATCTCCTCGCCAGCGCCCCCGGCGCCGACTCCGGCGGCCTGCAGAACGTCGGCGAGGTGTCGCTGCTCTCCGGCGCCAACGGCGCGGTGATCCGCAGTTGGACGGGCAGCGGCGACGGCGACAAGCTCGGCTCCGCCCTCGCCGAGGTCGGCGACTTCGACGCCGACGGCTGGCCGGACTTCGGCCTGGGCGCTCCCTTCGCCGACCACCTGCGCCCCAACATGGGGACGGTCGAGGTCCGCTCCGGCGCCACCGGCGCGCTGATCACGAGCTTCACCGGGCCGTCCGAGGAGGCCCGCTTCGGACACGCCCTCGCCGGGCTCGGCGACCTCGACGACGACGGCGTGCCCGAGCTGCTGGTCGGCGCGCCCAACGCCGGCCTCGCGCCCGGCGTCGCGCTGGTGCTCTCCGGCGCCACCGGCGCGGTCCGCTTCCAGTTCACCGAGGGCAACGGCAACGCCTACGGACAACGGGTCGAGAGCGT
The DNA here is from genome assembly GCA_964482495.1 of uncultured Planctomycetales bacterium. Classification (GTDB taxonomy): domain Bacteria; phylum Planctomycetota; class UBA1135; order UBA1135; family UBA1135; genus J029. The sequence goes on from CAYZXS010000017.1 coordinate 23,625, forward strand.
CGGCGACCTGGACCAGGACGGCCGCGGCGACTTCCTGATCGGCGTGCCGTACTGGGACGACCCCGTCGCCCTGCTCGCGAGCTGCGGCCGCGCCGGCCTGTTCAGCGGCGCCGACGGCCGACGGCTCTGGAACTTCCGCGGCAGCGGCAACGGCGACTGCCTCGGCGCCGGCGACCTCGACGGCGACGGCCGCGCCGAGCTGCTGGTCGGCTCCCCCTTCGCCGACCCGGGCGCCGCCAGCCACGCCGGCCGGGTCACCGTCTGGCGCTTCGACCACCAGCCCATCCTGACCGCCAGCGCTGGCTCCGTCTCGCTCTCGGCCGGCGGCGTCGTCGACCTCGACCTGCGCTTCCCTCCCACCGAAGCCGGCGAGCACTACGCCCTGCTCGGTTCGCGCTCGGGCGCCGGGCCGACCTGGTTCAAGGACCACTATCTGCCGCTGAGCTTCGACCCCTTGTTCTGGGACACGGTGCGCGGCCAGTTCCCGTCGCAGCTCGACCGCCCGGCCGGCAAGCTCGATCAACTGGCCCGCGCCCACGCCACGCTGACCGTGCCGAGCAACGCCCCGGCCTGGTACGCCGGCAGCCATCTGTGGCTGTTGGCCGTCAGCTACGACGGCGACTACGGCCTGCGCTTCGTCTCCCGGGCGGTGCAGATCGACCTTTTGAACTAGACTGGTGTCAGGCTCCTTCTCGTCTCTTGTTGAGGCGGGCGGGCCTGAAGCGCGCTTCGTGTTCGGTCCGTCCGTCTCCACTAGAGCGGGGAAAGAGCCTGACGCCCAACCATGCTCTGCACCCTCCTGATGCTCGCGGCCCAAGGGCCGGTCCCTTACTCGACCCAGGCCGACTACGAGTCCTACAAGACTGGCGTCACGACCGGCGGCGCCTTCGCCGACATCGACGGCGACGGCTTCCACGACCTGGTCGTCGCCAACGGCAACGACATCCTGCGGCAGCGGGTCGAGGTGTTCCTGAACGACGGCGACGGCAACTTCCCCACAAGCCCGTCGTGGCAGTCCTCGGACATCGACTACCACGGCCACCTCTCGGTCGGCGACGTCGACCAGGACGGCTGGACCGACGTCGCCGTGTCGGTCTTCCTCGGCCCCGGCGGCTTCGGCGACCTGGGCCGGGTGAAGCTCTACCGCAACCTCGGAGGCGCGCTGGAGAGCACCCCGTCGTGGCAGAGCGCCGACCGCTTCTACAGCTTCAGCTGCGACCTCGGAGACGCCGACGGCGACGGCGACCTCGACCTGGCGGTGGCCGTGGGCGAGGCCTACTACGGCGCGCCAGCGCCCAACCGCGTCTACTACAACGTCGGCGGCAGCCTGCAGACCACCCCTGGCTGGACCAGCCCCTCCGACCACACCATGGACATCGCCTGGGGAGACGCCGACGGCGACGGCGACCTCGACCTGGCCTGCTGCACCGCCAAGGGCCCCAACCGGATCTTCTTCCAGGGACCGGGCGGCCTGGCCACTAGCGCCGGCTGGACCAGCAGCGACAACAACAACCAGAACGGCAACACCCTCGCCTGGCGCGACATCGACGGCGACGGCGACCAGGACCTCGGCGTCACCGACAACAACCAGCTGAGCGGCGGGCAGGGCCGCTTCAAGGTCTACCGCAGCAACAACGGCAACCTGGCCACCACACCCTACTGGTCCGACTCCGGCGGCATGGTCTCGGCGATCGCCTTCGCCGACCTGCAGCTCGACGGCTTCCACGACGTCATCGGCGGCATCTGGTGGGGCGGCACCCGCATCTACCTCAACGACGGCGGCAGCATCCCCGCCAACCAGAATTGGACCTCGGCCAAGGCGAGCGTGGTCGAGGCCCTGTTCTTCGCCGACCTCGACAACAAGGCCCAGCGCACCACCGACGCCAGCCTGCCCCTGAACGGCGGCCGGGTCTACTCGATCGGACCCGCGCCGCTGCAGTCGGTCGACGGCGTGCGCGTCGACGGCGTCATCCTGCCGCGCAGCGCCTGGAGCGCCGACCTCGAGGACGGCTGGCTGGCGCTCGACCGGACGCCGCAGAGCAGCCTGGAGCTGCGTTACTCGTGGTCCGAGGAGCTCGACATGGGCGTCACCAACTGGGACCAGTCGGTCGGCAACCTGGTCTTCCACCGCCGGCCGCGCGTCGACCTGACCGCGACCCCGACCGGTTCCACCAGCCTGGCGCCGGGCGGCACCCTGGTCTTCGACCTGGACCTGGAGAGCACCACCAACCGCGCCGAGAACCCCCTGGTGGCGGTGGTCGCCGTGCTGCCGATCGGCGGCTACCGGGTCCTCAGCGCCGGCCCGCAGGCCCTCAGCCCCTTCCAGAGCCGGACCGTGCCCTACTCCTTCCCCGTGCCGCTGAACCTGCCGCCGGGCTACCTCGGCAGCTACACCCTGACCGCCGCGGTGGTCGAGGGCGGCGTCGCGGTCGAGGAGAGCAGCTTCGGCTTCACGATCCTCTAGCGGCCAGCTGGAAGCGCCGCCGACCTGCCCTAGGATCGGGCATGGCCTGGAACGCGATCGCCGCGCTCGAGTTCGAGATCGACGAGCTCGAGCTGCTCGGTCTCGAGCTCACCACCAAGTCGGGTTGGACCCGGCGCTCCACCGTGCTGCGAATGCGCGGCGCCGGCTCCGAGGGGCTCGGCGAGGACGTCACCTACGCCGCCGAGGAGCAGCTCGAATTCCAAGACGCGGGCCGCGCCTCGCTGCGGGAGTTCGCCGGGTGGCGCGGCCGCTTCGGCGACTTCGCGGCCCGCGCCGCGGCCATGGAGCTGTTCCCCGCGCCGCCGGCGCAGGATGCCAGCCGCCGCTACCGCCGCTGGGCCCTCGAGAGCGCGGCGCTCGATCTGGCGCTGCGGCAGGCCGGGCGCGATCTGCCCGGGCTGCTCGGCAGGGAGCCGCGGCCGGTTCGTTACGCGGTCTCGCTCGGCCTCGGCGAGCCGGCGACGGCGGCCCCGCTCCGCCGGTTGCGCCAGCTCTTCCCCGACCTGAGCTTCAAGCTGGACTGGGCAGAGAACTGGACCGCGTCGACCCTGGACCAGCTGCGCGAGACCGGGGGCGTCGCCGTGGTCGACTTCAAGGGGCACTACCACGGCGCCTTCTCCGGGCCGTCGCCCGACCCAGCGGGATACGCCGCGGTCGCCGAGGCCTTGCCGGATGCGATCCTCGAGGACCCGGCTGCCGCCGGCCCGGCCTGGGAAGCGCTGGCGCCGCACCGAGCCCGCGTCGCCTGGGACGCGCCGCTCCACGGCTTGGACGACCTGCGCCGCTTGCCGCGTCCAGGCTATGTGAACATCAAGCCGTCGCGCTTCGGCGGCGTCGAGGAGCTGCTCCGGGTGCTCGGGTGGTGCCAAGGCGAGGGCATTCCGAGCTACGGCGGCGGCCAATTCGAGCTCGGGCCGGGCCGGGCGCAGATCCAGCAGATCTCCGCCCTCTTTCACCCGGACGCGGCCAACGACGTCTCGCCCACCGGCTTCCACCAGGATCCACCGGCCCCGGTGACCCCGCCTAGCCCGCTGGCATGGGGCGAGATCGGGCGAGGTTTCCCCGGCTGATTCGACGCGGCGGCCTCTTCGTCAGAAGCGGCCGAGGGTGAGCCCGAGCGCCGGCGCGGCGGGCCGCACCAGGACGGCTCGCTCCACGCCGCAATCCGGGGAATAGACCAGTGAAGCCCCGCCGGAGGCCAGCTCGACCGGCCCCAGCGGCAGCCCGGCGCCCCATTCGGCGTGATCCGCAGGCGGCACGCGGAAGCGGCCGGCGTCATCCGCCTGAACCAGGAAGCGCAGCTCCTCGGCGCTCTCGGCGCAGCCGCGCGGGCAGCGGAGCAAGCGGAAGCGGGCGCTGACGGAGGCGCCGGGGACCGGCTCCCCTTCGGGGTCGACCACTCGGCCGAAGATCGGTTCGACCCGGGCCGGGGTCTCCGGCTGCAGGAGTTCCAGCGGCATCGCCTGCTGGAGAGCGGCGAGGAGAATAAGCAGCGGAATCGAATTCAAGGGACCCCCCAAAAAGCGAAGAAGCGTGGTTGCGGTGATGGAGCGGGCATGTCGACGGCGGTCCCCCCGGAGCGCCGCCGACGCCCTTCAGCTTGAGAACGCCACAGAGGGCGAATCGCGTCCGAATAATTCCGCGCTTTCCTCCGGGTCGTCCGCCTCGCGGACGGCCACGATCGGAGAGCGCAGCCAGAGGTCGAGGGAGCCGTCGCCGTCGAGTCCAGCGCCTCCTCCGAGCGCGAGCGGGCCGGCGAGGAGCAGGAAAGGGCCCCAGCGGCGCAGCACGATCAGGAGGAGGAGGAGGGTCATGGCTCGGGCGGGATTACCGGGCGGTACGCCCCAGCCAGGAGCCGGATTCGCCAATCGGAGGCCTTCCCCGCCCCTTCCTAGTCGAAGTTGGCGGCGTGGAAGGCCGGGCGCGGCGTGCCGAACAGGTAGCCCTGCATCAGGTCGCAGCCGGCGTCCACCAGCGCGTCGCGCTGGGCCCGAGTCTCCACTCCCTCTCCGATCACCCGCGTCTCGAGCTGCTGGCAGAGTTCGCACAGCGAGCGCACGAGCATCTGCTGGACCTGGTCGTGGTCGGAGCCCTGCACCAGGAGCATGTCGAGCTTGACCACGTCCGGCTCGAGCCGGGCGAAGGTGACCAGCCCGTTGTCGCCGGCGCCGAGGTCGTCCATGGCGACGCCGAAGCCCAGCAGGCGCAAGCAGGCGATCTTGTTGGCCGAGGCGTCGACGACGTCGAAGGACTCGCGCTCCGTCACCTCGAGGACCACGTGCGGGGCGACCAAGGAGAGCGGCGCGGTGGCGTCGATCAGGTCCGGGTCGTTGAGGTCGTCGGGCCGCAGGTTGACGTAGAGCTTGGCGCCGTCCGGGAGCTTCTCCACCGCCTGCGCCGCCAGCCGCCGGATGGCGCGGCTGAGCTCCCAGGCGCGGTCGAGCTTCTCGGCCGCGGCGAGGAAGTTCTCGGGAGCGGCGAGCAGCGGCTCCTCGGTGCGCAGGAGCGCCTCGTAGCCGACGGTCTCGCGCTGGTTCCAGGAGACGATCGGCTGGAACTCCAGCCGCAGGCGCTCGATGGCCCGCTCGAACACCGCCTCGCGGCCGGCGCGGTCGGAGTCGACCAGGCTCCGGCCCTGCATGTGCTCGGCGACACGGCGGCGGGCGGTGGCCATCTGGCCCAGGCCCAGGCCGAAGCGCACCACCTTGAGCAGCTCTGCCGGCCCGAAGGGCTTGACCAGGTAGCGCATGGCGCCGAACTCCACGGCCTCGATCGCCGACTCCACGGTCGGCGCGCCGGTGGCGAGGATGACCGGCATGTCGAGGTCGTGCTGCCGGATGCGTCGCAGCAGCTCGATGCCGTCCATGCCAGGGAGCGCCAGGTCGCAGACGGCGAGGTCGAAGCGGTGGCTGGGCAGCGCCTCCAGCGCCTCCTCGGCGGTGGCGAAGCGGTGCACCTCGTACTCAGGGCTCAGGATGGCCTGGTAGAGGTCGAGCATCCCCGGGTCATCGTCGACCACCAGGAGGCGGCCGCCATTGCCAGAAGGATCGGTCATGGGTCGGCTGGAGAGGGGATCCAAAGCAGACAAGGGGCAGGGGAATTCTATCCGTTATCGGCCAATCGCACAGCCCGCATGCGCCGTCGGCGCCGGGAATCGACCGAATCTACCGCGCGCACCGCATATTCCTGCGCCGTGTAGACCTGCTTCATCACCGGCTCGTCGGCCCGCGTGGCGAGGTCGCCGACCGCGAACAAGCCGGGGACGCTGGTCTCGCCGCGGGGGTCGATCAGGACGTGGCGCTCCTGCTCCGGCTTGCCGGCGTCGCCGAGCTCGGCGCCCAGCTCCCGGGCGAGGTCGTTGTAGACCCGGAACAGGCCGAGCGCGACCAGGGCGAAGCGGACCTCGACCTCGCCGCCGCCTTCGAGCTGGATCGCGCGCATGCCGTCGCCGGCGCCGCGGAAGTCGGTGATCCGCTCGCGGTGCAGGCCGATGCCGTAGGCCTCGAGCACCCGCTGGGACTCCGCGCTCCACTCCGGCGCCGCGCCGTTGGTCAGCAGGCAGCAGGCCGAGCCGTAGCGCTCGTGCAGCATCATCGCCAGCTGCGCCGCGGACTCGGAGCTGCCGATCACGGCGGCGCGGCCGATCACCGTCAGGTGGCCCTCGCAGCGGATGCAGTAGAGGATGTCCTCCCGGTTGGCCCACGGGTAGACCCACTTGACGTCGTCCCGCGCCTCCCCGTCCTTCTGCTTGAGGATGCTCGGCTGCCGGTCCATCACCCCGGTCGCCAGGACCACCGCGTCGCCGAGGTGCTCGTCGTCGCCGCAGCGGATCTGGAACGGGCCGTCGGCGCCTTCCCGGCTGGCGCCGTCGGCGGCCTGGTCGACGATGTCCACGTAATCCGCGAACTCGGCCTCCACGCGCTCGACCGTGTTCTCGATGATGTCCCGGGAGGAGATCGCCCAGCGCGGGGCGTCGGCCAGGACCCCGCGCGCCCCATCGTGCTCGGCCCCGCGGAGCAGCTTCAGGGCCTTCTTGCGCACGATGCCCTCGTGCAGGCCGATCATGTTGTCGATGTTGGCGACCCACATGCCGCGCGAGCGCTTCGCGGTCTTGCGGTCACCGCGAATCCAGAGCACCTTGAGGAGGTATTGGGCCGCCCGCAGGGCCGCCGCTCCGCCGGCGATTCCGCCGCCGATGACGATCAGGTCGTAACGCCGCTTGGGGTCCATTTCGGGCGGAGCATAACACCGGCCGCCGCCCCTCAGGCTAGGGCTGGCAGGCCGAAATTTTCGGAACTACCTATGGTCTCCGGCCCGCTCGTCGAGCCCGCCACGAGGCCAATTGGACACCGATAACCCGTCCTTTCCTCACGGGGCGATCAGCAGCTTCTCCCGGATCGCGGATCTCTCGGTCCAGATCGACGGAATCCGTTTCCAGGACTTGAAACTGCCTTCCCCGAGTGGGGTGTGCTTTCACTCGCTGGAAGTCGTGCTCAGCGGCGCCAGCTGCGAGGGCATCGGCGAAGACACCAGCGGCCGGGACGGCGCGGGGCCGTCGGCCGTCCTGCGCGCGGCCGCCGAAGGCTCGATCGGGGTCTGGCGCTTCGAGGACTTCTCCCGCCGGCTCGCCGCCACGGGCCTCTCGGGGCCGCGCCGCTGGGCCCTGGAGAGCGCCGGCCTGGCCCTGGCCCTGCAGCAGGCCGACTCGAGCCTGGCCGAGGTCCTCGACCGGCCGCTGCGGCCGGTCCGCTTCGTCCTCTCCCGCGGCCCCGGCATCGAGCTCGACCTGGACGCGGTGGTGGCCTGGCACCGGGAGTTCCGGGAGCTGGGCTTCACCCTGGACGCCGACGAGAGCTGGAGCGAGGAGCTGGTCGCCACTCTCGCCGCCCTGGAGCGGGTGGAGGTGGTCGACTTCCACTCCTTCGAGCGCGACCCGATGCCGCCGCCGGACCTGTACCAGCGCGTCTCCTACGCCCTGCCGAACGCCATCCTCGAGGACGCCGCCCTCACCGAGGAGACCCGCGGCATGCTGCTGGAGCACCCCGGCCCGCTGAGCTGGGACGCCGCGATCTACTCGACCATCGAGATCGAGGCACTGGCGCCGCAGGCGATCAACGTCAGCCCGCCCCGCTTCGGCTGGTGGAAGCGGCTGCTCGACGCCTACGACCTCTGCGACGCCCGGGAGGTCCTGTGCTACGCCGGCACCTGCGGGGAGCTCGGGGCCGGCCTGGAGCAGCTCCAGTACCTGGCCTCGCTGTTCCACCCCGAGGCGCCGAACCAAGTGGCGCCGCCGCTGTTCCTGGCCGGCGGCCCCGGGGCCGGGGAGCCGCCCCCGCTCAACCCCCTGCCCGTCTCTTGCTTCTCGTCAGCCTTCGGTAGGCACCGTTGATCGCGGCCATGCGCCGGGTGGCGGCCGCCTGGAAGGCCGGGCCGAGGTGGGCGTGGCGGTCCGGGTGGTTCTCTCGCACGAGCTGCAGGTAGCGGCTCCGGACCTCGGCGTGGCTGGAGCCGGCGGGCAAGCCGAGCACCGTCCAAGGGCTGTCGGGCTCGGGCGGCGGCTCGGGCGGCGGCTCGGGCAGCCCGATGGCGTCCGCCACCAGTTCGGGCGGGAAGCCGCACTGGAGGGCGATCTGCTGTAGCCGCTCCGCCTCGGAGTGCACTACTCCTCCAGCTTGTTCTGCGACCCCGAGCAGCATCTGTAGCACCAGCCGGGCGTCGTTGGCGCCGGTGGATGCCCGGACCACGGCGGCGGCAGCGGCGCGCTCCGCGGCGGTCGGGGGCGGCGACGGCGACGGGCCCGGATCAGCGGAGGCGGCGATCTCGGGCTCGTCGGCCCAGAAGAAGCGCAGGTAAGAGCGGACCGCGGCCCACTCGCGGGTCCCGGTGGTGCCGTCGGCGCCGGCGATGTCGCGGAGGAGGACGACCAGGGCCTCGGCGAGGTTGCGGCGCTGCGCGTCGTCGAGCAGCGGGCGGGCTTCCTCCTCCTGGCGGCCGCGCAGGAAGTCGCCCCAGTCCAGGCCGGCCTCTTCGAGCGAGCGGCGCAGCCACACGGTCGGACCGATCAGCGGCAGGGCGACGGTCCAGAAGGCGGCCCGGACGGCGTGGAGCAGCGCGAAGGGCAGCACGAACATCGCCAGCAGGCCGCGGAAGCCGCTGAACAGCTCGGAGACGCCTGCCCACAACTCGCGCACCAGGCAGGGCCGGCAGCCGAGCAGCACCACCCGCACCACCCGCGGGTTGGCGGAGCCCGGGAAACGCCGTAGACCGGCCACGGGCAAGGCGTTCTGCAGCGGCCGGCGCCCGCAATGGGGGCAGGTCACTGGGGATACGTCAGCGCGGCGGACCACCCCCCCATTCTGCCCGCGCCGGCCTGGGGGGCCTACAGTGGTCGCGCCCCCCATCACACCCCCCCGACTGCCATGTTGCGACTGCTCCCCTACCTCCTCTTGCAAGATCCGCCGGCCGAAGGCGCCGGCGCCGGCGCCGACCCGAACGCCGGCAACGACCCGCAGCCCCAGAGCATCGAGGGCTGGATCGAGTACCTCCAGGGTTTCGCCGCCGAGTACGGCCCCAAGGTGCTCGGCGCCCTCCTGACCCTGGTCATCGGCCTGTTCGTGGTCGGCTGGGTGCGGCGCGGCATCCGCGCCGGCCTGACCAAGGCGAACGTCGAACCGACCCTGGCCAACTTCCTGGCCAACCTGGCGAAGATGGGCCTGCTGCTGATGGTGTTCATCTCGGCGGTCGGCAAGCTCGGGGTCGAGACCACTAGCTTCGTCGCCGTGCTCGGCGCGATGGGCCTGGCGATCGGCTTCGCCATGCAGGACTCGCTCGGCAACTTCGCCAGCGGCGTCATGATCATGTTCTTCAAGCCCTTCCGGGCCGGCGACTTCGTCGAGGCCGGCGGCACCGTCGGCGTGATCGTCGAGATCCACATCTTCTCGACCATCATGAAGACCGGCGACAACAAGAAGATCATCGTGCCCAACGGCCAGATCACCGGCGGCACGATCACCAACTACTCGGCCAACGACACGCGGCGGATCGACCTGGTCTTCGGCATCGGCTACGAGGACAGCATGAAGGAGGCCAAGGCGATCCTCGAGCGGCTGGTCGGTGAGGACGAGCGCATCCTGAAGGATCCGGAGCCGGTGATCGCGATCGGCGAGCTGGCGGATTCCAGCGTCAACATCCTGTGCCGGCCGTGGGTCAAGACGGCCGACTACTGGGCGGTCTACTGGGACCTGCTCGAGAAGGCCAAGGAGGCCTTCGACGCCGCCGGCGTGTCGATCCCCTTCCCGCAGACCGACGTCCATCTGCACAAGGTCGAGGACGCGGCCTAGGCGCAGCGACCGCTCGGCGGCTCGCCGCCGCCGCATCGGCCGCCGGTTCGCTCAGCGCGAGCCGGCGGTCGCCGCTTCCTGGCCGTTGATCTTGGGGAAGAAGGGCAGCACGAGCCGGAACGGCTTCTCCCGGCCTTCGGCGAAGGCGACGTGGCGGGTGGCCGTGGGCGGCGAGGGCGACGGGCCTCGCTGGACCAGGATCGTGGCGTGGTTGGCGCTCTCGGGAGCGGGCACCTCGAAGCTGGAGGTCCCCCGGGGCCAGGTCGGGTCCTGCTGCAGGACCATGGTTCCGAGCAGGACGGAGTCGACGCGATCGGCCTCCTCGTCGGATTCGGTGCCCCAGAACTCGACCGTGACCACCGCATCGCGCTGGATCGTCGAGAGGTCGACCTCCTCCTGGGAATCGAGCAAGGCGCAGGAGGACAGGAGCAGGGGCGACGCGAGGGCGACGGCGAGCAGTGAATAACGCGGGAAAGGCATGGAGCCAGTCTAGTCCCGCGCGGCGGCGCCGGCGGCGCCCGACATCACGAAGACGCGGCCGGACTTGGCGCCGTTGACGCCGCTCCAGGCGGAGGTGAAGAGGTAGTCGGGCCGGCCGTCGCCGTCGACGTCGCCGAGCAGGGTGGCGTCGAAGCCGAAGGTGTCGTTGGCGGTGACGCAGGTCCAGGTGCGCAGGACCTCGCCGGTCTTGCCGCTGCGCAGGTAGACCTTGCCGGCCGAGGGCGCCTGCTCGGAGTTGACCCAGGCGCCGATGACGAGGTCGGCGTGGCCGTCGCCGTCGTAGTCGCCGGCGACGGCGTTGCCGATGCCGAGGCCCTCGCCGTCCTGGCCGACGAAGCGGTGCAGCTCGGCGCCGTCGGCGCCAGAGACGACGACGACCTCGCCGCTCGAGGGGCCGCCGGCGTTGGACTCGAAGTCGACGCAGTAGACGTCGGGCACGCCGTCGCCGTCGGCGTCGCCGAAGACGCTGGCGAAGAAGCGGCCGAAGTTGACGTTCTTCTCGTGAGCGCGCAGCGTGAAGGCCAGCTCCGGCTCGAGGCCGCGGTAGACCCGCACCTCGCCGCGCCGGCCCTCGCCGGCGTTCATGGCGCCGAGGACCATCAACGGGGACTCGCCGTCGAAGTCGCCGGCGATGACCGAGCCGAGGTTCTCGCCGGGGCCGCCGTCGAAGTGGTCGACGCGGTCGCCGGTCTTGCCGGAGATGCGGTAGACCCGCCCGGCCACGGCATCGAAGCCAGGGGCGGCCACGAGCAGGTCCGGGACGCCGTCGCGGTCGAAGTCGCCGCAGCCGGCCACCTCGCGGCCGAAGCGGTCGCCGGGATTCACGCCGTCGAAGCTACCGAGCTCCTCGTGGCTGCCGCCCATCCACACCACCACCTCGCCGGCGCCGGTGTTCGGCTGCGGCGCGCCGGCGGCGTACTCGGCCAGGCCGTCGCCGGTCAGGTCGCCGAGGCCGGTCACCGACATGCCGAGCAGGTCGCCCGGCTCGCCTTCGTGCTTGGCCAGCAGCTCCCCGGTCTTGCCGGAATAGACGTAGACCCGCCCGGCAGGCTTGCCCTCCTTCTGCCAGAAGGGCGCCGAAGTCACGACGTCGTTGACGCCGTCACCGTCGACGTCGCCGGCGTCGTCCGCCACCCAGCCGAACTGGTCGTTGGCGTTCTCGCCGCGCCACTCGTGCAAGATGACCGCGTCCTCCTCGAGGAAGGGCTTCGACCAGTCGGGCGGCGGCGGATCCTGAGGCGCGGCGCACCCCAGGATGACCGCCGCCAGCAGGTGGCAGAGACTCGCCATCGGCAGATCAGGCGTTGACCTCGCGGCCCATCCAAGCCGGCATCTTGGCCAGGTGCTCGCGCGCGGCCACCTCGGCCTCGGCCCGCTCCATCTTCTGCATGCCCATGAAGAAGCCGGTCACGGTGCCCTCGAAGACCTGCTCGTAGGAGCGCAGCTGGCCCTCGTCGTCGGTGCAGTAGTCGCAGTACATCTGCCCCGGCGCGGCCTCGGCCAGCGGCATGGCGCAGCTCTGGCAGCTCTCGAGCTTGATCGGCTGGTAGACCTGGAAGCGGTAGCCGTCCGGGTCGCGCAGCGGGAAGTCGCGCAGGCCGTAGAACTGGTTCTTGGGCTCGTCCTGGACCGCGACGCCCTTGGCGGTCACCTCGGCGTAGTAGCCGTCGACGTCCGGAACCATCAGGTAGAAGTAGACGCCGGCGCCTGGCGTGCTGCCCTTCAGTTCGTCCAGCGACTCCTTCCAGCGCTCGGCGGCGCCGGGGTCGTGCTCGCAGGCCTCGCCCTCGGGCTCGGTGTTGCAGCTGAGCATCAGGCTCTGCCTGTCCATGACCAGGTTGGCCCAGTGCGGGTCCTCCTTGGTCGGCCACGCCTCCTTCAGCTCGAAGCCGAGCTGGTCGCGGTAGAAGGCCACGCTGGCCTTCATGTCGCGGCAGATGATCATGACGCAGTTGGGGTAGGTTTCAGAGCAGTCCGACATGGCAGTGTTCTCTCTTCGAGGGATGCTTAGGATGCGAGAGCCTGAAGCCATGATAGGACTCGGTCGCAACACGTGGACGCGCGGGCATTGCGCTCTTTTCCGGGCCTTGTTGGGCGCGGTGATGCTCGGGGCGGGCGCGCGGCTGCTGCTGAACTCCCCCGCAGACCTGACGGCGCTGTCGGGCGCGCTGGCGAGCCTCGGCGCGGCGCTGCTGCTGGTCGGGCGCTGGCAACGTCAAGCGGCGGTCGGCCTCGGCGGCATCTGGCTGGCCCTGGCCACCTTCCTCGAGGCCGGAGAGGGCGCGGGGCTGCTGGCGCTGGTCTTCCTCCTGTTCCGCCACGCCGCCGCGCCGCCGCCCGCCGGCATCGCCGGCCTCGGCTGGCGCCCGAAGGCCGCGACCCTGGTCCTCACCCGCGCGGTCCTGCTGGCGCTGCTGATCGTCAAGGCCGGCACCGGAGCGTGGCTGCCCTCCTCCCTCGACCTCGCCGGCGCGGCGCTGCTGATCCTCGCCGCCGCGGAGCCCGGCTGGGTTCCGGCGCGCCGGGCGGCCGGGGCCGAGCGCGTCTTCTACGACGGCGGCTGCGGCCTTTGCCACCGCAGCGTGCTGTTCCTGCTCCAGGAGGACCGCGCTGAAGCCCTGCGCTTCGCCCCCCTCGGCGGCGAGACCTTCCGGCGGCTGGTCCCACCCGAGCTGGCGGCCACGCTGCCGGACAGCCTCGTCGTCATCCGCGACGACGGCGCGCCGCTGGCACGCGCCGCGGCGGTGGTGCATCTGTGCGGCCGCCTCGGCGGCGCCTGGCGGCCGCTCGGTTTCCTGCTGCGCCTGCTCCCCCGCCGCCTCGCCGACTGGGGCTACGACCGCGTCGCCTCCGCGCGCAGCCGGCTCTTCGCCCGACCCCGGTCCGCCTGCCCGATGATCCCCCCGGAGCTGCGCTGGCGCTTCGAGGGTTGAGGCGCGTCTCAGTCGCGGAACTCCAGCGCGGAGAGCTGGAGCTTGCCGCCTTCATCCTCCCGATAGAGGAGGCGGAGCCTCGCGTGACAGGCGCCGTCAAGATCGAGGAGGTTCAGCCAGACCTCCTGCCGGCCCGCGGCGCCGACGGCTCCCGCCGCCGGAGGAGCAGAAGGCAATCTGCATTCCCACTGACGGTGTCCTCGCGCCACCGCGAGCAAGCGCCGGCTCATCTGGTCGAGGCTCTGTCTCCAATCGGACGTCTCCATCTCCACCGCGAGGCTTTCGTCCGCGAAGGAGGCCAGGCCTTCCTGAGCCGCGTCGAGGATCTCCTCCCACTCCGCCGGTGACACGCCCACCCCGCCATCAGGCGCTCTCCCCAGCCCCAGGATCCGCCCCGACCAGGAGTGGACGACGGAACCGGCGAAGCGGCGCAGCGCGGGCAGCGGTAGCTCCCGCTCGACCAGATTCGTCCAGAACAGGCTGCTCTCCTGGTCGTCGACGAGGACGATGTCGAGCTCCCTTGCCCCCTGGGCGGCGAGGCCGACCAGGGCGTCGTCCAGATACCGGGTCGACACACCGGACGCGGCGCGGAGCACCGGCCGAGCGCCTTGCTCCACGGCGGCCAGCCACTCCTGGATTGCCTCTGCGACGGTCGGGGCCGACCGGCGGTCCTCCCGGCGCCACTCCGAGATCGTGGCGGGCCAGCCCCGGTCCACCCAGGCGAACACGAACCAGCGCGCATCCACGACGTTGCTCCACACCGAGAGGGACGCCACGTCAGCCGCCTCGTCCGTCGGTGGCGTTTCGGGAGCCAGGCGGAGGCGCAGCAATTCGGGCTCGCCAGGGCGGACGACCCAGTCGACGGCCGATGGGGCGGAATCCCCCGGGTGATCGAGGAAGCCGTGGACCACCCTCCAGCTCATCCCGTGCTCGGTGAGCAGCAGGGGTACCCCCGTGGCTCCGGCGCCGGCGAGCTGGTCCATCACTTCGCCGAGCGGGACATAGTGGCCCCGCTTCCTGGGGTAGTCGTGGATCAGAAAGCGGCGCAAGCCCGTCGTGCCGACGCCAGCGTGGAGGGTCGTGGCGTGCTCCCGGTCCACCCAGTACCAGCCCCGATCGGGTTCGGCCTCCAGGAGCTCGAGCGGCAGTCCCGGCGGGAGGACCGATTCCGGAGGCGGCGCGCAGGCCGCGGCTGCCATCAGGAGAGTGAGTCCGCATATCCTCATCTGCCGCAGTTTAGGCGCCTTCCGAGGTGGCAGCGCTCGAGCAGGACCCCACGGCGCCCCAGTCCAGGGTGCCGCTGGGGGTGAGCACCGAGGGGAGGACCAGAAAGGGCGTCGATGGCAGCCCGGTCGGGGTCCCTGGCCTGGCGGTCCAGAATATGATCCCCGGCATGAGACTCCTGGCGCCCTTCGCCCTCTTGCTGCTCGCCGCCTGCGGCTCCCCCGGTCACGCCGACACGGCCCAGTCGCCCGCCGACGCCGACGGCTTCGTGCCGCTGTTCAACGGCACCGACCTCGACGGCTGGGCGCCGGTGAACTGCGACGACAGCACCTGGACCGTGCGGGACGGCATGATCATCTGCAGCGGCGTTCCCACCGGCGAGCTGCGCACCGAGCGCATGTACGAGAACTTCGTCGTCGAGCTCGAGTGGCGGCACATGCAGCCGAAGGGCAACGCCGGCTTCTTCGTCTGGTCCGACCCGCTGCCGGCGCGCGGCCAGCCCTTCACGCGCGCGGTCGAGGTGCAGGTGCTCGACGGCCGCGAGACGCCGAACTACACCAGCCACGGCGACGTCTTCCCGATCCACGGCGCCGTGATGACCCCCGACCGCCCGCACCCCGGCGGCTGGGCGCGCTGCCTGCCGAGCGAGAAGCGCGCCGAGCCCTCGCCGGAGTGGAACCACTACCGCGTCACCTGCGTCGACGGCACGCTCAAGCTCGAGGTCAACGGCGCCGAGGTCAGCGGCGGCTACGACATCGACCCGCGCAAGGGCTACCTGTGCCTGGAGTCGGAGGGTTCGGAGGTGCACTTCCGCAACCTCCGCATCAAGGAGCTGCCGCCGAGCGCGGGGCCGCTGCACTCCGGCAACGTCGCCGACAAGGCGGTCGGCTTCCGCAGCCTCTACAACGGCGTCGACCTCGACGGCTGGGTGGTCGGCGAGGGAGAGGAGGGCCACTGGACCGCCCAGGATTGGCGGCTGGCCTACGACGGCCAGGGCGGCCACCTGTGGAGCGAGGAGGAGTTCGGCGACTTCGAGCTGATTGCCGACTGGCGCTGGACCGGCGAGGCGGTCGACGCCGCGCGGCCGGTGATCCTGGCCGACGGCAGCGTCCAGCACGAGGGCGGCAAGCCGGTGCAGGCGGCGGTGAAGGACGCCGGCGACAGCGGCATCTACCTGCGCGGCTCGTCCAAGTCGCAGGTGAACATCTGGTGCTGGCCGGTCGGCTCGGGGGAGGTGTGGGGCTACCGCACCGACGCCAGCATGCCCGCCGAGGTGCGCGCCGCCTGCACGCCGAAGGTGGCGGCCGACGCCCCGGTCGGCCAATGGAACCGCTTCCTGATCCGCATGGTCGGCGACCGCCTGACGGTCGACTTGAACGGCGAGCGCGTGATCGACCAGGCCCAACTCCCGGGCGTCGCCGCGCGCGGCCCGATCGCGCTGCAGCACCACGGCCACCCGATCGAGTTCGCCAACCTCTTCGTCCGCGAGCTGGACGCCGCCCGCTGAGCCCTGCCATGCCGGCACGCACTGCGAACGACTTCCCCGCCGCCTTCGAGGCCCTGAAGAAGATCCTGTGCCGCCATCGGCGCTCGCTGGTGGTGGCGAAGGACGAGCCCGGCGACTTCCTGCTCGTCACCACCAAGGAGGACCACCGCGGCCAGCCGATGTACTTCGGCGGCGTAACGATCCGCAAGAGCTACGTCTCCTTCCACCTGATGCCGGTCTACGTCGAGCCGCAGCTGCTCGACGGGGTCAGCCCCGGCCTGAAGAAGCGCATGCAGGGCAAGTCCTGCTTCAACTTCAAGCAGGTGGAGCCCGAGTTCTTCGACGAGCTGAAGCCGCTCGTGGCGAAGGGGCTGCAGCACTTCCGCGAGGTCGGCCTGGCCTGATGCGCCGCGCCTGGCCCCCGCGCGCGCCGCTCGGCTTCGCCGCCGCGGCCCTCGCTCTCGGCGCCTGCGCCGCCCCTGCGGACCCGGCCGACGACGGCGGTCCCGGCGCCGCGGACCCCGCGGTCATCCGGGTGGCGATCGGCCAGACCGTCTGCATCGACGGCGACCGCGAGGGCAACCTGCGGCGCATCGCCTACGCCGTCGAGCAGGCGGCCGCCGACGGCGCCCAGCTGGCCTGCTTCCCCGAGACGGCGGTGCTCGGCTGGGTCAACCCCGCCGCGCACGAGCTGGCCGACCCGGTCCCCGGCCCCACCACCGACCGCCTGGCCGCGCTCGCCCGCGCGCACGGCCTGATGCTCGTCGTCGGCCTGGCCGAGCGCGACGGCGACCGGCTCTACGACGCCGCGGTGCTCATCGGCGCCGACGGCGCCATCCTCGCCAAGCACCGCAAGGTCAACGTGCTCGAGGAGCTGATGACGCCGCCCTACGCCTGCGGCGCGGCCGAGGCGCCGACCGTCACTGACACGCCGCTGGGCCGCATCGGCCTGCTGATCTGCGCCGACGTCTTCCAGGCCGAGCTGCCCGAGGCGCTGGCCGCGGCCGAGCCCGACCTGGTGGTGGTCCCCTTCGGCTGGGCCGCCGACCGCGGCGACTGGCCGCAGCACGCCGACAGCCTGCACGCCTGGATCTCCCACACCGCGAATTCCACCGGCGCCCCGGTGATCGGCCCCAACCTGGTCGGCGCCATCAGCTCGGGGCCGTGGACCGGCAAGACCTACGGCGGCCGCAGCGCCGCCGCAGCCGCCAACGGCGACCTGCTCGGCGAGCTGCGCGACCGGGCCGCGGACGTGCGCGTGTTCGAGCTCAGGCGGAGGGAATGAACCTCCGCCCCCGCCGGCCTCGACGTCTGGTGCCAGATTGGCACCAAGGTCGGATTCCTGGCGAATGAGCCTCCCTGGCGAGGCCTCCGGCCGGCGCTCTGCGATTGGTGCCAAAGTGGCACCAGACGTCGAGTGTCCAGACAAGACGGCTCGGGATCGGACGATGTGACGGCGCCCTGATCCGATCCCGCCGGCCCGGTCGGCGGCTCAGCGCTCTGAGACGGCGGTCCAGCGAACCGTGGCGCCGGCCGCGATGGCCAGCTCGCGCAGGGCGGCGTCGGCGGCGGCGGGGTCGACGGTGCCCGCGGGCAAGTAGCTGACCAAGGTGGCGCGGCGAGTGTCGGCTTCGATGCCGACGCGGGTGGTGCCGGTGATCGGGGTGTCGGCGGGGCCGCGTTGGTCGACCAGGAGCGGCCGGCCTTCGAGGCCGAAGTCGCCGCCGCGCAGGGACTCGTAGCTCTCCCCGGGCGCGCCGGCGCGCCAGACGAAGGGCGCCTCGAAGCTGCCCCCGCGCATGACGCAGCAGGGGCAGAGCAGCGCCATCGACAGGGCGTTGTTGAGGTCGACCAACGGGTGGATGGCCGGCATGGCGTCGCCCTTGAGCAGGCGCCGCGCCAGCGCCTCGGAGGCCGGGCGGTAGCGGGTCGGATCGGTCCCGGCGGCCCGGAAGAGCTTGCGCAGCTCCCCCACCGCCGGCTGTTCGGTCAGCTTGCCGGGGGCGACGCGGGACCGCAGCGACTCACCGGCGGCCTCCCGCAGCGCCGCCAGTGCCTCCGGGTCAGGGGATTCCGGCAGCTCGAGCTCGGCCCAGAACAGCGTCCACCCCTCGAGCTCGTGGCGGACCTCGAAGGGAGGCTGAGTCTCCATCACCGTCCCGGCCGCCTACAGCTTCACGTACTCGAAATCGACCGGCTGGCCATTCAGCCCCTTGCTCGGCGGCGCGATCCAGCCGGCGAACTTCCCGGCCTCGTGGCAGGGCTGCATCAGGCTGAGCACGTACTCGCGGTCGGCGTCGGTCGGCAGCCAGTCGTTCTTGCGGGCGTTCCAGGTCTGCTCGTCGATCGGCGCGCCCTCGGGGTCGAAGAAGGCGCCGGTGTACATGCCGATCTGGCGGTGGAAGCGACGGTGCGGCAGCTTGAACTCGAAGTCGATGCCGTGCTTCTTGACGATCTTGTTCCAGTAGTCGACGCCCTTCTGGTTGTCGGCCAGGTAGTCGCTGCGCAGGATCTCGTTCATGGCGTTGCGCAGCGGCACCTCCTCCTCCACGATCTCGCCGTCGACGATCTTCTCGATCGTGTAGCTGCCCTCGAGGGCGACGTGGTCCTCGTAGCTCTTCTCCTCGAAGGCGCGGCCCTTGAGGCCGGCGGCGAAGTAGTTGGCGGCGTTCGAGGACACCTCGGAGCCGTAGAGGTCGGTCGAGCTGCTGACCCAGTAGTTGATGTACTTCTGCATCAGCTCGAGCGAGATCACGCCGTGCTCCTTGGGGTCGGCGTCGGGGTGCGCCCGCATCACCTCGCAGCAGCGCTGGATGACGCGGCCGAGGCCGGTCTGGCCCACGAACAGGTGGTGCGCCTCCTCGGTCAGCATGAAGCGGCAGCTGCGCGCCAGCGGGTCGAAGCCGGACTCGGCCAGCGCCAAGAGCTGGTACTTGCCGTCCCGGTCGGTGAACATCGTGAAGCAGAAGAAGTCGAGCCAGGTGTCGATCGGCTCGTTGAAGGTGCCCAGGATGCGCGGGCGGTCGGGGTTGCCGCTGCGGCGCTCGAGCAGCTCCTCGGCCTCGTTGCGGCCGTCCTTGCCGAAGTAGCGCTGCAGGAGGTAGACCATCGCCCACAGGTGGCGGCCCTCCTCGACGTTGACCTGGAACAGGTTGCGCAGGTCGTAGAGCGACGGCGCGGTGTGCCCCAGCATGCGCTGCTGCTCGACCGAGGCCGGCTCGGTGTCGGCCTGGGTCACGATCAGGCGGCGCAGCTCGGTGCGGTACTCGCCGGGCACGTCCTGCCAGGCCGGCTGGCCGTAGGCGTCGCCGAAGGGGATGCGGCGGTCGGCGGCGTGCGGCTCGAGGAAGATGCCCCAGCGGTAGTCGGGCATCGCCACGTAGCCGAAGTGCGCCCAGCCGTCGGACTCGACCGAGACCGCGGTGCGCAGGTAGATCTCCTTGGTCTCGAAGTCGGTCGGGCCCATCTCGTGCCACCACTGCAGGTAGCTGGGCTGCCACTTCTCGAGCGCCCGCTGCAGGCGCTTGTCCGAGCCGAGGTCGACGTTGTTCGGGATCTTCTGGCTGTAGTCGATGGAGGCCATGGTCGCGGCGGTGGCTGGCGGATCAGGTGCGGTTGTAGTCGAACTCGGGGCGGGCGGGCGTGCCGTAGCACTGCAGCGCGCCGGACTCGCCGACGGCGTTGGGGCGCTGGAAGATCCAGTTCTGCCAGGCGGTGAGCCGGCCGAAGATCTTGGTCTCGAGGGTCTCGGGGCCGGCGTAGCGCAGGTTCGCTTCCATGCCGGTGAGGGCGTCCGGGCTGTAAGAAGCGCGCTCCTCGACGTAGACCCGGATCTCGTCCTCCCAGTCGATCTCGTCCAGGGCGGCGGTGCACAGGCCGAGCTCCTCGGCGTCCGCCGCCGGCACCGCGCCGAGGCGCTCGAGCACCCGCTCCGGCATCTCGGGCTCTCCCAGGAAGCGGGTCTCGAGCCGGGTCAGGCCGTTGCCCATCGGGAAGGCGCCGCCGTTGAGCACGCTGACGCCGAGCTCGACCGGGGTGTCCTCGTCGTCGAGCACGTAGATCCGGTCGGCGGACAGCGCCATCTCGAGGAAGCTGCCGGCGAAGGCGGTGCCGCCGTCGGCCAGGGCGAAGAAGGTCTTGGCGGTCATGTCGAGCCGCTTCAGCACCCGCTTCAGGTAGTGGCGCACCTCGGCGACGAACCAGTGGTCCTCGTTGGCGGCCAGGATGGCGTCGGCGGCCAGCGCGGTGGCCACGTCGCCGAGCACCCGCAGCGAGACGACGTTGATGCCGGGCTCGTTGACGCGCAGCTCGAGCAGCGCCTCGTCGAACTCACGGAAGGCCTGGAACAGCCACCAGGCGCTGCCCTGGGCTTGGATCTCGGCCGGGTCGGCGGTGCCGGCGTCGGCCGGCAGCCGCAGCGCCAGCTCGGCGGTGCGGGCGTCGCGGTCGAGCTGCAGGGTCACGTACTGCCAGCGGAAGCTGGCGCCGTCCGCCTCGCACGCGAGCGGGGCGAGCTCGACGCCGGCGCGGCCGCTCTTCTCGGGCGCGCTGTCGGCCAGCGCCCGCGCCATCTCGTCGCGCTTCTGCTCGAAGCGGCTGAGCGGGGCGATGTCGTCGACCAGCCCCCACTCCACCGCCTTCTTGCCCTTTACGCCCTCGACCAGGGTCGAGAAGACGTCGGCGCGGTCGCGGCGCACCAGGCGCTTGTCGACCAGGCGGGTCAGGCCGCCGGTGCCGGGCAGCACCGCCAGCAGCGGCACCTCGGGCAGCGACACCGAGCTGTTGGAGTCGTCGACCAGCAGGATCTCGTCGCAGGCCAGCGCCAGCTCGTAGCCGCCGCCGGCGGTGGCGCCGTTGCAGGCCGCCAGGCTCTTGATGCCGGAGACCTCGGCCATGTCCTCGAGGTAGAGCCGGGTCTCGTTGGTGAACTTGCAGAAGTTCACCTTCCACGGGTGGCTGCTGCCGCGCAGCATGGAGATGTTGGCGCCGGCGCAGAAGACCTTGTCGAGGGCGCCGTCGATGACCACGCAGCGGGTCTCCGGGTGCTCGAAGCGGATCCGCTGCAGGGCGTCGGCGAGCTCGATGTCGACCCCGAGGTCGTAGGAGTTGAGCTTCAGCTCGTAGCCGGGGCGGAGGCCGCCGTCGGGATCCACGGCCATGGTCAGGCGCGCCAGGTCGCCTTCGAAGGCCAGCCGCCAGTGCCGGTACTGGCTGGGGTGGGTCTGGAAGCTGACCCGATCAAGGGGATTTGCGGTCGCGGTCGCGCTCATCGGACGAACATTCTAGCCCCGGCCGAGAAAGAGGCAGGATAAATCGCACATATTGCATGGGCAGTGTAATTTATTTCCAACCTCGCCCCTCTCGCTTCCTACCTTAATCACAGGTAGGGAACAAAAATGTCCCATTCTCATCCTCCCTCACGCCGACTCCTCGAGGCGCTGGCCCACAAGGCCCGGCAGACCCGTCACGCCCGAGGACTATCCCTCCAAGAGACCTCGGTGAAGGCTGGCTTCAGCCGTCGCTTCCTGGTCGAGATCGAAGCCGCCCGCGCCAACCCCTCGATCGGCAAGCTGGCCGCCCTGGCCGACGCGCTGTGCATGCCGCTGCGCGAGCTCTGCGACCTGCCCGGCCGCGGCGTGCCTTCGCACCGCATCGCCCTGATCGGCCTGCGCGGCGCCGGCAAGAGCACCATCGGCCTGCAGCTGGCCAATTCTCTGGAGATCCCCTTCTCCGAGCTCGACGACGTCATCCAGGAGCGCGCCGGCCTGACCGTGGCCGAGATCTTCGAGCTCCACGGCAGCGAGGGCTACCGCCGGCTCGAGACCGAGAGCCTGGAGGAGTGGCTGGCCCGCCACGGCAGCGGCGTGCTGGCCGTGCCCGGCGGCGTGGTCGCCTCGCCCTACACCTACGAGCGCCTGCTCGGCTCCTGCCGCACGGTCTGGCTCCAGGCCTCGCCCGAGGAGCACATGGACCGCGTCGTCGCCCAGGGCGACCTGCGGCCGATGAGCAACCACCCCGAGGCGATGGATCGGCTGAAGACCCTGCTCACCGAGCGCACGCCGCAGTATCAGCGGGCCGAGATCAAGGTCTCGACCAGCGGCCGCGGCGCCAGCGAGGTGGTCGCCGAGCTGCGAGAACTGATCGAGGCGCCGGACAGGATGGCCCGGGCCTAGCCGGGGCCCTGCCCAGCCCTCTAGCCCCTCACCAGGGACAGGAACTCGCCGCGGGTCCGCGGGTCGTCGCGGAAGGCGCCGAGCAGGCATGAGGTCGTCGCCTTGCTCGACTGCTTGGCCACGCCGCGCATCATCATGCACAGGTGGCTGGACTCGACCACGACCCCGACCCCGCTCGGCGCCAGCACCTGCTGCACCGCCTCGGCGATCTGGGTGGTCATGCGCTCCTGCACCTGCAGCCGCCGCGCGAACATCTCGACGATACGGGGCAGCTTGCTCAGGCCGATGACGCGGCCGGCGGGCAGGTAGGCGACGTGGGCCTTACCGTAGAAGGGCAGCATGTGGTGCTCGCACAGCGAGTAGAACTCGATGTCGCGCACCAGCACCATCTCCTTGGCGTCCTCGTGGAAGATCGCCTCATTGACGATCTCCTGCAGGTCCGCCTGGTAGCCGCTGGTGAGGTAGCTCAGGCTCCGCGACACCCGCCCGGGGGTGCGCAGCAGGCCTTCGCGCTTGGGGTCTTCGCCGAGTTGTTCGAGGAGGCTCTCGATCAGGAGTTCGGTCGTATCGCGGGTGCCGGTGTCGGTGTCGGTCATGCGCGTCCGGGTTCATCGGCGAGCAGCAGCACGGCGTTGTCCCGGCTCTCCTGAAGCCGGATCCGCGCCAAGCGGACGCCCGGCGGCAGCTCCGCCGCGAGGATCCGCCAGAAGGCCGTCGCCAGGTTTTCGGAGGTCGGAATCACACCGGCGAGGAAGTCCACGTCGGTGTTGAGGTTCCGGTGGTCCACCTTCTCGATGATCCGCTCCCGCACGAGCTCGGCGAGGCGCGTCAGGTCCATGACCATGCCGCTGTCCGGATCCACCGGTCCCTCGACCTCCACGGTCAGCTCAAAATTGTGGCCGTGAAAATTGGGGCTGTGGCAAGCGCCGAAGGTGGCGTCATTCCAGTCCGCATCGAAGGCCTCGTTGCGCAGCCGAAAAGCAGCGCAGAACTCAGCCCGATGACAGATGGAGTGTCTCAAGAGCTACTCATGGGTCGCCCCAGAGCAGAATTCTAGTCCGGAGACCACCTTCTGGGGGGACGGGATCGGCCCAGGCCGCCGCCCGCACCCCGATCCCGTCCCTCGGGAGGCGAACCCGGCCGGCTATTCGGGCAGGTCGGTGACCTGGATGGTCGTCTTGGCCTCGAGGGGCTGGCCGTCTTGCTCGGCGTAGGCGCGGACGAAGTAGTTGAGAGGGGCGCCTTGCTGGGGCGGGTCGAGGACCAGGTCGCGGCCGCTGGTCATGGAGACGCGGTCGGGGTCGAGGGTGCTGTAGAAGAACTCGACCTTGCTCGGGTCCTTGTCGGCCTCGGAGATGTCGACCGGGGTCCAGCCGGCGTCCGAGTCGTAGAAGTGGGCCCAGCAGTGGTAGCCCTTGACCTCGGTGCGCTCGGGGGCGGGCGGCAGGGAGAAGCCGATCGTGAAGCGGGCGGGGATCTCGCGCGAGCGGCTCATCGAGATGAACAGGGCGTGGAAGTCGGTGCAGTTGCCGTAGCCCTCGGCGCAGGCCCACTGGGTGCTGCCGGTGCCCCAGCCGGTGCCGGCCTTGTTGTAGGTCATGTCGGCGAGCACGCGGTCGTAGAGGGCGCGGGTGACGGCGCCGGTGCCGCGCCGGCCGGAGGAGGCTTCGGCGGCACGCGCGGCGGCCTCGCCGTCGACCGGGACCAGGTTGTCGGCGTCGAGGTAGGTCGCGGTCTGACCGTTGGTGGTCACGCCGGCGGTGTCGGTGCGGCGCTGGATCCGGTAGCGCCAGGTGTGGCGGGTCTGGGCCGGGGCGGTCAGCGAGGCGTAGCGGTTGCCGTGGAGGTCGGGCTCGCTGACCACGGCGCCGTCCGGGCTCTCGAGGATCTCGACGGTCTGGACGCCGTCCTCGCGGGGGATCGGGACCCAGAGCACGGTGCCGGGGCCCGCCTGCGGCAAGTCGACGGTGTACTCGAGCTCGTAGGCCCGCTTCGGGGAGGGGTCGGCGTCGTAGGCGCTCTGCTGCAGGCCGCAGGACAGGGCCAGCAAGGGGAGCAGAACGGTCGATTGGCGTAGAATCGGTCGCATGGCGCGCAAGAGTCTACCGGCACTTCATCCGGCCGGGGTGATGGTGGGAGCTGTTCTTACGGGCGTCGGCGTCTTCGTCGCCGAATCCCTAGTGGGGCCGCTGCTGAGCCGCTCGATGACCCCGCCCGAGGAGCGCGTGATGGGCCTGGTGCACCGACACCTAGCCGAGTCCTATGTAGAGCCTCGCGATCAACAGTGGCTCATGCACCGCGCGGTCGAGGGCATGCTCGAGTCGCTCGACGACCCCTACACCTACTTCGTCGGCCCCGAGGCCATCCCGGGCCTCGAGGAGGAGTCGACCGGCAACATGATCGGCATCGGCGTCATGCTCGACGGCGCCGAGGGCCGGGTGCGCTACCCGATGCCGGGCAGCCCCGCCGAGGAGGCCGGGCTGCGGCCGGGCGACCGGGTGCTGGCCGTGGACGGCGAGGACGTCACCGGGCTGGCGCTGACCGAGATCAGCGACCGGATCAAGGGCGAGCGCGGCACCAGCGTGCACCTGGCCCTGACGCCGGTGATCGGCGACCCCTACGAGGTCGACATCGTGCGCTCGCCGGTCCCGAAGGGCACGGTCGGCAAGGTCCGGATGCTCGACGAGCAGGCGGGCATCGGCACCCTGGCGATCCGCTCCTTCGCCCACTCGACCCCCGAGGAGCTGGACGCGGCGCTGGACTACCTCGAGCCCCGCGGGATGCGGGCCCTGGTGATCGACCTGCGCTTCAACACCGGCGGCGTGCTCGACGCCGCGGTGGAGGTGGCCGCCCGCTTCCTGGAAGGCGAGCTGGTCTGCCAGCTGCAGGAGCGCAACGGCCCCGGCTCGGTGCGGCGGGCCGACGCCGAACGCAGCCGCTTCCCCAATCTGCCGCTGGTGGTGGTGATGAACAGCCTGAGCGCCTCGGGCAGCGAGGTCCTGGCCGGCGCCCTGCGCGACCACGGCCGGGCGGTGCTGGTCGGCGGCCGCTCCTACGGCAAGGGGGTCTACCAGCAGGTCCACCGCTACCGCAGCGCCGACTTCGCCCTGAAGTTCACGGCCGGCTACTACCTGACCCCCTCGGGCCGCATCCTCGAGGGCAACATCGAACCGGACCGGGCCGGCGGCCTAGAGCCTGACTTGTCGGTGCGGGTGCCGCTGCAGGAGTCGCTCGAGCTGCGGAACTGGCTGCGCTACGAGGACCCGCCGCTCGAATACCGCGAGCGGGTCTACGAGCTGTTCCCGCGGGTCGCGGAGGTGGCGTCGCCGGACGACTCCGCCCTCGGCGTCGGCCTGCGCCACCTGCAGCAGGTGCTGGCGGTCTGATGGCGGCGCCCGGCCCGCTGGTCCTCGGCATCGAGAGCAGCTGCGACGAGACCGCCGCGGCGGTGGTGCGCGGCGGCCGCGAGGTGCTGTCCTCGGTGGTGTACTCCCAGATCGCCGAGCACGCCGTCTGGGGCGGGGTGGTGCCCGAGATCGCCGGCCGCAGCCACCTCGACAAGATCGTGCCCGCGATCGACGAGGCCCTGCGCCAGGCCGCGGTCGGCCGCGTGCAGCTCGACGCCGTCGCCGTGACCGCGCGGCCCGGCCTGCTCGGCTCGCTGCTGGTCGGCGTGACCGCCGCCAAGTCGCTGGCCTGGGCCTGGGACAAGCCGCTGGTCGACGTCCACCACATCGAAGCCCACATCTACGCCGCGCTGATGTCGCTCGAGCAGTGGGTCTTCCCCTACGTCACCCTGGTCGTCTCCGGCGGCCACACCAGCCTCTACCGCACCGACTCGCCGATGGAGCACGAGCTGCTCGGCGCCACCCTGGACGACGCCGCCGGCGAGGCGCTGGACAAGGGCGCGGCGATGCTGGGGCTGGAGTATCCCGGCGGGCCGTCCATCGAGCGCGCCGCGGCCGGCGGCGACCCGGCGGCCTACGCCTTCAAGCAGCCGATGCTCAAGGGGGACTCGCTGGACTTCTCCTTCAGCGGCATGAAGACGGCGCTGCTCTACAAGCTGAAGGGCGCCGGCGGCCGCCGCGAGGACGAGACCTTGCCGGAGTCGCGCGACCTGGCCGGGATGGCGGCCAGCTTCGAGCACGCCCTGGTCGAGACCCTGGCGCGCAAGTGCCTCCGGGCGTGCGAGCAGCACGGAATCGGCCGGGTCCTGGTCGGCGGCGGCGTCGGCCGGAACAAGCGGCTGCGGGCGCGGCTGCGCGAGCGCGCGGAGAAGGCCGGGGTCGAGGTGGCCTTCGCCAAGCCCGAGCACTGCACCGACAACGCCGTGATGATCGCCGGCCTGGGCTGCGCCCGCTACGCCGCCGGCCATCGCGCCAGCCTGGACCTCGACGTGGCGGCGCGCTGAGCGCCGGATCGACATGGACCGGAGCAAGATCCTCGAACTGCTGGAGGGCGTGAAGTCGGGCGCGCTCGATCCAGGCGACGCCGCCGACCGGCTGGCGACCCTGCCGCTGGACGCGGGCAAGGAGCTGCTGCTCGACACCCACCGCGAGCTGCGCACCGGCTTCCCGGAGGCCGTCTATGCGCCCGGCAAGACCCCGGAGCAGGTCGCCGAAGCGGCGGCCCGGCTGGCGGCTGCCCACGACCGGCTGCTGGTCACGCGCGCCGATCCGGCCCACGCCGAGGCCGCTCGAGCGGCGCTGCCCGACGTCGACTACGACCCGGTGGCGCGGATCCTCAGCTGGCGACGCGAGCCGGCGGTCGCTCCCCGCGGCCAGGTCGCGGTGGTCGCCGCCGGCACCAGCGACCTGCCCGTCGCCGAGGAGGCGGCGCGGACGCTGGAGATCATGGACGTGGGTGTCGACCGCCACACCGACGTCGGCGTCGCCGGCCTGCACCGGCTACTCGGGGCGCTGGACGCGCTGCGCGGCGCCGACGCCCTGGTGGTCTGCGCCGGCATGGAGGGCGCCCTGCCCAGCGTCGTCGGCGGCCTGGTGCGCGCGCCCGTGGTCGCGGTGCCGACCAGCGTCGGCTACGGCGCGAATTTCGGCGGGGTCAGCGCCTTGCTCGGCATGCTCAACTCCTGCGCCCCGGGGGTGGCCGTGGTCAACATCGACAACGGCTTCGGCGCCGGCCTGGTGGCGGGCCGCATCGCCCTCGCGGCGGCCCCGGCGGGCCCCTCTCGGCCGTAGATTCCCGGGCGGTCTCTCCGCCTGATTCCTCCGACTGGCCCGCGGCCTTAGAAAGTCGGATTCTGGTCGGGGGTCGTGCTATGGTGATTTCGACGGTTCGGTCCACGAACCGCCTCCCCCCTCGTCCCCCTGTATCTGCTTGAAGCCGTTCCACGCCGCCCGGCTGGTGCCAGGGCTCTCGGCCTTCGTGCTCCTCCTTTCCTCTACCGCCGGGCAAACCGTCGGTGGAACCTGGGGACTCGACCGCGCGCTCGAGGGCACCAAGGCCGGCGACCACTTCGGTACCTGCGTCGCCGGGGTCGGCGACCTGAACGGGGACGGCTACGCCGACTTCGCCATCGGCGCGCCCCAGGCGGACCCAGGCGGCCGCGCCAACGCCGGGCGCGTCGGCCTGTACTCCGGGAGCGACGGCAGCCTGATCCGGGCCATCGACGGCACCTCTGGCGGCGACCGGCTCGGCTCCTCGGTTGCCGGGCTCGGCGACATCGACGGCGACGGCTACGACGACCTGGTCATCGGCGCCCCGGAGGCCGACCCCGGCGGGCTGTCCGACGCCGGCTCGGCCGTGGTGATCTCCGGCGCCACCGGCGCGTTGCTCTACCGCTTCGACGGCGCCGCCAGCTCGGACCAGTTCGGCAACGCCGTGGACTGCGCCGGCGACGTCGACGGCGACGGCACTCCCGACCTGATCGTCGGCGCCTGGTGGGCCGATCCCGGCGGCGTCTCGCTGGCCGGCTCGGCCTTCGTCTACTCCGGCGCCACCGGCGCACAGCTGCACCGCTTCGACGGCGTCCAGCTCGGCGACACCTTCGCCGGCGCGGTGGCGGGGGTCGGCGACATCGACGCCGACGGCAAGGACGACGTGCTGATCGGCGCCCACAACGCCGACCCGGGCGGCCGCCTGAGCGCCGGCTCGGCCTTCGTCTACTCCGGCGCCACCGGGGCGGAGCTGCTCCGCTTCGACGGCCCGGTGGCCGACGACTGGCTCGGCATCTCCGTCGGGGCGGCCGGCGACGTGGACCTGGACGGCACCCCCGACCTGATCATCGGCTCCGAGAACGCCTCGCCGGGCGGCAACTTCAAGGCTGGATCGGCCTACGTCTACTCCGGCGCCACCGGCCTCGAGCTCTACCGCTTCGACGGCGACCGCGCCAACGCCCTGCTCGGCGCCGCCGTGGACGGCGCCGGCGACGTCGACGGCGACGGCACCCCCGACCTGATCGTCGGCGCCGACGGCTACAAGGTCCTGTCGATGAGCGACGCCGGGGTCGCCCGGGTGTATTCCGGGGCCGACGGCTCCCTGCTGCACGAGGCCGGAGGGACGGCGGCCGGGATGCAGTACGGCAGCTCGGTGGCCGGCGGCGGCGACCAGGACGGCGACGGCCTGGACGAGGTCATGGTCGGGGCGGCGCGCGCCGACCCCAACAGCATGAACGAGGCGGGCATCGTCGAGATCCTGGGCTACTTCCCGGGGCTGTTCGCCTCCGCCGACCGGATCGGCGCCGCGGCCGGCGGCTCGGTGGCGTACACCATCGACTTCCCCGACACCGAGGCCGGCTTCAGCTACGCCCTGCTGGCGTCGCTGGCCGGGACCGGCCCGACCAGCCTCGGCGGCATCGACGTGCCGCTGACCTCCGACTTCCTGCTGACGCGGATGTCGAGCGGCAACGCCCCGGCGGTGTTCGGCAATCCCTACGGCGTGCTCAACTTCGCCGGCGACGCCAGCCCCAGCCTGAACCTGCCCCCGGGCTTCGCCACCGCCTACGTCGGCCAGACCGTCTACCTGGCCGCGGTCAGCTTCCAGCCGCCGGCGGCGGCGCGGCTTTCTTCGGAATCGGTGACGCTGGTCATCGATCCGTAGCCGGCGGGGCGCGCGCGGCGTCCACCGCGGCTGTCTCGCCCGCGGAGGTGTTGGCCGGACTTTCCTAAGGAGTGGATCGCGGCGCTCCGGCCTGGCCCCAACGGGACTAGCATGCGGCGGTCATGCGCTGGTTCCTGCCGCTCCTGCTCGTCCTGCTCCCCGCTCTCGCCTCCTGCGGAGCCCCCGGCCACGCGCCCGAGGCCGGCGCCGGCGCCACCGCTCGTGCTGGTCATCCGTCGGCCGACGACGACGGCCGCCTCGACTGGTGGCGCGAGGCCCGCTTCGGCCTGTTCCTGCACTGGGGGCTGTACGCGGTGCCGGCGGGCAAGTGGGGCGACGCCACCGGCCACGGCGAGTGGATCCAGAACACGGCCCAGATCCCGGTCGAGACCTACGAGCAATTCCTCGGCCAGTTCGACCCGGTCGACTTCGACGCCGACGCCTGGGTGCTGGCGGCCAAGGCCGCGGGCATGAAGTACATCGTCATCACCTCCAAGCACCACGACGGCTTCGCGCTGTTCGATTCGGCGGTGAGCGACTACGACGTCATGGCGACGCCCTTCCAGCGCGACATCATGGAGGAGCTGGCGGCGGCGTGTGAGCGACACGGGCTGCGCATGTGCTGGTACCACTCGATCATGGACTGGCACCACCCGGACTACCTGCCGCGGCGCGGCTGGGAGGCGGACACGCGCAGCTCCGAGGGCGCCGACTTCGACCGCTACGTCGAGTACATGAGGGCGCAGGTGACCGAGCTGCTGACGAACTACGGACCGATCGGGGTGATGTGGTTCGACGGCGAGTGGGAGCGGACCTGGAGCCACGAGTACGGCCAAGCGCTCTACGATCTGTGCCGCGAGCTGCAGCCGGAGGTGATCGTCAACAACCGCGTGGACGTCGGCCGCGGCGGCATGGCCGGCATGAGCACCGGCCCGGGCTTCGCCGGGGACTTCGGCACGCCGGAGCAGGAGATCCCGCCGACCGGGCTGCCGGGGGTCGACTGGGAGACCTGCATGACCATGAACCGGCACTGGGGCTACAACGCGGTCGACGACGACTACAAGTCGACCACCGACCTGGTGCGGAAGCTGTGCGACATCGCCTCGAAGGGCGGCAACTTCTTGTTGAACATCGGCCCGACCGCCCGCGGCAGCTTCCCCGAGATGAGCCTGGAGCGGCTGAGGGGCATCGGCGCGTGGATGGACGTCAACGGCGAGTCGATCCACGGCACCAGCGCCAGCCCCTTCGCCGAGCTGCCGTGGGGCCGCTGCACGGTCAAGGCCGGTCGCCGCAGCACCAAGATGTACCTGCAGGTCTTCGACTGGCCGCGGGACGGGCGGCTGGTGGTGCCGGGGCTCGGCAACGAGGCGGTCGGCGCGCGGCTGTTGGCCGACCCGGAGCGGGAGCTCGCGGTAGTCCGCCGAGGCGCCGACCTGGTGGTGCGCATGCTGCCCGCGGCGGCGCCGAACGCGCACGCCAGCGTCATCGAGCTGACCGTGAAGGGCAGCCCAGTGGTCTACGAGCCGCCGGTGATCCTGGCGGCAGCGGACCAGCTGGTGACCGAACTCGAGGTGCGGATCGAGGTGCCGTCTGACGAGCTGGTGATCCGCTACACGCTGGACGGCAGCGAGCCGGGCGGCGCGTCGCCGCGCTACTCCACCCCGCTGGTGATCACCGACACCACCACCGTGCGCGCCCGCTGCTTTCACCATGGCGAGGCGGTCAGCGGCGTGACCGAGCGGGTCTTCACCCGAGTCGTTCCGACGCCGGCGGTGCACGCGCTGGCGACGCGCCCGAACCTCGGCCTGGGGATCTACCGAGGCGACTGGGACCGCCTGCCGGACTTCGCCGAGCTGACGCCGGAGAGCGTGTCCGCCGCCGAGACCATCGGTCTGCCTGACGGCCACCGCCAGGAGTACGAAGCCCGCCTCTTCACCGGCTTCCTGAAGGTGCCCGCCGACGGCCTCTACTCCTTCCGCCTGACCAGCGACGACGGCTCCGCCTTCTGGCTGCACGGCGAGCTCGTCATCGACCACGACGGCCTGCACTCCACCAGCAGCAAGGAAGGGGTGATCGCCCTCGCCAAGGGCCTGCACCCGCTGTCGGTGGGGTGGCTCAATAAGACCGGCAACGCCACCCTCGACCTCAGCGTGGCGGTCGACGGCGGCGAGTGGATGGCCGTCCCGGCGGAGTGGTTGGTGCGTTAGGGCGCCGTGCCGCACCCCTGGCTGGAGCCCCCCGCGTGGGCCGCTCGCGATCGATCATGAGCCGCCTTGCCCGCCCTCTGGTACCGCCGGAGGCGCCTGAGCTCGCTCGATCCGCTCGAGGATCTCCTCGGCCTCCTCCAGGCGCCCCGTCGAGCGGTAGAGATCGGCGAGGTCGGCCAAGGCCTCCAGGGTCAGCTCATGGTGCGGGCCATTTCGCAGTCGGGATCCGTGAGCCGCTTGACGCAGCAGCTCCTCCGCTTCATCGAGGCGCTCCGTCTCTTGCAGGAGGAAGGCCAGGTTCCCCCGGAGGTAGAGAACCTCGAAGTGGTCCGGTCCCCACCATGCCTCGAACCCCGCCAGAGCCTCCCGCAGGTGCCGCTCCGCCTCTTCGAGCTCCCCCTTCTCTCGAAGAAGGCTCGCCCACTGTCCCACCATGTCCCAGGTCGCCGGGTGGTCCTCGCCAAAGACCCTGCGGCTCCTCTGCCAAGCGCTTCGCAGCTGGACCTCGGCCTCTTCGATGCGGCCAAGATCCAGGAGGAGGAGTCCAAGGTTCGATTCGAAGGTCAGCAGGTGCTCTTGCTCAACGGCCGGCTGATCCAGACCTCGGTCCAGGGCGTCCCGCAGGAGAACCCGCGCCTCCTCGAGGCGGCCGAGGTCGGAGATCATGGTGGCAAGGTTGGCGTCCGCCAGAATCGTGTCCGGGTGGTCAGGGCCGAGCAGCCTCAAATTGCGAGCGCATAGGTCCCGATGGAGCGCCTCTGCCTCCTGGTTCGAATCGGGGCCTTGAAGGGAGAGGGTTAAGTTGCCCTGGGCAGTCAGCGTGGTGGGGTGGTCCCGGCCCAGCACCCGGGAACTGATCTCGAAGACGCTACGGAACATGACCTCGGCTTCCTCGAAGCGGCCGAGGTCCAGGAGGCAGAGAGCGAGGACGTCCTTTCGGATCAGAGTGTCCGGGTGCTCCGCACCCAACACCTCCTGGGATTGCCAGAGGATCTCGCGCGAGAGGGTCTCCGCTTCTTGGAGCCTGCCCTGGGTCCGGTAGAGCGTCGCGAGGTTTCCTCGGGTCGAGAGCAGGTGAGGGCTCTTCTCGCCGTACTCTGCGCGGGTGCGCTCCACGCAGTCGAGGAGGATCACCTCGGCCTCCTCCAGGCGCCCCTGACCGGCCAAGGCGAGCGCGAGGTTGTTCAGGACCGACAGCGCGCCTGAATCCTCCCCCGCGTCAAGGGCGACCGTGGCCTCGAAGGCGCTCCGGGAGAGCTCCTCAGCCTCCTCCAACGCGCCCCGCTCCCAGCAGAGGATGGCGAGATTGCACTCCAGCGGCGGTACGATCCAATGATCTCGACCGTGGGCGGCGAGGGCGAGGCGGAGGCTCTCCCGAAGGAGCTGTTCGGCCTGATTCGTGTCACCCTGGTCATGGAGGAGGGAGGAGAGCTCGGCGGCAGAGAAGAGGGTGTCCGGGTGTGTTTCACCCAAGTCGCGAGCCCGCTCCTCCCAAGCGCGGCGGAGGAGCGTCTCCGCCTCGGCGTGCATGCCCAGGATCCTCTTCAGCCGGCCGAGGACGTGGAGCAGCCGCGCGCGGATCTCCGGCTCTGCCTCGAGCTCGGCCATGAT
This sequence comes from uncultured Planctomycetales bacterium, assembly GCA_964482495.1. GTDB lineage: Bacteria > Planctomycetota > UBA1135 > UBA1135 > UBA1135 > J029. The sequence continues at coordinate 56,644 of CAYZXS010000017.1, forward strand.
CTGGGCCGCGCCTCGCTGCAGCAGGTCCTTGGCGCGCAGCTCGCCGCCGCGATATTCGCCGTAGGGATCGCTGACCTCGAACAACCCGACCAAGAATTCCTCGACGCGGTAGGCCGTTTCCGCCTCCTGACGAGCCTCCTCGGCAGCCTCCTCCGCGGAGGCCCAGCCGAGCCCTGCGTAGATCAGCGAACCGGTGAGCAGGACGAAGGCGGCCAGGATGGAGATCACGACCGGCCGGTTGCGGCGGGCGAACTTGCGCACCTGGTAGAAGGTGCTGGCGGGCCGGGCGACGATCGGCTCATTGGCCAGGAACCGACGCAGGTCCATGCCGAGCTCCGCCGCGGACCCGTAGCGGCGGTCCCGCTCCTTCTCGAGCGCCTTGGACACGATGGTCTCGAGATCCCCGCGGAAGGTCCTGTCCACCGAGCTCAACGGATCGGGGTCGACGTCGGCGATCACCCTCGCGGCTTCGGCCAGGCTGCGGCGCTCGAGGTCGTATGGCCGCCGGCCAGAGACCAGCTCGTAGGCCAGGACGCCGAGAGCATAGACATCTGACCGGGTGTCCAAGTCGCGGGAGTCGCCGCCGACTTGCTCCGGACTCATGTAAGGGAGGGTGCCGACCAGGCCTTCGAGCGTGCCCGCCGTGGCGGTCAGGTGGAGTTCTTCGTCGACACAGCGGGCGATGCCGAAGTCCAGGACCCGCGGACGCCCCTCGCCATCGACGAGGATGTTGCCCGGCTTCAGGTCGCGATGGATCACCCCCTTCTGATGGGCGTGCTGCACCGCGTCGCAGATCCTGGCCATGAGCTCGAGGCGGGCGCGGATCGGCAGCGGGCCGGAGCGCGCATGCTCTAGGAGGGTCGGCCCATCGACCAGCTCCATGGCGAAGTAGGGCTGCGGGCCGCTGCCGGTGTCGGCCACCCCTGCCTCGTAGACCGGCACGATCCCGGGATGGCGGAGCCGGCCGAGGACCTCCGCCTCGAGCTCGAAGCGCCGGAGGGAGCGCTCGCTCGACACGTGGGGGTGGAGGACCTTGAGCGCCACGCGCCGCCTCGGGTGCTGCTGCTCCGCTTCATACACCACCCCCATGCCGCCTTCCCCGAGCCGGGAGAGGATCCGGTAGGGCCCGATGGAATCCGGGGCGGGACTGATGAGAGAGGCCATTCCCTCTGCGGAGAGAGGACTCTCCCCGGTGGCGAGCGGGCCGTCCGGGGAGTCCTCGGCGAGCAGGGCCTCGAGCTCAACGCGGAGCGCGTGGTCCGCGCCGCATTCTCGATCCAGGAAGGAGGACCGCGCCTCCGGTTCCACCTCACAGGCCGCCAGGAAGATCTTCTGGAGGCGGCGGCCTCGTTGCGGATCGACGGGGGGCGTCATCGGCGGCGAGAGTGTGGAGACTGCCCCTCGAGGGAGCAGGCGATCCTAGCACGGAGCGCCGAGGTCAAGCCGCGCGTGGCGACTTGCGCAGGAGCGAGCGAGCGCGAGGAAGGAGAGGACCCATCCAGCGCGGCGCGGGCGCGGGATTCCCCTAGGGGCCGACCGCCACCGCCACCGCCGCCGTCGCCAGCTTGCCGTTCGACGGCGGCGCGTAGCTGGCCGCGGCGAAGTGGAAGGTGGTGCCGACGAAGTTGGCGGCGGCGCCCGGCGGCAGGACCAGGTTGACGACGGCGTCGCCGACAGGGTCCAGGGCGCCGTAGCTGCCGACGAAGACCGGCGGGGCGTTGCCGGCGGCCATCATGCTGAACAGCCAGTCCTGGGTCAGCGGCAGCACGACGCCGCCGATCGCGGTCGGCCCGGTGCCGCTGGTCGAGCCGAGCAGCAAGTAGCCCAGGCCGGCCTGGGAATCGGGCAGGTCGATCAGGAAGTCGACCTGGCCGCCGGCCGCGGCCGAGACGCTGCCGGCGGTGGCGCTGATCCACGGGTCGGCGGCGCCGCGGTAGAGGTAGACCGAGCCGGCGTCGCCGAGGCCGCCCGGGTCGGTCTGCTGGGCCGCCAGCGCCAGGTCGAGGAAGCCGTCGCCGTCAGCGTCGGCGCCGCCTTTGGCCTGGACGCCGAAGGAGTCGAGCGAGGCGTAGCCGTCGAAGCGGCGGTGCAGGGCGCCGGTGGCCGCGTACAGGTAGACCGCGCCAGTGCGGATGGCCCAGGTGTCGGCGCCGATCGCCCCGACCAGCAGCTCGACCCGGCCGTCGCCGTCGAGGTCGCCAGCGCTGCCGACGGCGATGCCGCAGTAGTCGTAGGTGGTCTCGCCCTTGAACAGCGCGAGCTGCGCGCCGGTGGCGCCGGAGTAGAGGAAGGCGCCGCCGGCGTCATTGATGCCGCCGGCGTCGTAGCCGGGCGCGCCGGTGAGGAAGTCGCAGACGCCGTCGCCGTCGGCGTCGCCGACCGCCGCCACGGCGTCGCCCAGGCTGCAGAAGCTGGTCGGGCCGTCGAAGCGGTACAGCACCGAGCCGTCCGCCCCGGAGTACAGGTAGGCGCTGCCGGCGCTGAGCAGGCCGCCCGGGTCGGCGCCGTTGGCGCCGGCGAAGATCTCGGGCACGCCGTCGCCGTTGACGTCCGGCGCGCCGTCGACCTCGGTGCCGAGGTAGTCGCCGGCGGCCTCGCCGAGCATGGTCAGGAGCAGGGCCCCGGTGGCGCCCGAGCGCAGCTCCACCATGCCGGCGTCGGTCATGCCGCCGGGGTCGGCGAAGCGGGCGCCGATCAGGACGTCGGGGCGACCGTCGCCGTCGACGTCGTCCACCCCGCCGAGACCGCTGCCGTAGAAGGAGTCATAGGCGCCGTCGACCTGCCACAGCAGGCTCCCGTTGGCGCCGCTCAGGGCCTGGACGTAGCCGCCGGCGTTGACGCCGCCGAGCCGGGAGCTGACCAGCAGGTCAGGCACGCGGTCGCCGTTCAGGTCGCCGGGACCGGCGACCTGGCTTCCGAACTGACCGGTGCCGGAGTGGTGGCGGATCAGCGCCCCGGTGGCCCCGGAGTACAACGAAGCCCGATCACTGCCGTAGGCGCCGACCACCAGGTCGTCGCCGCCGTCGAAGTCGACGTCGCCGACCCAGGCGATCACCTGACCGGAGTACTCGCCGGCGTTGAAGCCGTCGATCTGGGCGTGCAGGGTCCAGCTGGCGCCGCCGCCCTGGGCAGCCGCGGGGGCGGCGGCGAGGGGGGCAGTGAGCAGACCGGTGGCGAGGATGGCGGGGAGGATGGCGGTGTTCATCGGAGGGGATCGGACGCCCCTACCCTAACAGGGGCTCAAAACCGCAGCACACGCGCGCGGCCCCGCGGCGCCGTGTCGAGCCCGCTGAGCTCCTGCCAGCGCCCGGTGTCGGGATCGCCGACGCGGACGCGGTACTCGCCGCCGGCGTCGGGCACCCACGGGGAGAAGAAGGGCTCGGGCCAGCGGATCGAGTAGATCCTCTCGCCGGTCCGCTCGTCGTAGACCTCGAACACCGGCTCGCCGTCCAGGCCCTCGACCTGGATCTCGTTCAGCAGCGCCGCCCCCGGGGGCGCGTACTGCTCCGCCTGGGTCAGCGTGATCGGCCAGCCGGGGTACTGCTCGTCGTCGCCGGCGCCCGGGGCGGACCAGCGCGGCCAGCACTCGGCGCGGATGGTGCGCGCGGAGCGGTCGAAGCGGACGATGCCGTAGCCCGGCGCGCGATTGTGCAGGGCCGCGGGTTCCCGGCCCCACTTGTAGGGGTTGGAGACCGCGTACATGGTCATCTTGTTGCCGAAGCCGTCGGTGTAGTCGCCGGTGTAGTAGGGCTGGCCGGGCAGCGGGTTGGCGCCGCCCTCGGGCGGGTACCAGCGCCGCGGCCAGGTGTTGGCGATCGACGGCACGCAGAAGGCGTGGCCGGCGTCGCGCCAGTCGTCGACGCCGTACTGGAGGAAGCTGCCGAGGTGCTGATCGCCGGCGACGTGGAAGGCGAAGCCCTTGCGCATGGCTTCGAGCGCGCGGCGGCGGCCGGACTGCGGCCAGCCGTTGGAGTCGGTGTCGGCGGCCAGCTTCCAGTCCTTCGGCTCCTGGCCGATCTCCGGGTAGGGCGCCGACGGCAGCACGTGGCCGCCCTTGGAGTCGCCGGGGATGGTGGCGGCGTTCTGGAAGATGGTCTGCGACAGCACCACCTTCATCCAGGCGTCGTTCGACCAGTCGGCAGACCATTGCTCGAGGAAGCGCTCCTGGCGCTCGCCGAGCAGCACCGCCTCGGGCACGTCGGCGTCGCGAGGGTCGAAGAAGGCGTTCTGGAACCAGCCGTTCTTGACCTGGCCGTCGGGTACGGTCGGCGTCGCCGAGCTCTTGAACTTGCGGTCCTCGAGGATCGCGAAGCTGATGCCGCCGTAGTTCAGTTCGGTGAAGTAGACGCCGATGCCCTGCTCGACCGGCGCCGGGTCGACCGGGTCGGGCAGGTGGCTGGTCTGGGTGCGCTCGACCATGCGCACGAAGTCGGCCGGCATGGTGTAGCCGCCGTCGTCCTGCCGCCGGGCGGCGCGGCCGCCGGCGCCCCAGATGTTGCCGTGGTAGACGTCGTGGTCGTCGGGGATGCAGATCGTCGGCCGGTCGCGGGCGAGGTCGCCGAAGGCCCAGCACCAGCGGTACCACTTGTCGAGGTAGTCGAGCTTGGCTTGGTCGGCGGGGCGGCGTTGGGCGCCGGTGATGTCGCCCTCGTAGATCTGGTCGCCGGAGAAGAACAAGAGGTCCGGGTCGTGCTCCCGCACCGAGTTCACGATGTCGTTGTGCGGGAACCACACCCCGTTCGAGTTCCAGCGGATGCCGCCGGTGAAGTGCTTGTTGCCGGTGAAGGCGGCCAGCACGAAGTCGCGGTCGGCGGTGGGCTCGGCGCGGATCGTGCCTCGCCACTCGTGGTCTTCCCCGCGCGAGCGGTAGAGCACGCGGTAGGCATGGTCGCGGGAACCGTCCCAGCTCTCGACGCGGAAGGGGAAGGTCCAGCTCGGCACCTGCAGGTCGGCCGAAGCCACGGTCTGCCAGCCCCCGTCCGACCCGGCGAGCTGAAGGAGCGCCAGCGAGCCGTCCTTCGGCCCCAAGGGCATCATCTGCGCCGTCATCTTCAGCGTGCCGCGGCTGACCGTGTATTGGGCGGCCACGATCGGGCCGAAGCGGCGCTCGGGGTGGTGGCGGATCATGTCGCCGGCGAGCTCGAGCTCGGAGAAGGAGAAGCCCGCCTCGGAGAAGGGCGCGCCGCCGTGGGAACCGAGCGCGATCCCGCCCTCGACCCATGCCGCCGGCAGGACCTTCGAGCGCGCCTTGCTCAGGACGCGGCCGTCCTCCAGCAGGACGGTGATCGTGACGCGGTAGCCGTCGGCCGCACCATCGGCGCCGGGGACTCGCACGGCGACGACGGCCAATGAGCCGCCGGCGGGGTCCTTCGAGGTCTCCGGCGCGGTGGCGTCCATCATCGCGCCGGGGTCGGCCTCGAGCGGCTCGAGCGGCAGCCGCTCGAACTCGCCGTCGGCGAGCTTGCCGCCGACGCCCCACCCGCCGCGGGCGCGGTTGGTCTCGAAGTCGCGCAGGACCGCCTGGCCTTGGGCGTCGACGCCGACGAAGACGCCGCCATCCTCGGCCGGTCGGTGGTGGGCGAGCGCGGACAGTCGCCAGTCGACCCCGTCCCCCCCGGTGCCGATCAGGAAACCGGAGCAGGCTTCGTCGTCGAGGCCGACGACCAGCGCGTCGAGCCGCACCGAGAGCCGGAAGGACTCGCCCGGGCCGATGCTCCACGGCAGCAGGTGCGCCACCCGCACCGGGTATCTCTCCGCGCCGTTCACGCACTCGATGCGGCCGTCGCGCAGCCGCCAGTCCTGCAGCCGGTTGGCGTACCACTCCGGCCCGATCCAAGTGCGGTCGGCGTCCTGCAGGATGGTGACCCGGTCGGCGTTGACGGCGGCGGGCGGGTCCTCCGCGGCGGCCTGGGGGGCGGCGGCGGGCGCGGACCACGCCAGCGGACCGAGGGTGAAGAAGACGGCGGAGATCAGCATGCCTGGAGGAATCAGCGGTCGCTTCGGAGCTCTTCGAGCGCGGCGCGGAAGGCCGCCTCGACGTCCTCGCCGAAGCAGACGAAGACGACTTCGCTCAAGGTAGCGTCCGCCGCCAGGAAGGTGGCGACCGTTCCGACCGCGACCCGCGCCGCCTCACCGAGCGGGTAGCCATACACCCCGCAGGAGATCGCCGGGAAGGCCACGCGGCGGCAGCCGTTTTCCACCGCCAGCCGCAGCGCCTCGCGGTGGCAGCTCGCGAGCAGCTCCGGCTCGCCCGCCGCGCCGCCGCGCCATACCGGGCCGACGGTGTGGATCACGTGCCTCGCCGGTCGGGCAGCCGCGCAGGGTCCGGCACTCCGCCAGCAAATCGGGGCCGGCGGCGCGGTGGATCGCTCCGTCCACTCCCCCGCCGCCCATCAACGACTCGTTAGCGGCGTTGACGATGGCGTCGCCGTCATAGGTGGTGAGGTCGCCGCGCTCGACCCGGATGACGTCTGCCCGCTCCCCCGCCACGCTCAGAAGCCTCCGCCGCCGATGACCAGGAAGGCGCCGAGACCGGCCGCCGCCAGCAGCAGCACCAGCCCCAGGATCTTCCACGGGCTCCACGGCGCCTCCCCCACCACCTTGCCGGTCTGGCCGTGGACCAGCACCGGGTAGACCTTGTCCTTGAAGCGGTAGCTCAGGCTCCACACCGGCAAGAGCACGTGCTTCCAGCGCGGGTCGGAGATGGTGTTGCGCACCCGCAGGTTGCGCTGGGTGTCGCCGGGCACGTCGTTGGAGCAGCGCCGGCGCTGCTCCTCGACCACCCGCGCCTCGGCCTGTTGCCATCCGGCTTCCAGGTCGAGCTGGTACTCCTCGGCGCGCCAGCCGGCCAGGTACTCCGGCTTGTACGGCACCAGCGCCGTGGTGTCGAAGTCCCCGAGCTCCTCCACCAGGTCCTCCTTCAGCCCCAGCGAGGCATTCACCAGGACGTCGTCGTAGGCGTCGTCGCGGTCGCCCCAGGCCGGCACCCAGCGCACCTTGCGCACCTGCCGCGTGCGGTGCTGGGTCTTGCCGTTAACGGTGACGGTGTAGTGCTCGGTGACGTAGTAGTAGTAGCCGGCGTCGGCGGTCCAGTCGGAGTGGACGCGGCAGTCATAGGTCCAGAACGGCGCGTAGACGCCGACGGCGTCGAAGCGCTTGGTCTTCTGCAGGGCGCTGGGCCGGAACCACAGGCCCTTCAGCCACTTCTTGAAGGCAGCCTCGACCGCGGCGCGGCCGACGTCGAGCGGCACCAGCGACTCGGGGCGGATGGCGTTGCGGTTAGCTCGCTGCGCCAGCACGTTCGACGAGCCGCAGTAGACGCAATTCTCGGCCGTGGACGCCTCCTCGAAGCTGACCCGGGCGCCGCACTCCTCGCAGCTGGCCACCCGCAGCTCCAGGCCCAGCCCGCGGGCGGCGGCGCCGGCGTCGGAGAGCGGCCGCTCGAGGATCACGCCCTCGCCGCGCGGCACCTCCTGCACGTTCTGGCAGTGGTCGCAGTGCAGCGCGTCGGCCTCGGGATCCCAGCGCAGCTCGGCGCCGCAGTTGTCGCACAGGAAGGCGTGCCGCGCCGCCTCGGGCGGGTGGACCGCGTCCGGCACGGGCGGCGGGCCGGGGATCTGGGCGTCGGCGGACATGGGCCGGGACACGATAGCGGGGAGCGCCTGGCGGCGCCCCCCGCCGAAGCCCGGGCCCGCTACTGGACCACCAACTCGAGGACGTTCGTGCTGCGCCCAGAGTGCGCCGCCTGGAGCCAGAGGGTCCGGCCCGCGGCGTGAACGGGCATCAGCTCGGTCCAGGTAGCGGTGCCGTCGGTGGCGGCGACCACCGGACCGGACCCATAGCGGGCGTTCGCGATGTCCATGCTGATGCCGAGCTGCGGGATGAAGGTGGACCCCAGGCCCGTCACGGAGTAGCCCAGGTAACAGGCCTGCCCGGGGTCGAAGCCGTCGGCGCTGAAGGTCACCAGGCTGCCGGCGGTCGGCGGGTCGGGGGCGACCGACAGACTCGCCGGGATGTGCCGCACCTCGAAGTTGTCGAACCAAACGTCGCCGTTGGCGCTGCTGTTCCACCAGGAGCAGTAGGAGTTGAAGGTGATCGACACCCAGCTCACGTCGCCCTCCACCACTCCCGGGACGTTCGCCAGCAGCTGGGGCATGGTGAAGCTGTAGTGGGTCGGCGTGTTGGCCGGCTGGTAGAAGACCGCGAAGGTCGAGCTGCCCAACGAGGCGCGGTAGCCCGAGTCGGTGGCGTGGATGTACTCCTGCCCGCCCAGATAGGTCCAGGAATCGTCGTAGAAGGAGATCGAGAAGCCGGCCATGGCGTAGAAGTTCCAGCCCGGGCTGCCGGGGTCGGTGGAACGCATCTCAGCGTCGAATTCGATCTCGAGCTGCGGCGAGTAGGAGAAGGCCTTGTTGATGTACTTCTCGGTGAAGCTGGCGTGATAGACATGCCCCTGGAGGCTGCCGTTCCGGGAGACCACGTCGGTCACGCCGGTGCCGGACAGGTCCCGACCTCCAGTGGCCCAGACGGCGAGGTCGAGGACCCCGGATTCGAAGTCGTCGTGGAAGGTCCCCCCGCCCGTTTGGGACGGGGCGGCGGCGGCGAGGACCGCCCAGGAGGCGGCGAGGAGGACGGAGCGTCGGAGGAGCTTCATGGCGGTCGAGGCGCGGGATTCTGGGTGTTCTGGATCAGCGAGTTCCCTCGCTCCCAGGCCACGCGCGCTTCGAGGCGGTCGAGCGCAATCCCATCAGAAGAAGCCGCCCCGCCGACCAATCGCTGAAGATTCGCCGGCCTCCGGCGTAGCCCTATCATGCCGGAGGCGCGGCCCATCGCGCCTCCGGTTTTCCGCCCACACCCATCCCCGAGGAACCATGGGAATCATCGATTGGCTCAAGCGCGGCGTCGGCGAGATGATGGTCGCGCGTCCGGACGACGCGAAGTCGCAGGTCGTCTGGAAGCACCCCGACCCGACCATCCCGATGAAGTCGCAGCTGACGGTGGAGTCGGACGAGGTCGCTGTCTTCTTCCGCGACGGCAAGGTCGTCTCCGCGCTCGGCCCCGGCCGCCACACCCTCGACAGCTCGAACCTTCCCTTCCTGTCGAACCTGATCGACAGCTTCACCGGCGGCAACGTCTTCGTCGCCGAGGTCTTCTTCGTCAGCACGCGCGAGATCCCGGGGGTGAAGTTCGGCGGGCGCATCGGCCACGTCGAGGACCCGAAGAGCGGCGTGCCGGTCGAGACCATGGTCCACGGCGAGTTCAGCTTCCAGGTCACCGACCCGGAGCGGCTGATCACCGGCCTGGTCGGCATGGGCCGGACCGAAGCCTGGCTGGTCCGCTCGTGGATGAAGGAGCAGGTGCTCAAGGTCATCCGCGACCGCATCGCCGAGCTGTGCGTCAAGAATGAGTGGCCGCTCTTGGACGTGACCTCCGGCGCCTACACCGAGGAGGTCGAGACCGACGTGCTGCTGGGCCTAGGCCAGCACGTGGCCGACTACGGCATCCGCATCGCCCGCATGGGCAACTTCGTCGTCGCCATCGACGAAGAGGACGGCGAGAACCTGAAGCGGCTGTACACCGACGCGGCCTACCTGCGGACGGTCGGCGGGGTCGGCGCCTACCAGCAGTTCGCCGCCGGCAAGGCGATGATGGGCGCCGGTGAAGGCATGGCCAAGGGCGGCGGCGCGGGCGACGGCTCCGGCGGCGCCGGTGGTGGAGCGGGCGGTCTGATGGGCGGCGCCGGACTCGGCGTCGGATTCGGCCTGGCGCAGATGCTGGTGCGCGACCACCGCGGCGGCGAGACCCTGGCGCCGGCGGCGGCGGGCGTGGTCTGCCCCGAGTGCATGACCAGCGTCGCCCCCGGCCGCTACTGCAGCGCATGCGGCACCGAGCTGAAGGCGGCGCCCGAACAGGCGGCGGCGTCCGCCGGCTTCTGCACCGGCTGCGGCAGCCCGATGTCGCCCGACGCCAAGTTCTGCGGTCAGTGTGGTGGCGAGCGCTGACCCGCGCCAGTGCGGCAACTGTGGCGCCGCGGTCGCACGGCTCGACGCCCGCTACTGCGAGTTCTGCGGACACGAGCTGCCGCGGCCGGCGGCGCCGCCGCCGGTAGCGCCCGCCGGCCCCTACGGCGACGTCGAGGCCCGCTTCGCCGCGCTGCAGCAGCACGCCGAGCTGCAGCGGCTGATGCTGCAGGTGCCGAAGGTGGCCGGGATCGGCTGCGGCATGGTCTTCACCGTCGGCTTCTTCGTCGTCTTCATCGGCGTCGCCGTGTTCATGCTCGGCGTGATGGGCGAGACCGGCGCGCCCGGCTTCATGAAGATCGTGCCGCTCTTCTTCATCATCGCCGGCGGCGGAGCGGCCATCGCCATGGTGCGCAGGATGAGCAATTTCAGCCGCGCTCCGCTGCAGCGCGAGCCGGCCATGGTCGTCGGCGAGCGCACCGAGGTCTCGGGCGGCGGGCGCAACAGCTCCTCGAGCACCACCTACTTCGTCAGCCTGGAGTTCCCCGGCGGTCGCCGCAACGAGTACCGCACCCAGGGCCCCGTGGTCGGCAAGGTCAGCGACGGCGACGTCGGCGTCGCCTACCTGAAGGGCGAGTTCCTGGTCGACTTCGAGCGGCTGCGGGTCTGAACCGAGGAATCCCCCGGTGCCGATCAAGTACCTCGGCTCGAAGCGCTTGCTGGTCGACGACATCGTCGGCCTGGCGCGCGAGCTGGCGCCGAGCGGCACCGTCGTCGACCTGTTCTCCGGCACCGCCCGCGTCGGCCACGCGCTGAAGGCCGCCGGCTACCAGGTGCTGGCGAACGACTACCTGCACTACGGCGAGATCATCGCCCGGTGCTACGTCCAAGCCGACCTGGAGGAACACGGCGCCGCCGCCGAGACCCTGATCCGCGAGTTGAACGCCCTGCCCGGCGACCCCGGCTGGTTCACCGAGATCTTCTGCGAACGCAGCCGCTACCTGCAGCCGAAGAACGGCGCCCGGGTCGACGCCGTCCGCGACGCCATCGCCGCCAGAACCCTCGAACCCGAGCTCGAGTCCATCCTGCTGGTTTCGCTGATGGAGGCCGCCGACCGCGTCGACTCCACCACCGGCGTCCAGATGGCCTACCTCAAGCAGTGGTCGGCGCGCAGCCACAACGCGCTCGAGCTGCGCCTGCCCGAGCTGCTGCCGCGCGCCAACTCCGGCAAGGGCCAGGCCACCCGCCTCGAGGCCCGCGAGGCCGCGCGCCAGCTCAGCGGCGACGTCGCCTACCTCGACCCGCCCTACAACCAGCACAGCTACCTCGGCAACTACCACGTCTGGGAGAGCCTGGTGCTGTGGGACAAACCCGAGGTCTACGGCGTCGCCCACAAGCGCGTCGACTGCAAGCAGCGCAAGAGCGACTTCAACCGCAAGACCGCCTTCCTCGACGCCTGGAGCGAGACCGTCGACGCGGTCGACGCCCGCCACCTGATCGTCAGCTTCAGCGACGAGGGCTTCGTCAGCCGCGAGCAGATGGAGGAGATCCTGTCCGCCCGCGGCCAGGTCCAGGTGCTCAGCAAGGACTACAAGCGCTACGTCGGCGCCCAGATCGGCATCCACAACCTCCAGGGCGAGAAGGTCGGCGCGGTGAGCCACCTCAGGAACCGGGAGTTCTTGTTCGTGGTGTCCCGTGGCTGAGCCTGCGGGACTTCGGCGCTCGCGCCGGTGATACCCTGGCCGGGATTGAGTCTATTGGGATCTGGACTCTCCCCCATGCCGCTCTCCTTCCTCATCGCCCACTTGGCCACCTTCGGCCTGGTCCAGGAATCGGTCGGGCAGGAGTGGCTGGTCACGGGCCGAGTGCTCGAGGCAAATGGCGCTCCTGCAGCCGGCCTCGTCGTGCGGATCGGCAGCGACGACGGGTGGCGCTCGCGACCCGGGATGCGCAGCCGAGCCCTGTGGCAGGAGTCCACCGATCCGCCGGCCTTCGCCGAGGCCGACGCCGAGGGCCGCTTTCGCCTGGCCTTCGATCCCGAGCGGCACTCCTTCGTTCCCGACCGCATCCTGGTCGGCCTCTTGCCGGGGAAGGAGGTGGTCCTCGGCGAGATCGGCAATACGCCCGACCACCCGGCCGTGGTGGAGGTCGGCGAACTCCTCCTGCCGCCGCGCCAGACCTTCGAGATCCGGATCCTCCGACCGGACGGCCGACCGGCGGCCGGGATCGAGGCGGTGAGGAGCGACGGACGCAGGATCGATGCGTCGGTAGCCGCCGCGGACGAGAGCGGCCTTCTCCGCCTGCCCACCGTCGCCGCGCCCGACGAGCTGCGACTGCGGCTCGGCGACTGGCTCTACGGCCACGCGCTCTACGAGGGCTGGTGGAGCGACCCCTTCGTGCTGCCGGAGATCCCCGAAGCCGAGTTCGAGGTCATCGACCGGGAGAACCAGCCGGCGGTGGGCCTCGAGGGCTACTTCTGCTTCGATAACTTCGAGGCGCCGGCCGACCTGTTCGGCTTCTTCCGCGTCGGCGCGGACGGCCGGGTTCGCCTGCCGGACTTCGGCTCCCTGGTGGCCGCGGGCGCGGAGCGGCCCGCCTCCGTCGACATCCGGGTACGGTGGGGACCGGAGCTTCCTTGGATGAAGTTCGGCGTGGAGGTATCGCTCTCGCAGCGCTGGATCCAGGTGCCGCGACCGCGCTCCCGGATCGTCCAGGTAGTCGGGCCCGACGGTTCTCCCGTCGAAGGAGCCGCGCTCGGCTGGGTCTATGACCGGTCCGGACCTCGTTCCTTCCCGCCGGACTACCTCTTCATTGCGGCGCTCGGGGAAGCGCTCGGCGATGGCAGCTACCGCATCGACGGCATCCAGTCCAATACGGTGAGGCTGGTGGCCGAAGCCCCCGGCTTCGGCCGCGGTTGGCTACTCCCCGAGCAAGAGGGGCCACTCCGGCTGCCGGAGGAGCGCCTGGTCGATTTCGTCGCCATCGGCCCGGACGGCGCGCCGGCGGCGGACGCCTGGATCAAACTCCATTGCTTCGGCGGTGATCTGGATTCCTGCTGGTCACAACCCTGCACTTCCTTGCTCGACCGCGATTCAGGTCGCACGGACGAACGCGGCCGCTTGCGTCTCGAAGCGTGCGCGGACCACGGCGGCGGCAGCGCTTCGATCCGCCACCAGGGCCGGAGGTGGTCCGGCAGGTGGATGCCCGGGCAGGGCGAGGCCGTCGTGGCCATGCCCGGCTACGGCTCGGTCAGCGGCGAGGTGATCCCGGCCGCCGACGAGGACCTCCGCGTCGGGGAGATCCGCGTCGCCCCAGCCAAGAACAGCCCGCTGCGTTTCCCGGTCCGAACCACGCGACCGGAGGCAGACGGCAGCTTTCGGGTCGGGGAGGTTCCCGCAGGAGCGATCGAGGTCAGCTACCTCGTGGCGGGCGCCGGCCCCGCGGATGCCCCGTGGATCCAAGGTTCCGTCAGCGTCCAGACGGAGGTCGACGAGGGCGAGGACACCCCGGTAGTCCTCAGCCGCCGCGGCCTCGGTCAACTGGCTTTGGTCCTCCTGCGCGGAGCTGCCCGCAGGCATGGCGAGCCGGCGACCGGGGCGCTGGACCTCTGGTTCCCCGGGCTCTCCCCGATCCAGCGCCAGATGCTCTGGGGTTTCCAGGTCGAGCTGACCGTGGGGGGCAGCTTCGCCGCGCTCGTCCCGCCGGGTCGGGTCGAGCTGAGGCAGCATGACCCGAGCGGAGAGACCTGGCAGCCGACCACGACGCTGGAGGTCGCGGCGGACTGCGTCGCGCCGATCCCCGTCGACCTCGACGGCCGCCTCCTGGAATTCACCGCCCGCTCCCGCAGCGGCGAGCCCTTGACGGGCATCTGGCTGATCCTCATCTCCAATGACGAGGAATACTGGGGATCCGGCCGGACCGACGAGCAGGGCTTCCTCCGCCTCGAGACCCCGTGGGAGCTGCCGGGCGACCTCACCCTCCACGCCACGCGGTACTGGCGAAGGCCGCCGCAGGAGCCGAAGGTCGAGATCCCGCTCGCGGAGGAGGACTTCGGCCCCGGCGACCGCCTGACGCTGACGCTGGACCTCGACTGAAGGCCGACTCCGGCTCCCTCGGGATTGACGGCTGCAGGGTCGGGAAGGAGTTTCCTTGATACCCCAGCGGGAAGAGACTGGAATCAAGAGGTGAAGATCTTCATCAGCAGCGTCCAGCGAGAGTTCCAGGAGGAGCGCCGCTCCCTCGGCGAGTTCCTCGCGGGTGACGCGCTGCTCTGCCGGCTCTTCGAGACCTTCCTCTTCGAGCGCGACGTCCCCGCCGCCAGCCAGCGACCCGACGAGATCTACCTCGAGGAGGTCGGCCGCTGCGATCTCTACCTCGGCCTACTCGGGGATGAGTACGGCCAGGAGAATGAGGACGGCCTCTCCCCCACCCACCGCGAATTCGCCGAGGCCACCCGGCTGGGCAAACCGCGGCTCATCTTCATCAAGGGGACGGAGGATGCCGCCAAGCACCCGAAGATGCGGGCCCTGATCCAGGAGGTCGACACCCAGCTCGTCCGCCGCAGGTTCCAGTCAGCCTCCGAGCTGCAGACGGCCGTCTACGCGAGCCTCATCAATCACCTCGAAGCGACCGGCGTGATCCAGAACAGCCCGTGGGACGCCACTGCCGACCAGAAGGCGACCCTCGACGATCTGGACCCGGAAGCCATCACCCTCTTCGTCCGCCGGGCGCGCAAGGCCCGCAACTTCCCGCTCCCCGTCGAGGCAGATGTGGGAGAGGTCCTCACCCACCTCAACCTGCTCGACGACGGCCGCCCGACGCACGCCGCGGTCCTGCTCTTCGCCCGTCAGCCGCAGCGCTTCATGCTGGCCTCGGAAGTGAAGTGCGCCCACTTCCACGGCACCGAAGTCGCCAAGCCCATCCCCTCCCACCAGGTCTACAAAGGCACCGCGTTCCAACTGGTGGACCAGGCCATCGACTTCGTGATGTCGAAGATCAATCTCCGGGTCGGCACCCGGGCGGAGGGCCCAGAGGCGCCGGTGGAGTACGAGATCCCGCGCGAGGTGGTCGCCGAGGCCATCGTCAACGCCATCGCCCACCGCGACTACCGCAGCACGGCCAGCGTCCAAGTCATGCTCTTCGCCGACCGGCTCGAGGTCTGGAACCCCGGAACGCTCCCGCCCGCCCTGACCCTGGACAAGCTCCGCGGCCCGCACGGCTCCTTCCCCGGCAACCCGCTCTTGGCTGAGCCCCTCTACCTGACCAAGTACATCGAGCGTATGGGCACCGGCACCGGCGACATGATCCGGCAGTGCCGGGCGGCCGGATTGCCGGAGCCGGAGTTCCGCTTGACGGACGGTTTCGTGACCACGATCCGACGGCCGGTGGCTGTGGAGCCGCCAACCGAAGGGACCAAGAGGGACCAAGATGGGACCAAGATGGGACTCAGCTCGGAGCAAACGGCCGTTCTACGTAAGTGCTTGACCCCAGCTAAGATCGGAGATCTGCTCAAACTCGTGGAGCGGACCAACCGCACCAAGTTCCGGGACCAGGTTATTCGCCCGCTCCTGGATGCCGGGCTGCTCGAAATGACCATCCCGGACAAACCCACGAGCGGCAAGCAGCAGTACCGGGCGACGGAGGCCGGCGAGGCCGCCCTCGAAGGAAATGGTGGCTGAATGGAAGGGCCCCAAATCCCTCCATGGAGAGTGACTGGCCTGATGCCAGCGAAGCTGATTTCGCACGTCTACGTGGAGTCTCCGTCCACACGCTTTGCGGCCACCAATAGCCAATCCGACTCGAAACGACCCAATGCCCAGGGAAGAGGCGGGCAGTCCCAGACGGCCAGCCCCTTAAACCTCTTTCTTAGAAGCTACTTATGGGACTCCGACTCAATCCCTGATTAGGTTTGGTGTCCGGTTCGGAGACCGGCGGGGTCTCTGATATCGAGGAGAAGGGCGAAACCGGGAAAGGTGTGCCCACTCTCGCCCCAGTTCGACAAGACGCGACGTCCGCTTCCGGGATCGTTCATTGAATTACTAAGCCCCGAGCACCCCCCTGGGGCCTCAGGTGGCCTTGGGGTCCCCCGCCCCCAGGGACACCGCCGAAACCTGGCGAGCAGCGCGACGGACTTTAGCCCGAGTGACTCATGGGGACCAACCAGAGAACCGAATCGCCCCATCGCGTCAACCCGCCACAAAGCCCCGCACCAGGAAAAATGGCATCAACATCAGCATCGAACCTCCTTGAAGAGACCGAACTGGAGGAATGTGTCGAGGCACTCAAACTGAAGGACCTAGGGCCTGCTCTTAAGGCAGGGGACAAAGACAACGAGCTTGTATCGCTCCTTCGGGACGATGCCGGCCCGATGCAGGTTCAGACCAAGGGCTTGACCCACCGTTTCGATTCACCGGCCTATCTCGACTACATAATCCTCAACCTCGAACGGGGTAATGCAAGCAACCTGATCTTTGAGGTTCTCGACCCCGTCAAGGGAGGATACCGCCGAATCAAGGGCTTCCAAAAGAACAAGAAAGGCTGGCCATTTGTCTTTGTTAG
>CAYZXS010000018.1:0-13470 GCA_964482495.1 uncultured Planctomycetales bacterium
CGGAAATCGATGTCGGACCTCTCAAAACAATCGATGTCTGACCCCGTTTAGCGCACGACGAGGTGGATGGAGGAGAGGATCTCCTTGCGCAGGTCCTGGTGGCGGGCGCGGCGGACCAGCTCCCGGAAGGCGGCCTCGTCGGGCCGCTCGCGGACCTGGGACAGGAACAGCAGGGCCATCCCTTCGCTGACGGCGATCGGCTCCGAGACCTGGCCCGCCTCCATCTCGAAGGCGGCCTGGCAGACGGCGATGTCGACGCTGGACTCGAAGCGGTGCAGCCAGCCCAGCATGCCGCCCTGCAGCCGGGAGACCTCGTGTTCGGACAGCTCCTCGGCCAGCCTCGCGAAGTCCTCCTCGCTGGCGATCTCGGCCCGGTAGGCCCGTAGCTCGGCCGCGGCTTCGGTGAAGTCCAGGTCCAGCGGATCGACCTTCTCGGCCTTGGCGCGCAGCAAGAGCCAGCGCACCTGCCGCGCTTCACCGCTCTCGCCCTCGAGCGCGCCGCGCTCCTCCTGGCTGAGCGCCTCGAACCAGGCGTCGGGGTAGCGCTCGGCGGCCAGCAGCCGCAAGTAGCCGGCGGTGCGCAGCTCGTCGCTGGCCTTGACCGCCTCCACCGAGGACCCCTGGGTCTGCAGGATCTGCTCGTAGCTCATGCCGCCGAAGGCCGGGTTCTCGGCCACGTGGCGCCGCCGCCACTCGATCTCTCGGGCCAGGATCTCGTCCCCGAGCACCACCCGGTGCTCCTTGGCCCAGGCGGCCAGGTGGCGCTGCAGCACCAGCTGCTCCAGGTACTCCTTCTGCCGCCCCTTGGGCAGCGCGGCGCGGATGGCGCCGCCGAGCTGCTCCAGGCTGACCCGGTAGGGGGGCGCGTCGAGGGCGTAGCCCTCCGGCGCCGCGGCCGAGAGCTTGAGCAGCTCCTCCAGCCGCCGGGCGCTCCACTGCTCGAGCTGCTCGGGCGTCGGCACCTCCTCCGCGGCCATGCCCAGCTCCCGCCGGACCAGCTCCTCGTGCAGCAGCGAGTCCCGGAGCAGCGCCCGGAAGCTCTCCCGGTCCAGGCCCCGGGCCGCCAGCGCCGCGGCGAGGTCCATGCCGCCCTCCTCGGCCTGGCGGTAGACCTCGGCCACGCGGGCGTCGAGCTCCGAGGAGGAGATCTGCAAGCTGGCGCGGTCCGCCTCGCCCTGGACCAGCTGGATCTGGAGCAGGTGCTGCAGGGCCTCCTGGCCGAGCGGTTTGCGGTGGAAGCTACGGCCGAGGAAGCGCTCGTAGCTGGTGGCGTCGAGCTCGCCGCCGTCCCAGGCGGCGACCACCCCGGGGGGCAGCTGCGGCGCCTCGGCGCCGGTCTCCTGGGGCGGGACGGGGAGGAAGGGGACCGCGAGCGGGGCCGCGGGGAAGGCGAGGACCAGGGGAGCGAGCAGCATCGGGGGGGCACCAGGATAGGCGCGGGGGCCCGCCTCGCGGGCGGGCCCCCTGTAGGCCGATGCGGCGCGCGGGTTACGCCGACCGGCGGCGCCTCCGGGGTGCGGTCTCGGGGTCGAGCACCACCTCGTTGGACCGCCAGCGGATGACCACCTGGTCACCGTCGCCGAGCTCGCCGTCGAGCACGGCGTTGGAGAGGGGCTCCTCGACCAGACGGGCGACGGTGCGCCGGACCTCGCGGGCGCCGTAGTCGGGGCTGAAGCCCTTGTCCGCCAGCTCCGCGACCAGCCGCGGGGTCCAGGACATGCGCACGCCGACCCGGTCCATCCGCTCGGCCACCTCGGCCAGCTTCATGGCCGCGATGCGCTGGCAGGAGCGCCTGCCCAGCGGGTGGAAGACCAGCACCTTGTCCATCCGGTTGAGCAGCTCGGGCTTGAAGTTGCGCCGCACCGCCGCCTGGGTCAGGTCGACGAAGTCCTGCTCCTCGAGCACGCCCTCGCGGCCGAAGCCGACCCGGTTGGCGGCCTCGGCGTAGTCGGCGGTGCCGACGTTCGAGGTCATCAGCACCACGGCGTCGTTGAAGCTGACCGTGTTGCCCTTGGAGTCGGTCAGGCGGCCGTCGTCCAAGATCTGCAGCAGCATGTTGTGCAGCTTCTCGTGGCCCTTCTCGATCTCGTCGAAGAGCACCACGGCGTGGGGGTCGGCCATCAGCGCCTCGGTCAGCGTGCCGCCCTCGTTGTGGCCGACGTAGCCGGGAGGGGCGCCGATCAGCTTGGCGGTCTCGTGCGGCAGCGCGTACTCGCTGCAGTCGATGCGGATCAGGTTGTCCTCGCCGTAGAGGTTGCGGGCGAGCGACTTGGCGAGCTCGGTCTTGCCGACGCCGGTGCGTCCGACCATCAGGAAGCTGGCCATCGGCCGGCGCGGGTCGTTGAGGCCGGCGGCGGCCTTGCGCACCGCCCGGCTCACGGTCGAGACGTGGTCGTCCTGGCCGACGATCTCGTCGAGCAGGCGGCCTTCGATCTCGGCCGCGCGGAGCCGGAAGCGCTCCCGCTGCTGCTCCTCGTCGAGCCGCTCCTCCTGGCCCTCGGTCGAGGCGGGCAGGGCGACGGTGTGGATCTCCAGCCGGGGGTTGACGTCGACGCAGATCTGGTAGAGCAGGTCCTCCGCGGCGGCGCTGTCCTCGGGGTAGATCTGCTGCACCCGCGGCAGCACCGAGTCCTCGACGCCGACCACGCAGGCGCGGACAACCATGCGGCGGTACTCCCGACGGTCGAGCAGCTTCCCTGCTTCGTCGACCGGGAGGGGGAGCTGCTCCTCGTTCGACAGGATCCGGACGCGGATGAACCCGTCGATGAGGTCGAAGTATTTGTAGACAAGTCCGCTTTCGTTCAACACGATGCACGCTCCAAAGGGGGATGGTCCTCGGTGCGATCCTCTTTCGGCCGCTCAGACCTGGCGCCTTTAGGATGTCCGGCCCGCCCAGCGGACCCCACCATGAGCCCGACGCCTGACGACCAAGAGTTCCTCGCGCTGCTCGTCCACCGCGGCTTCCTGTCGCGAGAGCAGGCGATCTCGGTCCTCCAGGCAGCGGCGGAGGGGCCCCTGGAGCCGGCTTTGGCGGCCGCCACCGGCTGGGGCGAGGAGAAGGTCCAATTCCTGCGCCGGACCCGGGCTCTCAGCGAGCCGGAGATCCCCGGCTACCTGGTCGAGCGACGGGTCGGCGTGGGCGGCACCGCCGAGGTCTTCGCCGCCCGCCGGAAGCAGGGCAACCAGCGCGTCGCCCTCAAGGTGCTGTTGCCGTCGCTGGCCCGCGACCCGGCGGCGGTGCGCCGCTTCCTGGAGGAGGCCAAGCTGCTCCAGCGCCTGGACCACCCGGCCATCGTGCGGGGCCACCGGGTCTTCAAATTCGTCGGCACCTACGTGCTCGAGATGGACTTCGTGCCCGGGAAGACCCTGCTCGAGTACCAGGAGGATGGCGGTAGCTTCGACGAGGACGGTGCGCTGTCGGTGGTGCTCCAGGTCGCCCGGGCCCTCGAGGCCATGCGCGAGGCCGGCGTCGTCCACCGCGACCTGAAGCCCGGCAACCTGATGATCGACCGCCACGGCACGATCAAGCTCATCGACCTGGGCTTCGCCGGCACCGGCATGAGCGGCCGCGCCAGCGAGGACACCACCCTCGGCACGCCGGCCTACCTGGCGCCCGAGCAGGCCATGGGCGACAGCGAGCTGGACGCCCGCGCCGACATCTACTCCCTCGGCGCGACCCTCTACCACCTGGTGGTCGGCGCCTTGCCCTTCGAGGGCGAGACCGACGAGGAGGTGCTGCGGAAGCAGATCCTGGCCGGCCTCAGCGGCAAGGCGCTCAAGGGCGGCGACATCTCGCCGAGGATGCACTACATCATCGAGAAGATGATGGCCAAGGACCGGGAGGTCCGCTATTCCTCGCCCTCCGAGCTGATCGCCGACATCGAGGGCATGCGCGACTTCGGCGGCTGAGCTTGGAGCCTCCCTTCGACTTCGCCTGCCGCCGCTGCGGCAACTGCTGCCGCGCCGGGCACGGCCGGGTCTGGTTCGAGCCGGAGGAGCTGCCGGCGATGGCGGCGGCGCGGGGCATGGAGGAGCAGGCCTTCGCCGCGCTGCACGTCACCCGGGTCGGGGAGCGCCTCTCCTTGCGCGAGGGGCCGCACGGCCGCTGCAGCCTGCTCGAGGGGCTGAACGAGTGTTCGGTCTACGAGGCCCGACCGGAGCAGTGCCGGAGCTTCCCCTACTGGCCCGCGATCCTGGAAGGAGGCCCTGCGCTCGAGCGGGCTGCCGCGTATTGTCGCGGCCTGCGGCCCCGGCCGCCGGCCTCCGGCCCCTCGCCAAGCGCATGATCCTCGCCGCCACCGCCCTGTCCTTCTTCGCCGTGCCTGCCTTCCAGGAGCCGCCGGCGGAGCCCCAGACGGCCGCGGAGTGGAACGAGCGCGGGGTCGGCTTGCTCGAGCGGGGCGAGGCCGCCGAGGCGGTGGAGGCGCTGAAGCGCGCCCGGGCCCTGGCCCCCGAGGACGCCGTCGTGGCCGTCAATCTTGCTCGGGCCTATGGCCACTTCGGGAGCCTGCGCTTCGAGCAAGGGCGGCTGCCCGAAGCCCTCGAGGCCTTCCGGGCCGGCAGCGCCGTGGACCGCGACGGCGGCCACAATGAGGTCTTGGCGGCCCAGGTCCTGCTCCGGCAGGGCGACCGGGCGGCCGCCCGCGAGGGCGCCGACCGGGTCCTGGCCGACTTCCCCGCCAACACCGCCGCCGCCCGCCTCGCCGCCGATCTCCGGGCGGTGGGCGGCGACCTGGACGGCGCCGTGGAGCTCCTCGAGCGGGCATGCGCCGGCCTGGCCGAGGACGCCCCGCTGCGCCGGCGGCTGCGCCAGCTCAAGGAAGAGCAGGAGGCGGTGAGTGGCTTCCTGACCGACTCCTCGGCCCACTTCCAGGTCCGCTACGACCCGCGGCGCCCGGCCCTGGTGCAGGCGGTGCCGGCGCTGATGAGCGATCTCGAGCGGGCCTACCAGCGGGTGGCCCGGGACTTCGGGCTGGCCCCGGTGGACCGGATCCTGGTCCTGGTGCTCGACCGCGAGCGCTACTTGGCCGACGCCCCCGAGTGGTCCGCCGGCCTCTACGACGGCCAGATCCGGCTCTCCGTCGGCGACTACGCCGCCGAGGCCGAGAAGCTGCGGGCCACGATGCGCCATGAGTTCGCCCACGCGGCCCTGCACCGGCTCGGGTCGGCGCTGCCCACCTGGTTCCAGGAGGGCATGGCGCAGCTGGTCGAGGACCGGCCGGTGGACCGCGCACGCCGCAGCCTGGCCGGCGCCGAGGCGCCGACGCTGCCGGCGCTGGCCGGCGACTGGACGGTCTGGGAGCAGCGCCCGCGCGTAGCCCGCGCCTACGCTTACAGCCTGTCCTTCTGCAGCTTCCTGGCCGAGGAGTACGGCCCCACGGTCTACGCCCTGTTGTTCGAGAACCTGCGGCAGCGCGGCTTCGAGGACGCCTTCCGCCGCACCTTCGGCAAGGCGCTGGCCGACGTCGACGACGAACACCGACGGGCGCTGCGCGGCTCCTCTTGAGGCGTAACCCGGCGGCCCCGTCCGCGTCTGCTGGGGGGATGAGCGCCGTCCCCGCCCTCGAAATCGATGACCTCGAGCTGCTCGCGCGGGCGCTCGGGACCCGGCCCGAGGCCGAGCTCGCGGCCCGCCTCGCGCGCAGTGGCGGCCCGGCGAGTCTGCTGGGCCTGCGATCCGCGGAGCTCCGCGCCCGGCTCACCATCCCCGCGGCCGCCGCGCGCCGCCTGGCGGCTGGGCTCGAGCTCGGCCGCCGGGCGGTCGCCCGGGCCGCCCCGCTGCCCGAACCGCTGCGGGGTGGCAAGGACACCTGGGCCTACCTGGCCCCGCGCTTCGCCGGATGCCGCGTCGAGTGCTTTCGCGGCCTCTACCTCGACGCCAAGGGGCGGCTGCTCCACCACCAGCAGCTCAGCGAGGGCACCCTGACCGCCTCGCTGGTCCACCCGCGGGAGGTCTTCGGGCCGGCCCTGACCCACCGGGCGGCGGCGGTGGTGGTGGCCCACAACCATCCCTCCGGCGACCCCGAGCCCTCCGCCGAGGACCGGGCGACCACCCGGCGGCTGGTCCGCGCGGGCCGGTTGCTCGGGGTGGAGTTGCTCGACCACGTGGTCTGCGGCGCCGGCCGCTACGTCTCCTTCCTGGAGCAGGGCTGGCTCTGAGGCCTTCCGCGCGACGTGCGCCCGCTCAGCCGACGGGGGAGAGCTGGCACAGGGCCGCCGCCAGCGGCCCCGCGGCCTCGATCCGGAGCACCGTGGGCAGCAGGCCCGCGCGGGGCAGGCCGCGGCTCTCGAGGAGCGCGAGCTCGGCCGGGCTGAAGCCGCCCTCCGGCCCGACCAGCAGCGCCAGCGGTCCGGCGGGTAGCTCCGCCAGCAGCGCGCCGAGCGGAGGGGCGCCGGGGCTCAGGACCACGAGCGGGTCGCCGGCGAGGGCGGCGAGAGCCTCCTCGAGCGGCAAGGGCGTGGACGCCAGCGCGGGGGGGCTGGGGTTGCGGCACTGCTGCCCGCTCTCCCGGGCCAGCCGCTGCCAGCGCTCGAGCCGCTGGGCGCGGAAGGGCTCGCGTCCGGCGATGCTGCGCTCGAAGATCACGGGCTGGATCCGGGCGACGCCGGCTTCTGTGGCCCGGGTGACCAGCTCGTCCGCCCGGGGGCCCTTGGGCCACGCCGTGGCCAGGCACAGCTCCCGGAGGGCCAGTGTGGGCCTCTCCGCGATCCCGAGCAGCTCCAGCTCCTCGCCCCCGGCCCAGCGGCTGAGGAGGCCCGGCCCTCCCTCTTCCGGGAGCAGCAGGAAGTCCTGCCCAGGCCCGATTCGGAGCGCCCTGAGGTGTCGCAGCAGGGCCGCCGGGGCCGGCCACCGGCCGCCAGGGGAGGGGAGCGGCCCGGAAAGGAAGAAGAACCTCATGCGCCCGGGGAGGATAGTAACCCCGAGCCCTCTCCGACCTAAGAGGATCGGGCCGTCGCATTGCCCGGCTCCGTGCGTCCCCCTAGACTGCCTGCTCGCACGGAAGTCCGGAGGGGAACCTCACTTCTGCATGATTCGCATCCAGATCCTCAACGGCCCCGAGGAAGGCCGGGTCGCTGAGTTCGGCGCCGGTACCCACCTCGTCGGCCGCAACTCATCCGCCGGGCTGGTCCTCCAGGGCTCAGCCGTGTCCGGGCGGCACATGGAATTGGTCGTCGGCGACGACGGCACGGTCCGCTTCCGCGACATCGGCTCGACCAACGGCACCTGGTCCGGCGGGCTCAAGGTCGAGGAGGGGGAGTGGTTCCCGGGCAGCGAACTGCGCGCCGGGGACGTCAAGCTCCGGCTCCTCGCTGAGGACGGCGCCGCGGGCGATGACGCTGGCGGGCTCGCGGACGACGACGAGGCCGGGGGCGGCGACCTGCACCGCCGGGCCTTGCAGGAGGCCATGGGCAGCAAGAAGCGCGGCGGTCCGCTGGTGTTCCTGTTGCTCATCGTGGCGATCGGCGCGGCCGGCGCTTGGTACTTCCTGGGCGGGGACGAAGCGGCCGAGGAGACCACCAGCGCCGCCGCTGGTGACGGCGAGGCCGCGGTCGCCGCGGGGCCTGCTGACTTGCTGGAAGGGCTCGGCGGCTTCGACGAGGAGGGCGCCGCGTCGTGGCAGCTCGGTCCGGGCCTGGCGATCGAGGGCGAAGCCCTGCGCGCCCGCTCCGAGAGCCCGCAGCGCGCGGTCCTGGCCCGCCGCATCGAGGCCTTCACTTGCGGGGTCCAGCTCGAGGCCGAGGTCAGCGGAGGCCAGGCCTGGCCCTTGCTCGAGTACGGCGCCGAGGGCGCCGACCAGGCCTCCGGGACCTGGGCCGGGGCGGCGCTCGGTTCGGGGCCGGTCGAGATCGCGCTGCCCTGCGAGGGCACCGCCTGGTTCCGGCTCAGCCTGCTGGTGGAGCCCGGGGCGGTGGTCCGGCGGCTGCGCGGCGAAGAGACCGACGCGCGCGCCGAGCAGGGACAGCCGGAGATCGGCTGGAGCATGATCCACGACGGCTCGAACCTGGAGCTGCTGCGCCAGGGCAGCCCGCTGCTGAGCGCCACCGGCGCCGGCGGAGCCTGGCGCGTCGCCGAGGCCGGGGTCCGCTTCTCGCCCGGCGATGGCGGCTGGCTGCGGCTCTCGCCCGGCGCGGAGGCCGACCTGGTGGTGCTGTCCGACGGCCCGCCCTTGCACGCCCTGAGCGGCGGCGAGATCGCCGCGGCCACGGGCCTGCTGCTGCGGGGCCCGGCTCGCATGTGGGCCCGCTTCGAGCAGCCGGTCCAGGTGGTCGGCGGCGCGGACGGGCTGCGCCTCGACGCGCCCGCAGGCTTCCACCTCAGCTGGAAGCTGGAGGAGCCGCTGGCGGAAGCCGCCCGGCTCGAGCGCACCATCCGCCGGGCCGACCAGGACGGCGACAGCGCCGGCCTGCTCGCCGCCGTGCGCGAGCTGGTGAACCGCTGGCCGGTCGACGAGGCCCAGGTGCTGCGCGCCGAGCAGCTCCGCGACCGGGTGCTCGGAGAGGGCCGCCAAGAGCTCGCCGCGCTCGAGCAGTCGGTCGCCGAGGCGCTGTTCCTCGCCGCCGAGGACGAGATGCGGCGGGTCGAGGGGCAGGCCGCCTCCCTCGCCGGCCGCTTCCCCGCGACCGAGATCGAGCGCGAGGCCCTGGCCATGGTGGCCGTGCTGGTGGCCGAGGGCGACCAGCTCGGCGCCGACCGGCGCCAGCGCGCCGAGGACTACCGGCGCCGTTTGATGAGCGCCCTTCACCGCGCCTACCCCGTCCTCGCAGCCTGGATGGAGAGCTGAGATGAGCCAAGGATCCGGCCTCGACGCCGGGCGGAGCCGCGTCCGCCTCGCTGAGATCAAGACGAAGAAGGGGGAGATCTCCCTGAGCCGTTACCACTCGATCGCCGTCGAAGCGGGCGAGTCCCCCGAGGAGGCCGCGTCGGCTTCCTTCGGCGGCGGCCGCCTCAAGGTGGCGCCGGTCCGCGTCGGCCTCACCGGCTCCGACGTGATGATGAAGTACCTGCCGGTGCCGCAGGTCGAGGACTGGCGGCTCGAGCGCCTGATGGAGTTCGAGGTCCGCGAGATCGAGTCCCGCTCCGGGCAGTCCATGGCCACCAGCTTCAACCTGCTGCCGGTGCCCAAGGAGCTGGACGAGGACGAGACCATCCTGCTCGGCCTGGTCAAGGAGGACTTGCTCTCCGACTGGATCGAGGGCCTCGGCAAGCTGCCGGTGCAGGGCTTCAGCCCCAATTCGATCGCCCTCTACAACGCCTACCTGGCCTTGGGCGACCACGCGCCGGAGGCGACCCTGATCGCCAACGTCGGCGCCACCACCCTGGACCTGGCGCTGGTGCGCGGCACCGAGCTCTACTTCGCCCGGTCGGTGACGACCAGCCTCGAGACGCGGGACCAGACCCTGGCCAAGCGGCTCGGCACCGACGCCAGCCGCGCCGAGCGGCTGATCCACCAGCACCTCGACCTGTCGGCGGGCACCGGGGCGCGCCTGTCGACCGACGCCGAGCGGGTCACCCGCCCGGTGCTGGCGCTGTACGACCCGCTGCCGACCCTGCTCGGCGGCGTCATCTCGCTGTGCAAGGCCCAGGCGCGGCTGCGCGACCTGCGGCTCGAGCGGGTCCTGCTCACCGGCGGCGGCGCCAAGGCGAACGGCCTGGCCGAGCTGCTGGGCGCCCGCCTGAGCGTCCCGGTCGAGGTCTGGAACCCGGTCGAGATGGTCGACTCCGCCGGCCTCGCCGACGACCAGTACGAGCAGCTCCAGGCCGACGGCCCGGCCGCCGTGGTCGCCCTCGGCCACGCCCTCAGCGCCGCCGACCCGGACCTCTATGCCCTCGAGATCCTGCCCGCGGCGGCGCGCAAGAAGCGCGACTTCCAGCAGCGCGGGGTCTATTCGGTGTTCGCCGGGGTGCTGGCCGCCGCCTTCCTGTTGGCCGACTTCCTGATCACCTCCGGCCAGGCCGAGGAGCTCGGCCGGCACTCGGGCAAGCTGCGCCGCGACCTGCAGGCCGCCGAGCGCAACGACCAGAAGGCGGAGCAGCTGATGGCGGCCATCGAGGGCCAGGAGGCCGTGGTCGACGACCTCAACGCCCGCTACGCCCTCCAGCGCAGCGCCCAGGAGTTCCTGGGCGTGCTCGACGCCGCCTTGCCGCCCAACCTGTGGGTCGACAGCTGGACCGTCGGCCTCGAGGCCGGCAAGGACTGGGGCATGGAGGGCCGCTCGGTCCCGGTGGTCACCGCCCGCGGCCGCGGCCTCGACCGCGAGCAGTACGCCGAGCCGGCCTTCACCGGCTTCGCCGAGGAGATCAAGGCCAAGCTGGCCGACGGCGAGCAGGCGGTCCGGATCAGCAGCTCCGCCCGCTCCGAGAGCTTCGAGTGGACGCTGACCGCGCACCTGCTCGACCTGCCGCGGGACGCGGACGAGGAGGAAGTGGAATGAACTTCGACGCCTTCTGGCAGGCCAACCGCCGCTTCCTGACCGGGGTCGCCGTGGGGGTCCTGGTGTTCCTGGTCGGCCGCGCGATCATCGGCAAGACCGCCGGCGCCAAGCTGGCCTCCTACGAGCGCGCGATCCGGACCTCGAGCCGCGACCTGGGCGACTTCCACGTGCCTTCGAACCAGGTGAACCTGGCGGAGACCACGCTCGAGGAGCTCCAGGCGCGGGCCCAGGAGCTCGCCGGCCTGGCCCTGCAGCCGGCCGCCTCCGACCCGCGCTTCGCCGACTTCCGGCCCGCGCCGGGGCAGTCGCCGAGCCGCCACTACATCGAGTTCACTGGCCGCCGCCGCCAGGAGCTGGTCGGCATGGCCCTGCTCAACGACGTCGACCTGGACGAGTCGCTGGGCCTGCCGGCGGAGTCGCCCACCCAGCCGCAGGCGATCGAGAAGGCCCTTCAGGGCTTCTACATCGTGGACCAGGTGGTCCGGACCGCGGTCGACTTCGGCGCCAGCCGGATCGAGGACATCCGGATCGAGCTGCGGCGCAAGAAGCGCAAGGACCAGGTGCTGGAGCTGGCGCCGGTCAGCATCGACGTGCTGCTCGAAGAGCCGCGCCTCGACGGCTTCTTGAGCGCCGTCCTGAGCCCCGAGCAGGCGCTCGGATTCGTCGGATTGGAAGTGCTCCCCTTGGACAAGAAGAACCAGCTGCGCCGGGTGATCCTGCGCTTCGAAGCGGCCGCGCTGCCGGCCGACCCCGCCGCCGCGGAGGACCTGCCGTGAAGCGCGAACAGATCCTCCTGCTGCTGACCCTGGCCCTGGTGGCGCTGCTCACCTGGGGCCTGATGGGCGGTGACCACACGCCGAAGACGGTGCGGCCCAAGAAGCGCTCGCTCGACCTGCCGGTGATCGGCGCGGTCGACCCGGTCGCCGGGCTGGGCGCCGCTGGCCGCCTCCGCGACCCCTTCCGCGAGCCGCGCGAGGTCGAGCCGCTGGCGCCGCTGCAGCTGCCGTCACCGCCGCTTGGCGAATTGGCGTCGCTGCTGCCTCCGCCGATCCCGGACGCCGGCCCGGCCCATTGGAGCCGCAGCCTGCTCATCCACCCGCCGCTGCCGGCGGGGGACATCGACGAGCTGGTCGAGATCGACGGCGGGGATGAGCCGAGCGGCTTCGCCGCCGTGACCGGCGACGCCGGCGAGGGCGACGACTTCGCCGCCCAGTACGACCAGCTGCGGCTGGGCGGGCGCACCGTGCTCTGGGGCCGGATCCTGAACGACGACCGCTATGAGCTGGTCGCCGGCCGCGACACGATCCGCTTCCAGGAGGTCGACCCGCGCACCGGCGCCGACCGCTTCGGGGAGCAGGAGTACGACCCCGAGCGCTACAAGGGCTTCGCCTTCGCCCAGACCCTGCGCAACGAGATCGAGCTCGGGGTGCGGGGGCTGAACCCGAGCGCTGGGGCCATCCGCGAGCGCCTGGACTACGTCCGCTGGCTGCTGGCCCAGGGCCTGCTCGAGCCCGCCGCCTTCGATCACGCCGAGCGCTTGGCGCGCGAGGCCGTCGTCCTGGCGCCGAATGACATCGCCACCTGGATGGTGCTGGGCGAGGTCTGGGAGAGCACCTTCCGCTTCGACGAGGCCTTCACCCTGTACGCCGCCCTGACCGGGCAGGACCTCGCGGCGCAGGCGCCCGAGCTCGGCATCGAGGTCGAGCGCGGCGCTTTCCAGCGCCGCTCGGCGCCCTTCGTGCGCATGGGCCGGATCCTGGAGCGCTTCGGCCTGGCGGCCGAGGCCGCCGAGCAGTATCAGCGCGGGGTCGACCTGGCCGACGGCGACCCGGCCGCCGCCATGGCGCGCGGCGAGTCCCTGATCGAGCTCGGCCAGGCCGCCGAGGCCGCCGCCCTGCTGCAGCGCTCGCTCGGCTTCCACGCCTCGCGCAGCTCGGTGGACGGCCTGCGCCACGGCCGCGCCCTGGGCCTGGCGCAGCTCCGCGCCGGTGACTTCGGCGCCGCCCTAGCGGCCTACCGCGACGTCCAGAGCGCTGCTGGCGGCGCCGCCGGCGGCCTCGAGGGCAGCTGCGGTGAGGTCGCCGCGCTCTACCTGGCCGGCGACTTCTCCGGCGCGCTGCGGGCCGTCGAGCAGGGCATCCAGACCTACGGCAGCGGCTGGAAGCTTCTCTACCTGCGCGGCGTCACCGGCGCCGCGGCCGGCTCGACCGCGGCCGAGGTCATCCGCGACCTGCGGGCCGCCGCCGCCGCCGCGCCCTTCGACGCCGCCCCGGTGCTGGCCGCCGAGGCCTTCTGGCTCGACCGCCTGGGCCACCCCGAGCAGGCCCGCGAGCGGCTGGCCGAGGCCCTCGAGCTCGAGCCCGAGCTGCCCTACGGCCTCTACCTGCGCGGCCGCTGGGCCCGGCGCGACGGCGACGTCGAGAGCGCCCGGGCTGACTTCCGGGCCTTGATCGGCATGTCCTCGCAGTGCGCCGCCGCGCTCGGCGAGCTCGGCTGGCTGCTGCACGAGGAGGGCCGCTACAGCCTCGCCGAGGTGGCGCTGCGGCGCGCCGAAGCCGAGGCCGGCGACTGGACCGAGATCTCGCTGCGGCGCGGCCTCAACCTGCTGGCGGGCGGTGAGCCCGGCCTGGCGCGCCAGGCGCTGGTCCGTGCCTCCGGCGGCGAACAGGGCGCGGCGGTCCGCAACGCCACCGCCTGGGCCTCCTACCTCGAGGGCGACGTGCCCAGCGCCGTGGCCGAGTACGCCCTGCTGCTGGACTCCATGCCGGGCCAGGAGGAACACCCGCAGGTGGTTCACGCGGCCCTGTGGCAGCAGCGCGTGGCCGCCCACGCCAAGCTGGTGCGCTGGATCGACGGCTTCGAGGGCAAGATGCCGCGGCCGCAGTGGGACGTGCAGACCGGCGCCCGCAACGGCATCGAGCCGCGCCTGGTCGGCGGCGTGCTGCGGATCCGCGGCACCCACCAGGCGACCTCGGAGAGCGTCACCCGCGCCACCCGCAAGGTCCAGGCGCTGGACTTCCGCTCGCTCACCGCGGA
>CAYZXS010000018.1:13570-71354 GCA_964482495.1 uncultured Planctomycetales bacterium
CGGACCTTGAACGCGCTGCCGGTGGACGTCTCGCTCGACAACCTCGAACTGGTCTACGCCCTCGACCGATGATGCGCCCCAACGCCCGCGGCTTCACCCTGCTCGAGCTGATGATCGTGATGGTCATCGTCGGCGTCCTGATGACCTACCTGCTGTTCTCGGGCGGCAGCCTGTTCGGCGACGCCAAGGAGAAGGACGCCCGGGTCCGGATCGCCAGCCTGGCCTCGGCCCTGGTGGCCTACCAGACGGCGGAGGGGGAGTTCCCGAACGACCGGCTCCGGTCCGAGGTCGCGGTCAACCAGGTCAACGCCTGCTCCGAGGCCCTGTTCCTGGCCTTCTTCGATCCTGGCTACACCGGCCTCCAACCGGACCAGGACTGGCTGGTGAACACCGACGGCGACGAGAGCCGGAAGGCCATGACCTCGCTGCCGACGCGCGAGCTGTTCGAGATCGGCGACCCCTGGGGCAACCCCATCCTCTACTTCGAGAGCTTGCACTACGGCGACGAGGTCGAGGTCCTGGCCGGTCCCGAGGAGGAGTACGAGCAGCAGCGCGGCTCCGCGCGTCGCCACCCGACCACCGGGGACTGGCGGCAGGCGGGCCGCTTCCAGCTGATCAGCGCCGGTGAGGACGGGAAGTTCGGCACTGACGACGACATCGACAACTCCGGGAGTTGATGCGCGGCTTCACCCTGCTCGAACTGCTGCTGGTCTTGTTCGTCCTGGGGGTGCTGCTCGGCAGCTCGATGGTCCTGGCCGGGCGCTTCGACCCCGGGCCCGTCGGCCTGCGCTCCTCCTCCTCGGCCTTCTTCGCCAGCAGCCGCGACCGCGCTCGCGCCAGCGGCCGGCCGGTGGTGGTCGAGATCGAGCCCGAGCTGGGCGGCTACGGCAAGCTCCGGCGGTTGGTCTTCCGCAGCGTGCGCGAGGCCAGCTTCGAGCCCGGAAGCGAGCGCGCCCAGGGGTTGGAGCCGAGCTCCTCCGGGGTCTCGGTCGGCGAGGCCGGAGGCCGCTTCGGCGCTGGGCTGGCGCTCGACGGCGGCCAGGTCCACGTCGCCGGCCGCGGCGGCCAGGTCGAGGTCGGCCAGGGCTTCGTGCTCGACTTCCACCTCAAGACGGGGCTGGAGGAGGCCTGCCAGCTGATCGAGTGGCGCGAACTGCTCAAGCTCCACCTCGGCACGGACGGCAGCCTGCGGGCTGAGCTGGAGCTGGAGGAGGGCAGCGGCCCGAACCTGCGGGCCCCTAGCGCCAGCCTGCGCGCCGGCCGCTGGCACCACCTGGCGGTGGAGGCCGCCGACGGCGCCTTCCGGATCCGGGTGGACGGCCGAGTGGTGGCCGAGGACGCCTTCCAGACCCGGCTGTCCCCGCCGCAGGACGGCCCGGTGATCGGCGACCCCTCCGGCGGCTTCGCGGGCCTGATCGACGAGCTCTCGGTCTGGAACCGGGTGGTGGAATACGGCCCGGACCTGCGCGAGCAGGCCAACCTGGTGCTCGCGGCCCCCCGCGTGGTCTTCGGCGCCGACGGTCTGCTGGATCCCGGGCACGGCGAAGGCGTCCAGGTCGACCTGCTGAACCTGGACGAGCGGGTCGAGTCCTACCTGGTCGGCCGCTTCTCCGAGCAGGAGGTCGGCGGATGAGCGCGCCCTCGCTCGACCGCGGCTCCGCCCTGGTGGTGGTGATCTTGGCGCTGGCGCTGCTCCTGTCGCTGGGGGTGCCCTTCCTGGTCGCCGGCCGGCTTCGCAGCGAGTCCGCCCAGGAGAGCTTCGACGCTGTCCGTGCACAGGTGGCGGTGGACTCGGCCTCGCGCTTCGCCCAGGCCCGGGAGGCCGCCAGCCACCCGTCGATCGACCCCACCCCTTGGTGGGACCGCCCCGAGGAGTGGTCGCCCGAGGCCGCCGGCATCCTGCCGCAGGCCCTCGGCGGCGAGTGGGAGCGGAGCAAGGAGTCCTGGGGCTTCGAGGCCGAGAACCTGCAGGGCCGGGTGTCGCTCGCCAGCGCGCCGCCGCTGCTGCTGCAGAACCTGCTGGCGCCGTGCTTCCTCAGCACCGATGCCGACTACCGAGTCACCGAGCTGGTCGTGACCAGCACCGACGGCTTCGCCGAGAGCGGGCTGCTGCTGATCGCCGGCCAGTGGATCGAGTACGGCGGCAAGACCTCCCGCAGCTTCCTCCAGGTCTCTCCGGCGGCCGAGGAGAACACGCCTGACGACCTCGGCAGCACCCGCTTCCGCGAGGGCTACGCGGTGCTGGACCCGCGGGTCATGAACCTGGCCTACGCCCGGCTGCGCTGGGGCGAGCACCGGGCGCCGGACTTCCCGGCCGATGTCTTCGAGCTGGACGTGCTCGGCCAGGGCCTGCTGCCCGCCGCCGACCGCCAGCGCCTGCGCGAGCTGAGCTGGCTGTCGACCGGCCAGTACGGCAGCGGCCCCTGGGGGCCGGCCACCTGGCTGACGCGGGAGATCGACCCCGACAACCCCGAGCGGGCGGTGGTCGCCGACTCCACCGGCTTCTCCTCGGGCAGCGTCGCTCGGATCCTGCCGGAGCAGGGCGACCCGATCGACGTCCTGCTGCTGGCCTCCGCCTCCGGCAGACTGGTCTCGACCAGCCCGCTGCCGGTCGACCTGGCGCCCTTCACCACTCGCATCGCGCCGCTGCTGCGCGAGCCGGTGGACCTGAACTCCGCCCGGCCAGAGGTCATCTCCGCCCTGGCCATGGGCCTACGCTTCCGGCAATTCGTGCCCTGGGAGCCGGACAATGACGAGTCCCGCCGCTTCTCCGGTGAGGGGCCCGGCAAGAGCTGGGTGACGCCGCGCAAGGCCCGCGACTTCGCCGCCCGGGTGGTCGCGGCGCGGCCGCTGACCGGGCCCCAGGACCTGTGGAAGCGGGTGCTCCTCCCGATGGAGGCCGAGGGCCAGCTGTCGACCTACGAGGCCCTGGCGATCCAACTCAACGGCTTCCAGGGCGGCAGCGGCGAGCTTCTGCAGTCCACCCAGCCCTTCGGTTACCGCACCGGCGACCGCTACCTGCAGCGGGTCAACGCCGCGGTGCGCTCGCGGCTCGGCAACACCCTGGCGCGGCGCTCCGAGCAGCAGCTGCTCAAGGTCGCCCCCGAGGGCCCGACCCTGAGGCTGTGGCGGACCCAGCGCGACTTCGACGAGGAGGAGCGCTGGGGCCGGGGCAAGCACGGCGTGATCTCGCTGCCGAACAACATCGACGGCTTCGGCGGCCACCACGACCCGGCCTTCGGCCTGGCGCAGCGGGTGGGCGCCTCGCTGCCGACCGGCATGCTGGACCCCGACGACAAGCAGGACGAACAGGCCTTCGTCATGCCCAAGCCGGCGCGGGAGACCGACCAGTTCGGCGTCCTGACCATCGGCCGCACCGAGCACTTCGACTTCACCCGCTCGCCGCTGGGTTACGACCCGGGCGAGCTCGGCCCCTACGAGAGCTTCCTGTTCGAGTGGGGCCTGGTGGGGCAGAACGCCGTCGCCAGCGACGTCGAGCCGCTTCACTTCCAGGGCTGGTTCGAGATGTTCGGCAGCGGCGGCGACGCCACCTTGTTCGACGTCGCCGGTCCGACCACCGACGTCAACCGGGTCTACGCCGCCTTCGAGGAGGGCAAGCTGGTGGTCAAGAGCTTCGACGCCGCCGGCGACGACCCGCTCGACCCCGAGGGCCTGGAGCAGGCGGTGACGGTCACCATCGACCCCGCCGAGTACCCGATGTCGGAGCGGTGGATGCACCTCGGCGTGCTGCTGCGCGGCGTCCACCCGCGCGGCATGCAGGTGGCGGTCGACGGCGTGCCCCGCGGCGAGGTCAACTGCCTGACCCACACCACCAGCCCCGTCTCCGGCTTCGCCCCGGGCGACCTGGACGGCGAGATCCTGGTCGACTCCACCGAGGGCTTCCCCGACCGCGGCGCCATCCGGATCGGCGACGAGGTCATCGAGTACAGCGCCAAGACCGCCGACAGCTTCATCCTCGACCGGGTCGCCGGGCCCACCGAGTACATCGGCGGCCGAGTGGCGCGCGAGGCCAGCGACGTCCTGATCGCCTCGCAGGACTCGATCCACCCGGCGGGCTCGGCGGTCGAGCTCTACGGCTACAGCGCCATGCTGGCGGCGCCGCTGCCGCCTGGCGGCGGCCAACTGAGCGGCGAAATGGGGCCGTGGTCGGTGGCGCGGCCGGTGGCCGGGCCGGACCCGATCACCGCCCTCAGCATCCTCGGCAACCCGATCCAGATCGGCATGGGCTTCAGCTCCGACTGGATCGGCGACATGGAGATCGCCGAGGCGGTGCAGGGCGACCCCTACTACGCCGAGGCCTTCCAGAGCGACGGCGGCTACGCCCTGATGTTCCAGCGCCGGACCGGCTGGGAAGACCAGGACGGCGCCCGCCAAGGAGGCTGGGAGATCGTGCGCTACACCCAGCGCCAGGACACGATCATCACCATCCTGGAGCGGAACGTCATGACCCCGCTGTGGGAGGACGCGCCGCAGGGCATGGTGTCCTCGGTGGGGAACTCCTTCGTCTCGGAGTGGAACCCGAACATCTACGAGAACAACGGCACCCAGCTGCTCGACCACCCGCGCTGGTTCATCTACCTGATGCCGATCTCGGTCAAGGGCGGCGGCGTCTCGGACGTGACCTACCCGCTGCCCGATCCGGAGTTCTCCGAGTTCGTCCAGCTCTCGACCCCCGGTGACTCCAGCAAGACCGAGTGGGTGCGCTACGACAGCATCGTCGAGAACGCCTTCGTCCGCGATGACCCCGGCGCCATCCTGCGCGCCACCCTCACCTACACCACCCTCGAGAACCTCGATCCGCCGGACGAGAAGGGCGGCGGCTACCGGCCGCCGCTCCAGGACCCGATCCCGGACGAGTTCACGCGCAAGATCGGCGAGCCAGTCGACGACCGCGACATCCTGATCGAGGAGCTGGCGCGCAACCTCCAGTTCCGCGGCGTCATGTCCACCTACGACCACGAGCAGGTGTCGGGCACGCGGCTGGTGCCGGTGGGCCGGACCCACCGCGGCTTCGGGCCGTGGGGGGGCTACGTCGGCCGGCTCGACCGGGTGGCGGTGATGGACCCGCAGGGAGGGGCGAGCGCCCCGTTCTGGTTCACGGTCGAGTGGGCGCTGGCGCCGCCGCCGGAGCTGCCGGACCGGGTCCACGTCAACCACACCTACTTCGCCTTCGACGACTCGCCGGGCCTGCCCTACGCGGCCACCGACCTCAGCAACGTCAACTTCAACGACCCCGGCTTCGACCCGCGGCAGGTGGTGCGGCTGGTGAAGTTCCCGAGCGGCGAGCGGCCGCTGCAGCTCGAGTCGCTGGTGATCGGCGGCGCGGTCGGCGGCGGCGGCCGGCCCTTCCGCGGCTACGTCGATGAGTTCGCCGCCCACACCGTCCCCGGCATGGGGCAGCCGCGGGCGCACACCGCCCGCGCCGCCTTCGTGCTCGACGAGGACGTCGAGGCGGGGGAGGAGGACGTGATCCGGCTGCACGAGTCCTTCCTCCAGCTCGGCACCGCGCGCAAGTCGGCGCAGAACCCGGGCGACTGGTTCTCGCTGCTGCCGCCGAGCGGCCTGCTCGACATCGACGGCGAGCGCATCGCCTACACCGACATCGACACCGCCACCGGCGAGCTGACCCTGGCGCCGCAGGGCCGCGGGGTGCACGGCACCGAGCAGCGCGGCCACGCCGCCGGCACCACGGTCTGGGCCTGCGACGGCCGGGCCGCCACCGTGCTCACCAGCGACCTGGAGCAGACCGCGGCCCTGATCGAGGTCGAGAACTACGCCGGCTTCCCGGCGCGGCCGTTGTTGATGATCGACCAGGAGCTGATCCACGCGCCGCTGCGCGGCCTGGCGATCAACCAATTCCTGATGCCGATGCGCCGGCCCGACCCCGAGCGCGACCGGGACGGCGGCGAGGGCCTGCTACGCGGCCGCTTCGGCACCGCGGCCTCGGCCCACGCGGTCGGCACGCTGGTCTACTCGATGCCGACCCGCTGGGAGGACCGCTACATCCCCGAGAGCGACTCGCCGGCCGGCGCCTGGTTCGAGATCGGCCTGGACGAGCCCGGCGCCTACTGGCGCGGCCTGCGCTTCGAGGCCGAGGTGCCCGACGCCTCCCACAAGCTGCGGGTGCTGGCCCGCTCCGGCCCCGCCGGCTGGGAGACGCCGCCCGAGCAGACCCCCGGCCTGCTGCTGCTCGAGAGCGGCTCCCAGAACGGCATGCCGGTGCCGCTGCGGCTGCGCTCCGACCGCCTCGACCTGCGCTTCAGCTTCGACTGGGACGTCGGCGCCTTCGACCCGGTCACCTACCTGTCCTTCGGCTGGCTGCAGGCGCCGCGGATCTCCGAGATCCTGGTCGACTCCCTGGCCCAGACCCGGGTCGAGAGCTCGGTGGAGCTGCGCCAGTGAGCCGCGCCGCCGCCCGCCGCGACCCGCGCCGCGGCATGACCTTGATCGAGGTCATGCTGGCCCTGGCGCTGATGGTCATGCTCGGGCTGTTCATCGTCGGCGTCATCCGCTCGGTGCTCGGCATCTGGCAGACCAGCGAGCGCCGCGGCCGCGGCGACCTGCAATTCCAGGCCACCGCTGAGCTGCTGCGCAGCGACCTCGACGCCTTCCACAACGGCCCGCGCGGCTGGCTGGTCCTGGACCAGTGGCGGGCCCGCCCGGCCACCGAGGAGGAGCCGGCCTGGTTCCTGCCGCGGCTGCGCTTCCTGGCCAAGGGCTCCGGCCTGCCGGGCGACGACCCCAGCGGGGAGCGCGGCGTCGAGATCGCCTGGATGCTGGTGCCCGAGCGCGCCGGCGGCCGCCTGTGCCGGCTGGTGCGCTACGCCCAGCCCGAGGGCGCCGGCGAGTCGCTGCTGCGCGACTCGGTGGCGGACGGCCTGGCCCGTCAAGGCGCCGGCCTGGCGGTGCTGGACGGCGTCGCCTGGCTCGAGCTGGAGCTGGAGGAGGCCGACGGCGAGCGCCGCCGCAGCGCCGTGGTCGCCCCGGAGCAGCCCTACGACTTCCCGCGCCGCCTGCACCTGTCGCTGGACCGGGTGAGCGGCCGCGCCCGCACCAAGCCGCCGACCCTGGACGAGGGCCTCGGCAGCTCGGCGACCTCGGCCGTGCTGCGCGGCAGCGCGCCGCTGGACTTCGCCCCCTTCGCCTTGGTGGAACAAGAGTGGCTGGCGGTGGCCGGCGCCTTCCCGCGCTTCACCCTGCGCGAGCGCGGCGCCCGCGGCACCGCGCCGGCCGCCCACGACCCCGGCGCCCCGGTCTACCTGGCCCAGCGCGCCGCCACCCGCTTCGCCCTGCCCGCCGGCGGCAGGAGGGTGCGCCCGTGAGCCGCCGCGGCATGACCTTGATCGAGGTGCTGGTCGCCATGGCGATCTTCCTGTTCGGCGTCACCTCGCTGCTGAGCCTGTTCCACTTCGGCGGCGACCAGGAGCAGCGGGCCCGGGTCCACGCCGAGCTGTCGCCGCACGTCGCGCAGCTGGTCGACGAGCTGGTGGACGGCGCCTGGCTGCTGGAGGACGACGGCTCCGTCGTGCGCCTGCGCACCATCGAGGGCGAGCCGGTCCCCGGCGCGCCCGATTACCACTACGATCTGAGGGTCTCCGACGTGGGGGACCCCGAGCTGCGCCGCGCCCAGATCCGCGTCTGGCGCAGCAGCCCGGAACGCCCGGTGCTGACGGTGGCCTTCCTGCTGCCGCGGACCGTGCCGCTGGAGCGACGCATGCTCCTGGAGGATGGATAGATGATCTCCGCCCTGCTCTGCCTGCCCTTCCTGCTGCCCCAGGCCGCCGAACCCGAGGACGTGATCCTGCGCATGCGCGACGGCCGCGTCTTGCTGTGCGAGATCGTCGACCACGACTTCGAGGGGCTCGCGGTCACGCGCAGCCTCGACGGCGCCCGCTACCGCTTCGACTGGGGCGACCTCTTCCCCGGCGAGGCCGAGCGGCTGCGCGCCGGCCTGGGCTACAAGATCGAGACCACCGTGCCCGAGGTCGAGGCCGACCGGCTGCTGCTGGTGAACGGCCAGGTCCTGGTGGGGCGGGTGCTGCGCTCGGACACCGACAACATCGAGCTGCGGACCCACAACACCGTCAGCCTGATCCCGCGCACGCGGCTGGCGGCGCCGCCGGAGAAGATCCGGGTGCCCGCGCCCGAGGTGCTGACCCCGGAGCAGTTCTACGCCGACCGCGTCGTCGGCTTGGACGCCGCCAGCGCCACGGCGCACTACCAGTTCGCGCTCGAGCTGCAGAGCGTCTTCGCCCTCGAGCAGGCCCTCGTGCACCTCGACCTGGCGCAAGCCCTGGCCGAGGCGGAGCAGGACGACAGCTTGCTGAAGCGGCTCGACCCGGCGCGGCGGTCGATCACCTTGTCGTTGGAGAACAAGGACCAGGCCGAACTGCTGGAGCGGGTCCGCCAGGCCATGAACCGGGAGCGCTTCGTCGAGGCCGAGGAGGCGCTGGCCGAGTTCGGCCAGAGCTTCCCCGACTCGCAGCTCAGGGGCGAGTACCTGGACCTGGTCGACCGCTTCGACGGCCGCCGCCAGGCGAGCATGGAGCGCTTCCTGTCGCGGCGTTGGTTCACGGTCGCCTCGACGCTGCTCCGGGGGCAGTCGTTGCAGAAGGACGCCTCGGTCGACGAGCTGCTCGAGTGGAGCACCAACGAGCTGCCGCAGCTGGTCCGCGGCCAGCTGGCCGAGGAGCTGGCGCCGATCGCCGGCGAGGTCGACCCCGGCGAGGTCGACGGCCTGTGGCAGGCCCGCGGCGACCACGGCAGCAAGCGCCACCAGGCCACCTTCGGCAACGGCACCTGGATCCTGGGCGAGGAGAAGGCCCGGGCCGGGCTGGTCGAAGCGGAGGAGGACGAGGACAGCGGCAAGACCGCGGCCCAGAAGGAGATGGAGGAGCGCACCAAGCGCTACATCGACAACCTCGAGCGGCAGCGGCGCCGGGCCACCGGCCAGGACGAGGTCTCTCCGGAGGACTGGTGGCGGCGCGCCAAGGCCAGCCAGCGCTTCCAGTTCCTGCTCGCCCACTACGCCGAGTTCAGCGGCGACTACGAGGTGACCCACGTCAGCTTCAGCTACTGCGGGACCTGTGGCGGCCAGGGCCAGCTCTCGAACATCGAGCTCACCGCCCAGGGCAGCCGCAAGCGGCGCACCCCGTGCCCGACCTGCCAGACCATCCAGGTCCAGCGCTCGATCACCTTCCGCTGATGCCGGCGCGTCCGACGCGCCGGCCGCGGCGCCGCTGCCGGCTCGCGGCGGCGCTGGCCCTGGCCGCCCTCGGCGCCTGCGCCGCGCCCGCCGGCCGGGGCGGCGGCCACGCCCTGCCCGAGCTCCGGGTGGGGGAGCTGGCCCTCGACGCCCGCGCCTACGCCGCCGAGGCCGCCTTCCTGTTCCCGGAGGAGTGCCAGGCGCTCTCCCGGAGCTTGATGAGGATGGAGCTGGCCCGCCTCGAGGGCAGGCGCCTCGGCATCGCGCCGCCGGACGCCGAGGTCGACCAGGCCCTGGAGCTGGCCCTGGCCGGCATCGAGTCGGCCCTGCCCGAGGGCGGCAGCTTCGAGGACTGGGCCCGCGAGCGCTACGGCCGCAGCGGCGCCGAGGTGCGGGGCGTCATCCGCCGCCACCTCGCCAGCAACCTGCTCTACCAGCTGGTGCTGCGGGCCGACGCCGCCACCCAGCCGCGCTACCGGTTGCACCTGCTGATCACCACCGACGCCGACCAGGCCAGCGACTGGGGCGACAAGCTGCGCCAGGGCGCCGACCCGCGGGCGCTGGCCGGGGAGTCGATGGACCGCGGCCTCGACGGCCAGGGCGAGCGCCTGCTCCCGGCCTACCTCCCCGAGCCGCTCGCCGGGGGTCTGCGCGGCGCGAGCCCCGGCGCCGTCCTCGGCCCGCTGCAGCTCGACGGCGACCGCGCCTGGCTGACCCTGCGCTTGGCCGAGACCCTGCCCGCCGCCGCCGCGCCGCCGCCGCTGGCGGTGCTGCTGGCCGAACTCAACGAACGGCCGGTGGACCCGCTCGAGGCCCGGGCTTGGTATGAGGAGATGCTCCGTCGCTATACTGCCCGCGAAGCTCTTCCGGCCATCCAAGCCCCGGTTCCCGCCTTTGTCCCCCTCGAACGGCCCTGACCCCGCGATCGACCCCGAAGAGCTGCGCCTGCTCTTCGCGCTGCTGTTCTCCTCGCCGGAGCCGGTGACCCTGGACCGCGTCCGGGAGGTCCTGCACCCGCACGGGGACGTCGAGGCCGAGGAGGCCACCGACGAGGGAGGGGAGGCCGCCGGAACCGCCGCCGGGGACCCAGCCGTCGAGGCCGCCGCCGCGCCCGCCGCTGACCGCGCCGAGCGCCACAGCCCGCGTCAGTACCTGGACGCCCTTCGAGATTGGATGGAGCAGCGCCAGCTGCCCTTGGCCCTGCACCAGGTCGGCAAGGCCTACCGGCTGCTGACCACCGAGGACGTCTCCGAGGCCCTGGTCTCGGTCCGCAAGAAGGTCCACCAGGACCGGCTCGGCCCGGCCGCGCTCGAGGTCCTCTCCCTGGTCGCCTACCGCCAGCCGGTGCTGAAGGCGGACATCGACGCCATCCGTGGGGTCAAGAGCGGGCCGCACCTGCGCCACCTGCTGGACCTGCGGCTGGCTCGCATCCTCGGGCGGGCCGACCTGCCGGGCCGGCCCTTCCTCTATGGCACCACCCGGGAGTTCCTGGACAAGTTCGGCCTGCGCAGCCTCGATGAGCTGCCGGAGGCCGGCCGCCTGGCGGTCCCCGTCGAGGCCCCGCCCGTCGAGCCCGTCGAGCCCGCAGCGGCCTCCGGTCCCGCCCCGGAACCGGCCGAGACCTCCCCTCCGGCGGCCGGCGCCGCCGACTCCGCCGCCTCTGGCCACCAAAGCGCCTGACCGGGCCCCCCTGGGGGCTGGTAGACTTCCGGACTCCGGTTTCCCGGCGAAGCCCCGATGAGCAAGAAGCAGAGCAAGAAGAAGCCTGACTTTTCCGGCCACGTGCAGCCCCGCGCGGCGGCCGAAGAGCACGCTGAACCCAAGAAGAAGAACACCGCCCTCCTGCTGGGCCTGGCGATCTTCTGTCTCCTGATCTTCACGGTCACCGGCCCGATGACGGCGGTCTTCCGGCAGCTGATGGCGCCCTCCGAGGGCAACGTCGCGACGCTGGTGCTGCCGAGCGGCGAGGCCGCGATCACCATCGACGACTACCGTGAGGCCAACGCCCTGATGAAGGCGCAGGCGCGCCTGATGGGCCGCCGCGGCAACGCCAGCGAGGACGAGGTCTTGGCCTACGCCACGCTGCGCAAGCTGGCGGAGGAGCTCGAGGTCTTCGTGCCGGACCAGGAGCTCCAGGGCAGCATCCGCATGATGCTGCAGATGAACCAGATGGGGCCGGAGCAGTACCGCCAGTTCTGGCGCGGCCAGGGCTACGGCAGCGCCTTCGCCTTCGAGGAGAACCTGCGCAACCTGCTGCGGGTCGGCATGGTCGAGCGGCTGCTGGCCTCCGGCGCCGGCGTCATCACCGACGCCGACGCCATCGAGCAATGGGAGGAGGACTACGAGGAGATCCGCCTCGAGTTCCTGAGCTTCCGCTCCGAGGACTTCGCCGAGGCCGCCGCCGCCCTCGAGCCCACCGAGGAGGAGCTGGCCGCCTTCTTCCCCGACAGCCTCAGCTACCAGCAGAAGAACGAGCTCGAGGTCGAGGAGCAGCTGGCCTTCGACGCCCTCGTGGTCAGCGCCGAGGCCCTGATGACCGACGCGGTCAAGGCCTGGGCCAGCCAGGACGAGCCCTCTGAGGATGACCTCAGCGGCTTCTACGACATGCGCAAGTTCGAGCTCTACCTGCGCGACCCGGGCGACCCCGACTACGACCTGAACCCGACCCTGCCGCTCGAGGACATCCGCGCCCTGGTGATCGAGCACTACCGGCTGAACGACGCGGCGCTGCGCCTGGCGGCGGAGCTGACCGCGGACACCGACCTCGAGGCCTACGCCGCCGAGAAGGGCGTCGAGCTGATCCGCTACCCCGAGCCGGTGGCGGCCTCGGAGCTGCCCGAGCTGCCGCGCATCGGCAACGCCGGCCTGCGCCAGCTGATCTTCGGCGCCACCCCGGTCAACGAGTGGGACGGCCGCGCCCTGGTGGGCGAGGGCTTGGCCTACATCGCCCGCCCGACGCAGCAGATCCAGCGGGCCCTGCCCGAGCTGGCCGAGATCCGCGACAGCGTCGTCGACTACTGGCGGGAGCAGCGTCAGGGCGAGCTCGCCGCGGAGGCCGCCGAGGCCTTCGTCGCCGGCCTGCCCAAGGGCGAGGATCACGTCGAAGGCGACCCGGTCAATCTCGACGGGGAGGCCTTCGGCGCCGTCGCCGCGGCCTCCGGCCGGGTCATCGAGGTCCAGGACTGGATCGCCAGGCGGGTCCGGCCCGCCGCCGACCCGAAGTGGGACACCGAGGAGAAGATCCGCCCCTGGCTGCGCAATCAGGTCGGTCAGCAGCTCGACACCGTCTTCGACGGCGACGTGCTGGGTCCGCTGGACAACAGCTTCGCCCAGGCCCAGGTGGTCGTGCGCCTGGTCGGGCGTCGCGCCCCCGACTCGAGCAAGATCTGGCCCGGCGAGCTGACCTCCGCCCGCCGCATGGCCCAGAGCCAGGCGCTGCAGTCCTTCCGGACCGAGCAGCTCTCCTACGAGGGCCTGGCCCAGTCCTACCAGATCGAGAAGGTCGTGCCCGAGGTCGAGGGCGAGGGCTAGCCCTCGTCGCCCGTCCCGGGCTCCGGCCCGCCCCTCGGCTCCGCCGCCGCTCCGCCGGCCGCGGAGCCGAGCCACTTCTCGAGGCCCGGGTCGAAGCGCAGCAGCAGGACGCGGACCAGCTCCTCGTCCAGGTCCTGGCGCCGCGCGGTGCGCTGGACCAGGCCTCGCTGGGCGTCGGCATAGGTCGCGGCGGCGCCCAGGGCGGCGCGGCAGTCCTCGGCCCGGCCCTCGCGGGCGTGGGCCAGGGCGTCGAAGAGGTGCGCCAGCAGGAAGTGCTGGCGCATCTTCAGGCTGGAGGCGGCGTCGAAGTCCCGGCCCTCGGCGGCCTCCTGGATCAGGGCGCTGGCGGCGTTGCGGTGGCTGGCCGCCCAGGCCCGGTAGAGGCTGGTCCGGGCGGCGACCACCGCCGGGGCCTCCGGGGCCAAGCCCTCGGCTTCGGTCAGCGAGTTCAGGGCCCGCAGGAAGTCGCCGGCGGCGACCTGCCGCACGACCTCGGCCGGCAGGCGCTCGCGCATCCAGGCGCGCTTGTCGGTGACGGCCGGGTGCCCGGGGGCGGCCTGCTCCGCGCGCGCGAGGGCGTCGAGGGCCTCTGGATAGCGGCCCGCCTCCAGCTCGAGGGTGAACAGGCTGTCCAGGGCGAACAGGTCGCCGGGGTCGTGCCGCAGCGCCTGCTGCAGGGTGCGGCGGACCTCGTCGAGCCCGGCCCCGGCGGCGGCTTGCTGGACCGCCAGGAAGTCCCAGGCGCGGGAGTCCCAGGGCCGCCACTGCACCGCCGCCTGCAAGGCGCTACCGCCCGGGGCGCGGAAGTGGCTGGCGACGGCGGCCTCGCCGCCAATCTGGGCGGGGGCGGCCAGGGCGGCGAGCAGCGCCAGGCTGGGCAAGCCGAGCCGCGGCAGGAACGGCGCCGGCGGGCCCGGAGCGGCCTCAGGGGGGGAGGCGGCGCCGGGCGCGGCCGCATCGGCCGGGGGCCGGGACCGCAGGACCACGGCTCCGGCCAGCATCGCCGCGAAGGCCAGGGCCGGCGGGTTGTCGCTCAGCGGCGCTCGCACCAGCACCGGCACCGCCAGCGCCAGCAAGGGGGCGCTGCACCAGGGCTGCCGGTCCGGACGCCGCAGCAGCACCACCAACCCCGCCAAGGCCATCAAGCCGCCGAGCCAGCCGCACTCGATCAGGAGCAGCAGCGGCTCGTCGTGCGGGTCCTTGTGGACCGGCGTCTCGGGGGTGGTGTAGCCGTGGCTGGCGGCGCGCAGCGTCTCGGCCGAGCGCCACAGCGGGTAGTCGGTCTCGAAGCGGCCGAGGCCGACGCCGAGCGGGGTGCGCAGGGCCTTGCCGACGACGTCCAGGTGGGTGAGCCAGCGGATCTCGGAGGAGCTGGTGGCTGCCACCTCGGGGACGGCCGCGACCGCGTCGGCCGCCGGCTCCGCCTGCCCTCCCGCCAGCGCGCCTCCGGCCTCGCCGGCGGCCGCCGCGACCAGGATCAGGGCGGCGGGGAGGACCCGGCCGCGGTCGCGCCAGCCGGCCCACGCCAGGCCGAGCGGCAGGCCGATGCGGAAGGCGGTGACCCCGAGCAGGCCGGCGTGGAAGGCCGCCGGGAGCGCCGCCAGCCACAGCCAGCGGCCGCGCCCCGGCGCCGGCCAGGCGGCGGCGCTGACCAGGGCCAGCAAGAGCAACTCGGCGGCGTGGTTGGTGCCGGCGAGGGGCGCGGTCGGCGGCGAGTCGGCCTCGGGCCGCCAGCCGAGCGGGTCGGCGCCCAGGCGCTGGAGCAGGCCGTAGCCGGCGGCCAGGAAGACGCCGCCCAGGATCCAGGGCAGCGCCCGCTCGAAGGCGCGGGGCCGCGCGGCGGCCGCGGCCGCCAGGACCAGGGCCGAGAGCAGCGGCGCCCGGTCGGCCAGGCCGCCGAGGAAGGGC
Source organism: uncultured Planctomycetales bacterium (assembly GCA_964482495.1). Taxonomy (GTDB): domain Bacteria; phylum Planctomycetota; class UBA1135; order UBA1135; family UBA1135; genus J029. The sequence continues at coordinate 28,236 of CAYZXS010000018.1, forward strand.
GGCTCGACGCGGAGCAGCAGCGGCACCAGGCCGAGGGCCAGGCCGGCCAGGAACAGCCGGCTGCCGCGCAGCAGCCGGACCGGGCGCAGCACCAGGACCACCGCCAGCGCCACCAGCGACAGCAGGGCGCCGTCGAAGCGGGAGTCGTCGAGCAGGAAGGGGGACCAGGCCCAGAGCGGGAGCAGAACGGCGAGGGCCAGCAGCGCCGCGCTCATTCCGCCTTCGGGTCCAGCAGGGCCTTCACGAAGTCGCCGGCGTCGAAGACCTCGAGGTCCTCGACCTGCTCGCCGAGGCCGACGAACTTCACCGGGGTGCCCAGCTCGCGGCCGATGGCCAGCACCGCGCCGCCCTTGGCGGTGCCGTCCAGCTTGGCCAGGATGACGCCGTCCACCGGCACGATCTGGCTGAATTGGCGGGCCTGCTGGACCGCGTTCTGGCCGGTGGTGCCGTCGAGCACCAGCAGGGTCTCGTGGGGCGCGCCCTCGATGCGGCGGCCGGCGACCCGGGCGACCTTCTCCAGCTCGCTCATCAGGTTCTTCTGGGTGTGCAGCCGGCCGGCGGTGTCGATCACCAGGACGTCGGCGCCGCGGGCCTTGGCGGCGTCGCAGGCGTCGTGGACCACCGCCGCCGGGTCGGCCCCGGTGGCGCTCTTGACCAGCTCGACCCCGAGCCGCTCGCACCAGATGGTCAGCTGCTCCACCGCCGCGGCGCGGAAGGTGTCGGCCGCCGCCACCAGCGGCTTGCGGCCCTGCTGCTGCAGCCAGCGCACCAGCTTGGCGACGCTGGTGGTCTTGCCGGAGCCGTTGACGCCGACCACGAGCACCACGGCGGGGGAGCCGGCGTCGAGGGCCAGCGGCGCGGCCGGGTCGGCCGGGCCCTGGACCAGCGAGCTCAGCTCGGCCTCGAGCCAGGCGTGCAGCTCCCCCGGGTGGGAGAGGCGGCCGCCCTTCAGCTGCTGCTCGGCCTGCTCGAGCAGCTCGGCGGAGAGCGGCCCGACGTCGGCGATGTAGAGGACCTCCTCGAGGGCCTCGAGGGTCTCCTCGGTGCTGGTGTCGCCGCCCAGCCGGCGCAGGGCGTGCGAGATCTTGTTCCGGGTGCGCGCGAGGCTCTGCTTGAGGCGGGAGAAGACCATGGCAGCTGGCCTCAGTACTGGTCGGGCAGCGGGAAGTCCTCGCCGGCGCTGGGGGCGATGCCGTCATCGCCCTCGTCGGGGACCGGGGCGGCGGGCGCGTCCGAGGCGGCAGCGGGATCCGAGGCGCCAGAACCTCCCGGCTGCGCCCGACGGGCCCGCGGCCGGGGCGTCGGCGCCGGCGGCTCGCGCAGGCCCTCGGGGCCCGGGGGCAGGCCGCTGCCCGCCGGACCGGCCGCGGGATCGGGCGGCACCGGGTGCTCCACCCCCTGCTCCCGCTGGCCCTCGATCAGGACCCGCGCCCGGTCCAGGATGCCGTTGACGAAGGCCCCCGACTGCGAGGTCGAGAAGCGCTTGGCGATGTCGATGGCCTCGTTGATCACCACCTTGAAGGGCACCTCGGGCACGTAGAGCAGCTCGTAGACCGCCAGCCGCAGCACGTTGCGGTCCACGTGCGCCATGCGCTCCAGGCGCCAATTGGCGGCGATGCGCTCGATCCAGGTGTTCAGCTCGTCGCGGTGGTCTTCCACTCCCTGGACCAGACGCAGCGCGTAGTCGCGGACTTCCGGCTTCCCCTTGGAATCCGGGCTGCGCTTGGTGTGGTGGTCGACGAAGCTCTCGAGCTCCTCGAGGGCGTCGAGCCCGCGCAGCTCGAGGCTGTAGAGGAACTGCAGGGCCAGCTCGCGGGCCCGGGTGCGGCGGCGGACGGGGGCGGCCATCAGATCTGCTCCAGCAGCGAGGCCATGCGGAGGGCCACCTCGGCGGCCTCGGCGCCCTTGTTGGAGACCGGCGCGGTCTTCTCCTCGCGCGGCGCGCCGCCCTGGTCGGCGCCGGACAGCACGCCGCGGTCGGCGCGGCGCTGGGCCTGGTCGAGGGTGTCGGTGGTGAGCACCCCGAAGACCACCGGCAGCTTGCGGTCGAGCATCACCCGCATGACGCCGCGCGAGCACTCGCCGGCGACGTAGTCGAAGTGCGGGGTCTCGCCGCGGATCACCGCCCCGAGGGCGATGACGGCGGCGTAGCGGCCGGTGGCGGCGAGGGCGTCGCAGGCGAGCGGCAGCTCATAGGCGCCGGGGACGCGGACGACGGTCACGGCGTCGCCGGTGAGCCCGCGGGCCTCCAGGGTCTGGAGGCAGCCGTCGAGCAGGGCGGAGGTGATATCGGCGTTGAACTCGGCGACGGCAACCGCAATGCAGCGGCCGGCGCCGGAGGTCTGGCCTTCAAGGAACGTGGTCATGCCTGGGGGGATTGGTCGTCGGGGCTCCCGAGTCGAGCCGGGGATTGTCCCCGAAACCGAGGGCATAGGCAAGCAAGAGGGCTCGAGGCAGCGGTCAGGCGCCGTGGGGGCCGCGCGGTCCCGTTCCTTCCCGTCGCGACCTGGCCCGTCGCGGCCTGGCCCAGCTAGGCCTCGGCCCGGCGCCGCAGCCGCGGCAGGCGCGAGACCAGGCGGCCGACGGTCTCGGTGTTGAGCACGTGGCCGAGGTCCTCGAGCAGGCTGTAGGTCAGCGGCACCACCCACAAAGTGAAGAAGGTCGAGAAGGCCAAGCCGCCGGAGACGCCGATGGCGAGGCCCTGGAAGCTGATGCCGCTCCCGCCGGGCACCGCCACCGCGATCGGCAGCAGTCCGGCGATGGTGGTCAGCGCCGTCATCAGCACCGGCCGCAGGCGGTCGCGCACGCCCTGGACGATGGCCTCGTCCCGGGAGGCGCCGCCGCGCCGCAGGCGGATGATGCGGTCGACCAGGACGATGCCGTTGTTCACCACCACGCCGGCGAGCACGATCATGCCGATCATGCCGACGATGTCGATCGGGGTGCCGCTGAGCTTGAAGGCCCACTGGGCGCCGACCACCGCGAAGGCGATCGTGATCAGGACCGAGAAGGGCAGGATCAGGGACTCGAAGAGCAGGCCCATCAGCAGGAAGACCAGCGCCACCGCCAGGGTGAAGGCGCTCATCAGCTCCTCCATGTCCTGCTCGAAGTCGCGCATGCCGCCGCTCTGCTCCCAGCGGTAGCCCTCGGGCATGTCGATCCCCGCCATCAGCGCGGTCAGGTTGGCGGCCCGCTTGCGCAGGTCCTTGCCGACCGGCTTCAGCCCGACCACCTCCATGGTGCGGGCGTCGCGGCGGTAGATCGAGGAGGGGCCGCGGCGGTCCTGGAAGCCGGCGAAGGCGCTCAGCGGCAGCGAGCTGCCGGTGGCGGTGCCGGCGACGCCGAGCTCGCGCAGGCGGGCCCGGTCGGGGTCGGCCTCCTCGTCGAACTCCATGATGATGGGCACGTCGCCGCGCTCGGTCTCGAAGCGGGAGATCATCAGGCCGCGCAGGCCCCACTCGATCACACCGAGGACGTTGCGGCTGTTGGTGCCGGCGCGCAGCAGCCGCTCGCGGTCGAGGGTCACCAGCATCTCGCGCGCGGGGTCCTCGTCCTCGGCCACGGTCTCCCAGTGGCCCAGGCCGCGGGCGGCGCGCCGCACCTGCTCGGCCAGGTCGGCCACCACCAGGCTCTCGGGGCCGGAGATCAGCAGCCGGTCCCACTGGTCCTCGGTCTGGCTCTCCTCGGAGAACTTCTCCTCGAACTTGATCTGGTAGGCAGGGTGCTTGGGCGCGTGCTCCTTGACCAGGTCGCGCAGGGCGTCGGTCTCCTCGGGCGAGATCGGCCGCTCGAACCACAGGTTGATGTCGCCGTCGCCGCGGTTGAAGCCGATGCCGAGGGTGGTCTCGCCGCCGATGGCCTCGGCGGCGCGCTGGAAGTCGTCGGCGAGCAGCGCCTGCTCCAGGGGCATCAGCGCCTCCTCGGCCTCCCACAGGGTGGTGTTGGCGCCGAACTCGAAATCGATCTGGATCTGGCCGCCGCCGCCGAGGTCGCCGGAGATCTCGTTGTCGGAGCTGGCGAGCTTGCCCGAGGCCAGGAAGAGCAGCGCCAGCATCGCGGCCCGGAAGCGGTTGTGCAGCGACCAGCCGACCAGCCGCGGCAACCAGCCGGTCAGGAAGCCGATGACGCGGTGGGCCCGCGCCTGGGCCGGGCGCGTGGCGGCGCCGTCGGCGCGGTCGCGGACCAGGAAGCGCGAGGCCACCGGAACGACCAGGATCGCGAGGAACAAGGCCGCGGCCAGCGAGATGCACAGCGGGATGCCGATCGAGGTGGTGAAGGTCCGCGCGTTGCGGTCCTCGGTCATGAAGATCAGCGGCAGGAAGACCACGATCGTGGTCGCCGTGGCCGTGATCACCGCCAGCATCATGTCGGCCGGGCCGCGGGTGCAGGCCTTGGACAGCGCCTCGCCGCGCTCCCGGCGGTGGAAGATGCTCTCCACGATCACCACCGAGTTGTCGACCAGCATGCCGATGGAGATCGTGATCCCCATCATCGAGAACAGGTTGAAGGTGCCGCCGCTGAAGTACAGATAGGCCAGCGTGGCGAGCACCGAGAAGGGGATCGAGAGCGCGATCAGGAAGGTGAAGCGCAGCCGCCACAAGAACAGGAACAGCACCGCGCTGGCGATGGCGCCGCCGATCGCCGCGTCCTCGACCAGTCCCACGAGCGAGTCGCGGATGGTGTCGCCCTGGGACCAGAAGACGCTGTAGTCGAGGCCGCCCAGGACGGGGTCGTCGGGCAGCTCCTCCTCGAACATGCGCTGCAGCTCGCTGCAGACCTCGAAGCTGTTGGCGGCGGTCTCCTTCGACACCGACAAGCCCATGGCGTACTGGCCGTCGACCTTGAACAGGTATTCCGGCGCCGAGTGGACCAGGATGACGCGGCCGATGTCGCGGATCCGCAGCCCCTCGCGGACCGGGAAGTCCTCGATCTCCTCGAGGGAATCGAAGCGGCCGTCGATGCGGACGATGTAGCGCGAGCCGGCTTCGTCCAGGTCCCCGACCGGGGCGCTCAGGTTGTCGGCCTGCAGCTGGCCGAGCAGGGCGCCGATGTCCACTCGGTTGGCGCGCACCAGGTCCTCGTCGAGCAGGATCCGCACCGAGCGCGGCATCAGGCCCATGGCGTCCGCGGAGGCGACGCCGTCGACCGACTCCAGCCGCGGGATCAGGACGTCGCCGACCAGCTCCTGGGCCTCCTCGGCCATCTCGTCGCTGTAGAGGACGCCGCACCACAGCACCGGCTGGTCGTCGGCGGTGAAGCGGCGGGCGACGACTCGGTCGGCCTCGCGCGGCAGCCGCGGCCGGGCCCGCTCCAGGCGGTCGGCGACCTCGGCGTAGGCCTGGTCCATGTCGAAGCTGCCCGAGAAGGACAGGTTGACCCAGCAGCCGCCCTCGAAGGCCCGAGCGGTGATCCGCTGCACCCCGCGGATGGTCTGGAATTCCTCCTCCAGCGGCCGCACCAGCTTCTGCTCGACCTCGACCGGGTTGGCGCCCGGCCAGCTGGTCGAGACCGAGATGCTAGACATGGCAAAGCCGCTCGGCAGCAGCTCGATCGGGATCCGCAGGGCGGCGATGGCGCTGGCGCCCAGCAGCGCCGTGACCACCATGAGCACGGCGATCGGCCGGCTCACGAGCTTCTGGAAGAAGCCGACCAGGCGGTCGTCGGGCTCGCTCATGCCGCGCTCCGCTCCGGGGTAGCCAGGGCGACCAGGCGGTAGAGGACCGGGATCACCACCAGGGTCAGCAGGGTCGAGACGCTCAGCCCGGCGATCACCACCAGCGCCATCGGCGCCCGCAGCTCGGTGCCCTCGGCGGAGCCGATGCTGCCGATGCCGGGCAAGCCGGCCAGCCAGCCGGTCAGCGGGATCATGCCCAGCACGGTGGTGAAGGTGGTCATCAGGATCGGCCGCAGGCGGGCCCGCCCGGCCTCGATGATGGCCTCGTTGAGCTCCAGGCCGCGCTGCTCGCGGTTGCGGTTGATGCGGTCCACCAGGACGATGGCGTTGTTGACCACGATGCCGGCCAGGACCACGCCGCCGAGCAGCGCCACCACCGAGATCGGCGTGCCGGCCAGCTTCAGGGCCCAGACCGCGCCGATGCCGGCCAGCGGCACCGAGAACATGATGATGAAGGGCTGCAGCAGCGACTCGAACTGCGCCGCCATGACCGCGTAGACCAAGAACACCGCCAGCAAGAGCGCGAAGCTGAGCGAGCTCAGCGCCGACTCCATCTCCTGCTTCTGGCCGGTCACCTGCACCGTCACCGTCGGCGGCAGGCGCAGGCCGTCGAGGCGCTGGTCGAGCTGGTCGGTGAGGCCGCCGAGGTCGAAGCCGCCGCCGGCCAGCGAGGCTGACAGCACCGCCGCCCGGCGCTTGCCGACGTGGCGGATCTCGCTCGGCCCGAAGTCGGTGCTGAGGCTGGCCACGGCGCCCAGCGGCAGCGGCCGCTCGGCGTCGGGGTTGATCGGGATGTCGCGCAGCTGCTCGACGTGCTGCATCGAGTCCAGGTCGGCGCGGACCCGGATGTCGAGGCGCTCGTCCGCCTCGGGGAAGGTGGACGAGACCTCGCCCTCCACCGCCAGCCGCAGCCGCTGGGCCACCTGGCCCAGGTTGAGGCCGTGCTCGGCCAGGCGCTCGCGGTCGAGCACCACCCGGACCTCGGGGTTGCCGCGGCGGATCGAGCTGCGCAGGTCGACGATGCCCGGGATGTCGCTGACCCGGCGCTGGATGTCGGCGGCGATCAGCTCCAGTTCCTCGAGGTCGTCGCCGAGCACCTCGATCTCGAGCGGCGCCTTCAGCGCCAGCAGCGTCGGCCGCTTGAGCTGGAAGCGAGCCAGGGCCGGCTCGCTGGCGAGCACGGCGCGGATCTCGCCCTCGACCCGCTCCTCGATCTGGCGGGCCTGGTCGCCGGGCTGGGTGCGGACCGTGATCCGGGCGACGTGCGGGCCGTCCTCCTCGGAGCTGATCGACTCGCGATCGGCGCCGCTGACCACGGCGGACTCGATGACGCCGTCGATGGCGGCCAGCCGGCGCTCGAGGCCGGTGGCGATGCGGTCGGTCTCCTCGAGCGGGTAGCCGGCCGGGAAGTAGGCCTCGGCGGTGATCTCGCCCTGCAGGACCTCGGGCAGCAGCTCGCGGCCGAGGCTGCCGGCGGCGCTCCAGGCCGACAGGGCCAGGGCGCTCACGAGCAGCAGGGTGAGCACCGGAAGCCGCAGCGCGCCGCGCAGGAAGGTCGGGTAGCTGCGGTTCAGGCCCGCCTGGACCCAGTCGACCAGCAGGGCCGGGACCTGGAGCACCAGCCAGACCGGGAGCAGGGCCGCGAGGGCCAGCCAGCGGAGCAGGAAGAACAGGAAGCCGGTGAGGTCGGCGACCAAGCGCCCCGCGAGCAGGAGCAGGGCCTCGCTGAAGACGATCACCAGCATCAGCAGGGCCGCGGCGAGGCCGCCGCCGAAGATCAGGTCGCCGCGGGTGGGCTGGGGCTTCGGGGCGGGTTGGCCTCCCGGCTGGGGCTTCGGGGGCGCCGGGGCGGCCTCCGGCTCGGCGGCGGCCGGCTCGGCGGCAACGCCCTCCTCGGCGGCCGCGGCTTCCGCGCGGGCGGCGGCGGCGGCCATGGCCTGGATCTTCTGCCGCACCAGGGAGTCCTCCTCCAGGGTGGTGTAGCCGTAGCCGGCGACTCCGGCGCTGACCACCGCCAGGATCAGCAGCGCCGGCCACCAGCGCGGCAGGCGCACTCCCCGGAAGAAGCCGGCGCGGAGGCGGGGCAGGAGCCCCGGCGCGGGCGTCCGCGGCGGACCGCCTTCCTCCATGCTCTCATTGCCGCGGCGCAGCATGCGCGCGGCCAGCCCCGGGATGAAGAACAGCGCCACCGCCAGGGACAACAGCAGCGAAGCCACCACGGTCAGCGACTGGTCGCCGAAGGTCTGGCCGGCGATGCCCTCGACGAAGACGATGGGCGCGAACACCGCGATCGTGGTCAGGGTCGAGGCCGTCACCGCCGAGCCCACCTCCGAGACGCCGCGGATCGCGGCTTGCATCGGCGGGTCGCCCTCCTCGCGGCAGCGGTTGATCGACTCGAGCACGACGATGGCGTTGTCCACCAGCATGCCGATGCCCAGCGCCAGGCCGCCCAGCGACATCACGTTCATGCTGACCCCGGCGACGTACATGGCGCCGAAGGTGGCGACGATCGAGACCGGGATCGCCAGGCCGATGATGGCGGTGATGCCGACCTGGCGCAGGAACAGGAAGCACACCAGGACCGCCAGCAGGCCGCCCGCGATCGCCGCCTCCCGGACCTCGTCGATGGCGCCCTTGACGAACAGCGACTGGTCGCTGAGCACCGTCAGCCTCATGTCCGAGGGCAGCTTCTCCTCGACCGAGCGCGCGCCGCGGCGCCAAGGCTTGCCGGCCTTCTCGGCCTGCGCCTTCTTCATCAGCTCCTGGCGCGAAAGCGGCTGGGTCTCCAGCCTCTGCCGCACCGCCTGGGCCACCTCGACGATGTTGGCGCCGGCCTCGCGGAAGACGTCGATCTCGACCGCCTCGTTGCCGGCCACGCGCAGCACGACGTCGCGGTCCTTGTGGGTGCGGGCGACGGTGGCGACGTCCTGGAGCTTGACCGGCGTGGTGCCGCGCAGCAGCAGCGGCAGCTGCTCGATCTCCTCCAGGCTGCGGAACTCGTTCAGGGTCCGCACCACGTACTCGACCGCGCCCTCCTCGACCGTGCCGCCGGGCACGTTCAGGTTCTCGTCGGTCAGCCGCTGGCGCACCAGCTCCGGGGTGATGCGGTAGGCCGCCAGCTTCTGCGGGTCGACCCGGACCTGGATCTCGTCCTCCAAGCCGCCGCGCACCTTGACCGCGGCGACGCCGGTCAGGCCCTCCAGCTCGCGCTCGACCTCCTGCTCGGCGACGTCGCGCAGCCGCACCAGGTCGGCCTTGTCGCTCGACAGGGCGATGCGCAGGATAGGGTCCAGCGATGGGTCATAGCGCAGGATCAGCGGCCGCTCGACCCCTTGGGGCAGGAACACCCGGTCGAGGCGCTCGCGCACGTCCTGGACCAGGAAGGCCAGGTTCGAGCCCCACTCGAATTCGAGCAGGATCTCGCTGACCTCGGCCCGCGAGCTGCTGCGCATGCGGACGACGCCATTGACGGTCGAGAGCGCGTCCTCGACCCGCTCGGTGACCCTCTCCTCCAGGTCCTCCGGGGCGGCGCCGGGGTAGGTGGTGCGCACCGTCAGGGAGGGATAGTCGACCTCGGGCAGCAGGTCGAAGGGCAGCTTGCCCAGCGATACGAAGCCGAACACGACCACCGCCGTGAACACCATCAGCATGCCCACCGGCCGGCGGACACCCAGCGCCAGCAGTCCTTCGCCCTTCATCAGGCGTCCTCGGCCAGCTCCACCGGATCGCCGTCGGCGAGGCGGTCGGCGCCGACCAGGACCACCTGGTCATCGGGCCGCAGGAGGCAGTCCTCGCCGCCCAGGGCCTCCATGCTGTCGGGCTCCTCGAAGCCGCACTGGATCGTCGCGCGCACGGCCTTGCCGTCGCGGACGACGAAGCAGTAGGTCTGCTCGCCCTCGTAGAGCAGCGCCTTCTTCGGCACCATCAGGGCGTCGTCGTGACGGTCCAGGATCAGCTCGAGCTTGACCAGGACCCCGATCGGGATCGGCTGGTCGGCCTCGAGCGCCGCGGTCACCTTGACCGTGCCGCTCTCGCTGTCCACGGTCGGGGCGATGCGCTCGACCCGGCCGCGCAGCTCGGCGCCGGGCAGGGCCTCGCAGCTCGCGATCAGTTCCTGGCCGACCTCGAGCACCGCCAGCTCGCGCTGCGGCCGGTGGAAGATCGCCTTGGGCCGCGAGTCGTCGACCAGCTGGAAGGCGCGGCTGGCGGGGTTCGCCATGTCGCCCAGGGAGAGCTCGCGCAGGGCTACGGTGCCGGCGATCGGGGCCAGGATCAGGGTCTGGCGCAGGTCGTACTCGGCCCGGTCGAGCGCCACCTTGGCCGACTCACGGGCGGTGGTGGCGGTCACCAGCGCCATCTTGGTGGCCTCGAATTCGCGCTCGGAGATCAGCGAGGTCTCGAGCTCCTTCGAGCTCTCCATCAAGGAGACGTCGCGGTCGTGGTCGGTCTTGGCGCGCTCGTATTCGTTCTCGGCTTCCAGCAGCCGGACCTTGGCCTCGGAGACCGCGAGCTGCTCGAGGTCGTCGCGCAGCCGCGCCAGCACCTGACCCCGGTCGACCCGGTCGCCTTCTTCCACGGCCATCTCGACCACCGGCTGGGTGCGCTCGGGGAAGACGTCGACGACGTCCAGCGAGACCACGTCGGCGGTGGCCTCGAGCATCCTCACCACCGCGCGTTGCTCGATGGCGCCGACCCGGACCAGGATCGACTCCTTGGCGTCCTTTGAGGCGCCCTCGGCGGCGGCCTGGCCGTCCGTCTCAGCGGCTTCCGCCGCCGGCTGGTCAGCGGCCTCGAGGGCGCTGTCGCCGCCGTTGGAAGCGGAGGCGTCGCCGCAGGAGCTTGTCGCCAGCAGGAGGCCGGCGAGGAGGAGGGGGAGGGGGCGGGGGTCCAGGCTCATGGGGAGGGCATCCAAGCGGATTCTTGGGATACGCGGCTTGGGCGCTTCCATTGTCCGAATCCCGACTAGAAGATAGGACGAAATGAGCGCCGATCCCCGAGACCATGCCCACCGCGGCAAGGAGCTGCTGCCTTACGCCGAGGCCGTTGGTCGCCTGCTCGCGACCGCCGAGGTCGCGGTCGACGCCGCCCCGATCCCGCTCGATCGAGCGCTCGGCCGCGTGCTCGCGCAGGATGTCGCGATGGACCGGCCGGAGCCGCCGGTGCGGCGTTCGGCGATGGACGGCTTCGCCCTCCGCAGCGCCGACGGCTCGCAACCGCGACGGATCCTGGGGGCGGTCTACGCCGGCAGCGCCGAGGCGCCGGCGGTCGGCGCGGGGGAGACGGTGGCGGTGATGACCGGCGGGACGGTGGCCGACGGCGCCGACGCGGTGGTCCCGGTCGAGCGCGTGCGCCGCGAGGGCGAGCAGCTCGAAGTGCTCGAGGAACCGGCCGCGGGACAGCACGTCCGCGCCGCAGGCGAGATGGGGGACCGCGGCCGGGTGCTGCTGCGGGCGGGCCATCGGCTGCGGGTTCCCGACCTGGCCGCGGTGGCCGGCTGCGGCGTCGACCCGGTCCAGGTCTACCAGCGGCCGGGCTTCACCGTGCTCTCGACCGGCGACGAGGTGGTGCCCTGGACCGAGGCCCCGGCGCCGCACCAGGTGCGCGACAGCAATCGGCTGGCTTCGGTCCAGCAGTTGGCGGCCGGCGGCGGCGACTGCCGCGGCCACCACCACCTCCCCGACGACCCCGCCGCCCTCGAGGCCGGGGTCGCCGCCGCCCTCGAGCGGAGCCAGCTGGTGGTCACCATCGGCGGCGTCAGCATGGGGGACAAAGACCACCTGCCCGGGGTCTTCGAGGCCCTCGGCGTCGAGCGCTCGTTCCACGGCGTCTCGGTGCAGCCGGGCAAGCCGGTCTGGGCCGGCCGGCGCGGCGGCAGCTTCGTGCTCGGCCTGCCCGGCAACCCGGTGTCCTCCTTCGTCATCCTGGAGCTGTTCGGCCTGCCGCTGCTGCAGCGCCTGGGCGGGGCAGAGGCGGTCGAAGCGCCGCGTCCGCTCGAGGCCGGGGTCAGCCAGTCGAGCAAGCGCGCCCGCAAGCGGCCGCGCTTCCTGCCCGCTGACTTGGCCACCGACGCCGACGGCCGGACCCTGGTGCGGGCCCGCCCCGAGGCCGGCTCCGGCGACTGGACGGCGATGGCCGGCGCCGAGGCGCTGCTCTTCCTCGAGCCCGGCGCCCAGGTGGACCCGGGCGATCCGGTCCGGTTCCTACGCTTGGCATGAAGCTGCTCTGGCTGCCCCTGTTCGCCGCCGGCCTGCGCGCCGCGGCCCTGCCCGGTTGGTGGGCCGGCTGGCTGGTGCTGATGGCCCTGGTGCCGCGGCTGGTCTGGTGGGAGCGCGCCGGCAGCGCCCGGCGCCGCTTCCTCGGGGACTGGCTCGCGGGGACCCTGTTCTGGATCCTGGCCTTCTCCTTCCTGGCGAACACCTTCTGGGCCATGCCCTTCGGCCCGGCGCCGATCCTGGGGCTGTGGTGGGCGGCCGAGGGCCTGCTCTACTCCCGGCTCCGCCTCCGCGTGCCGCGCACGCTCGCGGCGGTGCTGGCGATCTCGCTGGTGGAGTTCCTGCGCATGCGGGTGCCGATGGGGGGCGTGCCCTGGGCTTCCTGGGGCCTCGGACTCGACGGCCTGCCGGGCGTCCTGCCCACCGCCTCCGTCGTGGGGGAGGGCGGCGTCGCGGTGCTGGCGATGCTCGCCGGCGCCTTCCTCTACGCCCTCTTCCGGCGCCAGTCCCGGGCCGAGCTGCTGGTGTTCCCCGCGGCCCTGCTGCTGGTCGCCGGCGCCAGCCAGCTGCGCCGCGAGCCAGCGGCCCTGGAGGCCGTCGACACCCTCAGTATCCAGCCCTACATCCCGGTCGATCAGAAGAGCCGTCAGGGCGGCTCCCGGCGCATCTACGAGACCCACCTCCGGCTCGGCGACCAGGCGGTGGCCGAGGCCGCCACCCTGCCCGAGCTCCTGGTCTGGGCCGAGACGATGTTCCTGTTCCCGACCATCGCCGACGACGCCGAGGGGGTGGTGCAGCTGCCGCGGCGCAGCGGTCCGCCGGCGATGTACCCGGCCGACCTGGTGCGGGAGTGGCAGACTCGCGGCGCCCAGGAGGCCGGGGCCGTGCTCGCGCCCGGCGGCTGGTTCCTGACCGGGGCCCACTTCTACGGCACCCTGCCCGAGGGCGCCGAGCCCGAGGAGCTGAGCCCGCGCAGCAGCGAGACCCTGGCCTTCCGGCCCGACGGCCGGCTCTACGCCCAGTCGCGCAAGACCGAGCTGGTGCCCTTCGGCGAGCGCCTGCCCTTCCACGGCCGCCTCCCGGGCTCCCGCGCCGTGGCCGACGCCATCTACCGGATGTTCGGCCTCCACCCCAGCTTCCGGGCCGGGGACGGGGTCTCGCCGCTGGAGCTGCCGCGGCCGGACGGCGAGCCCATGAAGCTGGGGACCGCGATCTGCTGGGAGAACGTCTACGAGTCGGTCTTCCGCCGCCAGTCCGGGGCCGGGGCGGAGGCCTTCTTGGTGCTCTCGAACGAGGCCTGGTTCGGCACCCGGGCCGAGATGGACCAGATGGTGGCGGCGACCCGCTTCCGGGCCGCCGAGAGCGACCGAGCGGTGCTCCGCTCCACCAACACCGGCGTCACCCTGCTGGTGGCGGCCGGTGGGGAGGTCCAGGGAGGCCTCCCGAGGGGGCAAGAAGGGGTCTTTCGGGCCGGTTTGCCGCGGGTCCCGGGGGACCATCAGACCCCCTACCTGGCGTGGGGGTGGCGCCTGATCCCGCTGCTGGCGGCCTTCGCCGCGCTGGCCCTGGTGCTGCCTCGCCGGCGGGAGATTCCGGCAGAAGGCGGGGCCTCCGCTTGACCCTATCCCGGGACGCAGCTACCTTTCGCCACTCGCAGATAGGTGTGATACCGGCGCGGCCGGGCCACCTAGATCGCGGACGCGCGCCGCGCGTCCCCCCCTACACCCAACCCCCCGACATCCCGACCTGCCCCAGAGAAGCCGGATGAGTACTGCAGGCAAGCTCTTCACCGTCATCAACCTGGTCCTGGCTGCCCTCTTCGTGGGCTCCGCTGCCAGCCTCATCAGCACGAGCGACGAGTTTCGCTCCCAGTATGAGACTGAGAAGGCCGCGCACGAAGCCGCTGTCCAGAAGGCCAACGAGGACATCGCCGCTCTGAACCAGGAGGTCCAGGCGCAGTCCGGTCTCCGCCAGCAGGCCGACAGCCAGTTCGCCAGCTCGGAAGCCCGCGCCAGCGCCCTGGACAACGACCTCCAGACCGAGCGTCGGCAGAACTCGGACCTGACCGAGTCGGTCGCCGGGATCGAAGGCAAGCTGGCCGACCTCGAGTCGACCAACCGGCAGCACGCCAACCGGATCACCGAGCTGGAGAACGAGAACCGCTCGCTCCGGGAAGAGCGCGACGGCGCCCTGGATGACCGCGACGCCGCCCTGGCGGCCCAGACCGCCGCGGAAGGCGCCCAGCGCACCGCCGTCGGCGCCGCTGAGCAGCTCCGTAAGGAACTGGCCTACGCCAACGACCGCGGCGACGAGGCCGAGGCGAAGCTGAAGTTGGTGGTGCGGATGTCCGGCATCGACCCCGCCGCCGTCGACGGCATCCAGCCCGACATGGAAGGCGTGGTGCTGAGCACCTCCTACGACCAGGCTCCGGCCCTGGTCCAGATCAACCTCGGCGACGCCGCCAAGGTGCTGCGCGGCTACAGCTTCGACGTCTTCAACGGCCAGTCCTACAAGGGCAAGATCAAGGTCGAGATCGTCCGCGCCAACTCCTCCACCTGCACCGTGAGCCTGGTCGGCGACGCCAAGATCGAGGCCGGCGACCGGATCGCCACCAACCTCTAGGAGGCAATCATGGCAGCCAAGCGCCGAGCCAAGGCCGCTCCCAAGAAGGAGCGGAAGACCGCCAAGCCCGCCCGCGCCGAGCGCGCGCCGAAGGCCGTCGCCGACGAGGAGAAGCCCTCCATGCCGATCGAGAGCGCCATCGCGGTGGCCACCGGCATCATGCTGATCGCGGCGTTGATCCTGGTCGACTACGAGAAGGGCGTCCACTACGGCGAGGGGATGTTCTTCAAGGGGAAGTACGCCACCTCCGCCAGCGCGGGCGAGTAAGCCCTCCCTGCGCAGCGAAGCGGCGGCCGGCACCTCGGGTGCCGGCCGCCCTGCTTTTTCCCTGCCGGCACTAGGAAGGCGCTATTCCGGCTCGCTATACTCCGGCAGGCCGCACTCGCGGCTGGATCGCAAACAACCCCACAAGCTTCATGGACTGGCTCTTCGGGAGGTTCTCTTTTGCCGAGGATCTCGGCATCGACCTCGGCACCGCGAACACTCTGGTCGCGTCGAATGAGCGGGGCATCATCCTGAACGAGCCCTCGGTGGTGGCCGTCTACAAGGGCACCAATGAGGTCATCCTCGACGGAATGGGGGTGGGCGACGAGGCCTACCGCATGCTCGGCAAGACCCCGGGCAACATCACCGCGGTCCGGCCCCTGAAGGACGGCGTCATCGCCGACTTCGAGATCACCGAGAAGATGCTGCGCTACTTCCTGCGCAAGGCTCACGAGGGCAAGCCCTGGGTGAAGCCGCGGGTCGTGATCGCGGTGCCCTCCGGCATCACCACGGTCGAGAAGCGGGCCGTGATCAATTCGGCCGAGCGGGCCGGCGCCCGCCGCGTCTACCTGGTCGACGAGCCGATGGCCGGCGCCCTGGGCGTGGGCATGCCGATCACCGAGGCCGAGGGCTCGATGATCGTCGATATCGGCGGCGGCACCACCGAGGTCGCGATCCTGGCCCTGAGCGGCCCCGTCGAGGTCAAGTCGGTCAAGATCGCGGGCGACGAGATGGACGACGCGGTCATGGACTACCTGCGGAAGAACCACAACCTGCAGGTGGGGCCGCAGACCGCCGAAGAGATCAAGAAGACGATCGGCTCGGCATGCGAGTTGGACACCGAGAAGTCGATCGAGATCGCCGGCCGCGACACCCTGAGCCTGCGGCCGCGCAAGGCCGTCATCACCAGCGAGGAGATGCGCGAGGCCCTGCGCGAGCCGCTCGAGGCCATCGCCCGGGCCGTGCTCGACTGCCTCGAGGCGGCCCCGCCCGAGATCGGCGCCGACCTGCTCGAGGCCGGCATCACCATCGTCGGCGGCGGCGGCCTGCTGCCGGGCCTGGGCAAGTTCCTGACCCAGCAGACCGGCCTGCCGGCGCGCACCGACGCCGATCCGCTCACCGCAGTGGTCCGGGGCACGGCGCGCTTCGTCGAGAACCTGGACCTCTACGCGCCGGTCCTGACCGAAGGCCTGGAAGTCAACTAGGCGAGTGGAACTGCTTCCGGCGGCGGAGCGCAACCGACGCGCGCTGGCCGTCTCCGCGTTGCTGCTCTCGCTCAGCCTGCAGGCCCTCTGGCCGCGGTCCTGGGCGGAAGACCTGGTCGGCCGACTCGCGGCGCCCTTCGCCCAGGCCCTGGCTCCGGCCTCGGCCTGGATCGTCGGCCCGGTCGAGGCCGGCTCGCCGCCGCCGCCGCCGCCGGTGGCCAGCCTGGCCGCGGTGGAGGAGGAGCTGGGCCGGCCGCCGAAGGTCCCGGGCACGGTGTGGTGGCCGGTGCCGGTGGTGGAGCGTCGCCCGAGCTCCTGGTTGCTGGGCGCGGGGCGCTCCTTCGGTCTGTTCGAGGGCCAGCCGGTGGTCTTCGGCACCACCTGGCTGGGGCGGCTCGAGAGCGTCGCCGAGGACTCGGCGGTGCTCCGGCTCTGGACCGCACCCGAGGCGCCGACCGGAGCTTGGATCGGCGAGGTCGAGGACGGCGTCCCGGCGATCTGCCTCGGCCGCCGCCAAGGCGGCGAACCGCTGGTGCGTCAGGTCCACCCGGGCGTCGAGCCGAGCGACGGCGACCCGGTCTACTGGCGTCGGCGCGAGGGGGACCCGCCGTGGTTCGAGCGCGGCGGCTTCCGCCTCGGGGTCCTGCGGCGGCGCGGCGACGAGAGCCGGAGGGAGGCCTATTGGGCGGTCGAGACGGCGCCGCCGGCCGCGGCGGAGGGCCGGGTCTTCATCGGCCTGGGCGCGGTGCCGGTCGACCCACCGGAAGAGCGGGCGCCGGCCCGGGCGGCAGCGCGGCCCGTCCTGGCATCGGACGCCGTCCTCGGCCAGGGCCTGAAGGCGGTCCGCGTGGCGTCTCCCTCGGCCGCTGAGAGGCCGGTGGCCTTGCTGCGCGCCGGCCGGGTGGTCGGCCCGGTGGTCGCCGCCCGGGGATCGCTCTACTGGAGCGCTCCACTCGCAGCCGACGCCTGGCCGGGGAGCCGGATCGCGGTCGAGCAGACCACGGAGGTGCGGCTGGCGGCCGCGGCCGAGAACCTGGCGCGCCCCGGCGCTCCGCTCTTCAGCCGCGGGGACGAGCGGTTCCCGCGCGGCCTCTGGCTCGGGCGGGTGGGAGACGCCGCGCTCGCGCCCACCGCGGACCTTGAGGTGGTCGAGCGATGAGGCGCAGCCCCCGACTCTCGGTCGTGCTCCCGGCCGCCTTGGCCGTGACCCTGGCGCTGCCGCTGCTGCGCAGCCTGCCAGGCGGCATGGCGCTGCCGGACCCGCTCCTCCTCTTGTTGCTGGTGATCGTGCCGCGGGAAGGCGGCCAACTCCGGCGGACGGTCCGTTGGGTGGCCTTTTTCGGCCTGCTCCGGGCGGCGGTCAGCGCGGTCTCGCCCTTCGTGTCTTGGGCAGGTTATGGTCTGGGATTGGCTATGAGGAGTCTGGGGCATCGCTCGCTGTCGGAGGACCGCTTCCTCACCCGCTTCCTGCTGGGGGTGATCGCGGCGCTGCCCCTCGGCCTGCTGGACCACCTGGCCGCGGCCCGGCTGCACGCGCCGCTCTCGCCCGGCCTGACCGCCACCCGCGTCCTCTTGGTCGGCCTGCTCTGGGGCGTCGCCCTGGCGCCGCCGCCGCTGCGCAAGGAGCTCGCGGCGTGACCCGGTCGAAGCTGCTGCGCCGGCTGATGCTGATCTACGGTGTCTTCCTGCTCCTGGTGCTCGGGCGGCTGGTTCAGCTCCAGGTCGTGGAGCACGAGGACTGGCGCGCCGAGGCGGTCCGGGCGCGCTCGAGCGGTCGCACCCTCCCCTTCTCGCGGGGCAAGGTGACCGACCGACAGGGGCGCGTGGTGGCACAGGACCACCGCTCCTTCGTGCTCCGCTTCGAGTACCGCAGCTTCCGCCGCGGCCATCTCGCCGGCCAGCTGTTCGAGGCCTCCCAGCTCGCCGCCCTGCCGGTCGAGGGCCTGGAGGACGCCTGGGGCCGCGCCAGGGAGCTGGGGGAGCGGCTGCTGGCCTTGCCCGCCGAGCAGCTGCGCGCCGTCGCCTCGGGCAGCCGGGGCGACCTGCTGTTCTATCTCTCCCGCATCGCCGGCCTGCCGCGGGGGAGCTTCATCGAGCTCGAGCGGTGGGCCCAGGATGGCGCCGGCCCCTTCCCCGGCTGGCCGGGGGAGGCCGAGGGCTTCAGCGGCCGGCTGCGGCGGGCGCGCGACGCCTGGGCCCGCCTCGAAGCCCGCTTCCCCGAGCAGGGCTTGATGGCCAGGCTGGAGCAGGAGCGGCATGACCTCGAGCTCCGAATCCGGCTGCTGGCCCTGCGGGAGGCAGCGGGGGCCGCGACCGGCAGGACGCGGCGCCAGGTCTACACCGAGGTGACGGGAGAGGACGGCCTCGAGCTGGTCGGCGAGCTGGCCGCCCGCTGGGGCGTCGCCGGCGGCCAGGCCTCGCTCGAGCTCTTGCGGCGCTACCTCAGTCGCACCCGGCCGCCGACGGCGGAGCAGGCGGAGTGGTTCCTGGTCGCCGGGGAGCTGCTGCGCCATATCGAGGACCGGACGCCGGAGGACCTGGCCGGCGTGCGGCGGAAGCTGGTGCGGGAGGTCCATGGCAACTGGCGGCCGGTGCTGGCGCGCGGCGTGGCGTGGGAGCTGGTCGACCTGGTCAGCCAGGACCCGGGCAGCTACCCGGGGCTCGAGGCCGACGAGGAGCACGTCCGCCGCTACCGGGGCGGCCTGGACCCTCACCTGCTCGGCTACCTGCGCCAACCCGAGCTGGAGGAGCTCCTGGATTACCAGCAGCTGGCCGCCGAGCGCCGCGCCTTGGCGCGCAAGCTGGACCGGACCTCGGAGGACCAGGCGGCGCTGCGCGAGATCGAGCGCCTGCTCCTGCGGGAGGTCAGGCGGCCTGACGACGCCATCCCGGTCCAGGGCGTGGAGTGGGCCTGCGACGACACCCTGCAGGGGCGGCGCGGGCTGCTGCGTCGGCTGCGCTGGGACGAAGACGTGCCGCTGGAGCTGGAATTCTTGCCTCCGGTGAACGGCGGCGACGTCCGGCTGGCGCTGGACGAGCGCTGGAGCCAGGCTGCGGTGGAGGCGATCGAGGAGGGCTACCAGCTCGCCTTGCGGGCGCTGCCGAGCAAGGTCGGCGGCCCCGCCCTGCTGCCGCGGGTGCGGCCCTTGCTGCAGCGGCCCCGCGCCGGCCTGGTGCTGCTGGACCTGCGCGACGGCAGCGTGCCGGTGGCGGTCACGACGCCCTCCTACGACCCGGAGCTCTTCCGCGACCAGCTGCGCCAGCTCGAGGCGGACCCCGCCAAGCCGATGCGCCACCGCGCCCTCGGCAGCGCCGCCAGCGGCGGCCAGATCCCTTACCCCGGCTCGACCTTCAAGCTGGTGGCGGCGATCGAGGCCCTCTCCCAGGACCTCGGCTGGTGGCAGCGCACCTTCACCTGCGAGCGCGCCTTCTTCCCGCCCTACGGCAATGGCCTGAGGCTCTCCTGCACCGGCCTGCACGGCGAGATCGACCTCCGGGTGGCGATCCGCGAGTCCTGCAACATCTACTTCTATCACCTGGCCGAGGAGCTGGGCTTCGAGGCCCTGACCGCGCGCGCCGCGGCGCTGGGCTTCGACGACCGCACCACCGGCCTGGACATCACCTCGCGGCTGGACGAGCAGGGCGTGCCGGTGCCTGCCACGCGCATGCTCGAGGTCGGCAGCCGGCTCCACCCCGCGAACAGCCGCGGCCGCGGCAAGGCCATCAACGCCATGCGCCTCTCGATCGGCCAGACCTACGTCGAGGCCTCACCGCTGCAGATGGCCCGCTTCTACGGCTGGATGGCCTCCGGCCGGCTCTGGCGGCCGCGGATGGTGCTGGATCGCGACGGTCATCCGACCGAGCCGGCCTGGGAGGAGCCGCCGCTACCGGCCGAGCTCCAGCGGCTGCTGTTCGAGGGCATGCTCGACGTCACCGGTCCCGAAGGCACCGCCTACGACTCGGTCTTCGGCGAGTACCAGCTCAGCGACTTCGGCGTCGCCGGCAAGACCGGCACGGCCCAGATCGGGCGCAGCCGGGACGGCGGCGAGCTCCCGACCCACGCCTGGTTCGTCGGCTTCTTCCCCGCCGCCCGGGCGGACGAGCCCGCCGTCGAGCCGCGGTACGCCGTCGCGGTGCTGTGCGAGGGCACTGACCTGCACGGCGGCTGGATCGCCAACTACGTCCTCTACCAGTTCCTCGACAAGGTCGGGGAGGAGCTGCTGCGGTGAGCCGCTCGGCGCTGGTGCGGCAGCTGCGTCGCCCTGGGGAGTTCCTGGCTCGATCCGAGTGGCCGGTGCTGGCGGTGGCTGCCCTGGCGGTGGCCTTCGGCTGGGTGGTCCAGTGGAGCATCGCCGGCCCCGGGCGGACGCCCAGCTCCCACACCATCCGGGTGGCGGCGGCCGCCGCCGCGGTGCTGGCCGCGCTCCTGATCCCCGCCCGCCGCTGGCGTGACCACGCGTTCCTGTTCTACGGCCTCGGCGTCGCCGGCCTGGTCCTGGTGCTGTTCACCGGCCGCGCCACCAACAGCGCCCGGTCCTGGATCGACCTCGCCGGCGGCTTCAAGCTCCAGCCGAGCGAGTTCATGAAGATCGGGGTCCTGCTGGCGCTGGCCAAGTGGTTCGCCGGGCGCAAGCGTCCCCAGCGCTTCGAGGAGCTAGTGGTGCCCGGCGCCCTGGTCGCGCTGCCGGTGGCGCTGGTGCTGGCCCAGCCGGACCTCGGCACGGCGATCACCTTCGGGCCGATGTTCTTGGCCATGTGCTGGATCGCAGGCGCGCCCTGGCGGTTGCTGCGGTGGGTGGTGCTGGTGCCGCTGGTGCTGGCCCCGGTCGCCCTGATGGCGGTCCAGGATTATCAGCGCGAGCGGGTCGAGGTCTGGCTGCAGCAGGACTCGCTGACCGAGGAGCAGAAGAAGGCAGAGGGTTACCAGATCTGGCACTCGAAGATGGCGGTCGGCACCGGCGGCCTGACCGGCTTCGGCTGGGGCAAGGGGCCGGAGAACCGTTACGACCTGCTGCCGGAGCGGCACAACGACTTCATCTTCCCGGTGATCGCCGAGGAGCTGGGCCTGGCCGGGGCCGCCGGCTTCCTGGCCCTCTACGCCGCGATCGGCCTGCTGGCGCTGCGCGGGGCCATTCGTCACCGCGACCCCTTCACCCGATTCATCGTCGCCGGGGTCGGGGTCCACTTCCTCAATCACCTGCTCCTGAACGTGGGCGTGACCTTGGGCCTGATCCCGACCACCGGGCTGCCGCTGCCGATGGTCAGCTTCGGCGGCTCGGCGATGATGGCCTCGGGCGCGGCGATCGGGCTGCTCCTGGTGATGAGCGCCGACCGCCAGCCGGTGTTCGGCGACCGGGCCTTCGAAGACTAATAGAGGAAACCTACCTTCCCGTTCCTTGGCAACAGCCTTGGCTTGGGAAGCTGGACCGTCGAGGTGCGCCGATCGTCGTCTTGGACACGAATCTTCTGGGAAGTGTGATTCGCTAGGGTGGAATTTCTCTTCCCCTCTCCTCGGACGGTGCCCAGGATTGTTCCAGGGGCCCGCCTCGTCGCGGAGCCCCGCCCGCCGACGGATCTCGACCCAGCGGCGGGAACACCCTCTTACCAGCGGCTGGCGCCCCGACGCGCTCACGCCGCGCTCCCTTCACCACCCGAATTTCCGCCACCATGCGATACCCGCTGATCCTCGGGATGCTGGCCGCGCTCGCCCCTGTCGCCGACGCGCAAGGTCCGACCGGCCAAGCCTCCACCCAAGACAACGTCGACACCGTCGTGCCCGCGACATCCGGGCCGGAAGGCGCCCTGCGCTACCCGACGCCGGTGCGGCCGGCTTACGCCTCCGAGCTGACCCCGGTCTACTCGGACCGGCCCCTCGAAGGTCCGAGCGCCCCGATCACCCTGGACCTCCGCACCGGCGTGGAGACCGTCCACCCGGTGCCGGTCGGCCCTTACGCACCCTCCGGCTTCGTCACCGGCCAGGTGGTCGGTGATGAGGTTCGGGAGAGCCTCTCGCGGTCCTTCAACCAGCTGGTCTCGATCAACAGCTCCTCCTTCCCCTGGTCCTCCCACGTCCGCATGTGGTTCGACCAGGGCGGCGGCAGCTTCGTTTGCTCCGGCACCATGATCGACGCCAAGCACTTCATCACCGCCGGCCACTGCGTCCATGAGGGCAGCGGAGGCGCTTGGTCCACCAACGTCTCAGCCTCGCCCGCGTGGGACGGGGATGATGACGCCTTCGGCTCGGCGAACGGCACCAGCATGGTCTCTTGGACTGGCTGGACCGTCTCCGGTAGCTGGGACGGCGACCAGGCACTGGTCCGGATCGACCGGCCCTTCGGCTTCCTGACCGGCTGGTTCGGCTATGGCTACAACGACTCGGATACCTGGTGGTCGTCGACGACCTTCAACACCACCGGCTACCCGGGCGGTAGCTCCTGGCCCGGCGCTCCGGACCAGCAGTACTACGGCTACGGCAGCTGGGACCAGGTCGACACCTACACGGTCGAGGCGGACTGCCCGCCCTGGACCTACTGGTTCGGCGGCATGAGCGGCGGCGGCGTCTACTACATCGACGGCGGAACCGGCAACCGCTACGCCTACGCCAACAACAGCTATGGCTGGGGCAAGGGCTCCAACATCACCTCGCGCTTCGGGGTCTGCCGGATGACCGGCGGCAAGTTCGACTACTACCTCAACACCTTCATCCCCGCCGGTTACAGCACCTCCGTCCAGGACCTGGTGCCGCTGGACGTGAACGCCGACCAGGGTGGCAGCTCCATCTACGCCGGCGAACAGCTCGACGCGATGGACTACCTCGTGGCGAACGCCTCGCTCTACAACCCGGCCTCCCAGACGGTGCCGGTGGACACCTACCTGTCCACCAATGACAACATCTCGACAGCCGACACGCTGATCCAGTCCCACACCTTCACTTGGGACTTCGCCGCCAAGTCCAGCGTCCGGATCACCTACTCCACGCCGCCGACCATCCCGTCGACCACGGCCGCCGGCACCTACTGGGTCGGCGTCATCCTCGACATCACGGATGGCAATACCGGCAACAACGACACCGACGGCTGGGACGCGGTTGAGATCAACGTCCAGGATCCGCCGCCCTACTGGCCCGACCTGCCGTCGACCTTCCGCAGCGTCAACAGCGGCATGACGGTCTACTTCGACAGCGCCGCGGGCTCGGTCCAATCTTGGATGGGGATCAACGCCCTCGACGCCGGTCACCTCTACTCCGACCCTGAGGCCTGGTGCAATATCGGGCAGCTGGGCGCCTGCACCACCACCCAGTCCGGCTCCTACTGCCTGGAGATGGGCTTGGAACCGGGGTCGACGAATTACCACGACGTCGCCAACGGCTTCATCGTCGGCTTGGACGGCACGGGAGACGGGGACCTGCTCCTCGACTACTGGGCCATCAACCACGGCGAGGAATCGAGCACCGATGACGGCGTCTTCGTCAGCGACGACGGCGACAGCTGGGTGCAACTGGTGGGGGACTGGTCTGGGGCCACCTCGACCTGGAGCCAGACCACCGGTGTCGCTCTGAGCACCGCCGGCGTCAACACCGACGGGGACTTCTACCTGCTGTTCGGGCAGCGCGACAACTTCCCGTACGGCTACCTGGACGGCATCGGCATCGACACCATCGACGTCGCCCCGGCGAGCCGCCTGCTGGAGGTCTCTCCGGTCGTCGCGGGCTCTCCCTTCACGGTGTCGGTCTCGAATTGCACGCCCTTCAGCACGGTCTACGTCGCCTGGTCCGCGAATGGCGGCGGCCCGACCTCCACGGCCTGGGGGACGGTCTATCTGACCGCGCCCTGGAACACCCTGCCTCCGCTGACCCCGAACGCCAGCGGTTCCGCCTCCATCACTCAGACCGCGGCCGCCGGCTCCACCGGCGTCCATATCTGGGTCCACGCTCTGGAGATGCCCGCGGGCGAGCTCACCAACCCGGTGGACTTCGTCATCGGCTGATCCCAGCACACCAGGCCGGGCTCCTTCGGGAGCCCGGCCGTTTCTTTCGAGAGATGTCGCGACTCCTCCTCCTCACCCTCCTCCTCCCCGCCCTCCAGGATCCGCTCACTGAAGCCGACCGCCTGGCCGCGGAGGCGGCCGCGCTCGCGGAGGAGGGCCACGCCGCCCGAGCCGTTGACCGCTGGATCCAGGTCGTGGACCTCCGCGCGGCGGTTCTCCCCGCCGGCGACCCCATCCGGGTCCGGTCCCGGAACAACCTGGCTTGGGCCCTCTCCCAGGCCGATCGTCACCAAGACGCTCTGGCAGAGGGCCAGCGCGCCCTGGAGCAGGCTGCCCTGTCTGGTGACCCTTCT
The DNA here is from genome assembly GCA_964482495.1 of uncultured Planctomycetales bacterium. Lineage (GTDB taxonomy): Bacteria > Planctomycetota > UBA1135 > UBA1135 > UBA1135 > J029. Next base: position 52,552 of record CAYZXS010000018.1, read on the forward strand.
CCGGCCACGGTCGCGATCCGGCGCAACCTGGCCGAGATCGCCTGGCGCGGCGGCCGCCGTGACCTGGCCCGCAGCGCCGCGGCTCAGGCCGTGGCCGACTCCGAGCAGGTCTATGGCAAGACGCCGATGAGCGGCGAGCTGCGCGAATACGCCGGCCGCCTGGCCCTCGAAGAGGGCGACTGGCCTGCGGCCGAAGAGCACCTCGGCTGGGCGGTCGGGATCGCGGAGCACGTCTTCGGGACCAGCGACCCTCAGCGGGTCGCAGGTCCGTTGCACGGCCTCGCCGAGGCCCTGGCCCGGCAGGGCGCCTGGGATCCGGCGCTGATGCTGCGCGAGCACGCGATTCGGATCCTCGAGCAGACCGGACTCAGCGGATCTCCGCTGTGGCGGAGCCACGGCGAGGCTCGCGCCGCCCTGCTCACTCGCCTGGGGGAGCGGGGGCTCGCAGGCGAGGCACTCCCCGATCTCCTCACCCGAGGAGGAGGGGCCGCGTCCTCTGCCGACGAGCGACTCGTGCACGCCTTGCGCCTGCTCGACCTGGGCCGCCCGGATCGGGCGGAGGTCATCCTGGCGGGGATCGACCGGACCGGGGAGGCCAGCTTCGACGCCGCGGTCGCCGCTGCGCGAGCCCGGCACGCTGCCTGGACCGGTGAGCGCGACCTCGCCCTCCAGCTCGGTCTGGATGCCCTGGCACGCTTACCAGAATCGGCCGCGGCCGGCGGCGGCTCGGTCCGAACGGTTCGCGAGGAGCTCGAGATCCTGCTCGGCGCCCTGCTGGTGCAGGCGGGGCGCGCCGAGGAGGCGCGGGAGCTGCTCTTCGGCTGCTTCCGGGCGCGCCGCGCCGCCCTCGGCGAGCACCACCCGGCCATGTTGCCGATCCTCTTGCCGTTGATCGAGGCCGAACGGGCGAGTCACGGCGCCAGCCTCGAGCTGATCGACTTCCTCGACATGAGTTCGGGAGCGCTGGCGGCGATGGGGCCCGAGGAGCGCGCGGCCGCGGAGGACCGCTCTTGGCGGGACCGCGGGGTCGGGCTCGCCGCCGTGCTCCGTGACAGCTGGATGGTCATCGCCTCTCGCCGTGAGGATTGGCGTGCCGAGGCCTTCCGCCAGCTCGACGCGCTGCGCGGCTTGGAGACCACCTCCGGCGATGCTTGGTGGTGGGGCAGCGGAGATCCGGGGGTGGGCGCCGCGGCGGGGGAGGCCCTGGCCGAGCTCCGCCTCCGGCACCGGGGCGCGAGCCTGGATCAGGCGCGCGCCACCCTGAGCGCCCCTGACCAGCGGCTGCTGTGCCTCGTCGAGGGCGCCGATCAAGTCTGGGCTTGGGTCGTGGGCCCGGAGCCCGCGTCGGATCGGATCGCCCCGCTCGGTCCAGCCGCGCCGCTGCGGCGTCAGGCGCAGGTCTATCTGCGCGGCTTGGCCAGCCCTGGGGGTTCCGCGCCCGGCGGACCGCTCTCCGCGTCCTTGTTGTCGCCGCTCTGGCCTGCTCTGTCGGCGGCCTCCGACGTCCTGATCGTCGCCGACGGGACCTTGGCCTGGCTCCCCCTCGAGAGCCTGCCCGCCCCGGGTAGCAGCACCCCGTGGCTGATGAGCTGCCGGCACCGCTACGCGCCGTCGGTCGCGGTCGCGGCGGCCTTCGCCGCCTCGCCCGAGGCCCAGGCAGGAGACCGGTCTGAAGGCGCCGGCGCCGGCTTCCACCTCGATCCTGGCCGCCCGTTCCCTGCGACGCCGCCGGTCCACCAGCTGGGGCGACTCCTCACGCGCTTCGGCGGCCCGCTCGACGCCGGACCGGCTCCCGCCCGGGCGGAGCGGCGTCCCGAGGGAGAACGCGGCCTGGCGACCGAGTCAGCCTTGAAGGTGGCCTCAGCCCAGGGCGGGTTGAGCGGTCTCCGCTTCCTCCGCGTCCACGCCGCGACCTACCTCGACCCGGGGGTCCCTTCGGCGACCGGGGTCGCCCTCGGGCCGGAGGCGCCCAGCGGGCTGCCGCCGTGGGCTGTGGAGGACGGCTTCCTCGGCATCCCGGAGCTGGCTGGCCTCGACGTGCGCGGGGCGGTGATCTGGCACTCCTTCGCCGGCACTCTCTTCGACCTCGGGCAGCTGCGCCCCGGCGGGCTGAACGGCCTGGTCGAGGCGTGGGTGCGCGCCAGGGCCGCGGGAGTGATCCTCGCCTCTTGGACTCAGGGCGGGGGCCCGGCGTCGGCCTTCGACGCTCGATTGCAGGCCGCGTTGCGTCGCGAGCCACCTCATGCCGCGCTCCATCGGACGCAGCGTGAGTGGTTGCAACAGCGTGGAACGGACGCTGATCCTGGCGTCTGGGCGCGCTATCGCTACTTCGGACGCTGATAGAATCGCCGCCGGAGAACCCATCCGTGCGCGCCATCCAGATGGCCCGGCCCGAGCCGGGCGCTGCGGTCTTCCTCGAAGACCTGCCCGTCCCCACACCCGGCGAGGGAGAGGTGCGCGTGCGGATCGTCAACACCGCCATCTGCGGCACCGACCGCCACATCTTCCACTGGGACCCGTCGGTGTCGGGCATGCTGGCGCCGCCCGTGGTGATCGGCCACGAATTCTGCGGCCACGTCGAGGCGCTCGGCGCCGGCGTCGACGGCTGGCAGGAGGGCGACTACGTCTCGGCCGAGATGCACATCGTCTGCGGCGAGTGCCGCGCCTGCCGCAGCCAGAACCAGCACGTCTGCGAGCGCACCCGGATCGCCGGGCTGCACCGCGACGGCTCCTTCGCCGAGTTCGTCGTCGTGCCGGCCGCCAACCTGGTGCGGCTCGACCCGGACGTGGTGCCGCCGCACATCGGCTCCTTCCTCGACGCCCTCGGCAACGCCGTGCACACGGTGCAGTCGGCGACCTCGATCGCCGGCCGCCACGTGTTGCTGAGCGGCTACGGCGCCATCGGCGCCATGGCGGCGGCGGTGGTGGAGTTCGAGGGCGCCGCCAGCCTGACGATCACCGAGGTCGCGCCGGGCCACCTGGAGCGGGCGCGGGCCTGGGCGGCGGCGAAGGCCGGTCAGGGGGGGACGCCGATCTCGGTGCTCGATCCGTCCGAGGGCGACACCGTCGAGCGGGTGCGCGACCGCACAGGCGGCGGGGTGGACGTGCTCCTGGAGATGAGCGGCGCGCCGCCGGCGATCAACACTGGTCTGGAGCTGCTCTACCCCGGCGGGGAGATGATGATGCTCGGCATCCCCTCCCGCGTCGATCTGACCCTGGAGGGCTTCAGCCGCAACGTCATCTTCAAGGGGCTGACCCTGCACGGGGTGGTCGGGCGGCGCATGTTCGCCACCTGGGAGGAGATGCTCGGTCTGCTCGCGCGCGGCCTGGACCTCGAGCACATCGTCACCCACCGGCTGCCGCTGAGCGGCTTCCACCAGGGCATCGCCCTGCTCGACGCCGCCCAGGCCCACAAGGTGGTCCTGGACCCGAGCGCCTGAGCAAGCCGGCGCCTCGCCGACGGCCGGCACCGGTAGAATTCGCGGCATGACGGAAGCCGTGAAGAGCAGTTTCGAGGCCGGGCTGGACGCCGAGCTGGCGGAGATCCGGGACGCCGGCTTGTGGAAGCACGAGCGGGTGATCGTGACCCCGCAGGACGCCGACATCCGGGTCGACAGCGGCGCGGAGGTCGTCAACTTCTGCGCCAACAACTACCTCGGCCTCTCGGACGACCCGTCGCTGATCGCGGCGGCGCGCGACTGCCTGGACGAGCGCGGCTTCGGCATGAGCTCGGTGCGCTTCATCTGCGGCACCCAGGACATCCACAAGCAGCTCGAGGCCAAGATCAGCGCCTTCCTCGGCTTCGAGGACACGATCCTCTACACCAGCTGCTTCGACGCCAACGGCGGCCTCTACGAGACCCTGCTCGGACCCGAGGACGCGGTCATCTCCGACGCCCTCAACCACGCCTCGATCATCGACGGCATCCGCCTGAGCAAGGCGCAGCGCTGGCGCTACCAGAACTGCGACATGGCCGACCTCGAGCGCTGCCTGCAGGAGGCCACCGAGAAGGGCTGCCGGCGCAAGCTGATCTCCACCGACGGCGTCTTCAGCATGGACGGCTTCGTCGCCAAGCTGGACCAGGTCTGCGACCTGGCCGAGAAGTACGACGCGCTGGTGCACGTCGACGACTCGCACTCCTCCGGCTTCATGGGCAAGACCGGCCGCGGCACCCACGAGCACTGCGGCGTGATGGGGCGGGTGCACATCATCACCAGCACCCTGGGCAAGGCGCTCGGCGGCGCCAGCGGCGGCTTCACCTGCGCCTCGCGCACGATCATCGACTTCCTGCGCAACAAGTCGCGGCCCTACCTGTTCTCGAACTCGGTGGCGCCGCCGATCGTCGCCGCCAGCCTGGCGGTCTTCGACCGCCTCAGCGCCACCACCGAACTGCGCGACAAGCTCGAGCGGAACACCGCCTGGTTCCGCGAGCAGATGACCGCGGCCGGCTTCGAGATCAAGCCCGGCGTGCACCCGATCGTGCCGATCATGCTCGGCGACGCCAAGCTGGCCGCCGACGTCGCCGCCGACATGCTCGAGGAGGGCATCTACGTGATCGGCTTCAGCTTCCCGGTGGTGCCCAAGGGCCAGGCGCGCATCCGCGTCCAGATCAGCGCCGCCCACGAGCAGCACCACCTCGAGAAGGCCGTCGCCGCCTTCGTCAAGGTCGGCGAGAAGCACGGCGTGCTCGGCTGAGTTCGCGCGGGCTCACTGACCCGTCAACCGCCGACAACGCTCCGCGTCCCGGCAGGCCAGGATGCGGTGCGCGGCCGGCACGAAGAACAGCGCCAGCACGGTGGCGCCGAGCACCCCGCCGGCGATGCCGACCGCCATCGGCGACCAGAACAGGCTGCCGCCCAACACCAGCGGGGTGAAGCCGGCGACGGTGGTGAAGGTGGTGGTGAGGATGTGGCGGGTCGACCGGTCGACCACCGCCACCACCGCATCGAGCTCGCCCTGACGCGCGGCCTGGTCCTGGCGCAGCGCCGCCATGACCACGATCGAGTCATTGATCGCCAGCCCGATCAACCCCAGCAGGCCGAGGATGGCCATGAAGCCGAAGGGCAGGCCGGCCGCCCACAGCGCCGCGAAGGCCAGACCGGCGGCCAAGGCCGCCACCAGACCGATGATCCCGGCGGCGCGGAAGGACTGGAAGGAGAGCACCAGGGCCGCGGCCATCAGCACCATCAGGATGCCGACCTCGCCCAGCAGGCCGCCGACCGCCTCGTCGCGCTCCGCGCTCTCGCCGCCGAACTCGATGCGGTAGCCGGGCGGCAGCTCGAAGCCGCTGGCCTCGATGCGGCGGCGGAAGTCGGCCAGCGCCAGCGCCGGCAGGGTGCCGGCTTCGAGGAAGCCCTGGGCGGTGGTCAGGCGGTCGCCATCGCGGTGGGGGATCGAGCCCCAGGCCGACACGCGCTCGAAGCGGCCGAGGGCCCGAAGCGGCACCCGCCCGCCCTCGACCGGCAACTCCAGCGAGGCCAGCCGGGCCGGCTCGTCCCGGTGCTCGGCGGCCAGGCGGACCCGGATCGGCAGCTCCTCGGTCTGCTCGAGCAGGGAGCCGCCGACCACGCCCTCGAGCGCCGCCTGCAGCGAGCGGGCCAGGCCGGCTTGGCTCCGTCCGGCCATGCGCAGCTCGGCCTCGTCGGCGCGGAACAACAGCTTCGGTTCGCCGTGGCGCAGCGACTGGCGGGTGTGGGTGACCCGAGGCACCTCGCTCAGGATCAGCCGCAGCCGCTCGCCGAGCCGTTCAAGACGGTCCAGGTCGGGACCGTAGACGCGCAGCTCCACCGGCGCCTCGAAGGGCGGGCCCTGCTCGAGCTGCAGCGCCAGCGGGCGGGTCTGGGGCAGCCCCGCGTCGAGGGCGCGCTGCAGGTCGCGGATGACCGCATCGCCGCCGTCCGGCGCGTCCAGCCGCACCAGGGCCTGGGCGAAGGCGGCGTCACCGTCGCGGCCGCCGACCATGTTGTAGTAGAACATCGGCGCGCTGGTGCCGAGGAACCAGTCCACGCCGACCACCCGCGAGTGCTCGCGCAGCAGCTCCTCGGCGCGGCCGGCGGTGCGGCGGGTCTCGGCCAGCGAGCTGCCGGCCGGCAGGAACAGCTGGACTTGGAGCTGGTCGCGCTCCGCGGGCGGGAAGAACTGCTCGGGGAGGGTGGCAGCGACCCGGAAGCCGAAGGCGGGCAGCAGGGTGGCGAGCGCCAGCGCCAGCCACGGGCGACCGAGCAGCAGCCGCAGGGCGCGCCGGTAGCCGCGGCCGAGGGCGCCGGGGGCGAGGCCGGCCGGGCGCGGTCCGGCGGGGCCGGCGAAGCGCGCGGTGAGCGCCGCGATGACCGTCAGCGACAGGGCCAGCGAGCTCACGAGCGCCATGGCCACGGTCCAGGCGATCGAGCCGACGAATTCGCCGCTGGGCCCGGGCATCAGCGCGATCGGCAGGAAGGCCAGCACGGTGGTCGCGGTCGAACCGAACAGCGGCACCGCCAGCAGGCGCACCGCGCGGCGCATGGCCTCGCCGCGGCCGCGGCCTTGGGCGAGCTCGTGGCGGACCTCGTCGACGACGATGATGGCGTTGTCGATCAGCAGGCCGAGGGCCAAGATCAGGCCCGAGACCGAGATCTGGTGCAGCGGGATGCCGAAGGCCTGCATCTCGGCGAAGACCATCATCGTGGTCAGAGGCAGCGCCACGCCCACCAGCAGGCTGGCGCGCCAACCCATCATCACCAGGGTCACCAGCAACACCAGCCCGGTGCCGAGCAGCAGGTTGCCCCACAGGTCGCCGAAGCGGCGCTCGACGTAGCGGCTCTGGTCGAAGATCAGCTCCAATTGCAGGCCGAGCGGCAGGCCGGCCTCGAAGGCGCCCAGGCGGGCGCGGGCTCCCTCGGCCCATTCGTCGACCCGGCGACCCTCGAGCATGCGGGCGGCCGCGACCACCGCTTGGCGGCCGTCGCTGAGCGCCAGCTCGCCGGCCGGGTCGAGCACCGTCTTGCGCGCCTCGGCGACCTCCCCAAGCCGGACCAAGCGGCCGTCGGCGCCGGCCGCGACCGGGATGTCGCGGACCGCAGCGAGCGCATCGGGTTCACCGCTGACCTCGACAGCAAGGTCGCTGCGGCGGCCGCGCAGGGCGCCGGCCGGCCGCTTGGCGTCGCGCTCGCGCACGCGTTCGGCCACGGCGCCGACCTCCAGGCCCAGGTCAGCGAGCCGGCCAGGCGCGAGCTCGACCAGCACCTCCTCCTGCGGCCGGCCGAACAAGTGGACGACGCCGGTGCCGGGCGCGGCCCGCAGGGCGTCGGCCAGGGCGTCGCCCCAGCGCGCCAGCTGCGCTCGGTCGGCGGGGCCGGCGGCGTCCCACCGCAGCGCCGCCAGGATCGTGTAGGCCTTGGAGCGGTCGTCGACCAGTTCGGGGGCGGAGGCCTCGGCGGGCATGGAGGCGCCGGCGTCGGCGAGCTTGTCGCGCACCCGCGACCAGACCGTGGCGACTGCCGCCGCCGGCACTTCGTCCCGCAGCTCGAGCTGCAGCACCGCCATCCCGGCGCGGGAGTCGGAGCTGATCTCCTTCATCTCAGGCAAGCCGCGCAGCTCGTCCTCGATCTTGTCCGTGACGAGGGCCTCGACGCGCTCGGCGGTGGCGCCCGGGTAGGCGCTGAGCACGGTGGCGAAGCGCGGCACCAGCTCCGGGTCCTCGGTGCGCGGCAGCTGCTGCAGCGCGCTCCAGCCGGCGGCCACCACCAGCAGCACCGTGAGGACGAGGAGTCGCGGTCGGCGGAGGTAGAGGTCGAGCATGGCGGCGACGGCGCGGGGACCGGGTCAGGGAGTGGGGGAGACCAGCTGGCCGGGTACGACGCGATCAGCGCCGGAGGAGATCACCTGCATGCCGGCGAGCAGCGGGCCGCGCGCCAGCACGCGCTCGCTCTCGCTGTGGAGCAGCTGGACCTCGGCGCGGCGGACGCGGGCTTGGTCCCCGTGGCGCTCGATCACCGAGACCGACCACATGCCGCGTTCGCCGCGGCTGAGGGCCGAAGCCGGCAGCCAGTAGCCGCTGCCCTGACGCCGAATCGGCAGGGACAGGCTCAGGCTGCTGCCCGGGCTGAGGGCCGCCGTCTCCTCCAATTCGAAGACGGCGGTGCGGGTGCGGGTGCGGGGGTCGACCTCGGGCAGCACCGCGCGCAGCGTCGCCGAGTGCTCGCTGGAGTCGCCGCTCAGCGGGTAGCGGTCGCCGGGGCGGAGGGAGTCCGCCAGCTCCGGGGCGACGCCGATGCGGGCTTCGAGCACCCCGGCCTCACGCAAGCGCAGCAGGGGCGCGCCGGCTTCGGTGACGGCGCCCTCGTCCAGGCTGCGGTCCAGGACCACGGCGTCGTACGGGGCGCGGAGCACGCAACGTTCGAGCTCCAGTCGCAGCAGCTCGAGTCGGGCGGCGAGTCCGTCGACCCGGGCGCGCTGCGCGGTGAGGCGCTCTGGCCGGGTGCCGGCCTCCAGCTCCGCCAGGGCCTGCTCCGCCGCTCGCCAGGTCGAGTCGGCGGCGCCGGCGCGGTAGCGGGCGCGGTCCCGCTCCTCCTCGGCCACGACCCCTTCCTGGTGCAGCTGGTGGCGGCGCCCGGCCTCGAGCTCGGCGAGCTTGGCCTGCGCCTGGAGCGCCGCAGCCTCGGCCCGCGCCGCGGCCACGGTCTGGGCCCGCGGTCCGGCCTCGAGCTCCGCCAGCACGGCCTCGGCCGCCGCCAGCTGTGCCTCGAGCTCCTTCGCCTGGAGGAGCAAGCGCGCCGAGTCGAGCAGCGCCAGCTCCTGGCCGGCGCGGACCCGGTCGCCCTCCTCGACCCGGACCGCCTCGACGCGTCCGCCGCGTTCGAAGCCGAGCCGGGTCTCTCGCCGGGCCACCGCGCGGCCGGTGGCGGTCACCGCCTCGTCGAAGGAGTCGGCGGCCAGGACTTCGACCACCGGGACGGGCAGCGGCCGAGGCGGCGGCGGCGCAGCGGCGGCCCGGGTCTCGGGGAGGACCAGGAAGGCAGCCACGATGCTGGCGGCGGCGACCGTGAGGAGGAGGGAGGAACGGAGCGTCATGTTTCGACGGAGCGTCAGTTAGAGTCCAAAAAAAGGGGCTCAGCGAGGGAAGCCGCTGGAGGCCGGGATGCGGCGCAGCTCCTCGGAGAAGAGCTGCTCCAGGATGCGGCTCTCGAGGGCCGGGTAGTCCAGGTCACCGGACAGCGGTCGCCAGCCGTAGCCGTCGAGCAGGAGCTGGCAATTGCGGCGCAGATTGAGGGACGGGTGCAAGTCCCCGAAGACCGAGCAGGCCGGGGTCGCGCCCAGGTGGCTCAGGATCAGCTTGTGGGTGCCGATGGACAGGCCCCAGAGCGCCAGCGTCAGGCCGTCGGGGCTGGTGTCCGGAGGCAGCTCCAGGTCACCGGCGGCGACGGCGTCGCGGACGATGCCGCTGGTCACGCCCTTGGCTTGTGCGTCCAAGGCGTCCATCGCCGCGCAGTGATCGGCGGCGGCGACGCCCTGGATGGGCTGACAAGTGAGCAGCATCATGGCCTGGTACTCCTCGGGTTGGAGCGCGGCGAAGACCTCCTCGGCCAGGCCGACCGCGGTCATGCGCTCCCGGGGGCGGCCGGGGAGGGCCGCGGCCCGCTCGAACATGCGGATGCGGCCGCGCATGTTGCGCACCGCCAGGCCGGCGACGACGTCGTCCTTGCTCCGGAAGTGCTGGTAGATCGTGCCCTTCGAGTACTCGGTGGCGGCGGCGAGCCGCTCCATGGTGAGGCCCTTCAGGCCGTCCTCGAGCAGCAGCGTGCGGGCGACGTCGAGGAGCATCTCCTCGCGCTGCTCGACCTCGCGCTGCTTCCGGGGGCTGGTGGCCATGCCGAAACTATACGTCAAAAAACGACGGTCCGTCAAATTTTCTCCTCGATTCTCCGCCGCGGCCCATTTTCGCTTGCTCGGGCCTCTCGGGATGCCGCTATCGGGGCGTGTGGATCTTCACCCGATACGGTTACTTCGAGGCCTCCGCGCCGGCCTCCGCGGCCGCGGACCTGGGGCCAGTTCACCTGGCCTGCCGCCGCCGCAGCCACCTGATGAGCCTGCAGCGGGCTTATCCGTCGCTCCGGGCCCTGCCGGTCCGGGGCACACGCTCAGCTGGCTGGCACCTGGCAGTCCCGCGGCAGACCTGGGTCGACCTGTTCGCGGCGCTCGCGGCCGACCTGGACTACGAGGACTTCCGGCGCGGCGTCCGCGAGGCCGGCCACTGCGACCTCGCCTACTACGAGAAGCTGAACGAGGTCGCGGACGCGGTCGGTGAGTTGCAAGGGGCCTAGCAGGCCCCAGCCGCCGGCTAGAGGCCCATCAGGGCTCGGGTCCTCTTGTGGAGGACGTTGTTCTCCAGGTGGATGTGCTGGTGCATGTCCTTCTCCAGGTCCTGCAGGCCGGCGTAGAGGGCCTGGTAGGTGGTGCAGGCGCCCTCGGGCAGGGCGTACTCATGGCTGAGGCGGCGCAGCTCGCGCAAGGCGGCCCCGGCGTTGTCGTGCTCGGCCTCCATGACCGTCATCGGCCCCTCGGGGCCGGAGGGGCAGCCGACCGAGCCGCCGCCGCCGCCGCTGGGGGCGGCCAGTTCGCGGATCATCGGGAACAGGATCTGCTCCTCCTTCTGCAAGTGCATGTCCAGCTCCTGGAACAGCGCGCCCATGGTGCGGCGGATCAGCTCGAGCTCGGGGTGGCGCTCGCCGTGCGCGTTGACGACCTTCTTGATCATGTCCCACAGCGCCGGCAGCGCGGTCTGGAGGTAGCTGTGGTGGCTGCCGACGATGTGGTCGATCAGCTCCGGGATCGGGGCCTCGGACCAATCCCGGTCGTCGCTGGCGCGCTCGAGGCCGGCCAGCTCGGCGAGGACCGCGTCCGGCATGGTGCCGGCGGCTTGGGCCGACTCCGCCAGGCTGCGGTCGCCGCCGCAGCAGTAATCCATACCCAGGCGCTCGAAGACGCCGATCGAGGGCGGGAGGGCGACGGCGATCTCGCCGATCGGAGTGTCGGGGGTGAATTGAGCGGTCATGGCCCAGAAAATAGGTCCCTGCGACCCTCGTGCAAGCCATAAATCCGCCATGGTTTCAGTGCCTAATTGGCCCTGGGCGGGCGCCAGCGGCCTGGAGGGCCCCAGCGGCCCCTAGAGCGGGTTGGCCTGGCCCCGCCAGCGCAGCTTCCGGAGCACGTCCGGGTGCAGCAGCGCCAGCACGGTCACGACCTCGAGCCGCCCGCACCACATCGCCACCACCAGGATCAGCTTCGAGGCGGAGTCGAAGCCGCCGAAGGTGCCCATCGGTCCGGTTGGCCCGAAGCCCGGGCCGATGTTGCCGAGACAGGCCAGCGCGGCCGAGAAGCCAGTCACCAGGTCGGCGCCGAGCAGCACCAGCAGGGTGCCGAAGACCAGGTAGCCGACCAGGTAGAGCGCCACCACGGTCAGCACCGCGCGCAGGATCGTTTCGGGGATCACCGCCCCCTTGTGGCGCACCGGGATCACCGCCCGCGGGTGCAGCACGCGCGTGATCTCGCGGTAGAGGAACTTCAGCGACACCAAGTGCCGGATCGACTTGGCGCCGCCCGCCGCCGAGCCAGCGCAGCCGCCGACCAGCATGACGAAGACCAGCATCGCCCTGGCGCCGTCAGCCCAGAGGTTGTAATCGGTGCTGGCGTAGCCCGTGCTCGAGATCAGGCTGGCGCACTGGAAGAGGGCCGTGCGCACCCCGGCCATCTGCGGCATCCCCTGGGCCAGGGTCAAGGCGACCCCGGCGGCGCCGAGGGCCGTGGCGATCAGGTAGAAGCGGACCTCGCCGTCCTGCAACACCTTCCACGGCCGGCCCGTGAAGCCGAGCCAGAGCAGCGGGAAGCTCATGCCGCTGAGCAGCATGAAGACGGTGATGATCCACTCGCCGACGGCGGGGTCGTAGCCGGGGAAGGCGGCGGCGTCGGCGTAGCCGGCGATCGAGGCGGAGTTGGGGCTGAAGCCGCCCGCCGGCATCGTCGTCAGCGCGTGGCAGGCGGAGTCGAAGAAGGGCATGCCCGCCATCAGGTAGAGCAGCGAGGCCTGCAGCACCGTCAGGAAGACGTAGAGGATCCAGATCCGCGTGGCGACGCCCTGGATCTTGGGCGCGATCGACTCGCTGGGCGCCGACGAGGCCTCGGCGAAGAAGAGCTGGCGGCCGCCGACGCCGAGGTGGGGCAGGACGACGATGAACAGCGCGATCACGCCCACGCCCCCGAACCACTGGGTCATGGCCCGCCACAGGAACAGCGCCCGGTCCAGGCCCCAGTGCTGCTCGGTGAAGATGGTCGCGCCGGTGGTGGTGAAGCCCGACATCGACTCGAACAGGGCGTCGACCGGGGACAGGCCGACGAAGGCGTAGGGGATGGCGGCGAAGCTAGCGACGACCAGCCAGGTGCAGGCCACCACCGCCAGGGCCTCGCTGCGGCGGAAGGACACCGCCTTGATCCGCCGCCGGCCCATCAGGGTGCCGAAGGCGAAGGCGGCCAGGCCGGCGGCGAGGAACTCGAGGGCCATGCGGTTGGCGCCGTCGACCAGCGCCAGCACCGCCGGGGGCAGGAAGGCGGGGCTGAAGGCCCTCAACAGCCGCCCGACCAGACCGAGGACCAGCGCCAGCCGCATGCGCCTAGAGCTCGAAGCGCTGGAAGAAGCGCCGGGCCTTGTCCTCGTCCTCGCGGCTGCAGAAGACCAACAGCCGGTCGCCGCCGCGGATCTCGTCGTCGCCCTGCGGGATGATGACCTGGCCCTCGCGCAGGATCGAGCCCACGATCGCGAACACCGGCGCGTGCATCTCGTGCAGCGGCTTGGGCTCGCGGTGCGCCGGCACCTCGAGCCGCAGCACCACGACGTCGCCGTGCTCGAGCTCGGCGATCAGGTCGGTGTGGGCGGCGGCGACGTTGCGCACCACCGAGTTGATGGCGGCGCCGCGCGCCGACCGCACGACGTCGATGCCGACCTTCTCGAACAGGCGCTCGTTGACCGGGTTGTCGGCCCGGGTGACGATCCGCGGCACGCCGAGGTGCTGCTTGGCGATCAGCGAGATCAGCAGGTTCTTCTCGTCGTTGCTGGTGACCGCCACCAGCACCGAGGTCTCGGCGATGTGCTCCTCCTCGAGCAGGTCCAGGTCGGTGCCGTCGCCGTACAGCACCATGCTCTGCAGCTTGGCCGAGATCTCCTCGCAGCGCTTGCGGTTGGAGTCGATCACCTTCAGGTCCCAGCCCGCTTCTTCCAGGCCCTTGGCCACGGCGAAGCCGACCACGCCGCCGCCGACCACCGTCGCCCGCCGCGACTGGCGGCTGCTGGCGCCGGTCTTCAGGTAGCGGTGCAGCAGCCGGTTGATGCCGGCCAGCGTGCCCATGGCGGTGATCTGGTCGCCGGGCTGGAAGTGGGCCCGGCCGCTGGGGATGAAGGTCTCCTCGCCGCGCCGCGCCATGACCAGGACCACGCCCTTGGGCACGCCGATGTCCTTCAGCGGTCCGCTGGTGATGAAGGCGCCCTCCTCGATGGCGCGCCGCACCAGGCGCACCCGGCCGCCCTCGAAGGCCTCGACCTCGAGCGCCCCGGGCACCGCGACGATGCGCAGGATCTCGCGCGCCAGCCGCTGCGCCGGCAGCACCAGCGAGTCGATGCCCAGGGACGCGCCGAGGGCGCGCACGTCCTTCTCCGAGGTGCGGGCGCCGCGGCGGAACAGGAAGGAGGTGGTGCGGCGGGCGCCCAGGCGCTTGGCCGTGACGCAGGCCACCAGGTTGCGCTCGTCCTCGGCGGCGCAGGCGATGAACAGCTCGGCGCGGGCGGCGTTGGCCTCCTGCAGCGACTCGGCGCTGGTCAGGTCGCCCATCACCAGCTCGGCGTCCAGCCGGTCCGCCTTCGGGTCCTTGGCCTCCTCGGGGAAGACCACGGTGACCTCGTGGTCGACCATCAGCGCTTCCGCCAAGCGGAAGGCGATCTCGTCTTCGCCGCCGATCAGGATCTTCATGACCGTTCGCGCTCGGGATGAGGGGCCGGGAGGACGGGCAGGAGGGCCCCGGCGGTGGCCCCGAGGGCCGGGCCAGTCTAGATCCGGCCCCGGGGGATTACGAGCCGCGGCCGCCGCCGGGGGGGGCCCCCCCCCGCCCCCCGAGGGGGGGGGAGGGGTTTTCGCGGGGGGGGGGGGGGGGGGGGGGGGCGCGGGGGGGGGCCGCGATGGAGCGGATCAGTTGTTGACCCGGTTGCCGGAGTTCAGCTTGCCGAGGTTGCGCTTGGCGTCGCGGAGGGCGACCTGGATCAGTCCGCGCTCGTCCTCGCTGAGCTCGCCGGAGAGCATCGACTCGGCCCGGGCGATCGCCCCTTCGTAGAGGCCGCGGGCGCGGTCGTCGTCCTTCTTCAGGTAGTAGTGCAGGATCACCGCCAGGTCGTTCATCACCTGCGGGTGCTCGGGCTGCAGCTTCAGGGCCTGCTCGTACGCCTGCAGCGACAGCGCGGCCTGGCCGGTGTCGCGGTAGAAGAAGGCGAGGTTGTTCCAGGCCTCGGCGTCGCTCGGCGAGGCCTCGGTGACCCACTTGGCGATGGCGATGGCGGACTCGGCGTCGCGGCCCTCCCAGGCCTTGCCGCTGAACCACTTGATCTGGGCCAGGAAACCGGCGGCGCCCTCGCCCATGCCGGCGAGGCTGTTGCGCTGAGCGTTGCCGCCGTTGCCGGACAGGTAGCGGCCCCAGGCCTTGGCGGCGTAGCGGTAGACGCTGGCGGCGTCCTGGGTGCTGCCGGCGCCGGCGAGGCTGTTGCCCCAGGCGAAGGCGCCGTTGGCGAGGTAGAACCAGGACACGTCGTAGCCCGGGTTCAGCTCCACCGCCTGCTCGAAGTCGGCCTTGCAGGCGGCCCAGTACTCGGCCTTGGGGTCGCGCGAGAGGGTGTTGTAGGCCGCCAAGCCGCGGTACCAGGACAGCAGCGCCTGGTCGGCGCCAGGGCCTTGCTTCAGCTGGTCGATCAGCGCCGCGGCCTGCGGCTGCGGCAGCCAGCTCACCATGGCGCCGAGGTCGACTTGGGCGGCGTCGCGCTTCAGCGCCTCGGCCCAGGCGTCCTTGGCGGCCTCCATCTCGCCGAGGTAGACCTGGATCTCGCCCTGGCGCAGGCAGGCGGGCACCGCCTTGCGGTCCATCTTCATCGCCGCGGCGTAGACCTCCCCGGCGCGAGTCCAGAGCTCCTTCTGCTTGTTGCCGCCCGCCTTGCCGGCCTGGGCGGTGAGCACCCGGCCGTGCTGGAGGTGCAGGATCAGCGCCTTCGGGTGGTCCTTCAGGCCGCCCTCGACGGCTTCGAGCGACTGCTTCAGCGAGTCGGCGTTGAGCAGCGCCTCCGACCAGGCCTCGAAGGCCTCGGCCGGGGCCCCGCCGGCCTCGCAGGCCTCGCGAAGGGAGATGGCGGCGCCGAAGAAGGCCCCGGCGATGTCGAGCCCGGTGACCTTGCCAGCGGCGACGTCGGCCTCGACCTGGCGCAGCTCGGCGATGCCCTTCCGGGTCAGCTCTTCG
Source organism: uncultured Planctomycetales bacterium (assembly GCA_964482495.1). Lineage (GTDB taxonomy): Bacteria > Planctomycetota > UBA1135 > UBA1135 > UBA1135 > J029. The sequence continues at coordinate 68,068 of CAYZXS010000018.1, forward strand.
GCGTCCTGCGGCAGGGCGCAGAGGAGGAGGAGGGGGGCGAGAAGCATGATTCAGTTATCGGATCCGTCGGCCTCGGTTTCACCCGCTCGGCCGGATTCGGCGCTCTGGAGCTCCTCCAGGACGCCGCGCAGCATCTGGACACCGCCACGGTTCTGCCACGGGAAGTGTTGGCTGCTTTGCTCCAGGAAACCGGGAGCGCGGTCGGTGCGCTGGTAACGCATGAGGTCCAGGTAGGCCAGGTTCTCCCAGGCGTCCCCGATGGCCATGTCCAGGCGCTGCCAGGCGTCGGGTTCCTGGTCGCGGTCCACCCCGGCGAGGGCGGCCGTGCCGACCTCGACCGCCCGCCGCAGCTCGGCCTCGGCCAGCTCCAGGTCGTGGTCCAGGTAGTAGACCGCGATCAGGGCCCGGTCGTTGACGATGTTGGCGTCGTCGGGGGCCAGGGCGACCGCGCGCGAGTAGGCGCTCCAGGACTCCTCGAAGAGGTCCAGGATCTCGCCCTCGACCGCGGCCCCGAGGCGCTCCTGGGGCTCGGCGATGTCGCGGCAGGCGAGGCCGAGGTTGTTCCACCACATCGCCTCTTCCTGGTGCAGGCCGGTGACGCGCCGCAGGAAGGAGCGGGCCTTGACCATGTCGCGCTCGCGGGCGAAGTAGTGGCCGAGCACGGCCTCGACGCCGAGCCGCAGCGAGCCCTGGCCGGGCTCGGCCTCGAGCCGCTCGGGCGCCGCCTCGAGCGAGGCCAGGAAGGCCTGCGCCGCGTCGTCCACCCGGCCTTCGCTCCAGAGCGCCCAGCCGCGGGCGTTGCGCACCAGGAACAGCCAGTCGCCGCAGCTGGAGGCGAAGCCCTCCTCGAGGGCCATGGACTGGAGGAAGCACTCCTCGGCGCGGTCGATGGCCTCATAGCCGAGCAGGAAGTCGCCGGCGGCGATCAGGGCCAGGTGCTGGAGGTAGCGGGCCTCGCCCAAGTACCACAGCAGGTAGGCGTCGCCGGGCTGCTCCCGCCGCACCAGCTCGAGGTCGTTCACCAGGGCAGCCGGGTCGGCGGAGTCCAGGTTCTTCAGCCGGGCGAGCAGGGTGGGGTCGCGGGGCGTGCGGCCGAGCTGTTCGACCAGGACCCGGCGGGCGTCCTCGCGCAGGTTCTGCCAGGCGAGCAGGTCGGAGAGCACCACCACGGCCTCGGCGGCGCCGCCCTCGGCGGCCTGCTGGAGCTGGGCCTCGGCGCGGCGGGCGGCGGCGGGCACGCTCTGGCCGGCCTGGACCCGGGCGACGGTCAGCGCCAGGCCGGCGCGGCCCAGGGCCAGGCGCTGGGCCGGCTGGAGCTGCTCGTCGGCGGCGCTGAGGACCTGCTCGGCGGCTGCCCAGGCGCCGTCGGCGTCGCCCTGGGCCAGGAGGGTCCGGGCCAGGCCGTAGCGGGCGGTCCAACGCTCGGGCTCCAGCTCGAGCGCCCTGCGGAAGGAGTGGTCGGCGTCGGCGTAGCAGCCCTCGATGACCCCGGGGTCGGCGGCGCCGGCGGCGATCTCCTCCTCGGTGAAGCGGAGCAGGGTGTCGCCGTAGAGCTGCCAGGTGGCGGCGTCCTCGTCCCGGTCGGGCAGGGCGTCCTCGATCCGGTTCAGGGCGCGGCTGGTGTCACCGGCGGCCAGGGCCTGCCGGGCCAGCTCCAGCGGGTCGGGCTCGGCCTGGACCGGCTCGGCCTGAGCCGCGGGCTCGGGCGGCTCCACCCGCTCTTCTGGCGCCTGGCAGGCGGCCAGCAGCAAGCCCGGCAGCAGGGGCCAGAGCCGAATCGGGCAGATTTCGGGGCGGAAACCAGAGCGCATCGGCGTCATTATAGGTGCGCTCATGAACCGCCCTTCCACCCAGGCAACCGCGCTCCGGGCGCTGCTGGCGCCGGCCGTCCTGGCCGTCCTGGCCGGCTGCACCGGCGGGAACATCGGTTCCCTGTCCGACCCGACGCCCCCCGGCACCGGCGGGGGAGGCGGCGGTGGCGGCGGGGGAGGCGGCCTGGGCAATGGACCGGCCGTGGCTCCGGTGGACGGAGCCCTCAGCCTCGACGGCCGCCCGCGGCTGCTGGCGATGGCGCCGGTGGCCGGCATGACCGGCGTCGACGTCCACGCCCCGGTGGCGCTTTGGTTCAGCGAGAGCGTCAACCTCTCCACGGTCAGCTCGGTGGCGGTGCAGCTGCGGCTGAAGGGAGGGCTCGGCTCGGTCGCTTACGGCGTCCGCGGCTACTGCGGCGACCGGCTGGTGGTCCTGACCCCGACCGCCAACCTGCTGACCGACACGACCTACGAGGTCATCGTCACCACCGACCTGACCGACCTCGGCGGCGAACGCCTGCGGCTGCCGAACACGAACGGCAAGGCCGGCAGCTTCAAGACCGCCGCCGCCAGCTCGGGAGTCGCCCCCCGGGTGCTCGGCAGCTTCCCGCCCGACGGCGGCCTGCTCGAGCCCAACGACCACGCCTTCGTGGCGGTGTTCTCGAAGCAGATCGACTTCACCTCGGTCTCGGGCGCGGTCGACCTCCAGGCGGACGGCCTGGCCGCGGCCTACGACGTGCCGGTCGGCCACTCCAACGACCGGGTGATCGAGTTCGCCCACTTGGACGACTCCCTCGACCTGGGCGCGGTGATGACGGTCGACATCTCGACCGCGATCACCGACACCGAGTTCGTGCCCCAGAACCTGGCCGAGGCCTACAGCGCCACCTGGACCACCCTCGACCTGGCCCGCCCCAGCGGCATCGACATCGGCGGCGCCGCCGCGGCCAACCTCGGCAATTTCGACGCCTTCCCGACCAACGTCGACGTCGGCGCCTCGTCGCTCGCGACCGACCTGGCCCACTTGGAGATCTGGGAGGTGCTCGGCAGCGACATGGTGAGCGGCCAGCTGCCGGCCGTGAACGGCGCCGGAACGGTGGCCTTCACCACCGACCTCAGCGACGGCAACGGCGAGCCGCTGCTGGCCGACGGCCTACTGACCATCGGCGCCTTCCTCGAGCGCGGCGCCAGCCGCACCACCGTCAAGGTGGCGCAGACCTTCTTCCAGGACACGGTGCGGCCGTCCCTGGTCGAGTTCGGCCCGCCGGCGGCCTCCATCCCGAGCCGCTTCAGCACCGACCTGCCCGAGTTCCGGCCCTACGGCCTGGCCTCGGAGACCATCTCGGGGGTCGAGGTCGAGTTCGCGCCCAACCCGGCCAGCACCCGCACCACGGCGCTGCCGAGCCCGGACAAGTTCTTCCTCGGCGACTCCTTCCCGGTCGCCAGCGTCGCCGAGGGCCCCTTCGCCTTCACCGT
>CAYZXS010000019.1:0-67281 GCA_964482495.1 uncultured Planctomycetales bacterium
CTCTTCGGTCATTCTGACCGCTTCTCTGGTGTCCTTCAAACCGGGGGAAGGTCACAAGCTGCCGGTTGCGCCGGAGAGAACCGTCACAGCGCCTGTGGAGTTGAATGAATAGCCCGCTTGAGACTCACCGACGATGATCTCGTCCACGCCATCTCCATCCATGTCCTGGACGAGGTCCAAGGCCAAGCCGAAGTCAGGAGCGTAGGAAAATGGGTTGGGATAGGACCATCGCAATTCGGTGGAGCCTCCGGCGCTCTGGGCAGGTAGCCAGGCACCCAGGAGGAGGAGAGCAGCGAAGAGGAAGGGCAGCGGTCGGGGATGCATGATCGGGCAGGTGGGAGAGGGTGAGGGCAGAGGAGGCGCACCTCGCCCCACCCAATTCATGCCACCGACCGAAGGAACCCTCAGCCCTTTTTTGCTCTTCCCCAAATGAGGGCCCGGGAGCAGAGGCGTCCTAGTCGTATCCCGCGCCCTTGCCTTCGATCTCCTCGACCAGCTCCTTGGCGCCGAAGATCACCGACAGCGCCTCGATCACGATCGACGGGTGCACGGCCACGGTGCGGGCGATGGCGTCGTCGTAGATGAACATGTTGCCGAGCATCTCGATGTTGCCGTCGAAGGCCAGGCCGACCAGCTCGCCGCGGGTGTTGATCACCGGGCTGCCGCTGTTGCCGCCGATGATGTCGCAGGTGCAGACGAAGTTGAAGGGCGTCTTCAGGTCCAGCTCCGGCTCCTTGTCCAGCCAGATCTGCGGCACCGTGAAGGGCATGGCGCCGCCGAACTCGGTGTGGCGGGCGTAGAGCCCGTAGAGGCTGGTGAAGGTCGGCGCGACGGTGCCGTTGTAGGGGAAGCCGGTGACGCGGCCGTCGCTGATCCGCAGCGAGCCGGTGGCGTCCGGCGGGATGGCCTCACCGTAGACCGCGAAGTAGGCCTCGCCGACCTTCTTCTCCAGCAGCTGCTCGCGGCGCTGGATCTCGCGCTGCTCGCGCCGGTTGGAGGCCGCCCGGAACTCGTCCTGCAGCGCCTCGATGTCGGCCCACGGGTCGCCGAAGCGCTCGCGCAGTTCGTCGTTCTCGGCGATCACCTTGCGCAGCTCGTCCTCGGCCGCGCGTTTGGCGTCCAGGATGCGGTCGTTGCGGAGACCGTCCAGGTAGCCCTGGAAGGCCTTGCGACCGTTCTCCATGTTCAGGATCCGGCTGCGCATGGCCTTGCCCCGCTCGGGGTCGGCCTCGGCCTGGGCGTACATCTGCTGGAGCATGCGCTCGAAGGCGTCGACCTGCTGCGGGTAGACCTCGTCGCGCAGGTACTCCATCTGCGCCACGGTCTTGAGCCGGTCAGTGTCGCCCGGGAAGCCGACCGTGAACACCGGCTCGCCGGCCTGCGCGCCCTCGGTCCGCCACGGCAGGTAGAAGTCGGCGCTGTCGAGCGGCGCGCCGTTCTCCCAGACCCGCACCATGGCGAAGTCCAGGCCGAAGCGCGGGTAGGTGAAGTTGTCCGGATCGCCGCCGAACTTGGCGCTCTGCAGGTGCGGCGAGGCCACCAGCCGGACGTCGTCGAAGACTCGGTACTTGTAGAGCGCGTAGATGCCGCCCTGATAGAGCGACACCACCTGCGGCTCCAGCTCGGCGTTCTCGCGCGTGGCCCGCGCCAGGATGCGCTTGCGGTTGTCGGACAGGCGCATCCGCACCGTTTCCTCGTCGTCGCTGGCCTCGATGCCCTCGTTCATCTCCTCGGTGACGTCGAACATCTCGACCAGCTGCCGCAGCTGCAGCCCGTGCAGCTTCACCTCCTCCTCGAGGCTGCCGGCCAGGAAGCCGTTGCCCAGCCAGTCCTCCTCGGCCGGCGAGGCCTCGCCGACGTGGCCGCGGGCGCAGTGGTGGTTGGTCAGCACCAGCCCGCGCGGGCTGATGAAGCTGGACGAGCAGCCGCCGCCGAATTTCAACGCCGAGAGACGCACCCTCTCCAACCACTCCATGCCCGGCACGAAGCCGTACTCGTCCTCGAAGTAGTCCAACGGGACCCCCTCGAAGGTCCACATCTTCCCCAGCTCCTTGTGTTCCTGGGCAACCGCCCCCTGGCCCAGCCCGAGGGCCAGAGCCCCCACCACCATCCAGGAAGCAAAACGACGAGTCAGCGTGCGCATGGTCATGGTTCTCCGCGGGTCTACGGTCCCGGAACCCGAATCATAGGCCATCGGTCGGCGGCCGAAGGCAGCGGGAGGTTCACTTCCGGCGGACTCGACGTCTGGTGCCAGATTGGCACCAAGACCCGCGCTTCGCGCGGGTCGGCTTTTGGTGCCAATCTGGCACCAGACGTCGAGTCCGCCGGAAGTGAACCTCCTGCTGCCCGCCCCGTCGCGGCAGAAAGGCCTATGATCCGGGCTCTGGGCCGGCTGACCTGGCGGAGAAACATGATCATGCGGACACTGATGGCGTTGATGTTGCTGGGGGCTGCTTGCGCGGCGCCGGGCGAGGTGGTGGCCCAGGAAGGCGAGGAGGCCGCGGCCAAGGAGGAGCGGCTGCTGAACGCGGGCGCCTTGGCGGGGCTGAAGTTCCGGTCGATCGGGCCAGCCTTCACGGCGGGCCGGATCACGGATTTCGCGGTGGAGCCGGGGCATCCGGAGCGCTTCTGGGCGGCCACGGCCTCGGGCGGGATCTGGAAGACCCGCAACTCGGGCACGACCTGGGAGACCGTCTTCGACGGCCAGAGCTCGTACTCGATCGGCTGCCTGGCGATGGAGCCGGGCAACCCGAACGTGGTCTGGGTCGGCACCGGCGAGAACAACTCGCAGCGCTCGGTCTCCTTCGGCGACGGCGTCTACCGCACCCGCGACGGCGGCAAGAACTGGGACAAGCTCGGGCTCGAGGAGTCGGAGCACATCGGCATGATCGCGATCGACCCGCGCGACCCGGACACGGTGTTCGTGGCGGCGCAGGGGCCGCTGTGGCGCTCGGGCGGCGACCGCGGCCTGTACAAGACCACCGACGCGGGCGCGACCTGGCGGCGGGTGCTGCACGTCGACGAGGACACCGGCGTCAACGAGGTCCACATGGACCCGCGCGATCCGGACCTGATGTACGCCAGCTCCTACCAGCGGCGGCGGCACGTCTGGACCTTGATCAACGGCGGCCCGGGCTCGACCATCTGGAAGTCCGAGGACGGCGGCGAGTCCTGGCGCAAGACCGAGAAGGGCCTGCCCAAGGTCGACAAGGGGCGCATCGGACTCGACCTGTCGCCGGTGGACCCGGACGTGGTCTACGCCATCGTCGAGGCAGCCATGGGCGAAGGCGGCATCTTCCGCTCCAGCGACCGGGGCGAGACCTGGCAGAAGCAGAGCTCGAAGATGAGCTCCAGCCCGCAGTACTACAACGAGCTGGTCTGCGACCCGGCGGACGTCGACAAGGTCTACATGCTCGACACCTTCCTGCAGGTGACCCGCGACGGCGGCAAGACCTGGTCGCGGGTGGAGCGCAAGGACCGCCATGTCGATGACCACGCGCTGTGGATCAACCCGGCCAACACCGACCACCTACTGGTCGGCTGCGACGGCGGCGTCTACGAGTCCTGGGACGCCGGCGCGGCCTGGGAGTTCAAGGCCAACATGGTGCTGGGGCAGTACTACCGCGTCAGCGTCGACGACACCGAGCCCTTCTACCACGTCTACGGCGGCACCCAGGACAACAACTCCCAGGGCGGGCCGTCGCGCACGACCTCGCGCGCCGGCATCACCAACGAGGACTGGTACGTGACCGTCGGCGGCGACGGCTACGAGGCCCTGGCCGAGCCGGGCAACCCGGACATCGTCTACACCATGTGGCAGTACGGCGGCCTGGTGCGCTACGACAAGAAGAGCCGCGAGGCGGTGGACATCAAGCCGCGCGAGGCCCCCGGCGAGCCGCCGGTGAAGTGGAACTGGGACTCGCCGCTGATCGTCAGCCCGCACTCCCCCACCCGGCTCTACTTCGCTGCCAACGTGCTGTTCCGCAGCGACGACCGCGGCGACTCCTGGACCCAGGTCAGCCCCGACCTGACCCGCCAGCTCGACCGCAACCAGCTCGAGGTCATGGGCCGCGTCTGGGGCGTCGACACGGTGTCGAAGAACCGCTCGACCAGCTTCTACGGCAACATCGTGTCGCTGAGCGAGTCGCGCCTGGTCGAGGGCCTGCTCTACGTCGGCACCGACGACGGCCTGGTGCAGGTCTCCGAGGACGGCGGCGGCAGCTGGCGCGCGGTCGACGCCTTCCCCGGCGTGCCCGAGCTGAGCTACGTCAGCCGGCTGGAGGCCTCGAAGCACGACCCGGACACGGTCTACCTGGCCTTCTCCAACCACAAGATGGGCGACTTCAAGCCCTACCTGCTGGTCAGCGAGGACCGCGGCCGGACGTGGGCGTCGATCGCCGGCGACCTGCCCGAGCGCGAGATCGTCTGGTCGCTGGGCGAGGACGCCGAGAAGCCGGGCATGCTCTTCGCCGGCACCGAGTTCGGGGTCTACTTCAGCCCCGACCGCGGCGGCCGCTGGATCCGCATGAAGAGCGGCCTGCCGACCATCGCCGTGCGGGACCTGGACATCCAGGAGCGCGAGGGCGACCTGGTGCTCGGCACCTTCGGCCGCAGCTTCTACGTGCTCGATGACTACCAGGCGCTGCGCCACATGAGCGAGGAGTCGCTGGCGGCGCCGCAGCTCTACCCGGTGCGCGACGCCCTGCTCTACATCGAGACCAGCCGCCTCGGCGGCCGCAAGGGCCGCGGCTCGCAGGGCGCCGCCTTCTACACCGCGCCCAACCCGCCCTTCGGCGCCCTGATCAGCTACTGGCTGCCGGAGAAGGTCCAGTCGCGCCAAGAGGCCAGGCGCAAGGCGGAGAAGGAGCTCGACAAGGAAGGCGCCGACGTCCCCTACCCCTCCTGGGAGGAGCTGCGGGCCGAGGACCTGGAGACCAAGCCGGCGGTGGTGCTGACCATCCGCGATGAGACCGGCGCGATCGTGCGCCGCATCACCGGTCCGCGGGGCAAGGGTCTGCACCGCGTCTCCTGGAACCTGCGCTGGCCGAGCTCGAACCCGATCTCGCTGGCGAAGAAGGAGCTGAACCCTTGGGAGGACCCGGCGCGCGGCCCGCTGGCCCTGCCCGGCCGCTACACCGTCAGCCTCTCCAAGCTGGTCGACGGCGAGTTCTCGGAGCTGGCCGGCCCGCAGACCATCGAGGTCGTGCCCCTCGGCATCGCCTCGCTGCCGGCGGCCGACCGCGCCGAGGCCTACGCCTTCCAGCAGAAGGTGGCGCGGCTGCACCGGGCCATCGGCGGCGCGCAGCGGGCGATCGGCGAGATCGACACCCGCCTCAAGCACTGCCGCAAGGCGGCGCTCGAGACCGCCGGCACCCACCCGCGCCTGGTGGCCGGGGTGGACCGCCTGCAGAAGCGGCTGGCGGCGCTCCGCACCCAACTCAACGGCGACACCACCATCAGCTCCCGCTCCGAGCCGGCGCCGATCTCGATCAGCAGCCGGGTCTCGAACATCGTCGGCAACCAGTGGAACACCACCTCGGCGCCGACCCAGACCGAGCGCGACGCCTACCGCTACGCCGGCGAGGCCTTCGGCGGCCTGCTGGAACAGCTCCGCGTCCTGGCCGAGAAGGACCTGAAGGGCCTGGAGACCCGGCTCGAGGCCGCCGGCGCCCCCTGGACCCCTGGGCGGATCCCCTCATGGGAGATCGAATGAGGCCCTGAGGCGCCGCCCCGGCCCCGCCGAGGGCCGATCCCCCACCATTCGAGGGGCTTCGCCGTAGCGGTGGAGCCCCTCGTCCCCCAGAATGACCCCATGAGCCAATCCCCCACCCTCATCGCCGGCGCGCTGCTGGCCGCACTGGCCACCGCCGCGCCCGCCGCGGCCCAGGACGCCGCGGCCATGCAGGCGAAGTACGAGAAGAAGCTCCAGGCCGAGTTCATCGAGCACGGCGGCTGGATCATCGACTTCGACGAAGCCAAGGAGAAGGCCAAGGCCGAGGACAAGCTGATCTTCGCCTACTTCTCGCGCAGCTACGCGCCGTGAGGCCCGTGCACGGCCCTGGAGAACGGTCCGTTCTCCTCCAAGAAGTTCCCCGCCTTCGCCGAGACCGTCGTCCCCTTCCTCAGCATCGCCACCCGCATCCCGGGACGGAAATACGACAACCTGCTCGGTGAATACGGCGGAACCGGCTTCCCGACCCTGATGATCCTCGACGCTGACGGGCGCAAGATCCTGCGCCCCGGCCGCAGCCAGGGCGAATTCGAGAAGGGACGCGACCAGGCCCTGGAGTTCCTGGCCACCCTGAAGGAGGCCGAGACCGGCGACGAGAAGGCCAAGATCAAGGCCTTCAAGATGAAGCTGGAGCTGGAGTGGCTGAGCCTCGAGGAGGCCCGCGCCGAGCTGGCGACCTTCAAGAAGGTCTCGAGCAAGGACCGCAAGGCCATCGACCTGCTCCTGGTCGAGACCGAGGTCCGCGACCTGGCCAAGGAGGCCGGCAAGGACCTGGCCAAGCGCCGCCAGGCCGGCGCCCGCTGCGCCGAGCTCTGGGCCGAGAAGCAGCAGCCCGAGGACGTCTACCGGCTGATCGAGTTCTGGGGCCTGCTCGCCGACCACTGCGAGGCCCAACGGGACAAGAAGCTGATGAAGAAGGTGGTCAAGGCCGCCGACAAGACCGTCAAGAAGAACCCGCGCGGGCGCCAGCTCGTGAAGGACCTGGAGCAGCGCTACAAGAACATGTAGACCGGCGCGCGGGGACCCGCCACCGAGCGGGGCGGCCCGGGGCCGCCCCGCTCTCTTCGTGCCCCGTTATCCTGTGCGGCCCGAAGCGCGATGAGAGCCTCCCTCCTGAACCGAAAACTGCACCGCTGGGGCGCGATCCTGATCGCCCTGCCCCTGCTCGCCGTGATCTGCTCCGGCATCCTCCTGCAGGTCAAGAAGCAGGTGGAGTGGGTCCAGCCCGGCACCGCCCGCGGCATCGGCGGCGACCCGGAGATCAGCCTGGCCCAGGTCCTGGAGGCCGCCAGCAGCGCCGGCAAGGGCATCGACACCTGGGAGGACGTCGACCGCCTCGACCTCCGGCCCGCCAAGGGCATCGTCAAGGTCCGCGGCAACAACCGGTGGGAGATCCAGGTCGACACCGCCACCGCCGAGGTCAAGAAGGTGGCCTTCCGCCGCTCCGACCTGATCGAGTCGATCCACGACGGCTCCTGGTTCTCCGAAGAGCTGAAGCTCTACCTGTTCCTGCCGTCCGCCGTGATCCTGTTCGTGCTCTGGTTCACCGGCATCTACCTCTGGTGGCTACCCCACGGCGCCAAGCGCCGCAAGCGCCGCCGCGCGGGCGAAGAGGGGGCAGGACCGGTCAGTAGATGAGGCGCTCGGGGGCGGGCTCGCCGCCCTCCTCCTCGACCTCGAGGAAGTCGAAGCCCAGCTCCTCGTAGGGGAGCCAGGCGTCGTCGGGGGTGTTGGGGTCGAGCACGACCTCGAAGCGCTCGCGCCAGGTGGTGCCGTCGGCGCGCATGGCGACGACGTAGGTTCCCGGCTGGACCCGGGGCGCCCAGCGGCGGCGGGAGCCCTGCTCGGCGTCGCGGCGCAGGTCCCACCCGACCCGGTGCAGGCCCGGCTCGGTCGACACTTCGAGGTCGCGGAGCTTCTCGCCGGCCAGGTCCTCGATCCACAGCTCGAGGCCGCGCACGCGGCGGCCGACCGAGTAGTAGAGCTGGGCCGAGCGGCTCGGGTTCTCGCCGACGAATTCCCGCGGCGTGGTGCCGCGGCTCGGCTGCGAGCGCCACAGGATGACGTCGTTGGGCCGGTAGAGCATGGCCTGCGCCGCCACGGCGTCGGCGCTGAGCTGGCGCAGGGCGCTGATGTCGAGGATCCAAAGGCTGCGGCCGTGGGTGCCGGCGACGATCTCCTGGCGCTCCGGGTGGATCGCGAAGTCGTGCACCGCCACGGTCGGCAGGTCGGAGTTCAGGCTGGTCCAGCTGCCGCCGCCGTCGATGCTCGCCCAGGCGCCGAATTCGGTGCCGAGGAAGAGCAGGTCCTGGTTCGACGGGTCCTCGGTCAGGTTGCGCACCGAGCCAGCGTGGTCCGGCAGGTCGGCCCGCAGCGAGGCCCAGGTCTGGCCGTAGTCCTCGGAGACGAAGACGTAGGGCGCGTCGTCGTCCGAGCGGTGGCCATCGAAGGTGGCGTAGACGCGGCCGTCGGCGTGGGCCGAAGCCACCAGGGTGCTGACCCAGCGGCGGCCGGGCAGCAGCTCGGCGATGCGCTTCGGGCCGTTGGGGTCGGCGCTCGCCGCGGCGGTGGCGGCGGCCGGCTCCCGCGCGGCCTCGAAATCGAGCTCGAACATGCCGCCGCCGAAGCTGAGGCTGCCGGTCATCTTCTCGCCCTCGACCGTGGCGGTGGCGCTCAGGTCCCCCATCTCGGTGCTGGCGGTGAAGCTGAGCGCGCCGTCCTCGAACTTGCCGTTGTCGAGCTTGGCTTCGCCGATCTCGCTGTCCAGCGCGCCGGTGACGACGCCCTCGGCCAGCTTCAGGGTCAGCGAGAAGGCGCCTTCGCCTTCGCCCATGCCCTCGGCGTGGCCCTGGGCGTTCCAGAGGCCGGTGATCGCGTCCGGGTGACCGGCCGGGGCCGCCGGGGCCGGCTCCGGATCCTGGCCTCGCCGCCCGCCGCCCGCGCGGCCGCCGCGAGAACCGGCCGGCCGCTCGCCGGTCGGCCGCTCAGCGCCGAAGCCGCCGCGGCCACCGCGCCCGCCGCGGCCTCCCTCCCGGCCGCCGCGCATGGCGGCGATCTCGGCGCCGGTGACGACGCCGTCGCCGTCGGCGTCCATGCGATCGAGGAAGCCCGCCATCTGATCGGGCATCTCGGAGGCTTGGAGCTTGCCGTCCTTGTTGGCGTCGTACTCCTGCATGCGCTCGGGCAGAGCAGGCGCGCCGGCGCCGGCCGCCGCCTCGCTCGCCTCTTCGCCGCCCTCGGCCTCCTCAGCCGGCTCGGGGATCACCCACAGGTCGCTCCAGCTCTGGCCGCCATCGGTGGTGGCCCAGATGCCGCCGTCGTCGGTGCCGACGTAGAGCACGTCGGCGTCCCGCGACGACTCCGACAGCGCGGTGCCGCTGCCGCGGTCGGTGGCGCTGATCTCGGGCGAGATGGCCTGCGGGTTGCGGCCGCGGCTCAGCGACCGGAAGACCTTGCTGCCGGCGCTGTAGTGGATGCGCGAGTTGTGGCTCGACAGCAGGAAGGGCGTGTTCCAGTTGAAGCGGTAGCGCTCGCCGCGCGGCGCTCGCGGCCGCGCCGACCCCCGCGCGCCGGTGCGCAGGTTCATGCTGCCCATGGCGCCGTTCTGGCTCTCCATGTAGAGCTGGTCGGGGTCCTCGTCGTCGACGCGGACGAAGAAGCCGTCGCCGCCGCCGATCCGGAACCAGTCGGCGTTGATCGGGCCGCGGCCGGTGACGGAGCGGCTCGGGCCGCCCCAGGAGCCGTTGTCCTGCAGGCCGCCGTAGACGCGGTAGTCGAGCCGCGGACCGACCTCGACCCGGTAGAACTGGCCGATCGCCATCTGGTTGTGGTGGTCCCAGTTCTCCATCCGGTCCCAGGTCTCGTAGACGCCGCCGTCATTGCCGAGCACGATGTGGCGGCCGTCGGCGGGGTCGATCCACATGGCGTGGTGGTCGACGTGGACGCGGCCGTCGTGGCCGTCGCCGGTGAAGGTCTCGCCGCCGTCCGAGGACTTGTACAACGAGGTGCCGAGGACATAGAGGTAGTCGTTGTCGCTCGGGTCGACCCGGATCTGGCTGTAGTACATCGGCCGCGGGTTGAGCGAGTTGATGCGGGTCCAGCTCAGGCCGGCGTCGTCCGAGCGGTAGATGCCGCCGTACTCGAAGCCGTCCGGGCCCTGCTGGTCCTGCGCGTTCTCGCGCTGGCCGCCCAGCCCGATGTGGAAGGGCCCCGGCTCCGGCGGCTCCTCCTCCTTCTCCTCGGCCTCGGCCACCTCGGCCTCGGAGCCGGACGCCTCCTTGCCCTCGGCCGCGGCCTCGGTCTCGCCGTTGTCGTCGCCCTCTCCCTCGTCCTCGTTCTCCGACGGCCGGCGCGTGAAGCTGACCTCGACCTCGACCGTCTTGCGGTCGCGCGAGAGCTCGACCTGCACCGTCTCGCCGGCGAGGCGCTTGCGGATCTCCCGGGTCAGGTCGCCCCAGGAGTGGACCATGGTGTCCTCCACCCGCAGCACGATGTCGCCCTGCCGCAGCCCGGCTTCCTCGGCCGGGCCGTCTTCGGTGATCTCGGTCAGGCGGGCGCCGACCTCGGCGTCCTCGCCCTGCACGCCCATGTAAGCGGCGTCCTCGGGCTCCTGGGTGATGCGCTCGGACTCGACCACGGCGTAGACGACGTTGGCGTCGCCGGCGTACCAGTCGAGGCCGATGCGGCCGAGCTTGCCGGTCGGCAGTCCGGCGGTGACGCGGGTCCAGGTGGCGCCGCCGTCGGCGGTGCGCCACAAGCCGCTGCCCTCGCCCCACTTCTTGGCCGGGTCGTTGGTGTCGAAGCCGTCGCGCTGGCGCTCGTAGCTGGCGACCAGCAGCGTCTCGGGGTCGTCCGGCTTCATGCGCATGTCGATGACGCCGGTCTCCTCGCCGAGCTCCAGCACCTTCTCCCAGCTCTCGCCGCCGTCGCTGGTCTTGTAGAGGCCGCGCTCCGGGTTCGGGCCGTAGAGCCGGCCGAGCGCCCCGACGTAGACCACGTCCGCGTTCTCGGGGTGGATCAGGATCCGGCCGGTCTGGAAGCTGCGCTCCAGGCCCATGTGCTTCCAGGTCGCCCCGCCGTCCGAGGACTTGTAGACGCCGTTGCCCCAGGACACCGAATTGCGCGGGTTGTTCTCGCCGGTGCCGACCCAGACGATGTCCGGGTTCGAGGGCGCCACGGTGACGTCGCCCAGCGCCACGGTGCGCTGGTCGTCGAACTGGTGCTCCCAGGTGACGCCGCCGTTGACCGTCTTGAGCAGGCCGCCGGAGGCGGTGGCCACCCACCACACCCGCGAGTCGGTCGGGTGGATGGCGAGGTCGACGATGCGGCCGCCCATGTTGGCGGGGCCGACCGAGCGCCAGTCGAGGGCCTGGGCCCAGCTGTCGGGCAGGGTCCGGGCGGGCTCCTTGGCCTTCTGCTCCTGGGCGGAGAGGGCGGGAGTCAGCAGCGGCAGCAGCGCGAAGAGGGCGATTCGGGGGGAAAGGGGGATCCTCATGGCGTCGTCGGGTGTGGGAGCTGGCTGGACGAGGCGCTCGCCGGACGAGCACCAGGGGGGGGAATTCGATTCTAAACGCAAACTCCTACGGGGCCGGCCCCCAGGGGCTTGGAACTCCTTCTTCGGCGTTTCGGACTCTTGAAGAAAAGCCCCCGCAAGCTAGTTGAATCTGGTCCCCATGCACGGGGGCCTTCCGTTTCCCCGCTCTTTTGAGGCAGACATGACCGTGTCCGACAAAGTTGCCGACCTCGCAGGCCCTGGAATCAGCACCTACGAGGAGGTCGCCAAGATCCTCCCCACCGATTACGACCCGCTGCTCAGCCCGCGGGAGACCATGGAGGCGCTGTATCAGGCGAAACGCTCCATCGAAGACGGGCTGTGCCGGGAGCTGAACCTGATCATGGTCCAGGTCCCGCTGATCGTCAGCCGCGAGAGCGGCGTCAACGACATGCTCGACCGCGACGGCTCGCGCACGCCGGTCGAGTTCCCCGCCGGCCTCGGCATCGACCCGCGCATCAACGCCCAGGTGGTGCAGGCGGCCACGAAGTGGAAGCGGGTGGCGCTGAAGACCTTCGGCTGCCAGCCGGGCCAGGGCATCAACACCGACATGCGCGCGGTGCGCAAGGACTACTTCCTCGACCACGACCACAGCTCGTACGTCGACCAGTGGGACTGGGAGAAGGTCATCACCGAGGGCGAGCGCAACCTCGACTTCCTGACCACCACGGTCAAGGGCATCTGGAAGGTCTTCAAGGAGACCGAGCAGATGCTGCTCACGGAGTTCCCGAAGCTGCGCGACACCGAGGTGCCGGAGCTGCCCAACGAGCTGGTCTTCCTGCACGCCGAGGAGATCCTCGAGCGCTACCCGGACCTGCCGCGCAAGCAGCGCGAGACCGCCATCCTGCAGGACTTCCCGGCGGTCTTCATCTACGGCATCGGCTGGCCGCTGGCCGACGGCTACCCGCACGAGATGCGCGCCGCCGACTACGACGACTGGATCACGCCCGGGACCTCGGCGGCCGGCAAGCCGATCCACGGCCTCAACGGCGACATCCTGGTCTGGAACCACATCACCAAGCGCCGCCACGAGCTCAGCTCGATGGGCGTCCGGGTCACCAAGGAGACCCTGGTGCAGCAGATGGAGATGGCGGGGTTGGAGGAGGACCTGAAGCTCCCCTATCACCAGGCGATCTTGAACGACGAGATCCCGCTCAGCATCGGCGGCGGCATCGGCCAGTCGCGGGTGATGATGCTGCTGCTGCAGAAGGCCCACCTCGGCGAGGTCAGCGTCACGATCTGGCCCGACCAGCTGAAGCAGATCTGCGCCGAGCGCAATATCCACGTGCTCGAATAATTGAACGACCCTTTGTGAGAAGCGGGCGGCGTCGGTTCCCCGGCGCCGCCCGTATTCCTTCCCTGGTGCGGGGGTCCCCCCCTCCGCGTTGAGGCCAACGGCGGCAGCCGCCCGGGGGTTCAGACGAATTCGCGGGCGGGCCGCGAAATTCGCTTGGGGGTCCGCGAACCGCGTCCGCGAGGCCGGCGTTGCCCGGGCAGACCACCCGCCAGGAGCAACCCGATGGCCATCCAACCCGTGATTCCCTCCGCCCTCGAGACCCACCGCCCGTGGGAGCACGACAAGAGCTTCAACGACGTGCTCGCCGACACCATGCGCCAGGCGCCCTACCTGCTGGTGTCGTTGGCGATCCACGGCCTCGGCGCCCTGCTGCTCGCCGGCCTGGCCTTCCTGCGGCCGACCGAGCCGGAGACGCCGGAGATCACGGTGGTGGCGCCGGAGACCCCGCCCGATGTGGAGGAGATCAAGCCGGAGGAGCCGCCGGTCGAGGAGGTCCCGATCGAGGACCCGCAGCTCGTCGAGGTCGACGCGGAGGACGAGGTCGAAGACCCGACCGATGATCCGACCGATACCGACCTCCTCCCCGAGTCGCCCTTCGACGCCGAGGATTTCCTCGGCAAGGACATCGGCCTCGGCTCCGGTGGCGGCGGCGACGGCATCCGGGGCGGACGCGGGACCAAGCGCGGCAGGGGCGACGCCACCGAGAAGTCGGTCATGGCGGCGCTGCAGTGGCTGAAGGACCACCAGGCGCCCGAGGGGTACTGGGACAGCGACCAGTTCATGTACTACGACCAGAACCCGGGGCGGCCGGCCAGCGACGGCCCCGGCAGCCCGGTCAACGACGTCGGTGACACCGGCCTGGCGCTGCTGGCCTTCCTCGGCCACGGCAGCACCATGAGCTCGGGGCCGTTCTCGGACCAGGTCCGCCGCGGCGTCAACTGGCTGCGCGCCAACCAGCTCGACAACGGCCTCTACGGCGACGAGGTCGGCAACCCGACCCTCTACAACCACTCGATCGCCACCATGGCGGTGGCGGAGGCCTACCTCTTCGGCCAGTCGCCGATCATCCGGCCGTCGGTGGCCAAGGCCGTCGGCACCATCAACCGCGCCCGCAACGACTACGGCGTCTGGCGCTATAGCCTGGCCCCGAACGGCGACAACGACACCTCGATCACGGGCTGGATGGTGTTCGCGCTCGAGACCGCCCGCGACGCCGGCCTCGCCATCGACGACGGGGTGTTCCGGGACAGCGAGGACTGGTTCGACACCATGACCGACGGGCTCGGCCGCTGCGGCTACAACCTCGAGTCCGGCGCCGGCAGCCTGCCGTCGCGGCCGCGCAGCTACGGCGAGCGCTTCCCGGCCGAGAAGTCAGAGGCGCTGACCGCCGTGGCGCTGCTGTGCCGGGTGTTCATGACCGACACCAGCGAGGTCAAGCGGTGGAAGGACCACCCCAAGTACGAGGTGATGAAGAAGCACGCCGACCTGCTCGCCGCGACCCCGCCGGTCTGGGACGCCGAGGGCGGCAGCTGCGACTTCTACTACTGGTACTACGGCACCTTCGCCATGAACCAATGGGGCGGCGAGCACTGGAGGCAGTGGCGCAAGTCGATCGAGAAGGCCTTGATCCCCAACCAGCGCATGGAGGACGAGCAGGACAACTTCTACGGCTCCTGGGATCCGGTCGGGCCCTGGGGCGAGGACGGCGGCCGGGTCTACTCGACCGCGACCGGCGCCCTGATCCTCGAGGTCTACTACCGCTACTCCCGCGTCCTCGGCTCCCGCTGACCCCCTCGGTGCCAGGCTCCTTCCTGCAGTTTTTTGACCCGAGTCTTCGCGGGCCAAAAAACTGCAGGAAGGAGCCTGGCACCCGGCCTGCGGCATCGCTATCCCATTACGGGTGCTTTCGCCCCCTCCGCACCCTCAGCACGGCTACCGTCGCACGGCCATGGGGTGCAGTTTCGCCTTCCTGCTGGTCGGCGACTCCCCCGAGGAGCTGGCGGCCGCGGCCGAAGCGGGGCTGGACGAGGTCAGCCGGATCGAGAAGCTGCTGTCGCGGCACGACCCGGACAGCGAGGTCTCGCGACTGAACCGTGAGGCCGGCAAGCGCATGGTGAAGGTCGACCCCGAGCTGCTGCAGCTGCTGGTCGACTGCGGCCAGGTCGGCCTGCGCACCGCCGGGCACTTCGACCTGACGGCCCCCGGCCGCCGCGGCCTCGACCGGGCATCGGACGGCCTCGGCTCGATCCTGGTCGACCCCGAGCGCTGCCTGATGCGCTTCTCGCGGCCAGACGTGTGCCTGGACTTCGGCGGCGTCGGCAAGGGTTACGCCCTCGACCGGGCGGCGGCGGTGCTCCGCGACCACGGCGTCCACCAAGGCCTGCTGCAGGCGGGAAAGGATCTCGCATTGGCCCTGGACGGCGGCTGGGAGGTCGGCCTGCGCTCCCCCGGCGCCGCCTCCGAGGCCGTCGCCCACGTGCCCCTGGCCCGCCGGGCCCTCTCGAACACGGTCACCGTGGACGAGAACGGCGAATCCAGCATCGTCCGGCCGACCGACGGCAGACCGGTGACCGACCCCGCCGCCTGCGCCGTGATCGCCCGCTCCGCCGCCGAGGCGGAGGCCCTGTCGACCGCCTTCCTGGCCATGGGCCGCCAGCAGACCGGCCGCTTCTGCACCTCCGGCCGCGGCGCCGACCTGCAGGTGGCCTGGCTAGAAGACGACTTGAGCTGGCTGCGGCGCTGAGCCGCCCCAGCGCGATCCCCGCCCGGGATCTGGTCGCCTCGCCCGCCAGGGTTTAGGGAAGATGGATTCTCTCCCGCCATCGACCCCCATGACCCCCCGCGGCCTGGTCCTCGACGTCCAGCGCTGGTCCGTGCAAGACGGCCCCGGCGTGCGGACCACGGTGTTCCTGAAGGGCTGCCCGATGGCCTGCCTGTGGTGCCACAACCCGGAGAGCCAGACCTACCGCAAGCAGCTCGTCATCGACACCGCCCGCTGCCTGCGCTGCGGTGCCTGCGTCGAGACCTGCCTGCAGAAGGGCATCCCCGAACCGGGCGCGCCGCCCTCGCCCGACGCCCACTGCCTGCTCTGCGGCACCTGCGCTGACGCCTGCCCGACCGAAGCCCGGCGCCTGGTCGGCGAGGAGTACAGCGTCGGCGCGCTGATGGACCTGGTCCTGCGCGACCAGCTCTACTTCGACGAGTCGGGCGGCGGCGTCACCTTCTCCGGCGGCGAGCCGCTCGGGCAGCCGGACTTCCTGGCCGCGATGCTGAAGGCGTGCCGGAACCAGGAGCTGCACACCGCCGTCGACACCTGCGGCTTCGCCCCGCTCGAGACCGTGCTCGCGGTGGCGCCGCTGACCGACCTCTTCCTCTACGACCTGAAGGTGCTCGACGACGACCGGCACCACGAGCTCACCGGGGTCAGCAGCGGCCCGGTGCTCAGCAACCTGCGCGAGCTGGCCCGGGTCCACGACAACATCCACCTGCGCGTGCCGATCGTGCCCGGCCAGAACGACGACGACGACAACCTGGTCGCCAGCGCCGCCTTCGTCGCCGAGCTGCCCGGAGTGCGTCGGGTCGACCTGCTCCCCTACCACGCCACCGGCCGGGACAAGTTCCGGCGCCTGGGCCTGGAGCCGCCCCTGCCAGAGCTCGCCCCGCCCTCCTCCGACCGCATGGAGCGGCTGGCGGCGCCCTTCCGCCAGCGCGGCCTGGAGGTCACCACCGCCGGCCGCCAACCCACCCGAGAGACATGAACGACCGCACCGCCACCCTGCGCCGCCAGAGCCTGGACGCGCCGCCGACGATCTCGGCCGAGCGTGCTGTGCTGCTGACCGACTTCTACCGCGAGAACGACGGCCGCTACTCGGTGCCGGTGATGCGGGCGCGCGCCTTCCTGCACCTCTGCCAGCACAAGACCGTCTGGATCGGCGACGGCGAGCTGATCGTCGGCGAGCGCGGGCCGGCGCCGAAGGTGGTGCCGACCTTCCCCGAGCTGACCTGCCATAGTCTGGAGGACCTGCGCATCCTCGACTCGCGGCCGAAGACCCAGTACGACGTGCCGGAGCAGGTGCTGACCGACTACGAGCGCACGGTCATCCCGTACTGGCGCGGCCGCAGCCTGCGCGACCGCATCTTCGCCCAGCTGGCGCCGGAGTGGCACGAGGCCTACGAGGCCGGGATCTACACCGAGTTCATGGAGCAGCGGGCGCCCGGCCATACGGTCGCCGACGGCAAGATCTACCGCAAGGGCATGCGCGGCTTCCAGGCCGACATCGACGAAGCCATTGCCGCGCTCGACTTCGTCGCCGACCCGCGCGCCTATGAGCGGCGCGAGCAGCTGCAGGCGATGCGGATCGCCTGCGAGGCCGTGATCGTCTACGCCGAGCGCCACGCCGAGCGCGCGGAGGAGCTGGCGACCGCGTGCGAGGACCCGCGGCGGCGCGCCGAGTTGGAGCGGATCGCAGAGGTCAACCGGCGGGTGCCGGCCGAGCCGCCGCGCGACTTCCACGAGGCGCTGCAGGCCTACTGGTGGTGCCACCTGGCGGTCGTGACCGAGTTGAACGGCTGGGACGCCTTCAACCCCGGGCACCTCGACCAGCACCTGTGGCCCTTCTACCAGGCCGAGGCCGGGGCCGGCTCGCTGGACCGCGACGGCGCCCGCGAGCTGCTCGAGTGCTTCTTCATCAAGTTCAACAACCACCCGGCGCCGCCCAAGGTCGGAGTGACCGCGGCCGAGAGCGGCACCTACACCGACTTCGCCAACATCAACCTCGGCGGGCTGCTGGCGGACGGCTCAGACGGCTCCAACGAGGTCAGCTACCTGCTGCTCGAGATCATCGACGAGATGCACCTCTTGCAGCCGAGCAGCAACGTCCAGATCTCGCGCAAGACGCCGGAGCGCTTCTTGCGCTCGGCGCTGCGCGTGATCCGCAACGGCTACGGCTTCCCGTCGGTGTTCAACACCGACAGCGTCGTCGAGGAGCAGCTGCGCATGGGCAAGACCCTGGAGGACGCGCGCGAGGGTGGCTGCAGCGGCTGCGTCGAGGTCGGCGCCTTCGGCAAGGAGGCCTACATCCTGACCGGCTACTTCAACCTGCCGAAGGTGCTGGAGCTGGCGCTGAACGACGGCTTCGACGAGCGCACCGGCAAGCAGCTCGGGCCCCGCACGGGGCGCGCCGAGGAGCTGCAGGGCTTCGAGGCGCTGTTCGCCGCCTTCCGCGAGCAGCTGCACCACTTCCTGCAGATCAAGATCGGCGGCAACCAGCTGATCGAGCGCATCTACGCTGAGCACATGCCAGCGCCCTTCCTGTCGGTGATCATCGACGACTGCATCGAGCAGGGGCTGGACTACAACGCCGGCGGCGCGCGCTACAACAACAGCTTCATCCAGGCGGTGGGCATCGGCACGATCAGCGACTCGCTGGCGGCGCTGCGGGAGGTGTTCGAGCAGCGCGGCAACGTCGGCGTCGCCGAGCTGCACCGGGCGCTCGGCCGCGACTATGACGGCGACGAGGCGCTGCGGCTGCGGCTGCGCAACAAGATGCCCAAGTACGGCACCGACGACGACCGCGCCGACGAGCTGATGCTGCGGGTCTTCGAGGCGCTGTTCGAGGAGATCGACGGCGTGCCCAACACCAAGGGCGGCCACTACCGGGTCGAGATGCTGCCGACCACCTGCCACATCTACTTCGGCGAGGTGCTCGGCGCGACGCCGGACGGGCGGCGGGCCGGGACGCCGGTGAGCGAGGGCATCAGCCCGGTGCAGGGGGTGGACCGGTTCGGGCCGACCGCGGTGCTGAAGTCGGCGGGGAAGATGGACCACGTGCGGACGGGTGGCACGCTCTTGAACCTGAAGTTCACGCCCAGCCTGCTCGAAGGCGAGCAGGGCATCGACCAGCTCCGGCACCTGGTGCGCAGCTACTTCAAGATGGACGGCCACCACGTCCAGTTCAACGTCGTGCGGGCGGACCTCCTGCGCGAAGCGAAGCGCGACCCCGAGTCCCACCGTGACCTGATCGTGCGCGTGGCCGGCTACAGCGACTACTTCTGCGATCTGTCCGAGGCGCTACAAGACGAGATCATCGCCCGGACGGAGCACGAGGGGTTTGGGGGCGGGGAAGAGGCTCCCGCGGCGGCTGCCGATCCGCCGGTGACGGCCTGAGGGTCACGGTCGGTCAGTCCGCCGGGACCTCTAACACGACCTCGGTCAGCTTCTCCCGCTCCGCGGGGACGGCCTGTCCGGCGAATCGCCATTCCTCGTCCAGCACACTGACCCGGATCCCCTCCGGAGGGACCGGGCCGTATTCGAACCAGCCCTCGTCATCGGTCTCGGCCGTCTTCCCCGGATATCCATGGTCGAAACGAACGCTGGCATGGCGGTACGGGCTGCCGTCTTCCTGGCGCACCAGGCGTACGCGGAGGGATTGCAGCGGGAAGTCGAAGCGCCGCTCCAAATCAGCGCCTACCCCGACTTCGAAGGAGTCGCGGTGCGGGAACTGGTTGCCTTCATCGCTGGTTCCCCCAGATGCGGCCAGGATCGGCCGGTAGATTCCCGGATGGAGCGGCACCTTGGCGAAGTGGCCATCAGGGCCCAGGGAGAACAGCCCAATCCGCCCCACCGGTCCAGTGAATGGGCCCTCCTCATGACCAGGACCTTCCATCTGGAAGTAGAGGTCCCAACCCTCCGGGCTGGCACCGTCCACGAGGACCTGACCGCGAACGCTCCCGGGCCGCATCCCGGTAGCGTCGAGGACCAGTTCGACGCCATCGCCCGCCCCGAGTTCCACGGTTGCGAGGGGCGGACCAAGGGTCAAGGAGCGTCCGGAGCCTCCGCCTCGGTGATGGAATTGGTTCTCCACCCACAGCCGGACCTCATAGATCCCGGCCTCCAGTCCAGGAATCCGGAAGGTCCCGGCCGCGGTGAGGGAGGGGTCGCCATCCTCCAGGTGGACCGCCCACTGACCCTCCCGAAGCGTGATGCCATATCGCTCTGGAGCTGCGCCTGGCCATAAGTTCACCTTGCCAGCGATCTCAGCGCCCCGCTGGACGACGACCATCACTGGATCTCCACTGAGGGCGGCCGACTCGAGCGTCCTGGGAAGATGCCCCCCGCTGACCTCGACCCTGAACGCCTCGATGCCCGGCGGAACGAAGAAGGTCGTCACCCCGTCGAGGTCCGTTCTCTGCCGATCGGAGAAAGGGGGGTCTTGTCTTCCACCCGCCATCGGGTCGGTGTACCCGAGAAAAGCCAGCGGATCCTCGCCATCCCCGGGGGTCTCCCACACCGTGACCGTTGACCCGACAACGGGCTCGCCATCCTCCCAGGAGACGTGGATCGGGCACGAGACGACTCGCTCCAATTCGATGAGCAGCTCCTCGAGATCCTCGCCGTCGCAGATGACCTCGATGGGTTTCGGGCGAGCGAAGTCCCGAGCGATCGGCGTGATCTCGATGAGGTTGCTGCCGTGCCACAGGCCCTTCACCGTGAACCTGCCGTCTGAGTGAGTCGCCGATCGGTTCATGCCCCGGGAGAAACCGTGATGTCGTTTGGCGAATTCCACCGAGTAGACCTCCACCGGTTCCCCGCTCCCCTTCTCAACCACGCGGATCGGAATGGAGTGGGTCGTTCGGACCCGCAGGATCACGTCGCGTTGCCCCCAGTCGAAGGCCCGGTCGTCCGGAATTGGCTGATATCCGCCGCCCTGGACGGTAATCCCGATCTGACGCAAGTCCTCGCGCTCCAGGTGAAGGGTGAATCGTCCCTGCTCATCTGACCTGGCAGTGGACATCAGGAATAACGTGGTCGAGAGGCCTGCCCCGGATACGAGTCCGCCAGCCGGCGGGGCGGCGAGCAGGAGCAGGGAGTGATCGGCGGCGCCGCCGTGCCGCCGGCGATGGAGGCTCCTCAGCCGCTCGAGCCCGCGACTCAACTGGGCGCGGACGGTGCCGGCGGGCAGGCCGAGGCGCTCCGCGATCTGCGTCGGGCTCAGCTCCTCGAAGTAGCGTAGGATCAGCAGGTGACGGACCGGCTCCTCGAGCGCGAGCAGGTCCTCGACCAGCAGCCGGTGGGCTTCCGAGCGGGCCAGCAGGGCGTCAGGAGTGGCCGGCACCCCGGCGACGGCGGATCGAGCAGCCGCCCCCACCTGGGCCTCGCGCCGGCGGCGGCGGCCTTCCGCACGGTGGTCGGACCAGGCGAGGTTGCGCAACACCCGTCCCAGCCACGGTCGGGGGTCGCCGCCGCGCGCGGGCGGTTTCTCCAGGGCTCGCAGCATCGTCTGCTGAGCCAGGTCGTCGGCGCGGTCCTCGCCGACCAGGGCGCGGGCCAAGCCGCGGACCCAACCGGCGTGGGCGAGCAGATCTCGGGGTTCGGGAAAGGAATCGGTCACTCTGACCTAGCCCACGCCACGCCGAGGACAGCGCTGCTGCAAAAGTCCTGGAGGGGCGGATGGAGGGTCTTCGCCAAGCCTGCCACAAAAAGTCCGGCTTGGCACTTGTCTGGACCCGGTCATTGCTTAATCTCCATTTGCAAATGAGACTCCGTCTCAATTCTTCTCGTTCTGGAAAGGTCCCCAGCAGCAAGGTCACCGCGGCCTTGCTGCTGGGGCTGTGCCCGAGCGCCGCCCTGGCCCAGGAACCGGACTCCTCTTCCCCTGCCCTCAGCTGGGACTTCTCGTACACCGGCGAGTACGTCCGCAACCTCGCCGGCGGCCTCGAACGCGGCGGCGCCGTGCAGGGCCTGGTGACGCTCGGCTTCGCCCTCGACACCGAGGCCGCCGGCTGGTGGCGCGGCGGCGGCTTCTTCCTCGGCGGCGCGCACCTCTACGGCAGCGACCCGGGCACCAACCGAGGCGGCGTCTTCCAGACCGCCAGTGACATCGAGGACCAGACCACCACCCGGCTGAACCTGCTCGGCTACGACCACGCCTTCGGCGACAGCGGCATGTCGCTCCGCTTCGGCATGTACGACCTGAGCGACGAGTTCACGGTCGCCGAAGCCGCCGGACAGTTCGTCAACAGCTCCTTCGGCCTCCAGCCCGACCTGGGCCTGAACCTGTCGCTCTCGACCTACCCGATCTCCGCCCCTGGCCTGCGGCTCGCCTGGCAGAGCGAGTCCCTCGACCTGCGCGCCGCGGTCTTCGACGGCAAGCCCTGCAGCGTCGACGACAGCGACCACGGCAATTGCATCCACCTCGCGGCGGAGGACGGCGCCTTCCTGCTCGGCGAGGCCACCTGGCGCCCGGCGGGAGCGGAGGCTGGCGGCCCCGAGCTCAAGCTCGGCCTCTGGCACCACACCGACGACTTCCGCGACTTCGAGGCCACCGGCCCGGCGCCCCGCCTCGACGGCAACCAGGGCGTCTACACCGTCGGCAGCGCTCGCCTCGCCGGTGCGGCTGAAGGCCGCGGCCTGGACGCCTTCTTCAAGGCCGGTTGGGCGCCCCCGGACCGCAACCCGGTGACGCTCTTCCTCGGCGGCGGATTGGTCTGGCGCGGGCCCCTGGCAACCCGCCCCGACGACAGCGCTGGCCTCGCCTTCGCCCGCGTGGACTTCAGCCACCCCTGGCGGCAGCGCAGCGGCGTCAAGGCGCAGGAGACGGTGGTCGAGGCCAGCTACGCCTTCTCCCTCGGCGAGCACTGGGCGCTGCGCCCCGACCTCCAGTGGGTCCACCACCCCAGCGCCGCGCCCGGGCTCGACGACGCCTGGCTGGCGCTGCTGCGGGTCGAGATCACCTTCTGAGCCGGCCGCCGCGCCGGCCGCCGGCCAGAAAAGCCCCAGCAACCGCCTAGCAGCGTCGTTCTAGGATCCGACATGCTGCTGCTGCCGCTCGCCCTGCTCGCCGCGCCCCAGGTCGTGACCTTCCCGCCGCTGCCCGAAGAGGAGTTGGCCGCGCCGGCGACGCCCCACCGGCAGACCCCGGCGGCCAAGCTGGTGGTGGTCGAGGACCCGGCCCGCTTCCTCGAGCTGCTGCAGCTGGAGAAGCCGCGCGACCTGCGCCGGGTCGACTTCGAGGAGGTCCAGGGCATCGGCGCCGAGCCCTTCCTGATCCGCCCCGACCGCTACGCCGAGAGCGACGGCCTGATCCTGCGCGGCGAGGGCGGCCAGTACCTGCACACCGACTTCCGCTTCCCCGCCGACTTCACCGCCGGCGACAGCCGCGTGCAGTTCGCGCCGGGGCCGATCGCGCCGCCCCGCACCCACGGCTGGCGCGGCGGCAGCCGCACCGAGGCCAGCTTCGTGCACGCCGGCCAGTCCGCCCGGGTCGCCGGCTTCGGCGCCGTCTTCATCGACGCCGACCACCCCGACCGCGCCCCCTGCCGCATCGCCGCCTACGACGCCGAGGGCGAGCTGCTCGGCGAGGCGACCGGCTTCTCCGGCGCCAGCGGCTCGCGCCTCTTCCGCGGCCTGGTCGCCCTCGACGGATGCGGCCAGCCGACGGCGGTGATCGCCCGGGTCGAGCTCGTGAGCGGCGACGAGTGGCCGTGGGTGGACGTCTCCGAAGGCGTGGCCCTCGACGACTTCCGGTTCCCGCCGCCGGTCAGCGGCGAGCAATGGCGGCCGACTTGGTTCGCCGGCGGAGAAGAGCGCGAGCAGGCGATCGAGGCCGAGGTGGCCGCCTACGAGGGCGCCCACCCCTGGGCAGGCCAGTACTACCACGGTGACGGAACCGGCGTGAACGTCACCCTGAAGCTGGCGCCCGACAACGGCTTCCACTTCACCTGGCGCGGCTGCCTGGGCGAGTACGACCGCAACTACGGCCGCCTCACGGTCGACGAGGCCGGCGTCATCCACCTCCACTGCGAGCGGCCGAACGTGCGCAAGGGCTTCCGCGGCATCGACGAACTCCTGGTGCCGGTGGCCTGGGCCGGTCGTCGTTATCTGATCCCGCCGGACGAGCTGGACGAGTTCCTGAACCAGCGGGGCGGCCGCTGGGAGCCGCGTGACTCGGTCTGGGGCTTCCACCTGCTGCGCTGGGGTGATGAAGAGAAGCCTGCCGACGGGGCGCCGCAGCGGATTCTGGAATAACCTGGAGGGGAGATGCGCTCCCCGCTCCGACCCCTCTGCGCGTCGCTGCTCGCCATCGGGCTGAGCGGCTCCGGCGCTACCGCCCAGCACGACCCCTGGTCGCTGGTGGTCCTGCCGGACACCCAGTACTACTCGCGCTCCCACCCCTGGCTCTTCGACGTCCAGACCCAGTGGATCGCCGACAACGCCGCGGCGCTGAACATCCGGTACCTGCTGCACGAGGGGGACATCACCAACGACAACAACTTCACCCAGTGGGCCAACGCCTCGGCGTCGATGGCGATCCTGGACAACGCCGGCGTGCCCTACGCCCTCGCGCCCGGCAACCACGACTACGGGCCGAGCGGCAACGGCTCGAACCGCAACACCTTCCTGCACACCTACTTCCCGATGTCGCGCGTCGCCGCGGTCTCGGGTTTCGGCGGCTCCTTCGATCCGGTGCGGGTCGACAACACCTGGCACGAGTTCCACGCCTGGGGTCGCGACTGGCTGATCCTGGCGCTGGAGTTCGGGCCGCGCGACGCCGTGCTGGCCTGGGCCGACCAGGTCATCCGCGACCACCCGGCCCATCAGGTGCTCGTGGTGACGCACAACTACACCTCGACCCAAGGGGTGCGCATGGACCACGTCCACCGCCCCGACCTCGGCGGCGGACCGCATGGCTACGGCATGGCCAACCTGCCCGAGGGCGTGAACGACGCCGAGGAGATGTGGCGGAAGCTGCTGGCCCGCCACGCCAACGTCAGCATGGTCTTCAGCGGCCACCTCGGCGGCTTCGGCAACCGCCAGCAGGTGCTCGGCGATGACGGCAACACCGTCACCGAGATGCTGTCGGACTACCAGAACCGGCCCTTCGGCGGCGAGGGCTACCTGCGCATCCTGGAGTTCCAGCCCGACGGCCGCACCGTGAAGGTCCGTACCTACTCGCCCTGGCTGGACACCCACCTCGAAGGCGGCCTCGACCGCTTCGAGATCGTGCCGCTCGACGGCCACGGCCTCGGCGGCACGCCGTCTGCCCGCTTCCGATGGGACGGCCCTGGCAACGGCGCCACGGCCACGGTCGACGGCCAGTCCGGCGGCTGGGCGTTGTTCCGGCAGAAGGAGGGCCGCCTAGGCCCCTCCGTCGGCGGCGTCGGCGCCGTGCTGGCCGACGGCGTGATGATCGCAACGGTGTCGGAGAACGGCCGCGATCACGGCGGCGGCCGCTTCTGGGCCACCGCCGAGGTGACCCAACGCAACGGCTTCATCCTCTACCCCGACCTGAGCATCACGACCTGCCGGGCCGGCAGTGGAACGGCGACGACCACGGAGCTGGTCAACATCGACGTCGCCGCCGCCTTCTTCCCCTTCGCCGGCGGCTGGACCGGCGGTCACGTCCGCACCGTGGCGACGCTGCCGCTCCGCGGCTACACCGTCAGCGGCTCGCCGGGCGTCTCGGTCGATCAGCTGAAGAACTGGAGCACCGGCCGCTACCGGATCCGCTTCCAGGGCACCGCGCCGGCCGCCCAAGGCATGTTGTTCGCCGTCGGCGGCGGCAACAGCGACAACGCCGTCACCGCCGCTCCCTTCGATGACCTGAGCGGCTGGGAGATCGCAGTGCGCGACGGCGGCGCCGACCTGAACGACTTCGAGCAGGCGCCGTTCAGCTTCCTGTTCCTGCCTTGGGGGACCAGCGGCCTGATCGGCGGCCACGTCGCCGCCGACGGCAGCCTGGTCACCTCGGCCGGCGGCTTCAGCCTGAGCCGCCAGTCGGCGGGCAGCTATCTGCTCCAGATCAACGGCGCCGGACCGGCCGACGGCAGCCTGATGCTCACCGCCGCCGGCCGCGAGTCCGGCCTACCCGACGACACCCTGCTCAGCTACCAAGCCTCCAACGGCGGCTTCCTGATCGAGAGCCGCGACCTGCCCGACCTCGCGCTGGCCGACGCCGCCTTCGTCTTCGCCTTCGTGCCCGATGACGGCGGATTGGCGGTTCAGCCCGTCTTGGAAGTGAGCGAGCTCCGCGCCGGCGGCGACGCCAGGATCGAGGCCAGCCACTTCACGCCGGGTGCTCCGGTCGTCGTCGGCGCCTCCTTCTCCGGCGGTCCGACCCTGCGCACGCCGCGCGCGGGCATCCTCCACCTCGAACAGCCGCTCGCCCAACTCGTCGTCGTGACCGCGGACTCCGCGGGACGCGCGGAATTCCTCCAGCCAGTCCCCCCTTCCTCCAGAGGCAAGGCGGTCTGGTTCCAGGCCTACGACCCGGCCGCCAACCGGCTTAGCAACGCCTTCTCCCGCACCCTCCGCTGACCCAGCCATGCTCTCCGCCCTGCTCGCCTTCGCCGCCCTGCCCCAGGCAGCCCCCGACCCCGGCGTCAGCTCGACCATCAAGAAGATCTACGTCGTCGAGATGTCCCACACCGACGTCGGCTTCACCGACCCGCCGACCGTCGTCGCCCAGGAGGTGCACGACAACCTGGTCGAGGCGCTGCGGCTGGCCGACCTCCGGTCGGAGTTCCGCTGGACCCTGGAGACCGGCTTCCAGCTCGAGCAATTCGACCGCTTGGCCAGCGCCGCCGACAAGGCGCGGCTGAAGAACCGCTTCGCCCAGCGCCGCTTCGTGCTCGGCGCCGGCTACGTCGGCCCGCACTCGGGCATCTGGACCGAGGAGCTGCTGAACCGCTTTGCCCACCCCTCCGGCCAGCTCGCCCTGGAGTACGGCGCCCGCATGAACGCCGCCCTGCTCGACGACGTCCCCGGCTACACCCTGGCCATGCCGCGGGCGCTGGCCCGCTCCGGCGTCGAGTACCTGCTGCTCGGCCCCAACGACTTCGTCGGCGGCAAGCCCGCCATCCCGCTCGGCGACACCCCCTTCTGGTGGCAGGGGCGCGACGGCAGCCGGGTGCTCGCCTGGCAGACCTACGACTCCTACATCGAGGGCTTCTTCGCCTGGGGCTTCAATAACGTCAACCAGGCCTACAACAAGCTCTCGACGATCCTGCCCGAGTACGAGGCCGCCGGCTACCCCTACGACGCCCTGCTCGTCATGCGAGGCGCCGACAACACCGCGCCCAGCCTGACCATGGCCAACCTGGCCCGGGATTGGAACGCCCGCTACGACAACCCGAAGTTCGTCCTGGCGACGCCGGACGAGTTCTTCGAACACCTGCTGCAGAGCTACGGCGACGTCTTCCCGGTCTACGAGGGCGACGCCGCCGGCCTGTGGGAGAACGGCAGCCAGGTCACGCCCGCCACCCAGTCCTCGTTGCGGCGCCGCCTGGCGGCGCTGCCCGACGTCGAGGCGCTGCAGACGATCAGCCACGCCGCCGGCGGCCGCAGCTATCCCTTCGGCGCGCTGCAGCAGGCCTGGCGCGGCTGCATGCTCTACCTGGAGCACTCCGGCGGCGGCGGCGGCTGGCCGGGCCTGATGACCCTGGCCGAGGTCAACCAGCAGAACGAGGAATTCGTCGCCCTGACCCAGGCGGTCGAGGACCGGGTCGACGGCCTGCGCGCGCGCGGCCTGAAGCACCTCGGCCCGCTGCAGGTCCCCGCCGGCGAGGGCGGCCTGGTGGCCTTCAACCCGCTCGGCGGCGACTACGACGGCGTGCTCGAGGTCGACTGCGGCGGCCCGCAGCCGGCCGACCTGGCCGTGGTCGACCCGGAGACCGGGGCCTCGCTGCCCTTCCGCTGGACCGCGGCCGACCGCTCGGCGCTGGCCTTCCGCGCCGCGATCCCGGCCAACGGCTGGCGCCGCTGGCAGCTCGGGAGCGGGGGCAGCGCCCCGGCGCCGCCCGCCTGGAACCCCGGCGCGACCCTGCAGGCCGGCGGCAAGAGCCTGCAGCTCGATCCGGCCACCGGCGTCGCCCTGAGCTTGGTGGACGCCGCCGGCGGCGAGTGGATCGACGGCGCCTCGGCGCACCGCTTCGGCGGCGTCGAGCACGCCTACCACATGGCCGTGTTCTGGGGCGTCTTCCACCCCTTCCAGCCCAGCCCGGTGACGGTGCTGGTCGAGGACCCGGGCCCCGTCTACCAGCGCGCCCGGGTCTACGGCCCCAGCGGGGTGCTGCTGCAGGAGTACCGCCTGCACGAGCACCAGGACTTGCTCGAGGTCATCGGAACGGTCCACCGCGACCGCCTACCCTTCGTGCCCCTCGACAAGCACAGCGAGCACTTCGCCATGACCTTCCCCTTCGCGCTGCAGACGCCGACGGCGCTGCGCGCGGACGGCCCCGGCGGCTTCTACACGCCGGGGGTCGACAGCCTGCCCGGCGCGGCGGCGCGCGCGATCCCGCTGGCGACCGGGGCGGTGCTGACCGGCGCCGGCGGCCGCTGGGCCTCGATCGTGCCGCGGGACTCGCCGCTCCTGCACCTCGGCGAGATGGAGGGCGCCCCTGGCGCCGACCCCGAGACCGACGAGAACGCGCTGACCACCAAGATGGTCCAGCACATCGATCAGACCGAGGTCATCGGCGGCGCCATCCGGGACTTCCCGGACGAGCCCGGCATGCCCAATGAAGTGCCGCAGCACAGCCTGCTGCGCTTCGGCGAGGCCGGCATCGAGCCGCCCGGCCGCGGCCAGCTGCGCCACGACTTCGCGCCGCCGCTGACGGCCTGGGTCGAGGCCGGCGCCGCGACGACGCCGCAGCCGCCGAGCGGCCGCTACTTCCGGCTGATCGGCGAGGTCCGGGCGGTGGCCTTCAAGCGCACCGAGGCCGACGACGGCTACCTGCTGCGGCTGCGGGCGTCCCCCGACGCCCGCGTGGCGGCGCTGCTGCGCCTGCCCTGGAACCCGCGCGAGGCCTGGTCGGCCGACCTGCTCGAGCGGCCCGAGCTCAGCCTGGTGGTCCAGGGTGACCAGGTGGTGGTCCCGGTCACCCCGAACGAGACGATCACGGTGCTGCTGCCCGACTGAGCGGAGGGCTCAGGGCAGCGGCACGACGTCAGTGACGTAGCCGACGTTGCTGGTCGAGGTGAAGGCCACGCCGACGGCGTAGACCGTGCCCCCCAAGACCGGCAGGTTGAAGGTGGCCGTGGAGCCTGTGCCATTGGGCCCGATGGTGCCGGACAAGGGGCCCGGGATCAGCGACAGGCAGCGCTGGAACAGGGCGTCCTTGACGATGCCGAGGTCGCGGCCGTCGGCCAGGAAGAAGGCGCCTTGCGCGTTCGACACCAGCACGCCGAAGCTCATGCCCCGATCGCGCCGCGGCCAGTCCTGGATCGAGAAGCTGACCGGGCTGCCGGCGACGAAGAAATTGCCCACCGGCACCAGGGTCTGGGGCCGGAAGCCGCCGGCGTAGGGGTCGTTCTGCCCCAGATCGTCGGCCATCCACCCGATCACGAAGTTGCCGTGGGCGGCGTCCCAGGCGACCGCCGGGTCGTCGATGTCGCTCTGGTTCATCGACACGCCGACCGGCTGGTACCAGGTCAGGCCAGAGTCCGGGCTCATGGCCGCGTCGACGAAGTGCGGGGTCATCGGCGGCGCTTCCCAGACGATCGCGGCCATGTCGTCGGGGCAGATCAGCTGGATCGGCCGGGTGTCGGCGCCGAAGGAGACCTGCGAGTCCAGTAGCCCCCACGCCGGCGACGCCGAGCTGCAGACTTCGTCGATGCCGGTGCGGTCGTCCAGCCAGGCGGCGATGACGTTGCCGTTCTTGGCGATCGCCACGTCCGGGTAGTCGCAGTCGTCGAGGAAGGGCGTGTAGGTGCCGACGATGCCCGGACCGCTCCAGGTGACGCCGCCATCATTGGAGGTGTTGCCCATCAGCCGGTGGCCGCCGCCGCCGGCCAGGACCTCCATGAACAACACCGCCACCTGCGGCCCGCGGGCGTCGATCGCCACCTCGTCGTCGACGTCGATGCCCGGGAAGGTGGTGTCCATCTGTAGGTCCATCCAGGCGAAGCCGCCGGCCGCCGGGTCGTAGCAGCTGGTGTAGCAGTTGTCGTCGATGCCGTTCTGGAAGTCGTCGTGCCAGACGCCGTAGATGCGGCCGCTGTCGACCACGAGGTCCATGAAGTCGACGTCGGCGACGAAGCCGTGGTTGCTGAAGGGCAGCGCCACCGGCAGCCAGGTCGCCCCGCTGTTGGTCGAGTAGTTCAGGTAGAGCTCCTCGTTCCACGGCGGCGGCGTGAAGTCGTTCTCGACCATCATCAGGATGGCGATGAGGTCGTCGTGGGGGTTGGTCGGGTTCCTCTGGTCGACGCCCATGCGGATCTCCTTGACGTCGCACAGGCCAGGCGGGAGGCCCTTGTCCACCCACGTGTCGGCGGGGTTGAAGGTCGAGCCGCCGCTCAGGGAGCTCTGGAACCAGACGTCGCGGTCGCCGGTCGGGATCGCCAATCGCGGGTCGGTCCAGGCGACGTAGACGCTGCCGGCGGCCACCGCTACCGAGCTGTCGTAGAGGTTCTTCCAGACGTTGGGGGTGGTGCCGTCGTCGACCGGCACCGGCGCGCTCCAGGCGACGCCGCGGCCGTCCGAGGTCGCGCACTCGATGGCGAAGCCGCCGGTGGCGGAGTCGAACCAGGCCATGGCGGCGAGGTCCTGGTCGCAGGCCACCGAGGGGCCGTAGGCGTAACCCGCGGGGTTGGCCACGAGTCCGGATGTCCGGGGGGACTGGGCGGCCGCGGCGGCCGCGAGGATCAAGAACGGGATCAGGGTCGCGGAAGGGCGCATGTCTTTTCTCCGGTGGTGGCGGAGCGGCGCCGGGTTTCCTGGGGTTTCGCGTCGCTGATGAAGACGACCCCGAAGTCCGCCCGCGGGCGGAGCGCTTTTTCCCCTAGAATCAGGGCGCCTGCCCTGGGCGCTCCTTTGACACTGGCCGCCGCTGAATCGATGCACTGCTCGCTGGTCTTATTGCTCCTCTGCACCCCCGCGCTGCCCTCCCCCGCCGTCCCGGCGCAGCAGCCCGACCTGCACCAAGAGCTGACGGCGCTCGTCGATCTGCCGACGCCGGCCGCGCGCCGCGCCCGCGCCAAGGAGCTCGCAAAGCTCCGGGAGGTCGAGCTGGAGCAGTGGCGGGAGGCCATGCGCGACTTCGGCGCCTTCGGGGAGGTCCGGCCCGGCCTCTCCACCCACCGGGCCCAGCTACAGGTCGGTGACGAGGCCGAGGACACCGAGCTGGCGGTCTTCCTGCCCAGCCAGTACGACCCGGCCCAGCCGGCGCCGGCGATGCTGCTCCTGCACGGCGCCGGCGGCGACGGCGCCGGCATGATCGCCGCCTGGCGCGCCTTCGCCGACGACTCCGGCATGCTGCTGCTCGCCCCCACCGACCGGGTCGGCAGCGGCGGCTACACCTTCCAGGAGCGCGAGCGCCTGGCCGCGCTGGCGGCGCTGCGATGGCTCCGGCGCCGCTACAACGTCGACGAGGACCGGATCCACCTGAGCGGCATCAGCCGCGGCGCCCACCTCGGCTGGGACCTGGCGCTGCGCTACCCGGACCGCTGGGCCACCTTCAGCCCGATGATCGGCGGGCCGTCGATCACTCTCGCCGAAGGACGGAACAACCTGCGCTTCGTCGAGAACCTGGTCCCGGTGCCGGTCCGCTGCCTGCAAGGGGCAGAGGACGACCCGCGGCTGCTCCGCAACCAGAGGCTGGCCTTCGAGCGGCTGCACCGCGCCGGCGCCCGCGACGCCGTGCACCAGGTCTTCCCCGACCTCGGCCACGCCTTCCGGATGGAGGCGGTGCCGTGGCAGGACTTCCTGCTCGACCACGCCCGCGACCCCGACCCTAGCCGGGTCGAGCACCGCTGCGTCCGCGAGGCCGAGAGCCGCAGCGCCTGGCTGGAGATCACCCGC
Source organism: uncultured Planctomycetales bacterium (assembly GCA_964482495.1). GTDB lineage: Bacteria > Planctomycetota > UBA1135 > UBA1135 > UBA1135 > J029. The sequence continues at coordinate 31,377 of CAYZXS010000019.1, forward strand.
TTCGAGCGCACGGTGAAGGAGGACTTCAAGCCCAAGGTCGACGCCAAGCGCTGGAACGCCGCCGGCGACGAGACCGCCCGGCTGCGCTTGATCCAGGAGCAGGCCGACGCGCACACCGCCCGGATAACGGTAGAGCGCACCGGTCGCGGGGCCTACCGCGCCGAGGGACAGGGGGTGAAGAAGTTCCGGCTCCTGCTGAGCCCGGAGCACATCGGCGAGGACGGCCGGGTCAGCGTCAGCTTCGGCGGCAAGACCAAGAAGCTGAAGCCGAAGCCCTCCAAGCTGCTGCTGCTGGAGGAGTTCGCGGAGCGCTTCGACCGCGGCTTCCTGCCGGTCGCGGCGGTCGAGATCGGCTGAGACGGCCCGGATCGATCGCGGGGCCGGGTTCCGCCCCAAGACCCGGACTCAGGGATTGGGCTTGTGGCGGGCGCGGTACCAGTCCAGCCAAGCCTGCGGCGTCCGCTCTCCCTCCTCCCCAGTGAGCCGCGCCAGCGCCCTGACCAGGCTCTCGGTGACGGCCGGCTTGAGCTTGGTGACCTTGATCACCGAGGTGTGCTCGAAGCGGTCGTCGTCCGGAGTCACGGCGTAAGGCACACCGGAGTTGCAAGGGCCCCCTCGCGCCACCGCCAGCAGCGGACTGCTCGGGCTCTTGGTGTCCTTGACAACCTGCACGTCCTTGCCGGCCAGCTCGAAGCGGCGTCCGGTTCGCACCTCGTGAGCGCTCAGCGCGAAGGCCAGGAAGTCGACGGCGCGGTCGCCGCCGTGGGAGGCCAGCTGCTCGGCGGCGGCGATGCGCTCGCGCTCCTTGCCGCGGGTGACGGCCATGAACCAGAAGGAGTCGGCGACGTCGCCCCAGGAGCGGAAGGCGGCCCAGCCGTAGGCGTCGCGCACCGCCGGGTGCGGCTCGCGCAAGGAACGGTCGAGCAGGAAGACCAGGCGCAGCCGGTCGGCGTCGGTCTGTTTGCCCTCGGCCAGCGCGGTGGCGCGGCGGACGTCCGCCCGCCGATGATCGCGGCCGTCGGCGAGGTCGGAGCTGCGCAGCCGGCGCAGGGTCGAGGTGTCGCTGTAGACCGGCAGCTCGTCCACCAGCGCTCCGGTCAGCAGGTGCACCCGCGGGCCCTTCTCGCGCATGATCTGCTCCCAGAGCCACTCGGTCTGGTCCTCCCAGTCGACGTCGGAGGGCACCATGCGCAGCCGCGCGCCCCAGTGCTCGAGCGCGGCCAGGACCGCGATCAAACGTAGGCCGTCCTCAGGGCCGGTCCAGCGGGCCTTGGCGTACTCCGCCAGCTCGAGCAGCTCGCCGATGCGGCCGTCGGCCCGCAACTCCTCGATTAGCTCCAGCGAGGCCTTGCCGGGCGCCTCATAGGCAGGGTCGAGCCAGTCGCGGCGGGCGCTGCTGCGCACGACCACGGCCACGGGGTCGGTCGGGGTCGACAGCACGCCGTAGGGGGTCTGGATCTCCAGCGCGCCGCGGTCAGGCTCCTCCGTCACCTCGATCCGCACCCCGGAGCGGGTGACCGCGAGCAGGACCGGGTCGACGGAGCCCGGCTCGGCCTCCTGGGCCAGCGGGGCCGGGGCGGCCAGGGAGAGGACGGCGGCGGCGAGCAACATGCCCCCAGCCTAGTCCGAAAACGGCGCCGGTGACACGGGACGACCGGGGGCCGCCCCGTGGCATCAAACGTACGGCCGTGTCAGGTTGCGGTGGCCGTAGGAGGTCACCAGGACGTCGTCCTCGACCCGGACGCCGCCGTAGGGCGCCAGGCGGTCGATCACCTCCCAGTCGAAGAGGTGGGCCTGGTCGCCGGCGCGGAAGGGCCGCAGCAGCATGTCGATGAAGTAGCAGCCGGGCTCGATGGTGATCACGTGCCCCTGCTCCAGCGTCCGCGTGGTGCGCAGGAAGGGGTGCGCCTCGGGCGGCTCGACGCGGCCGCCGGCGGGCTCCTTCTGGTGGCCGGAGACGTCGTGGGTCTGGATGCCCAGGAAGTGGCCGACGCCGTGCGGCATGAAGGGTGTGGTCAGGCCCTGGTCGACGGCCTCTTGGCCGCCGAGGCGCAGCACGCCGACCCGGAACAGCAGGTCGGCCACCTTGCGGTGTGCGGCGAACTGCAGCTCGGGGTAAGGCAGATCGGGCGCGACCATCTCGCACAGCTCCAGCTCGAGGGCGTCCAAGCCCTCCATCAGGGCCAGGAAGTCCTCGTCCACGCCCGGCTTGGCGAAGGTCCGGGTGATGTCGCTGGCGTAGCCGAGGTGAGTGGCGCCGGCGTCGATCAGCAGCACCTCGCCGTCGCGCTCGCGGCGCTTGCCGGTGTAGTGCAGGATCGCGCCGTGGGGGTTGAGGGCGACGATCGACTCGTAGGGCAGGGCGGCGTCCGTGCAGCCGACGGCCTGGACGTAGGCGTGGTGGATCTCGAGCTCGGAGGCGCCGGTCAAGAAGGCGTCGCGGGCGGCGCAATGGCCGAGCCCGGCGAGGCGGCCGGCCTCCTCGATGCAGGCGACCTCGTAAGCGCTCTTGTAGCTGCGGTCCCAATCGAGCCGGGCGATGAGTTCGTCGGGGTTGAGGCCGGCCTCGGGCACGCCGGCGGCGGCGGCGCGGTCCGGGGCGTCGCCGACGTAGGCCCATCCTTCGCCGGGGGCGGCCTCTTGCCAAGCGGCGGTCTCATCGGCGACCTGGATCAGGTCGAACTCGCCGGCCCAGTAAGGGTCGCCGAGCGGCGCCTGCTCGTACCAGTAGTCCTCGGGCGCCACCCGGATCAGCCGCGGCCGCTTGCCCGGCTTGACCACCAGCAGGTGGTACGGCCCTCGCAGCGGCGTCCAGTGGGCGAAGTGCGGGTTGCTGTGGAAGGGCGCGTCCATGTCGTCCGCGTGGTAGCGGAAGGGCGTGCCCGCGTGCAGCACCATGGCGCCAAAGCCGGTCTGTTCGAGGATCTCCCGCGCCCGCTCGATGCGGGTCGAGAGGTGGGGTCCGAAGGCCTTGAGGAGGGAGTCGTCCACGGCTCAGGCCTCCTGGGCAGAGGCCTCCTCGGCCGACACCTGCTTCAGCATCTTGGCGATCGGCTTGACCAGCAGCAGCATGACGATGGCCATCAGCACGCCGGAGGCGCCGACGAAGCCGAACAGGGTCGGGGTCTCGAAGTCCTCGTAGAAGCCCGAGACCGTGCCGCCGAGGAAGTTGCCGACCGATGCGGCCAGGAACCACACCCCCATCATCAGGCTGACCACCCGCGCCGGGGCGAGCTTGGTCATCGAGGACAGGCCCACCGGCGACAGCCAGAGCTCGCCGACGGTGTGGATGACGAAGACCGACAGCAGCCACATCGGGCTGACGCGGACGCCGTTCTTGGCCAGCAGCGCGCCGCCGATCAGCACCAGGAAGCCGACGCCGGCGAGCAGCAGGCCGACGGCGAACTTGAAGGGGTAGGACGGGTTGCGCTTGCCCAGCTTGATCCACAGCCAGCCCATGACCGGGGCGAGCAGGACGATCAGCAGCGGGTTGAGCGACTGCCACCAGGAGGCCGGGAAGGAGAAGCCGAAGACCGAGTTGTCGGTGCTGCGGTCGGCGAACAGGGCCAGGGTCGAGCCGGCCTGCTCGAAGATGCCCCAGAAGACCGCGGCGCCGAAGAAGAGCACGGCGATCACGATCAGGCGCGCCCGCTCCTCCTTGGTCCACTTCTCGATCACGAACAGCTTGCCGAAGAACAGGATCACCAGCGCCAGCAGGGCATAGGTGAAGCCGTCGTGGATGTTGTCCTCGTTGAGGCCGCCGTGCTTGACCTCCAGGCCGGTGCTGATGGAGCCGCTGGCGGTGCCGGCCTCGATGCCGGTCGCCATGACCTCGCCGAGCACGTCGTCGACCACGGGGGCGAGGGTGTCGGAAAGGTCATCGCGGATGAAGCCGGCGGCGAGCACCCCGAGCTCGGTCAGCTCGTCGCCGTCGCCCTCGAGGCTGCCGAGGATCTTGATGCCGCCCTCGACCGGCTCCCAGCTCAGGCCGAGCACCACGACCTCCTCGACCACCTCCTCATCGCCGTCCATGCCGGTGACGCGATCGACGCGGTGGAAGACGTCCTCGACGCTGCCAGAGACCGCACCGGCGGCCACGCGGTCGGCGAAGACCTGCTCCTGCACGGCCTGCAGGCCGGTCTCGCCCAGGTGCGAGGCCAGGTCGTCGCCCGGGACCAGCACCTTGTCGTGCATCGCCGGCGTGCCTTCGGTGATCCCGCCGCCGTGCACGGCGTAGCACTCGATCTCGAGGCCGTCCTCGGCCGCGGTCCAGGTCACGGACTCGCCGTATTCGGCGCTGCGGTCGAAGACCACCAGGCCCACCGCCAACGCCAGGGTGCCGAGCACGCCGACCGTCAGGGTGCGCCGGTTCTTGGCGCGCAGCGCCGGATCCTCGGGCGCGTTCGGCGCCACCCCCGCCTCGCCCATGTGATGGGAAGTCAGCACGTACTGGACCAGGCCGAAGAACATGCCGACGGCGGCCGCGCCGAAGCCCCAGTGCCAGGAGTGGACCGGATCGAAGCCCCAGCCCTCGAGCCAGCCGCGGAAGGTCTCGCTCTGCGCCAGGAAGCCGCAGATCAGCGGCGCCGAGAAGGCGCCGATGTTGATGCCCATGTAGAAGATCGAGAAGCCGGCGTCGCGGCGGCGGTCCTCCTCGCTGTAGAGCTGGCCGACGATCACGCTGATGTTCGGCTTCAGCAAGCCGGTGCCGATGACGATGCAGCCCAGACCCAGGAAGAAGGTCAGCAGGCTGGGCATGGCCAGCAGGATGTGACCGGTCATGATCACCACCCCGCCATAGAGCACGGCTCTCCTCGGCCCGATGAAGTTGTCGGCCAGCCAGCCGCCCGGCACCGCCACCAGGTACACCAGCGAGGTGTACATGGCGTAGATCGGGCCGGCCTTGTCGGCGCTGAAGCCGAGGCCGCCCTTGGCCACCGCCGCCACCATGAAGAAGATCAAGATGGCTCGCATCCCGTAATAGCTGAAGCGCTCCCACATCTCGGTGAAGAAGAGCGTCATCAGGCCACGGGGATGGCCAAAGAAGGTCTTGCCGCCTTCCGGCGCCAGACCTTGGGCGAGGTTTCCGTTGCTCATGGATTTCCTGGCGCGGCCCGGCCCGGGTCGGGGGGCGGCCGCGGGGTCGGACCATCCTAGGGGCCCGGCTGGCCGGCGTCGTGATGGCTTGTTGTGGCATGTTTCCGAAGCCACCACCACACCGGCACGCCGACCGCGATCGTCGCCAGCCCGCCCAGGGAGGCCCAGGGGTGGCGGGCGGCCATGAAACCTGAGGCCGCGAGGGTGAAGCCGACGAAGACCGCCGGCACCCATGGCCAGCCCGGCACCGGCAGGGCCTCCGCGCCTTCGCGGAGGCGCTGGCGGACCAGTCCCAGCACCGTGGCGGCCGCCGACAGGCCGAGGGTGAAGCCGAGGTAGCTGAGCAGCTCCGCCAGGCCGCTGGCCCAGATCACCGCCACCGCCAGGGACCCCTGCAGCGCCACCGCGGCGGCCGGCGCCGCCCCGTCGAAGCGGAAGCGGCGCGGGAACAGACCGTCCTCGGCCATGCGGGCGTAGACGCGCGGGCCGAGCATGACGAGGGAGGAGACCGAGGTGAACAGCGCCAGCGCCACCAGCGCCGAGGCCGCGGCCCGCCAGGCCGGGCCGCCGAGAGCCTCGGCGGCGATGGCGCCAACCTCGGCCTGGCCCGCGAGCTGGTCGGCCGGCGCGCCGTAGAGGAAGACCGCGTTCAGCCCGAGGTAGAGCAAGGTCACGGCCCCCGTCCCCAGGAGCAGAGAGCGGTGCAGGTCGCGCCGGGCGTCGCGCAGCTCCCCGGCGAGGTAGACGGCGGCGTTCCAACCCGAGTAAGCGAAGGAGATCCAGATCAGGCTGACGGCGAAGGCCCCGATCTCGAAGGCCGGAGCGGCGACGCCGGCCGGAGCGGCCTCCACGGCCGGGGAGGGGCGGCCCTCTACGCCGCCAGCGCCGAGCAATTGAACCGCGCCGAGGGCGACGAAGCCGAACAGCAGCAGCAGCTTGAGGGCGACTGCGGCGTTCTGGGTCGCGACTCCAGTGCCGACCCGCAGGCCGTGCATCAAGCAGGCGAGCGCGACCGCGGCGGTGCCGATCCAGCGGGCGTCGAAGGCGTCGCCGAGCAGGGGCGCCAAGTAGGCCTGCAGGCCGAGGGCGGCCGCGGCGGTCGGCGCCGTGAAGCCGGCGAGCAGCGACACCCAGCCCGCCAAGAAGCCCGCCAGCGGGTGCACGGTCTCCCGCAGCAGGTGGTACTCGCCGCCGCTCTCGGGGAAGCGCCGCCCGAGGGCGCCGTAGCAGAGGGCGCCGCACAGCGCGAGCGCGCCGCCGACCGCCCACGCCGCCAGAACCCGACCGGGGGAGCCCAGGTCCGCCAGCGCGAAGCCCGAGGTGGTGAAGACCCCGGCGCCAATCATGCTCGCGACCACCACCGCAGCCGCGCTGCCGAGTCCGAGCTGGCGCCGCGCGCTCACCCGCGCCGCTCAGATGCGCTCGAAGAAAATCAGGTAGTTGCTCTCCAGCTTCTCGACCTCGCGCTCGCCGCGGTAGAGGAAGCCGGCGGCCTCCATCTCGGCGATCACGTCCTCCTTGCTGCACCGGACGTGGTTCATCACCCACTCGTTGTCCGGGTCGCGGATGAAGTCGACGATCGCCACCCGGCCGCCCGGCCGCAGCGCCCGCCGCACGCTGGCCATGGTGCTGCGCGGGTACTCGAAGTGGTGGTAGGTGTCGCAGATGAAGACCAGGTCGACGCTGGCTTCGGGCAGCTCAGCCGACTTCTCGGTGCAGAGCACGGTCCGGGCCTGGGACCAGCCGGCCTCGACGATGCGCGCCTTCATGTGGTCGATCATCGCCGGCGAGATGTCGACGGCGTACACCATGCCGCCGTCGCCGACGCCGTCGACGAAGGGTTGGAGGAAGAGCCCGGTGCCGGCGCCGATGTCGGCAACCGCCATGCCCGGCTCGAGGCCGAGGGCCGCCACGACCTGGTCGCGGGCCTTGGCGATGTCGCGCTTCTCGTCGTTCTCGAAGCGGGCCACCCACTGGTCGATGTTGGCGTCTTCGGCCAGGAAGCCGTCGTTGATGCCCTCCTTGACGCTGGCCTCGTCCACCGGCGCGGCGTAGGGATCGGCGGCGCAGGCCGCGAGCAGGGGCAGCAGGGTCAGCGGGAGCAGGTGGAGCGGGGGGCGCATGCCCTGATTGTGGGGTCGCGCCCGCTGCGGTCCAGCCGGGCCGGGATCCTGGCGCGGGAAGACGGCGCGGAAACCGTCCGCGGCCGCTGCGGCTGGCTTAGACTCCGGCCATGCCCAAGCCCTTGATGAGAATCGCCGCTGCCTTGTTCGCCGGCTCCGCCTTGGCGGCCTCGCTCCACGGGCAGTGAAGCGGCTGAAAGAACCCCAGCCTGCCGGTCGGCAGGGAAGCCCTGAGCGCGGACCAGCAGGTCGACTCGACCTGGTCGTTCCACCTTTCCCAGACCTTCGCCTCCAGCGACGGCGTCCAGCGCGGCTCAACGGAGGTGCCGAACGCCGCCGACGCCGAGACCCGCTTCCGCGAGACCGCGCTGACCGTCCGCCACCGCGTGCCGTCGGGCTTCGAATTCGGCGCCAGGATCCCGTGGGTGGACATCCACGCCGAGGAGAAGGGCAAGGCCGACGAGGACCTCAGCGGCATCGGCGACCTGGCTCTGTTCGCCGAGAAGGAGGTCTTCTCCGGTGTCCGCGGCGTCCTGGGGCTGAAGCTGCCGACCGGCGAGGAGAAGAAGAGCCCGCGGCCGGGGGTGATCCCGCCGTCGCTGCTGCAGGTCGGCACCGGCACCTTCGACCCCTTCCTCGGCCTCGGCTGGCGCGGCGGCAGCGGCCAGTTGCTGTGGTCCCTGAACGGCGTCTGGCAGCTTCCCATCGGCGAGAGCGACGCCGAGCTGGCCCCGGGCCAGGTGCTCCACTTGGCCTTCGCGGCCGGGCACGCAGTCAGCGACGACTTCACGGTCAGCCTGGGCTTGGAGGCCCTGTTCCGCGACCGCGATGAGCTCATGGGCGTCGAGATGGCCGGCACCGGCTCGTCGATCTGGTCGGTCACACCGGGCCTGAACTGGGCCGTGAGCGAGAACACCAGCCTCGACCTGCTGGCCCGACTCCCGGTGGAGGCGCAGGTGAACCGGACCCAAGTGGTGCCCGGGGCCCTGGTCCTTTTCGGCCTCAGCTACCGCTTCTGAGGTCACGATGGAGCTGAAGCTCTTCCAGGTCGACGCCTTCGCCCAGGCGCCGCTCGGCGGCAATCCGGCGGCGGTCGTTCCGCTGCAGGCGTGGCTCCCGGCCGGCCTGATGCAGGCGATCGCGGCCGAGAACAACCTCGCCGAGACCGCCTTCTTCGTGCCCGACCCGAGCGCCGACGCCGACTTCAGCCTGCGCTGGTTCACGCCCGCGGTCGAGGTCGAGCTGTGCGGCCACGCCACCCTGGCGGCGGCCTTCGCGCTGTTCCATCACCTCGGCTGGCCGGGGGACCGGGTCCGCTTCCAGAGCCGCAGCGGTCCGCTGGCCGTCCAGCGCGACGGCGAGCTCCTGGAGCTGGACATCCCGGCGCGGCCGGGGGCGCCGGCCGCAGGCGAGGGGCCGGCGGAAGCGGTCGCCGCCGCGATCGGCACCGCACCGGAGGCTGTGCTGGTCGCGGACGAGGACTGGATGGCGGTGCTGGCGAAGGAGGTGGCGGTGCGGCGGCTGCGGCCGGATCTCGACGCCGTGGCCGGGCTGCCCGCGCGCGGCCTGATCGTGACCGCACCCGCCGACGGCATCGAGGTCGATTTCGTGTCGCGCTTCTTCGCCCCGGCCGTGGGCGTGCCGGAGGACCCGGCGACCGGTTCCGCCCACACGACCCTGGCGCCGTACTGGGCCGAGCGCCTGGAGCGAAGCGAGCTGCGGGCGATCCAGCTGTCCGCCCGGCTGGGCGAGCTGCGCTGCCGCTATGACCAGGCCGCTGGGCGAGTCGCCATCGCCGGCCGCGCCTTCCCGTACCTCCAAGGACGGATCCAGATCCCGGAGCCCCAAACGGGGTCAGACATCGATTGATATTCGATGTCGTACCTCGATTAACAACCGATGTCTGACCCCGTTTTTGTTGCCCTCCCTGACCGTCGGCTGCGGCTCTGGGACCATGGCGGGGACGGAGCCCCGGTGCTGTTCCTGCACGGCTTCCTCGATACCGGCCGCAGCTTCGACACCGTCGCCTCGCTGCTCCCGCCCACCTTGCGCGCCTTGTGCCTGGACTTCCGCGGCCACGGCGGATCGGACCGGGTGCCGCGTTCGGCCAGCTACCACCAGCTCGACCATCTGAAGGACCTGGTCGAGACCGTCGACCACCTCACCGCCCGCGGCCTGGCGCCGGCTGCGATCGCCGGGTATTCGATGGGCGGGATCATCGCCCTGCTCCTGGCTGGCACCCTCCCCCACCTGGTCGACCGCCTGCTGCTGATCGAGAGCCTCGGCGCCCTGCCCGAAACCCCGGAAGGCCAGGTCGACCGCCTCGGCCGCGCCCTCGAGAAGCTGCGCAAGGGTCCGGCCCGCTTCCGAAGCTTCGCCGACCCGGAGGCCGCCGTCGACCGCGTGCTCGAGAACAACCCCGGCCTGACCCGCGCCGGCGCCGAGCGCATGGTCCGCCCGGTGCTGCGCCAGCGCGAAGACGGCCGCTGGGAGTTCCCGCTCGACCCGCGCCTGCGCGGCCCCAGCCCGGTCCGCTTCCCCGAGGATTTCTGGCGCGAGCTCATCGGCCGCGTCGCCGCCCCGGTCGAGCTGCTCGAAGGTGAGCACGGCCTGCTGCCCCGCTTCGACGGCACCGAACCCCGCTTCGCCTGCTTCCCGCGCGCCAACAAGCGCCGGATCGCGGGCGCCGGTCACGCCTTACACGTGGACGCGCCCGAGGAAGTCGTGGCGGCGCTGACGCGGCTGTTCGAAACCGCCACATAGCTCTGACTCTATGCCGAAGGGGACGTCACCGATCGGGCCAATGAACCTACCTTCCGGGGGTAGGCGGATTCATGAGAGCACACCTTTCGATTCTGGCCCTCGCGATCTGGTCATGCGGAGGGCCTGATGCCTCTCGCCCGCCTCTTGACGGCCAGTTTGTGGCAGTCGATCAAGATAGAGCACTCTCCACCGGCAGGGTGGTCTGGCCCAATGGGATCACCGTCAATGGCGCCCTCGTTCAAGTTCGCACGAAGGACGAAGCCGCCTGGAGCAATTACGGCCACTCCGACCAATCAGGCGCCTTCACCCTTCCGCAAGCTGAGGAAGCTGCCTTTGTTCGCGCCTTCTGGGCAGAAGGAGCCGTCCGCATTTTCCCCTATTTCCCCTCCGATGACCCCGTTCGTCATGCCCCCGGAATCTCCTGGAGTTCCGCCTCCCTGCAAGTCAAAGACTTGTTGAGCGGAGACCTCATCCTCGATCGAGTCTTCGGGTCGAGCCCGAACACTTACCAGATCTCTGGTTCTGTTCGAATGGAGGACGGTTCACCAATCCCGCCGCGCAGCCGGGTCTTTTTTCAACCGCTTCCGGGCGGACCGACGACTCGGTTTTTCTTTATCCAACCAGGTGACGGCAGCTTCCTCGTGCCTCATTCTGGCTTCACTCGTCGCGGCTTCGTCGACCGAGCCGCATCGGTCGAGTCTTGGCGGGTTCGGGTTGAGACAAGCCACGGCGCCGAGTGGACCACTGAAATCGACCATCCCGCAGCTGATTCCTGGATTCGGGGAGTGGACTTGGCCATCCCCGATCTGCCCTTCTTTGAAGGGGAAGTCATCTCAGCTGAGTCTCGGGAATCCGTGGAGGCCGCTGTCATTCGGTTCGATGATTCGGCGGAGGGAGAAGATCCGCTCACCTGGGTGAGCAATGGCGATTGGGAGGTCTCACACCGCTCCGACGACCGCGGTCGTTTCCGGATCTACCTCCAGGAAGGAAGGCTCCCGAACAGACTGCGAGTCTGGAAGGGTGGCTTCCAGGACTGGGAAGCTCCGCCTTCGGTCCTGACGAACCTCGTGGCCGGAACCTTCCTCCGAGTTCCTCTCCAACCAGAAGACTAGGGCCGACCCTACCGCACCTGCAGCAGCGGCGTGAAGTAGCGGTAGTAGATCTCCAGGCTCAGGACGCACATCGCCGTCGTGTAGCTGCGGTCGCGGTTGTCGTCCCCCGCGTAGCGCGCGTACAGGCTGATCGGCCGCCACGACCCGTCGGCCTCCTGCCCCTCCAGCAGGCTCACCTTCATGCGCTCATTCCAGCGATCCCAGTCCGCCCCGCCAATGCGGAAGCTGGCCAGCGTGCCGTAGTACCAGAAGTACAGGTTGCCGGTCGCTTGATAGACGAAGGCGTCCTCGGTGTCGAAGCGGAAGCCGTCCGGCGCCCGCTGGCTGAGGAAGGCCCGCGCCCGGGCGTAGTGGGCCTCGTCCAAGTTCTCACCCAGCAGCGAGGCCGCGAACAAACCCGCCGGGGTCGACGCCGGTAGCGTCGGATAGGACGACCGCAGCCGCGCCGGGTCGTGGCTGTAGCGGAACCAGCCCTGCTCCCGGTCGACCGAGCGGCGCAGGAAGCCGCGCGCCGCCTCGAAGGCCCGGTCCGGCACCTCCAGCCCGCCGATGCGCGCCGACTCCAGCGCCATCACCTGCCAAGAGGTCACCGAGACCCGCGGCCAGGTGTCGTTCTGCCACACCTCGCCGTCGGGGTAGTAGTAGCCCCAGCCGCCGTCGCGCTCGGGGTTCCGCGACCGCGCCTGTTTGCGCAGGATCCACGCCACCGCCTTCTCCAGCGGCGCCCGCAGCCGCTCGTCCCGCGTCAGCGCGTAGCACTCGGCCAGCGCGTAGGTGGTGACCCCGTGGCTGTAGGCGTTCGAGTCGCCGAAGTGGCCGGTCTGCGGGTCCTGCACCGCCAGCAAGAAGCCGATGGCGCGCTCCGCGACCGCCGAGTACTCGCTGCCCGACTGCTGGGTGTGGCCGGCGCCGAGGAAGGCCAGCAAGCCGAGCCCGGTCTTGCCGATGACGACGTGGCGGTACTTCTCGTGCTTGTCGGCCGCGCTGCCCCAGTAGCCCTCGCTGGACTGAATCCGCGCCAGATACGCCAGCCCCGCGGCGACCGCCGCCTCGGTCTCCACGCTGCCGCCGAACTCGCGCAGCGCGACCTCCTTCTCGACCCCGAAGCGGTTCTTGTAGGGCGTGTGCTCGAGCCGCTCCGGACCCGCCAGCGCCACCGGCTCGGCCGACTCCGCCACCTCGACGGCGCGGAAGGCCGGCGCCAGCTCCTCGGCAGGCGGCTCGGGGAGCGTCCGCTTGCCCAGCCGCCGCGGCCCGGCGTCGCTCCGGCTGCGATGCTCGGGGGCGAGCGCCGCCGGCGGCGACAACATGGCAACGGCGCCGACCGCGGCCTCGGTGCGCTCAGCGGCCTCGAAGGGCTCGTCGCCGCCGCGCAAGGCGATCGACGGCAGCTCGCGCTGCCGCGGCGAGAAGCCCGGGGTGCTCGACGCCCCGGTGCCGCGGTCGATCGGCTGGTCGACGGCGCGCTCGAAGCGGGTGTCGTCCGGCAGCGCCTGGCCGTCGCTCTCCGGCACCGGGGTCCGGCCCGGGCGCCGCCGCGGGCCGGCGTCCAACCGCCGCTCCGGCCGCGGCGTGCTGCGGGCGGCGAGCAAGGGCAAGGCCTCCGCCCGCTGCTCGGTGGCGGCCAGCTCGACCGTGGCCTCGCGGACCGCACGCAGCTCGACGTTCGGAACGCCGCGGCCGCCCGGCCGCAGCTCCAGCTCGGCGGCCGCCGGCGCGCCGCCGGCATCGAGCCGACGCTGCTCCGCGCGCGCCATGGCCAGCGCCCCGGGGGAGGCCGCGCCCGCCCCGGCCTGCTCGGCGGAAGGCGCGCGCCGCGCCGGCCCGGATCCAGGCTGGCGCTGGGGCCGATCCAGCGCCTCGGCGGCGGACGCCGCGATCAGCTCCATCTCCGGTGCCGGCTCGGCCCGGGCCTCGGCCGCGGGGTCGGCCGGCGCGAGGGAGTCGGCGCGCATCGCCACCAAGGGCATCTCGCTCGCGCGAGGCTGCAGCTCCGCCCGCTGGCGTTCGAGCGGCGCGTCGAGCTCGGCCTCCGCCATGGCCAGCGGCCCCCGCGCGGCCATGTCGGGCTCGCCGGCGGCCGCCGCCAGCAGGTCGGCCCTCGCGCCGCCGCGGCGCTCCGGCTCCGCGAGGCTGCGGCCGGTCTCGCGACGAGTGGCGGTGGCCTCGGCCAGGTCGAGGTCACGCGCCTCCCCGGTGAAGCGCTCGACCCGCTCGACGGGCGTGGCCACGGCCAAGGCGGAGCGCGGGTCGGCCTCGCTGCGGTCGGGGGTCTCGGCGTCGGCCGCCGCGCTGGTGAAGCGCGGGGCCTCGACCAGCCGCGCCGCCTGCCGCTCCTGCGCCAGCAACGACGGCCGGGCGGAGTCCTCGGCCAGGCGCGCGCTCTCGGCGCGCGCCGGGTTGGCCAGCTCCATCGGGCTGCGCTCGGCGCCGTCGGCGCGTTCGCTGACCTGGACCGTCAGCCGCGGCGCCTGCTCCGAGCGCCGCTCGAAGGCCTCCTCCGGCGTCCGCATCTGCTCGACGGTCTCGGCCGCAGCGGCCTGCTCGCTGCGGGCGTGCTCGGCGAGCAGCCGGTCGGGGGCCGCCGCCACCTCCGCCGTCGTCCGCGTCACCCGCCGCTCGGGCGCGGCCTCGACCGGCGCGTCCTCGAACTCGGCGCGGGTGCGCAGGGGCTCGGCCACGACCACCGCCGAACGGTCGGTGTCGAGCTCGCCGCCGAAGGCGCGGTGAGCGGCGCGGCTCGGAGCCGTCACCGCGGCCAGCTTGATCCGGAACAAGGCGTCCCGCTCCGGCAGATCGACGTCGCTGCCGTCGGGATAGAGGCCCCGGAACCACAGCAAGAGCAGGATGTGCAGCACCACGGCCGCCATCACGCACTTGTAGAGCAGGTCCATGGCCTCCCAGCGCTTGGCCAGCCAGGCCAGCAGCGCCAGCAGCAGCAGCGAGGCGAAGACCGCGAGGTCGACCCAGCCGATCGGCTTGCCCGGCACCGGGAACAGCTCGCGCGAGCGGGCGCGGTACAGGTCCGAGCCGCCGGCGCCGCCCTCGCCGTCCTCGACCGCGAACAGCAGCGCGAAGCCGTCCGGCGACGGCGCCGGACCGCGCTCGGAGGCGGGGCCGTTCAGACCGGGCAGCCCTTCGCAGGGCAGCCACTCGCCGCGGTCGCTGACGCTGCGGTAGAGGTCGAAGCCGCCGGCGCCGCCGCTGCGGTCCGAGGCGAACAGGATCGTCCGGGCGTCGCCGACGAAGGCCGGTTCGCGCTCCTCGAAGGGCGTGTTGAGGGCCGCCAAGGGCTCGACCAGGCCGTCCGGCCCGGCCAGCCACAGGTCGAAGTCGCGGCGCGCACCGCGCGGCCGGTCGGAGGCGAAGGCCAGCGCCCGGCTGCCCGGCAGCGGCGCCGGGTCGGTGTCGTCGTAGGCGCTGTTGACGCCCGGCCCGACCACCTCAGCCGGCCCGAAGACCCCGTCGCGGTAGGAGGCGCGGAACAGGTCCAGCCCGCCCAGGGTGCCCGGCCGGTCGCTGGCGAAGTAGAGCGCGTCGCCGCCGAAGGCGGGCGCCCACTCGTCGCGGTCGCTGTTGACCGCCGGCAGCGGCTGCGGGTCCCGCGGCTCGCCGTCGACGATCTCGGCGATCCACAGGTCGCTGTTCAGGCCGCGCTCCCCCACCGGGAAGACCATCCAGCGGCCGTCGGGGGAGATCGCCGGCCGGCCCTCGTGGCCGGGGGAATTGACCTCGCCGCCGAGCGCTTCCGGGTCCTCCCAGACGGCGTAGCGCACGTCCTGGAAGGTGTCGCCGGCGTAGCGGCGCTCGCCGTCGGTGTAGCCCGACTCCTGCCCCAGGTAGGGCCGGAAGCGCAGATAGGCCAAGAAGAACCCCGCCGCGACCAGAGCGATCACGATCACGAGGTTCTTGCCGAGGTGCTTCATGCGCGGTGGCGAGCAGCCGGTGCTAGTTCTCCTCCAGGACGCTCACGGCGAGGTTGGCGAGCCCGGCGGCGCCGCAGGCGTTCATGACCTTGACCACGTTCTCGTGGTGCGTCTGGCGGTCGCCGCGGATGGTCACCTGCATGTCCGGGTTGGTGGCCGCCGCCTGGCGCAGCGCGGTGCGCAGGCCCTGCTCGTCGACCACGGTGCCGCCGACCGACAGCCGCCCGTCCTGCAGCACGTTGACCACGATCTCCTCGGCGGTGGTCGGCGCGGCGCCGGCCTCGGCCGCCTCGGGCAGGTCCAGCTCGACCTGGCGCTCGGGGTCGAGGAAGGTCGTCGCCACCATGAAGAAGATCAGCAGCAGGAACACGACGTCGATCATCGACGTCAGGTTCAGCGCCGGCTCCTCGTCGGGCGCGATGTCCGGGATCTTCATCCCCGGCCCCCGTTCAGGAGCCGGTCGGCGAGCGCGCCGTAGGTCTCCTCCACCGCCGACACGAAGCGGTCGAGGCGGCTGCGGAAGAAGTAGTAGGCGGCCTGCGAGGGGATCGCGATCGACAAGCCGACCGCGGTCGTGATCAGCGCCGAGCTGATGCCGTCGGCGAGCCGCTCGGGCTTGCCGAGGGCGTCCGAGAGCGCGATCTGGGTGAAGGCCTGGATCATGCCCCAGACCGTGCCGAGCAGGCCGAGCAGCGGCGCGATGGCGGCGATCACCACCAGCGGGCGCAGCTTGGCCGACAGCACCCGGACCTCGCGGGCGCCGGCGTCCTCGACCGCCTTCTCCATCTCCAGCATCGGCTGGTCGACGCGCTTGAAGCCGGCGGCCAGGATCCGCGACATCGGGGTGCGCTGGCTGTCACAGAGCTCGAGGGCGTCGCCGGCGCCGCCGCCGTCGTAAGCCTCGAGCACGCGCTGGCCGTCGTCGAGGGTGCCGAGGGCGCCGCGGCGAAGGCGCATGCCGCGCTCGACCATGAAGGCAACCGCGAGCACCGAGCACAGGCCGAGCGGCCACATCACCGGACCGCCGTTGGCGATCATGTCGAAGAGGGAGCGGAAGCCGGCGGCGCCGCCTTCCTGGTCCGGGACAGCGAGGAGGAAGGGGATCATCGCGGCTTGGATTCGAGCTGCTGCAGCCGCTCGCGCGCCTGGGCGGCGTAGGCGGTCTTGGAGTACTGGTTGAGGATCTCGCGGTACTGGTCGGCGGCGCGGTCGCGGTCGCCGAGACGCTCGAGGCAGAGGCCGGCGAAGTACAGGCCCTCGGCCACCTCGTCGTCGTGCGAGTAGAGCACCACCACCTTGAGGAACTCGCTCAGCGCCGCGTCGACCTGCTCCGCGGCCAGCTCGAGCTTGCCCAGGCCGAGCCGGGCGCGGGCGGCGAGCACGCCCTGGTCGCGGGCGAGCACCCGCTCGAAGGCCTGGCGGGCGGCGCGGCGCTGGTCGAGCGCCGCCAGCGCGCGTCCGCGCCACAGCTCGCCCTCGGTGCCGTTGGCGAAGTCGGGGAAACGCCGCGCGAGCTCGGACAGGGTGGCCGAGGCCGCCTGCCAATCCTCGACCTGGCACTGGCCGACGCCGAGCCGGAACAGGCAACGGTCGATGGCCTCGTGGTCGGGCAGCTCGCGGTGCAGCCGCGCCAGCGGCACCACCGCCTCCTCGAAGCGGGACAGCCGGAACAGCGCCTCGCCGTGCAGGAACAGCGCCTCGCCGAAGAGCACGCTGCCGGGGTGGTCCTGGATCAGCGCGGCGAAGGCGGCGGCGGCGGGCTCTGCCCGCTCCTGGCGCAGCTCGGCGTAACCCATCTTGTAGAGCGCGCGGTCCGCGACCGGGTTGCCGGCGACCGCGGCGGCGGCGGCGTAGAGCGGCACCGCGCGGCCGTCCTCGCCGGCCTCGAACCAGGCTTCCCCGACGAAGAAGGCGGCCTCGCCCGCGGCGGGCTGCTCCGGGGTCAGCTGCAAGGCGGCCAGAGCGGCGGCGCCGGCCTCGGCGGTCATGCCAGCGTCGAGGGCCAGGTAGCAGCGCTCGATCTCGAGCTCGGCGCTCAGCGCCGGGTCCTGCACCCGCTTGCCGGCGGAGCCGAGCAGGGCGTAGCCGCCGCTGGCGTCGTCCGCCTCTTGGAGCGCCGCGGCGACCACCGCGGCGGCCGCGGCGTAGCTGGCCTCATCGGGGCCGGTGCGGCCATAGGCGGCGAAGGCCTCCGCCGCGCCGGTCGCGTCGCCGGCCTCCTTGCAGGCCCAGACCTGCAGCTCCAAGGCCGAGGCGTGCAGCTCGGGATCGCCGACCGCCTGGGCCGCGGCCGCGACCTGGGGCAGCAGGCCGGCCGCCTCGTCGAAGCGCTCGAGGTCGAACTGGCACCAGGCCAGGGCGTAGCCGGCGGCCGGCGCCAGGGCGTGGCGCGGGTGTCCGTTCAGGAGCGCGCCGAACTTGGCCTCGGCCTCCGCGACCCGGCCTTCGGCGTAGAGCCGCTCGCCGAGCTCGTAGAGGGCCTTGGGCGCCTCGGCCGAGCCGGCGTGGGCGGCGATCAGCTGCTCGAGCTGCTCCAGTCCTTCGGTGCCGCCGGACATCCGCCCGAGCCGGAACATCAGCTCGGAGACCCGGCTGCCCTCGGGGTGGCGCTCGAGGTAGCGGGTCCAAGCGCGCCGGGCGCCGGGCTCGTCGCCGCTCTCGAAGCGGGCCCGGCCCTCCATGTAGGCGGCCTCCTCGGCTTCCTCGCTGCTGGCGTGCCGCTCGGCCACCTGGCCGAAGTGGCCGGCCGCCGCGGCCGGATCCTCCAGCAGGTAGCGGCACCAGCCGAGGCGGGAGACCGCGCGGGCGGCGTGGGCGTCGTCGACCGCGCCGGTCATCGAGGCGGCGAAGGCGTCCTCGGCCTCCTGGTAGCGCTCCAAGCGCAGCAGGCCCTCGCCCATCGCCAAGTGCACCTTGGGCAGGTAGCGGCTGTCGGGATACTCGGCCAGGAGCCGCTCCGCCAAGCCGACCGCTTGTTCGACGCGGCCGTCGTTCAGGTTGGAGATCACCGCCGCGTGCAGGGCGTAGTCGGATTCGGCCAAGCGGTAGGACTCCGACGCTTCGTCCAGCCGGCCCAGCTCGTAGAGGGCGTCGCCGCGCGCGGCCTGGATCCGGCCCGCCAGCTCCTCGGCCGGCTGGCGCCGGATCGCGGCTTCGAAGCTCGCCAACGCCTCTTCGTGGCCGCCGTTGCGGGCCTGGGCCATGCCGCGCCAGTAGAGGGTCTCGGCGTTCCGGCCTGGCAGGTCGCCAGCGAGCACCGCCAGCGCCGCCTGGTCCTGGCCGGCTTGCAGCAAGTGGATGCCCTGCTGCAGCGCCGCCTCGGCGACGTAGGGGCTGTCCGGAAAGCGCTCGATCAGGGCGCCGAAGCTGGCCGCCGCCCGCTCATGGTCCCCCATCTCCGCGGCGGCGAAGCCGGCGCCGCGCACGGCCGCGTCGGCGAAGGGGCCGCCCTCGACCCGCTCGTAGTCGGAAAGGGCGCCGCGGGGGTCCCCGGACTCGAGCCGGGCCTCACCGGCGAGGAAGCGCATCTCCTGGACCAGCTCGTCGCGGCCGTGGCGGCGCTCGAATTCGCGGGCGCGGGCGACGGCGTCGTCGAAGTGGTCGAGGCGGAAGGCGCACCAGGCGGCGCCGTAGAGACTGTCCCGGCCATAGGCGTCGCTGTCGGGCAGCTCGAGCACGCGCAGGTAGCGGAGCTCCGCGGCCTCGAAGTCGCCGCCGCGGAAGCGGGCTTCGCCCAGCAAGAAGGTCGCCGGCAGCTCCAGGTAGTCGCTCTCCCCGTCGAGCACCTGTTCGAAGGCCGCGGCCGCCATGCCATGGTCCCCCGCCGCCAGCAGGCACTGGCCGGAGCGCATCGCCGCCTCGGCGCCGAACTCGAAGCCCTGGAGGCGGGCCAGCCGCTGGAAGTGCGGCGCCGCCTCGGGCAGCCGGTCGAGCTCGAACAGGGCCAGCGCCAGCCGGTAGCGGGCAGAGGGGGCCTTCTCGTGGCGCGGATAGGCGCCGAGGAAGTCGGCGGCCTCCTGGACGACCAGGTCGTGCATGCCCTTCTCGGACAGGCCGACCAGGAACTGGTATTCCTCGTCCGGCCCGGTCTGGGGCACGGCGGGAGCCAGCAGGAGCAGGGAAAGGGAGAGGGACAGCAGCATGGGCGCGGGCGCCAGACGGCGGGCGGGCCGGGTCGGCAGGCAGCGTGGGGGTCTACGAGCCGATTATCCCGCCGTTGTGCCTCCCGGCCGGCGATCCGGGGGGTTTTCCGCTTTTCCCCCATCTTGTCGCTTATCGGCCCGTTCTGGGCCACATCTTGCGCCCGGTTATGCTCGCGGCGATGCCCCGTCTGCTGCTCGCCCTGCTCGCCCTGGCGCCGCTGCCGAGCTGTGTCCTCCTCGTGGGGGCCGCGATCGGAGCCGGAGTCGTCCACGCCATCTCCGAGGACAGCGTCGAGGTGCTGTTCGAGGCCGGCTTCGACGAGGTCTACGACGTCTGCGAAGCCCAACTGGAGCGCGCCGGCACGGTCGAGCGGTCGGATGACCTGCGCGGGGAGCTCGAAGGAGCGACCGTGGATTCGCAGGTCGAGATCACCATCGACACCACCCGCCAGGGCTATCAACGGGTCACGGTGCGGCCCCGCAAGCTCTCAGGCTTGTCTCCCGACCTCGAGACGGCGCAGTGGCTCGCGGATGCCATCTCGCGCCGGCTGATGGACGCCTGACGACGTCCAGAGCCGCCTACCGGGATTCCCCGTCGCAACGAGGAAAGGCCGGCGAAGGCCGAGGCCTGAGCCGAGACCCCACCGCCCGGCCCGCCTTCCTTGCGGCCAATCCTCCCTCCGCGACCCCTCAGCCGACCGTCTCGGCCAGTCCATTGCTGAGGGCACACGTGGTCAGGTCGAGGGCTTGGAACCAGACCGCCGCTCCCGTCGCTCCGGCCGGCACGGGCACGGAGACATCGGCGGCGCCGGTCCCATCGGCGGGCTGGATCGAGAGCACGCTCACGGGAGCGCTCAGGTCGACCGTCACCACCCCGCAGGGGCCGGCCGGCAGGCTGGCCGGTCCTCCGCCCGAGAGCGAGTAGGCGAAGCCGATCATGCCGCCTGGGGTGCCTCCGACCAGGGAGAGGTTGGCGGTGGCGCCCGCGACCAGACCGGAGATCCCGAGCACAGGTCCGCCCGGAGCGCCCGTCCAGCTCGCCGTCGCCATGACCTCCGGCGCCGCCATGCCGGTGCCGCGCCAGGCGTCGTAGAGCTGCTGGCCGCGGTCTTGCAGGAAGGCCACGGAGCCGTCGTTGGCCAGCAGGAGGAACTGGATGTACTCCCAGCTGGTCGCCTGGTACATCAGGGCGATGTCCGCCCGCACCGCTCCGGGAGGCGGCAGGAGGGTGACCTCGTCCCAGTAGCGGTAGGTTCCTCCAGCGCCGGGATCGCCAAATTGCTCCTCGGGGACGGGCAGGGCGTTCCGTAGCTTGGCCTGGTCGTAATCGAACCCATAGGGCGGGATCCGATTGTCGGCCGCGACCATGTTGTTGAGCACGAAGTGGAAGGTCTCGGCGTAGCTGCCCGCGGGCCGACCCGCCAAGTCGCCGAGGGTGAGGACCGGCTGCCCGCTGACCCGGTCATAGGTCAGGACCATCCCGGGGGAGGTCCGAGCCCGAGGAGTTGGTTCGCCCACTCCTGGGTCATCGCCATGTGGGCCTCGTAGACCTTGGTGTTGGTGCCGCCCAGGTCCTGCAGGGTCTCGACGGTGGTCGACTGGCCGTTCACGGTGACGCTCAGCGGCCCATAGGCGCCGTCCTCGCGGAGCAGGTTGTTGCTGCCGTCATACCACTTCATGTTGAGCCACATGCGCCGCCCCTCCGGATAACCGGAGATCAGCTTGTGGCCCGTGAGGTTCACGACCTTCACGGTGTTCCCGGTCACGTCCAGAGTCGCCGCGGAGGCCAGCATCGCCCGCGCGCGCAACTTGGCGCGGTCCATGGCGCTGATCGCCTCGGAACTCAAGCCGCCGCCGGGGCTGACCAGGCCGCGGGCGTCGAGCCATTGGATGGCGTCCCCGACCCAGGTGTTCCCGCCGGTCAGGTCGTGCGAGGGGAGGTCCTTGCGGTTGGGCGAGGGGTCCTTGCAACCGTGACCGGTGACCGGGGCCATGTGGCAGGACTGACAGGTGTAGTAGCGCGTGGTTCCGTCCTCGTAGTCCCCGCCCTTGCCGGCAGCCAGCGAGGCCTGATAAACGGAGTCGATCACCCCAGCCTTCAGGTCAGCGGGCAGGCCGCCGAAGTCGGAGACCCGCGTCGAGGGGAAGGCGCTGGCCATGTGCTCGCTGAAGGTCCGCTCGATGACGCCGTAGGTGAACGGCAGGTTGTTGAAGGCGGCCTTACCACCCACGGGCGAACCGGGGACGCCGCTGAAGCTGCCGGCCGGCAAGGGCTGCTGGGCGCCGTTGTTGTGGGCGAGGTCGCCCGTCACCGGGTTCGAGACGTCGTGGCAGGTCCCGCACAGCTCGGAGGAACGGTGGAAGTCGGACTTGGCGAAACCGTGCGGAGCGGTGGTGCTCGCGTACGGACCCAATCGCCGGTCCTCGTTCGGCGAGACGACGTACATGCCGCTGCCGAGGTAGGCCTCGGGGGCGCCGCCGCCGGTGTTGGCCACGAAAGGCGGGTTCTGGACCCCTTGGTGCTCGGACCCGTCCGGGTCGGTCAGGAGGTGGCAGAGGTGGCAGGTCACGCCCTCGGCGTCCTCGTCCACCAGTGCCGAGCCATCGGTGGGCGTGGACCGGTCCTCGAGCCATCCTGCGGGGAAGTGGCAGCGGATGCAGAGGTCACCGGCGCCGTCGAAGTCCTGCTCGGCGATGGCCAGACAAGCCCAGAAGAGCGGATCCCGGCCGGCCTGGGCCATCATGCCGCCCTGCCAGTTCCGGTAAGGCTCCACGGCGAGGTCGTAGTCGCCGTGGCACCCGCCGCAGTCATCCGGCTTCTTCAGCTGCTGGACCTCGAGCGGCTGGGTGCCCGGGAGCTGGACGTCGGTCGGGACGGTCGTCGCCAGGATGAGAGGAACGGCGGCGAGTGCGAGGAGCGCCAGGGGGGAGGCTGAGCGAGGGGAACCCATGTCCCACCTTTACCCAGAAGCTGGGAACAAGGCCAATCCATGGGGAGTATCAGATAACCTGAACTCATGGGTCCTGGGATTGCCGCAATCGGGATCTGGTTCCCGAAATGGGCATCCCGATTCCCGCCAGCGCAAAACTACTGAGGTCGTAGTAGCCTGCGCTGGTCTGGCACGGTCCTTGCCACCACTCCCGAGATCATGAACCGGAACCTGCTCCTCCTGGTCGTCCTGCTCCTCGTCGCTGGCCTCGGCTACCTGATGTTCGGACCGGATCCAGAGGTCGCTGACGGGCCGGGGGGCATGGATCCCCGCCTCGAGCCCGGCTCCACCGCCGCCGACGGCGTCGAGGGCTCCTCCGCCGCCGTCGCCGCCGCGCCCGAGATGGAGCAGGCGGGCCGGACCAACCTGAACCCCGCTGACGCCGGCGCCGAGGCTGGGCTGGCGCGCGCCGCCGGCGAACCCGGCTCCCTGCGTCTGCGCCTGGTGGACGCCAAGGGCCAGCCGGTCCGCGAGGTCGAGGTGAGTCTCGAGGACGACGACGGCATGGCCTTCGATTTCCCCGGGGCCATCGCCTTCGACCTCGACCACGCGCTCGGGGAGGACGAGGCCGAGGAGGAGCCGACGACTCGGCGGCCGGACGCGGAAGGCTGGGTCCATTTCGCGGGCGTCGAGGCCGGCGAGGGCCATCGGCTGGACATCTCTGGCCGCTACTGGGTGCAGCGGCGCATGAGGGTGGCGCCGTTGCGCGCCGGCGAACAGCGGCAGCTCGGCGAAGTCGTGCTCAGCCCCGGGGTGGCCTTGGAGGGCCGGGTGCTCGATACCGGGGACCAGCCGGTCGCAGGCGCCACCGTGATCCTGCAGGAGGACGGCTCCGCCTTCGGGATGATGGGCTCTGGCGGCGCCACCGTCGCCCGCGCCACCAGCGAGGCGGACGGCAGTTACCTGCTGCCCGGTCTGGCCACCGGCCGCTTCCGCCTGAAGGCCTCTGCCCCCGGCATGGTCGAAGGCGAGCAGGTGCTCGAGCTGACCCCGGCGCCGCGCGACCAGCACGCTGACCTGCGCCTCGGCGCCGGCGGCCGGGTCACGGGCCTGGTGCTCGGCCCGGACGGGCAGCCGATGCCCGGCGCCCGGGTCAGCTTGGCTGCCGCCGACGGCTTCGCCTCCTTCTCCTGGCGGCGCGAGCGCGTCCTGCGCGAGGGCACAGAGGTCGACGAACGCGGCCGCTTCACCCTCACGGGCCTGCCCGAGAAGGGCCGCTACCGAGTCCTGGCGGCGGCCGAGGGCTATGCCATGGCGCGCTCGAAGGCGGTCCGCCCGGGCGCCGACTTGCGGCTCCAGCTCGACCCGACCCGCGACTTCCACGGCCGGGTGGTCGACGCCGGCGGCCGAGCCGTCGCCGGCGCCAGCGTCGTGCTCGAGCCCATGGTCCGGCAGTCGGGCCCCGGCATGTTCCGCACCAACGGCTCGACCAGCAAGGAGGACGGCAGCTTCACCATCGGCGGCGTCAAGGCCGGCGACTACCGCTTGCGCGCCTCCGCGCCCGCCGGTGAGGGCGTGATCGAACCGGTCTCGGTCGCCGCCGGAGGCGAGCCGGTCGAGGTGGTGCTCCAGGGCGGGGACGCCCTGATCGTGCGCGTGACCGATCCGGCCGGACGGCCGGTGGCGGACGCCTCCGTGAGCATCCACAGCGTCGATGACGACGACCCGCTCTCCCACCTCGGTCCCGGCCAGGGCGGCGTGCGCATCCGGCGCGGCGGGGCGCCCGGCGGCGGCCGCAGCGGCAAGACCGACGCCCAAGGTGAGCTCCGCTTCCTCGGCCTGGATCCTGGTCCGTGGCGATTGGAGGCCCGCGCCGAGGGCTTCGCCGCCGCGGAGCTCGAGCTCCTGCGCAACGCCGAGGACGAGCAGCGCGCCGAGATCGTGGTCCACCCCGCCAGCGCCCTGGTCGTGCGCGTGGTCGATCCCTTCGGCCAGCCGGTGCCGCGCGCCCAGCTCGAGCTGCGAGCGACCGCGCCGGACAGCGAGTCCCAGCCCCGCTCCGGCCGCGCCGATGACTGGGGAATCGTCGTCTGGGAGGAGCTCGAGCCAGGACCCTACGCCGTGCACGAAGGCGGCGGCGGCGGCAGCGGGTTGATGAGCTTCGAGAACGGCGACATGGCGGTGCACATCGGCGGCCCGCAAGGACAAGAGACCAACGACGTGCCTGGCTTGGTGGTCGAGCTGAAGGCCGGCGAGACCGGCGACGAGACCATGGTGATCGCCTCCAAGGCGCTGCCGCGCGTGCGCGTGACCCGCTTCGGCGAGCCGGTCGCTGGCGCCACCGTCTCCTTGACGGCCAAGGGCGACAGCGACTTCATGATGTTCGCCGGCCCGATGGGAGGAGGGGGCACCAAGACCGACGGCGAGGGCTGGGCGGCGATGCCCCCCACCGATCCGGGCAGCTATGAGCTGAGCGCCCGCTCCGGCCCGCAGAGCCCGCCGACGACCCTGGACGTCGAGCTCGGCGCCGGCCCGCAGGACCTCTCCATCGCCCTGGCGTCGGGTGAGATCAGCGGCCTCGTGATCGGCCCCGCCGGGCCGGTGGCCAACGCCCGCGTCGGCCTGAGCGAGGGACCCGGCGGCGACGACGGCTCCGGCTCCCAGGGCGTGGTGATGATGAGCGTCGCCTACGGCGCGGACGAAGACGAGGCGGCGGTCGAGACCGTCGACTTCATGCCCGGCCAATCGACCCTGAACACCGCCGCCGACGGCAGCTTCCACTTCCGCGACGTGCCGCCCGGCGACTGGCACTTGCGGGTCGCCTCCAAGGGGTTCAGCCGGCTCACCAGCGACACCATCTCCCTCGATAACGGCGCCCGCGTCGACGTCGGCATGCTGGAGCTGAAGGGCGCCGGGGCGCTCCAAGGCGTGGTCACGGGCCTGCCGCCGAAGGACGACCCGGAGGGGTTCTCGATGGACATGGTGCAGCTCCTGGACGCCGACGGCGAGAGCGTGCAGTACGGCATCGTCAACAGCAAGGGCCGCTACCGCTTCGCGGACGTGCCGCCCGGCACCTACACCTTGAAGATGCAGGTCGACGGCGAGGATCGGGAGTCCGCCCCGGTCGTGGTCAGCGCCGGGCCGGCGACGCTGTTCGACTTCAACCTCTGAGCGGGGTCAGCAGCTCAAAGCTCCCAACCCTCGCGGTACTCCCTCGACACCAACGGCTGCGCGCGGGCCTCGCTGGCGCGCAGCCGCGCCGCGTCCCAGTCGAAGGCCGCACCACTCCGGTAGGCGATGTTGCCGAGCAGCACGGTCTCGGTGAGGGCGCCGGAGTAGTCGAAGTCGCAGGTGGTGGCGCCGCGGCTCTTGCAGGCCTCGATCCACTCGCGGTAGTGGCCGAGCGAGTCCGGGATGGTCGGCGCCGACGGGCTGAAGTCGGCGAACTCCTCCTCCGGATAGAGCTTCCAGCCGCCGTAGTCCGCGAACAGCTCGCCCCGCTCGCCGACGAAGAGCACGCCCATGCCGCGCGCCGGCAGGGCGCCGGACTCCATCTGCGGCGGCAGCTTGCCGCCGTCGCTCCAGTGCAGCGAGACCGGCTCGAGCAGGGCGCCGTCAGCGCCGCGGCGGGCGGGGAAGTCCCAGCGGGCGCGCATCCACAGCGGCGCGGTCTGCGGATGCACCGGCGGCCCCTCGGCGGCGACCCGCACCGGGTGCCGCAGGTCCAGGGCCCAGAAGGCCAGGTCGATCAGGTGGCAGCCCATGTCGCCGAGGGTGCCGCCTCCGAAGTCCCACCAGCGGCGCCAATTCGCCGGCAGGTAGGTCGGGTGGTAGGGCCGATAAGCGGCCGGGCCGAGCCAGAGGTTGTAGCGGAGGTTCGGCGGGATCGGCGGCCGCTCGCTCGGCAGCTCGCCGCCGCCCCAGGCCTTGCCGACCCAGGCGTGGCACTCGCGCACCGGCCCGATGGCGCCGCTCCGCACCAGCTCGACCACGCGGCGGTAGTTGGCGCCGGCGTGGATCTGCGTCCCCATCTGGGTGACGGCGCCGCGCCGCCGCGCGGCCTCGGCCACCAGCCGCGCCTCGCGTACGTTGTGGGTCAGCGGCTTCTCGCAGTAGGCGTCCATGCCCAGCTCCAGGGCCATCAGCGTCGCCGGCGCGTGGGTGTGGTCGGCGGTGCTCACGACCACGGCGTCGAGGCGCTCGCGCTCGAGCATGTCGCGGAAGTCGTGGTAGCGGGCGGCGCCGGGGTGTGCCTCGGCGGCGCGACCGAGGTAGTGGTCGTCGATGTCGCACAGCGCCGTGATCTCCTCACCCGAGACCCCGCCGAGGTTGGCGGCCGCCCGGTTGGCGACGCCGATGACGCCGATCTTGAGCTTGTCGTTCGGCGACATCCGGCCGCGGCGCGGCGCGGCGCAGCCCGAGACGAAGGAGACCGCCGCCAGGGCGGCGCTGGTGCGGAGGAAATCGCGGCGGTCGAGCATCGTCCCGCCATCCTAAGGGAGTGGCCCCGGCGGCGGTGGGCCGCCGCCGAGGCCGGTATCGCTCCGTTTCCGTCGGCTCCAGGGGAATCCGGAGGTCTACTCCTGGTCGAACCAGAAGTAGAGGTCGCCGTAGAGGTCGATGGCGACGTTCAGCCAGCCCTGCTGATCCGACGGGCCGCTCTCCAGGCTGCCGGAGGCCGCGAGCAGCATGCCGCCGTCGCCGTAGACCTCGAGGTAGCCGGGGCCGTCCTGGATCGGGTCGTCCATGGGATCGGCGCTGCCGTTCCAGGCCGGGACCCAGCGCTGGACGGTCGGCGGCCGCTCCGACCGCAGCGGCCGGGCGCCCGTGACTGGGTCGACGGCGTGGACCGCCTCCTTGCCCATCAGGGTGGCGTCCGCGGCGTCATCGGCGCCGAACAGCCACGAGGCGTGGAGCAGCTCGATCATGCCCGAGCCGTGCTCCCAGCGGATCACCAGGGCGGGGCCTTCGGGCAGCTGCAGCGGCTCGTCGGCGCCCGCGGCCGGGAGGTCGGCGAAGACGGCGCCGAGATCGCCCAGCTGGGCCACCAGCAGGTCCTCCGCCACCTTCTCGGTCGGCAGGACGTAGTCGCCGTCCGGGTTCCAGTAGGGGTCGCCGGTCAGCTGCAGGTCGCGCAGGCTGAACCACTCGGCCGGCAGCTCGATCTGGGCCAGCGGTAGGCGGTAGAGGAGTTGGAGCGGCTGGCTGGAATTCTCCAGGGAGCGGATCTGCTGCGCGCCGAAGAGGACCAGGCCCGCGAGGCCGATCCAGCGGATGGCGGTGAAGGCCTTCATCCTTGGTCCGCGCAGCCGCAGGTCTGGCTGTTGAGGTCGAGCACGCAGGAGGTGCAGGTCAGGTTGCGGCACTCGGTCTGCAGCTCGCCGTCGCTGGCGACGACCCACTGGGTCCGACAGTCGCTGATCGGGCAGTCGGCGCCACACCGCAGGATCTGGGTCCCGTCCATCTGCTGGAGGACCAGGACCTCGGAGGAACAAGCCTCACCGCTTGAGCAGGGCCCAACGCAGAAGAACTCGTTCGGCGAGGTGAAGACGAGGGAACAGCCCTCCCCCCCCGGCGGCGGCCCGAACACCGTGGGCGCCCCCGAGGCGGGAAGGGTGAACCCCAGCCCGAGCGCAAGGACCGCTGCGGGCAAGAGGGAGGAACGAAGAAGCTTAGGAATGGACATCGTGTCCCGGGCAGGCACCCGGAGAAGTTGCTGGGGCTGATGAAGACCAGGAATCATCATCGTGATGCTCAACCCTATCCCGAGCTTCAGTAGGATCTTGCTTTTATTAAATTTCTTGAGACAGGAGCGCCTCAGCGGGATCACTCAAGTGCCCCGGGTAACCTGGGGAAACCGCATCTCCATGCCTCTCCCTGCCCTCAAGATCGACGCCGAGGAGCTCCTCCAACACCTCGGCTGGATGAAGCGCCTCGCCCTGAGCATGCTCGGGGACGAGGCGCTGGCCGAGGACGCCGTCAGCGAGACCTATCTCCGCGTCCTCCGCAAGCCCCCCAGCGCCGGCGTCCCGCTCGGCGGCTGGCTGAACACGACCCTGAAGCGGAACGTGCTGCAGTCGATGCGCTCGCGACGCCGGAGGGAGAACTTCCAGCAGTCCGCCCAGTCCCAGATCCCCTCCAGCACCCGCCTCGAGCCCGCCGACCCGCTAGAGCAGGCCGAGGCCACCGAATACGCCGTCAAGGCCCTGCGCAAGCTCGAGGAGCCCTACCGGACCACCCTGCTGCTGCACTTCTTCCGCGACATGGACGCCCCGGCCATCGCCAAGCAGCTCGGCATCACCGTCTCGGGGGTCCACACCCGGCTGGACCGGGGGAAGAAGCTGCTGAGGGCCCAATTCCGGGAGCAGTACGACGGGAATTGGGCTGCGCCGATGCTGCTGGCCCTCGGATACAAGCCGTTGGCGCTGTCCACTCTGGTCGCAGGCGCCTCCGCGACCAGCTGGGGCCTGCCCGCGGTCCTGATCCTGGCCGCGGGCGCCTCCGCCGCCGGCCTGGCCTGGCAATTCGGCGGCGGCCAGCCCGAGCCCGCCCCGGTCGAGGCCGCTGAGCTGCCCGCCCCGTCCGCGGCCGACACCGACGGAGCGGGCCCGCCCGTCTCCCCCGCCGGCCCGGCGGCCCCGCCCTCCGGCCCCGGCCGGCTCGCGGCCGCCCCGCCGCCGCCCGCCAGCTCCTCGAACCCGGGCTCCAGCCGGTGGCCCCTGCGGGTCGTGACCCCCTCCGGGGACGCGGTGGCGCGCGTGCTGGGCTGGAACCGAGCGCGGCAGGCGCCCTTGAGCGTCCTGGTCTCCGAGCAGCCCTTCGGCAGCCTCCATCCGGCGCCCGAGGCCCGGGTCCGCCACTCGGTTCCCGACGGGCGCTTCGTCACGGCCAGCTACTCGGGCCCCTTCCCGGAGTCGGGCCAGTGGCCCATGGAATACCTGGGCACCCTCGAGAGCGACCTGGCGCCGCCCTTCCACGTCGCCGTCGCCCTGGGCCCGGTGATCCTCGGCCAGACCCAGGTCTCCGCCGGCGCCACCGAGGCCACGATCACGACCCCGGCCACCGCGGTCCGCTCCAACCTCGCCCGCGCCCGCGCCCGGCTGGTGGACGAGAGCGGCGCCAAGCTGACCTCAGGCCAGGTCAGCCTGCTCGGCCTGGACGGCAAGCCCTTCGGCTGGGTGGACCAGCCTTCCGGGACCTGGCAATTGGCCGACCTGGTCCCGGGTTCGGTAGTGCTGCGCGCCAGCGCCCCCGACCGGGGCGCGCTCGCGCGTTGGGTCTCCCTCCAACCGGGAGACAACCTCGACCTCGGCGATCTGGTCCTGCCGGCGCCCACGAGCCTGACCGGCTCCCTGCGCCAGGCCGACGGCAGCCCGGCGCCTGAAGTCATCCTGCGCCTGGAGCCGATGCGGACCGCTCCGGACGGCGAGCCCTTCCTCGGCTACCTGGCGGCGCTGACCGACGAGAACGGCGATTTCCGGATCACCGGCGCCGCTCCCGGGCTCTACCAGCTCCTGGCCCAGAGCTCCGGCCTGTGCCGGGGCGTGCTGCTCGCCGACACCCGCGCCGGCGACGTCGACTTGGGCGCGTGGCAGCTCCCGGCCTCCGCGCCCGTCACGTTCCGCCCGGACTTCTCGTCGTCCCCCTTCGGCTGGGTGGTCACGATCCGGGACCAGAACACCGGCGCGCGGCTCCACTCCTCCCGGATGAAGCGGCCGCTCACCCTCCAGATCCCCGACGGCAGTTACCAGGTCGAGATCGGCGACATCGAGGCCGGGCACCGCCAGGTCTGCACCACCTTCACCGTCGCCGGCGCGGCCCTGGAGGTCGCTTTCCAGGACTGAGCGGCGGCCAGGAGGCGCGAAAGGGCGAGAGGGCGAGAGGGGCGCGCCTCAGCGGGTCACTCGTCCACCGGCAGCGGCTGCTCGAGCTGGACGACGTAGTTCATCCGGCTGTCGGCGCCGGCTCCGGCGCGGACCATCCGGCCGCGGTAGGCCTTCCCGTCCACGACCACGTCCACCTCCAGATGGCCGTCGGAGGCGAACAGGACGCTGCCCGGGCTGAGGGTCACGAGGTCACCCTCCAACTTGCCCTGGCTCGCCTCCAGGGCAGCGGGAAGGTGGACGTCGAATTGGTCGGCCCATTGCTTGTCCGCTTCCGTCATCGTCCTCCAGTGGTGGCTGGGGTCCCCGACCGGGCTTCCGCGAGAGTTCACGGAAGCCCGCATTCGGGGTGCGTCGACCGGGAGAGGCCGGCCTCCACGTTGTCTTGATCCCGCAGGGGGCCGTTTGTCCCAAAGAATTGGAGAAAAATCCGAGAGCCGGCCGCCGGGCCTCAGCGCCCGCAGAAAAGACGCCTTCCAGCCACTGCAATCTCCCTTTCCGGCGCTATTTTCTAGGGGTGCGGACTTTGCTGAATCAATTCTCCGAGGAGTTCGGGAACACCGTCGACCCGCTCTTCCCCTCTCTGACGGAAGTCCATCAGGCCCTGCAGGGGGCCGACGCCGAGAATCCGGCCCGGGCGGTCCTGCCCCAGATCCAAGAGCTCACCGACCAGCTCCAGACCTTGTCGGACCGGGTGGCCGAACAGCGCGCCTACGTGCTCATCTTCGGCCCGCTGAAGAGCGGCAAATCGACGCTGATGAACGCCCTCAGCGCCGAGTACGTCAGCGAGGTCACCGCCCTGCCGGCCTATCCCTGCTTGGTGAACGTCAGCCACGCGCCCAGCCGGGAGCTGGTCCTGACCCGCTACGACGGCAGCGCCGAGACCGTGCAGGACCTGCCGGGCATGCGCGCCGAGCTGGACCAGGCCCACGCCGAGCTGGCGGAGCGCATGCGGGAAGTGGAGGCCACCGACGAGAGCTTCGACCCCGGCCAGCACGCGCCGCGGGCGGTTCGCCGGGTCGAGATCAAGCTTCCGGCCGAGGAGCTGGAGAAGTCCGGCACGGTGCTGGTGGACACCCCCGGGCTCTACACCCGGATGAAGTTCGGCTATGACCGCATGACCCGCGACTTCCGCGACACTGCGGCCTGCGCCATCTTCGTCGTGCGCACCGACAACCTGTTCCTGGAGCAGGTCTTCGACGAGTTCAACGAGCTGCTCGAGCTGTTCAGCCGCATCTTCCTGGTGGTCAACCTCGACACCACCAAGCAGGATCTGCAGCCCGACGGCAGCCTCCAGCCGAGCCTGGAGCACGAGGACCCGTCCCGCATCCTGGACGCCTTCGAGCAGCTGTCCATGAGCGCTCCGCTGAAGGCCGCCTTCGACGAGGGGCGCCTGGAGATCTACCCGGTGGACCTGCTCCGCGCCGCCAGCAAGCGCCTGCGTCTGGAGGACGGCGACCCCGAGGAGGACGGCGACGGCTTCCAGGGCTTCCGCGGCGACCTGACCGACTATCTCAACAGTTCGGACTACCTGGCCGCCTTCCTCGGCGACAGCCTGCGCCGGGCCGCCAGCCTGACCGGGGACCTGGCGGAGACCTGCCAGGCCGGCCCCGTGCGCGAGCTCGCCGGGCTCGCGGCCGACCTGGAGCGGGACCAGAGCGTCGCCCAGCAGAAGCTCGACACCCTGAAGCGCCTCGAGGGCTTCTCCTGGGAGGAGGCCTACCGGCCCCTGCGTGAGGAGCTGGCCGCGTCGGCCCAAGAGATCGCCGAGGCGGTGCGCGAGAAGGCCGGGCGCGCCTTGGTCGGCTCGCTGGAGTCCTGGTACCGGACCGATGCCAGCCTCCAGGACCTCGGCGACCAGGAGTTGGCGCCGCTGCTCAGCAGCTTCCAGAACGAGCTGGCCCTGGCGATCCACCAAGCCCTGCACCAGATGATCCAGGACGGCAGCGGCGGCCCGACCGTGCCGAGCGGGGTGCGGGTCAGCCTGACCGCTGCCGGCCTATCGCTGGACCAGATCGGCCGCGAGGTCTTCGACGCCCTCGACCCCTACGCCGGCATCGAACCGGCGACCCTGCCGATCCGGAGCCAGGAGATCCCGGTGAAGAAGGGCTTCTGGGACTGGCTCCTGTTCCGGAGCCAGGCGAAGGTCGCGCGGCGCCTCTTCGGCCCCGACCCCAAGCCCAAGAACCGGGTGCCGAAGGCCGCGAAGGCCAAGCGGCTCGGCCCGCCGGCGCGGCAGATGCTCAGCCGGACCGTGACCGACTTCTTCGACTCCTTCAGCCCCCGGAGCCTGGAGCGGCTCCTGGATCGGGTCTTCCACGACTACTCCCGGCCCTCGATCCAGGCCCTGCAGGCGGGCTTGGCCACGCTCGAGCGCAGCTGCCGCGACCGGCTCCAAACGGCCGAGCGGCGATTGGCCGAGATCGCCCGGGTGCGCCGCTCCCTCGGCGCTCTGGAGGGCGACCTCGGAGACATCCGGGGGCGTTTGGATGAAATGAGCCAGCTCTACGCCCAGATCCCGGACGGTGGCGATGGTCCGCCGGCGGTTCCGGAGATCTTGCCCGGCGATCCTGCGGACGAGGAGCTCGCCCTGGAGTTGGAGGAGGGGCCCCCGAGCGTGCCCGGCACCCCCTCCGAACCGGCGCCAGAGGCCGATCGAGCGGCCCCAGAGCCCGATTCCGTGACGGGCGCCTGACGGCGTGGTATCCCTGAAGGACTGATTCCTGGATCCTACCCCGGGTCCAGACCGTCCCCTCATTGCCGGAGTCCGACCCCGGCCTTCCCTCCCGTGACCCCCGCCAGCCGGGGCCGTCCCTTTCCTCCCAGCCAGAGTCATCGCCTTGACCCGAATCGCACCCGTGCTCTTCCCGGTTGCCGCCGGCCTCGGCCTGCTCGCCAGCCCCAGCTTCGCCCAGGAGGCGGAGTCGGCGCTGCCGCAGCATCGCCTGATCGAGACCCGCGCGAACACCTTCGAATACAACCGCCAGCAGGACCAGACCCTGGCCATCGCCGAGGACGGCCGGATCCTGGTCGCTTGGGGCAGCCGTCGCCAGGAGCACGGCACCTTCGGCGTCTTCGCGCAGCTGCTCGACCCGCTCGGGCGCCCGATCGGCACCGAGCTGCACGTCAACCAGTACCTGCCGGACGGCCAGCTGGAGCCCGCCGCGGCCTTCGCGCCCGACGGCGACGCCTGGGTGGCCTGGTGCTCCGCCGGCCAGGACGGCTCGCGGGGCGGCATCTACCTGCGCAAGTTCGCCGACGCCGTGTCGGTCGACGAGGACGGAGCCGAGCGCAGCGTCTTCGGCGCCGCCGGTGACGAGATCCTGGTCAACGAGACCCGCCTCGGCGACCAGCAGGACGCCGCGGTGGCCGTGAACGAGGACGGGGTGGTGCTGGTGGCCTGGCTCTCCGAGCACCCGGGTCAGCCCACCGCCTTCGGCCGCCTGTTCGACGCCGACGGCGCGCCGCTCGGCGGCGAATTCCGCCTCGGCCAAGCCGAGGCCGGCCGCGAGAACATGCCCAACGCCGCCGCCCTCGGCGACGGCTTCGCCCTGGCCTGGGGCCGCACCGATGACGCCGGCGTCCCCGCCGGCATCTACGGCCGCGTCCTCGGCGCCGACGGCGCCTTCGCCGGCGACGAGTTCCGGATGACGCCCCAGGACGAGCGCCACCACATCGAGCCCAGCCTCGACAGCAACGGCAGCGACCGGCTTGCTCTGGCCTGGATGGCCTCGGCCGACGGCGCCGACTGGGAGGTCTACTCCCGCGCCTTCGACGCCGACGGCAGCCCGCGCGGCGAGGTCGCCGAGATGCCCGGCGTCGACGCCGGCTACCGCAACGGCGGCACCGTGGCGATGGCCACCGACGGCCGCTACCTGGTGGCCTACAACGCCCACGGCCAGAAGAGCCCCAAGGCCGAGGGCCCGGGCTCCGAGAAGCCGGTCGACGTCTACGCCCAGGTCTACGACGCCGACGGCGCCCCCGCCGGCGAGCGCTTCCTGTTCAATCGCGAGACCGACGGCCAGCAGACCCTGCAGGTGGGCCTGAACTCCCGCCACGCCGCCTGGAGCCCGCTGGACCAGGTCGCCCTCGTCTGGCACGGCCGCCTCGGCAGCGACAAGCGGGCCGTCGGCCTGAGCTTCCTCGCCCCCGAGGGCCTGGACCTGCCCGCTCCCGAGTTCGTCCAGCCGCTGGCCGCCTGCACCGACCTCACCGCCGAGGACGTGCTGGCTCCGACCGCGCCGCCGGACTGGGACCCCAGCTGGGTCGATGACTCGCACGCCCCGAACCCCGGCCCGCAGGGCCCGGACTTCGGCTTCACCGCCTTCACCTCGACCGGCTGGAACCCGCCGGACCCGGACCTGGCGGTGGGCATGAACCACATCGTCGCCGTGGTCAACGTCGACATGAAGATCTTCACCAAGACCGGCACCCAGACCTACAGCACCGCGCTGGAGCCCTTCTTCGGCACCTCGGGCTTCGTCTTCGACCCGGTCGCGGTCTATGACGAGCACTCCGGCCGCTACATCATCGGCGCGGTCGAGCACCTCGGCAACACCGACAAGTACCACATCGCGGTCTCGAAGAGCAGCGACCCGTCGGCGGGCGACTTCCACAAGTACGACTTCGACGTCAACTCGATCTGCGACTTCATCGACTTCCCGAACCTCGGGGTCAGCTCGGACGCGATCTACCTGGTGGCCGACTGCTTCGGCTCGGGGCGCAACTACATCCACGTGATGGAGAAGGGCCCGATGCTGTCGGGCGGCGTGCCGACCAAGACCAGCTTCCTGAACGAGAACGGCATCGTCTCGACCGGCGCCACCCACAACTACGACGGCGGCGGGATCGGCTACTTCGCCAGCAGCTACGCCCGGGGCACGCCCTACATCCGCCTGTACGCGCTGGAGAACACGCTGGCGCCGAGCAAGTCCTACTACGACCTCTACGTCGGCGGCTTCTCCAGCCCGCCGGACGCCGAGCAGCTCGGCACCTCGAACCGCGCCGACACCATCGACCACCGGATCAAGAACGGCGTCGTCCGGAACGGCCACCTGTACCTGGTCCACAACGTC
The DNA here is from genome assembly GCA_964482495.1 of uncultured Planctomycetales bacterium. GTDB lineage: Bacteria > Planctomycetota > UBA1135 > UBA1135 > UBA1135 > J029. The sequence continues at coordinate 66,428 of CAYZXS010000019.1, forward strand.
AACGGCGGCGACGGCGCCTCCAAGGCCCGCTGGTACCACATCGACCTGCGCGGCTTCCCGACCAGCGGCTCGAACCCGGTCCTGGTCCAGTCCGGCGACGTCGACGAGGGCAACAACGTCGACTCCTGGTTCGGCGACATCAACGTCGACAACAGCGGCAACATGGCCATCGCCTTCAACCGCAGCTCCTCGAGCGAGTACATCGGCGTCTACCGGACCTTCCGGATGACCACCGACCCGGCCGGCACCGTCCGACCCGGCGTCGAGATGCAGACCAGCACCTCGCCCGAGGGCGGCAGCCGCTGGGGCGACTACTCCGGCCTGGAAGAGGACCCGGCGCAGCCCGGCAGCTTCTGGAACCACCACGAGTACCGCACCACGAGCTGGCGCACCTGGATCGGCCACTTCTCGGTCGACGTCGGCCTGCAGCTGACCGCCACGCCGCTGGTCCGCGGCACCACCGCGACCCTCACCGCCAGCAACGCCAACGACGGCGAGTCGGTGTGGTTCCTCTACAGCCTCGCCGGCCAGGGCTCCGGCCCGTGCCCGCCGCAGCTCGGCGGCCTGTGCCTGGACATCATCAACCCGATCACCATCATCGGCTCCTCGGTCTCCAGCGGCGGCACCGCGACCTACCTGGTCCCGGTCCCCGCGGGCGCGCCGCTGATCCCGGTGTGGATGCAAGCCGTCGTCCAGCGGGGTGTCGGCAACGTCGACTCGATCAAGTCGAACGTTCACGCGACCTCGATTCAGTAAGGGTCGGTCGGGTTTGGTCGTGCGGGCGGTCCTTCGGGGCCGCCCGCTCTCTTTCCTCCGGTTCTTCGCGCTGGGGGGCGAGCCGCGGGCCGCGGAGC